>CAWFFV010000121.1:0-6440 GCA_963814985.1 uncultured Chloroflexia bacterium | reverse complement strand
CACCACCTGCGGTGGCTCGTTCTGGTTTTATGTGGGTTGTGTCGCCCATGTCGGGGAAAGTTGCGGCGCAACTTTCCCCGACATGGGCGACACAACCCACATAAAACGGGCGCGCCATGGGCGCTGAGGAATTCAGCAGGTGGTAGTTGTTATGACACAGGGCGTTGTGTGACCGCATTGGCATGCGCGGGAAACCCTCGAACTCTGCCAGTCGGCGTGTTGTCTCACTCAGAGCTGTATAGCCATCCTTTGTAAGATAGGCCAGACCAGTGCGCTTGAGGAAATCGTAAACTGAGGTACAGGAGAAGGTATGCGCAAAGCCTCCTGTGGGTAAGATGGCATTAGTGCCCAGACTATAATTCCCTGTACAATACGGTGTATATGGCCCGATCAGAATCTCCCCGGCATTTTTCAAGTCGGCAAGAGGGCAAATGGCTCACGTTACAGACCTCAAGATGCTCCGGGGCATACTCGTTCACGAAATGTATGGCCTCGTGCATAGTTTGCAGTAAGTACAAACCTTCCAGTTCCTTCTGTACTCTCAAATCCCGTGCGACAAAAAGCCTGTCGCCACTCTGGAAGCGCGGCTATCCTGGCAGGGAGCAGAGTCACGACAGCATTAATGAGGGCACGGCTATCGGTCACAAGTAAACTGGAGGAATCTGGCCCATGCTCAGCCTCAATCAAGAGATCGCGTGCTACCGGTTCAGGATCAGCACTTTCATCCGCTAACAGGACTGACTCGCTGGGACCAGCAGGAAGCCCCACATCTACGGTTCCATAAAGCAGGCGTTTGGCAGCGAAGAGTAGGGATTGCCCGGTCCTGTGATTTTATGGACTCGTGTCAGACTGGCTGTGCCGTAGGCGAGTGCAGCAATGGCCTGTGCCCCGCCAACGCGGTAAATTTCGTGTATGCCACAGAGGTCCGCAGCAACGAGAGAAGCAAGATCAACCTCCCATCCGGTCCAGGTGGCGTACAAACAACGATACGGGGCACACCAGCGATGCTAGCTGGTGTTGCCAGCATATACATAACCGAGGGAAAAGCACCTTTTCCACGTGGCACATAGAGTCCCACGCTGGTAATCGGTGTGATCTTCTCGCCAGCCATGATGCCAGGGGCTATCTGTGTGAACCACTGCTCATGCGGCATTTGACGTTCATGGAAGGTGCGAACATTGTGAATGGCATACTCGATAGCCGCATATACATCTTTATCGAGTATGTGATGAGCACGCTCAATCTCTGCCTGGCTCACACGCAAGCGATCTGGCGTGAGTTGTACATGGTCAAAGCGAGCCATGAACTCGATAAGGGCTTCATCTCCACGGTCGCGCACAGCACGCACGATGGGACGTACATATTCTATCAGATCATCGATCTCGACTTCAGCACGACGTAGCAAACGTGTGCGTTGGGCAGCGTCTAATTTGGCAAGTTCGTAGAAATGTATCATGAATATTTTCCTTGAAAAATAGGGATCTCTGTTGGGGTGCAAATACGTGTAGGGAGGTTGCTTTTGCTAGCCCTTTATTATGATACGTGATGATGGCAAGATGATCCAGAGGACTTTTCCTCTTGCAACATATTCCCTTATTACTCGTAACTAGCATAGTATCAAGTGTATCTCTTCAGGATTCCTCGTCACTTGCTGTGCTGAGAGTGCCTTGAGCGCCAATAAATCCGAGTAGTGACCATAAAGCCAGATTACTAGACAAGGAGGGCCTTAAACGTGTCGCAACAGGAAATGCAATTTGAAAACACCCGGCGTAGTGAGTCTGGAGCGTATGAGAGTGGCTATGGAGCATCGCCACATTATAGCAATGACTACGAGGCAAGCCCTTACAATCAGAAGATAGCTGGACAGGGAGAGGAAAAATCTCAGGAAAATGCTCACCTCAGAGAACATATGCTAAATCTGCGTGTGGGTATGGCTATTACTTCACTCGCGCTCTGGATGATCTTTTTCTTTCTTGCCATCATCGTTATCCTCAATCATCCTACAATCCAACCATTCATCTACATAGGATTGGGCGTTTTCACTGTTTTTGTGATCTGTGCCAACTTTATAGTCAATCGTAAACAAGTGTAAATTGTACCGGCTATCTAACGCAAACAAACAAACACCCGAGCAAGTCCGGACAGAGTGTCACTCTGCTTTTGCCAATCTATCAACACGTTCAGCGGCGGCGATATCATCTTTCATCCAACGCGCTCCGAAGATACCAATGAGACCCGCTATGACCAGTGCTGGTGTACATGTCACTAATAATGCGATACTCAAATCGTGGCCCGCAACACTGTTTTTGAAATGTAGTCCATGTGTCGGATCGAAATTGGTAGCCAGTACGCCAACCAGGGTAGGAGCAAACGCATCACCAAAGAGGTGAGCAATCAATAATGCGAGAGCAACAGCAGAAGCTCGTAGAGCTGAAGGAACAACGTCCTGCATGGCAGCTGTACTGGGACCAGGATGGATCGAGAGCAAGATGCAGGTAAGAATGAAGAAGATAGTAAAAATATCGATATTATGGGCAGTGACAGCGATAGCGAATGCAGGAGCACTGAGCAAGAAGCCAATTCCACAAACTAATACACGCGCTCCTGGATGGCGGCGATTAAGAACATCAGCCATATATCCCCCAAGAACTGTTCCCACCATGCCCGCGAGCACAATCACCGCTCCTGAGAAAAGGCCCGCCTGTCCCGAAGTAAAGCCATAAAGGTCCTTCTGTTGCAGATAGGTTGGTAGGAAAACAACATTGACCCCCAGAACGAAAAATGCAAAGACCTGTACGGCAATCAATACTGACAGCGTTTTGATACGTGATAATGCCGCAAATTGTGACCATAGCGTTGAGGGTAGAGGAGCAACGTGAGGCAATTCTTCTGCCTTTAGTACATTTTCCTGAGAAGGTGCATCAAGTTCTCTTGCTTCTTCATCGGCCTGATTACGGCGTGGCTCACGTAGTCGCCATGCAAACCAGGCGAGCAACAGACCAGGGATACCCGTAAAAATAAATGCCAGCCGCCAGAGGCCAGCGCCAGCCAGAATGCCGCCAAGCGCAAAACCGACGAGGATACCCACAAGTTGAGCAACATTCCACCAGCTCATCACGCGTGACCGCTTCTCTCGGCTAAAGTAGTCACTCATGAGCGCATTCCCGGCGGGAAAATAGCCAGCTTCACCAATGCCCAGGATCATGCGTGAAAGAAAGAGCGTCGTAAAATTGGTGGCCAGCGCAGTAGCCGCCGTAGCAATGCTCCAGACGGCGACACAGACCGCTACAACATTTTTACGTTTTGTACGATCTGCCCAGATACCCAATGGGACAGTACTCAGGGTATAGACAATCAGAAAGGCCGAGGCAATGTAACCAATCCCGTCCAATCCAAAGCCAAGTTCTTTAGCGACTGTATTGGCAGCTCCGGTTAAAACATTGCGATCCAAATAATTCAGGAAACTAATGCCACACATTACGCAAAATACGTAGCGAGCATAACTTGTGGAGGGGCGTGTGCGAGCCTTGGAACCAGCGTTGGTAGAAGGGGCAATCTCACTCATGTAGACCTCCAGTGTGAGAATGAATGCATAGTTGGCACAAGCAGAGCCAGGGTAGCTTATCTAGACTTACCATACCACACAATGAAACAATTGCATAGCTCTATGGTTGGCTGTATAGCTGGGTGCCAAGATTCCATGCACAAGGCGAAGTTAGCGAAACGCCTGTTAGTCTACTTTTTGATTGGTGATCGCTTCTGTGATACTACTGCTTGACGGATTCGCACAGCTTTTATATCCGTGTCTGTTTTTGGGAAGGCTGGTATATCTACATCTGTGATCTTTTCCTCCAACCCTATTTTCGGCTTCTCCCACCGTGTCTCTTTGTGTTCAATGAGCGATTGGCTGAGTTCGAGTTCCTTTACGTACTCCTCAGTTTCCTCATAGACCCGGAGAAGTTCATCTGGTTGCACGAACGTCGAGAGATACCAAAGTTTTTGTTCCAATTCACGGGAGAATTGTGGAATGGGGATAATTCCTAACTTTTTGCAAATCTCAGCAAATTTGGTGCTTTCATAATGAGTCCGTATGACACGCAACCAGATGAAGACCTGGAAATAAGTTGGTTCTTGAACACCGGCCATCACTTTTGATATAGTAGGTTGCTCCATTGATCCAATAGGGTCCTCAGGACGAATATATCCTGCTTCAATCAACCGCTGACGCTCATCCTTGGATTTTCGTGAGAGTTTCCCTTGCGTGAAACCCGATGCCTCACATACCTCGCGTAGTAATTCACCAAATCGCTTCTGGGATCTGCGCAATAAATCAGTGGAAATTATTTGATCGATTTGGGCTTGTCTGCTGTCACTAATTGGCATGAGCGATCTCCTGATTTTAAAGATTTGAAAGAACTATCAAAAATATCTTGACAATCAGCTTAAAAAAGAGTACGATACGCCTGTCCCATGTATAAGAAATATTTATACATGAAAAGAAATTATACATAAAGATTAACCATGTATATCTTACGGCTATTATAGCAGCTTTGAAGAGATTTGTGAAGAGATTTTAGCTCTTTTAAGAAAGAATTTACATTTTTAGCACATTCTATTAAAGCTGAAACAACATGAAGTAAGCATATTTCTCTGGTGACGCGGTTACCTCGCCTGTTTTTTGATACTCAGGACTGTATCTACTTTGGAAAAAATACAGATGGGTCTTGGTCCAGGTCATTCATAGTAAATAAGTCCGGTATTGTTAACAGAAACATACATCAATCAGTCAACATAAAGCGCTATTGGTATTTTTGTAGCGTTCCATGTATATCGAGGTGGGCTATAACATATGGGCCAATTCAAAAGTAGGGACTTCACAGTCTCACAGGGAGCATCACTACCTGGATCAACAGGTCCGGTCACGCCGCCGCCCTTACCGCGAGTGCGAGTCGATTTGCCGCATACCAACCGGGTACAGCGGCGACAAATCGCGGAGTCGTATTCGGAGGAAAAATCTGTCTCTGATGATTACCGTACTCAGAGGTCTGGGACTCCCACCCAGCCAATTCCAGTGATCAAGCCGGCTATACCAAACGCCACAGACAGGACAACAGGATCAATCAAAAGACTATATACTAACAGAGAGCTTGTAGGGATGGACCTACTCACTTGTGCGATCAGGTGGCACATACGCACATATAAAATAATCCCAAGGCACCTTTCCGTGTCAAGAGCACTCAAGCCCAGCATTACAGAAGATGTGAAGGACCTCTACGATGAAACATTCAATGGTACTGTGCCATTCTTGACCCGCCAGGAGGTGATAATTCGTATCTCCATATACTTTGATGATGTAGTGCCCAGGGATACTGTGTATTTTACTTAGATTGATGAACGCTAAGATAAGCCTCTCAATCGACAAACACTGCTATGATAATCGAAAAAACAAGATTAGCTCGCCTGCCCTGATGGTATGGTGTCACGGTTGCTATAGAAGACACAAGCACGCAGGTAGTCGAAATATACGCGTTGTTTTGTGTTTTCCCAACCCCGGAAGGAGTATCACAAAGGAGCGTGTTTTGCACTTTTTCTAGTAGTTTGATTAGCGTTTTTCAGCGCTATTTTTTGCACAGAATGGCTTTTTGGGAGAGATGTTGTGGTAACATCTGCTTACAGAAGAGAGAAAACCGCCCTGGTATTGTGAACGCTTAGTTTTGCCCGCCAAGTAATTCACAAATTGTACCAGGAACGGTTAACACGTTTACAAGGAGCAGGAATAGCCGCCTGCAAACTCAGGTCGTGCACATAGATCTCTATGTGCACTCTTTTTCAGAATATCATAATTCTGAACATAGTGTCAATTGTGTTTGCTGATGTACTGATGACATTGGTAATCCAGCTATTGTTGTGTGCGGCTATTCCTCGAGATTTTTTATTGGGAGATTATATCATGCCTAAAAAGGTAAAGATAAATCGTAAGTTGCGTGCTGCACGCAATGTAAATTTTTGGACACTAAAAGATGCCGCAGACGCCGTAGGCGTTTGCCCGCAGACATATTTCCGTTGGGAACATGGTGAGCAAGTACCACAGCCTGGCTCAATGTTCTTGCTATGCAAAGCTTTCGGTGTAACCAACCCAAAGGATTTAGGTTTCTAGATATCATGATATACTGATGAAAGGACATCTTGCTGTGAGTTTGTATGAGTGTCTCACTGTTACTATAGCAGCATTGGCTGTCATCTTTCAAGCGATTGCAGTATGGGAAAATATTGGATGTAAAAACCACAGGAAAGGGAGGAGAAAGAAAAGAACTGGCATGTAGTTATGACAATATCAAAATAGGGTCTGTAATATCGATTTACAGGTCCTATTTTGATACATTACCTATCTGTTATCATCCCAAGGGTTATAAAGAAAGCCTACCGCTTGAGACTGAGCA
>CAWFFV010000120.1:0-19189 GCA_963814985.1 uncultured Chloroflexia bacterium | reverse complement strand
ATATTGTTGGCGAATTGCCAGAAGCTAAGCCGCAGAAACGTGCTGAACAGAAGCAACCAACTTCGCAAAACGAGAAGAAGGTGCAGTTGCATGTTTTTCTTCTGCTACCCAATGACAAGCACGAAGCACATTCATCGATGTAGCAGTGAGAAATGCCTGAAGATTCAGCTTTTTCTGCCCAATATACCGTGATCTTCGTATCTCGCAGGTTCTTACGGCTTGAGCAACAGTCCCCTCAATGCCCGCACGTTTTGCATAGAGCGCTCGAAATTCTGGTGTTTCCTGACGTTTACGATTTTCTTGAAGTGCCTGATAAGCTTTGTTTATCTGGGCGCAGAATAAGAACTTTTGCCGCGATTGGGGTACATTGGGCATGGAGTGGACAAGATCGGCATACAGGTAAAGGAAACCGTATACGAAGACTCGGCTTTCCGTGTCTATCAGGGATATGACCCCAATCTCGACTTTTTTGTCCAGCAGGACAGAGCACGCTCTTTGCTTCCCAATCAATGCTGAATTCGCTATGATCAAAGCGTTCTAGCATCTTTTGATGCCCATGATGTATCAGGGAGAGCAGGTCCAATGATATCTATTTGATGTATCTGTTGACTTTTTGCGAGAATTTCAGCATTGACATAGCCTTTATCGACGAGATGTTGGCTGGGAAGCACCTTTTTTTCTGCTAAACGCGTGATGAAGATCCTCCATAACATCTCCATCCGGCTTTGTAGCAGAAGTCGTTGTTACCTCAAGAAGAAGATTTGGTCGATCAGAATCACATGTTTCAGTAAAATGAACTTTATATCCTACCCATCCTGTATTTTTCTTCTTGCTGTACCGTGCCTCCATATCATAAGGAGATTGAATAAGCGCTGCTGATGGAGGGAGCTCTTGATCTTTTCTCCATGGTGCTCCCTGTTCGCTTGCATGATATTGTTGTATCCAGATACATCGTACTATTTCTATCGCTGGTATATCTCGTAACCAGGCATGACGCTAGCTTGCAGAGACTTTCTCTAAAAGATAGCGACCATCAGCACCTATCTCCTCTGCCAACTCCATACGTGGCTTTTCGTCCTTTGGTAAGCGAAAGTCGCTAAAGCGAGATTGATAGCGCTTTGCCCACTCTGGCTTCATATGTTCTAAGAGCCAATCTGGAACCACTTCTGCAAGAATATTGAGCGCATGACGCATTGCTTCTCCAACACATTCAAGACGATTTGTTGTTCTGATTGCTGCCAAAACATGTGTTGAGTCTGTTCTTTGTTTTCCACGCTCTTTTATCCATCCTCGTTCTCGACACTGAGAGAGCATGATATCAAAAAGACGGCGTTCTGCCTGTTTTGTCAGTAATCGACTGCGAAATTCACTCAGTACAGAGTTGGGTAGGCCGCTGGCGAGGTACAGAAATTGTCCTGTTCCATCGGCCCCCCACCAAACTGTACGTGCCCGTTTGCGAGCATACAGCTTTCCAGTCGTTCAATCCGATACCTTTGGTCGTGTCGGCTGTCCAGCATGGATAGCCCGGTGACAAACGTGGCAGACCACAAGAGTCTTTCTTCGGCGGGTTGCCATGATTTTAACCCAATGTGGTCGTTCTCTCCCTCCTTTTTCGAGATCAGCGAGCTTGCGGATATGATGGACTTCCACGTTTTCCCGTGATCCGCAGAGTTCACATTTCTCGGCAAGGAGTCGCTTGATCAGTTCGTTGCGCTCTAGTCGAGCAACATTGGGAGGATGATCGATGAGTGTTGCCATTGGTTCTCGTTTGAGCGGTATGCCTCCAAATCGAGCAACGAGCGGCTTCTTCCCTTCTCGCGGGACTTGGATTTCCAGGCATTTGTAGCGTGTTCCGTTGGCTGCCTGGAAGCTTGCCTTATACTTGCGCCATTGTGCTTTCATGCTGCTCTGGTGTTTGCAGGCAAGCGTCTTGAGCAGAGAACACTTCGCTATCCAGTACAGTTTCCCAAACCAGGAGACATTCTGGGCCAGCAGATAGTATTGCACCACTCCCCGGTATTCTTGCTGGTAGTGACTGATGATGGTAAAATCATCATTTTCCAGCAATTGGGGACGATGATGGGGTTTTCTCGCTCGCTGATAGAGGGCACATTTGCTTTCAACGACATCTGGAGGGACGAGGAGCCCGATGCGTCCGTTGGCGATACGCCGTTTCTTGGTGTGTTTGGTGTCACATTGTTGATTCACGATATGATAGTTGAGAAAGCGCGCCTTTTCTGTACTCGCATGAGTGATCAAGGTCTTTTCCTGTGACATTTCGAGCTTGAGCGTCTCTCGCAAGAAGTGTCCCAGTTGCTGTTTAATTTCCTCTGCTTCAGATCGAGAACCAGCAAAGCCAAAAAGGGTGTCGTCCGCATAGCGAACATAGTAGAGTCGTCGATAGGTTTGATCGTTAGGATCAATGGAAGGAAGTTTCTGACGTTGTTGGTGCAACGTTTTTGCTTCTTCCCGCATTCCTCTTCGTCTCATCCTTTGTTCCTGTGTGCGTAGGGTCGTATATTGCGGATTGGCTGCTCGTCTGTTTCCTCGTGTGTACTTTGGAATCAATACATGCTCGACATACTGGTCTAACCTGTCAAGATAGATATTACTGAGGATTGGTGAAATCACTCCTCCTTGCGGGCATCCGCTCAGAGTGGTGTTGAATTTCCATTCCTCTAAATAGCCACTTTCGAGGAGGTGCCGAATCAGTCTGAGAAACCGTTGATCATGAATTTTCTCGCTGAGAATAGCGAGCAAGACCGAGTGGTCCATCGTGTCGAAGAATTTGGCGATATCGCCCTCCACCAACCAACGAGAGCCAGTCCAGGTAGTCTGGATTTCTCGGAGAGCTGTGTGACATCCTCGACCCTGACGGAACCCATGTGAATGCTGGCTCATCTGCGGTTCATAGTAGGCTTCGAGAATGGAGCGCATGACTTCTTGCAGCAGCTTGTCTTTCCACACGGGCAACCCTAAAGGTCTTTGTCCTCCTTTCTTCTTTGGAATGTGGACGCGTCGCACTGGCATCCATCGATGTCGTTCATGTCGAATATCGTTGATAAGCCGTTCGATCTTTGCTAATGACATGGCGTCCACCGTTTCGGCGGTTGCTCCTTGCGTCATTGCTCCTTTGTTTTTGTATAAACGAGCATAGGCACGCAAATAGAGAGCTGGGTTGTAGAGCATGCGATAGACATCTTCCAATGGCAGTCCTCGTTTGCCACGTTCTCGGATGATTGTTAAGACAGTTTCGGCGCTTCTCATCGCGAGTACCTCCCTGCGCTTTTCAATCTGAACTTCCTGTCGCCCTTCGCCATGTGATCGGCGTTACCGTCTCGGACTACTACGGCGACTCCGTTATCTTAGACCTCTCGGTCCTTAGACAATCCCATGTTCCGCCGGTAATCTACGTCTCGAGCATCCCTTAGGTCGTCTACTCATCCTTTGAGCGTATCCCGTTGATAGCTCTGCTTCTCCCAGAGGTGTCCCTATCGACTTTTCTAATAGAGACAGGAGAGAGTGCCGGTTTCAGGCGCTTTCCGGCAGGTTGGCTTCTAAACCCAGTCAGGATTAAACTTCGAGCAGTCTAGCTCTTCCCATAGGATGCAGGTCTTGCCGCCCATCTCTCCCTTTACGCCTGGAGGAGCTGCGGCGTTACCAACATGCTGTTTTCCCGTTCCATCTTTCGATGTCAGGTAGGTTGGTTGACCTTAGAAACCTCCTCTGAGTTTCATGTGCCGATTGCATCGGCGATAGATTACCACGTGACATGGCGCACAAAGTCAAATCCTGGATCGGTCATTTCCAGGCTCAATGCATATTTCAAATCAATACGTGTTCTTCAGTGCTTCGGCTGCCTGCCTATCAGTTAACCCTTCAGCATATTGCATGACCATCACGAGCGCAAGACGCCAAGCCAATTCTGCAGGTTGTCCTTTCTCGGAAAATAAGTCAAGAAAGTCCTCATCTCGAAAAAATGTCCCAAATTCATCTCGCATGTGAGTAAAGGTATTTCCTTTAGGTAAAATGGCACGAGCCACACGTGCTGTTTCTTCTGGTATTGGTGGTATTGCTTGTGGTTGTAATGACATCGGTTCCCCTCGCTGCATGCCTTGCTCATTTCTCTCTAGTATCTCACATTTTTCTCCCGACCAATTCGCCAACAATCCTCTGAAAATACATACAAAAAGACAAAAAAGTCCCCCCCGAAGCCTCCCTTTGGCTATGGTTTTCACCCCTAGTTATGTTGACCGATGCGTGTTGTTCAAGCGGCTGGCGGCGGCGCGGTCACCTGATAGCCCAGCCGCTCTAGACGCCGGACGAGCTGACGCTCAATCTTCCCGTGATCCTTGCGCAAGAAAAACTCCTCTCCTTTCTCTTGGTACTCCTCTCCTGTTTTCATCATCTGATAATAAATCACGAGAATACTATGGCCTACCGCCAACGCGGCTCGTTTACTCCCTCGTCGTTTTTTCAGGCGGCGATACCCGTTCTCCCAGATAGGTATGAGATCGACGAACTCCATGAGCCGCTTGGACCAGGGCTGCCCGCACATACCGATTGCCATGCCTTGCCCGTCCGCTGAGTCGTTTGCCTGCACTTTCCTTGTGTCCTGGACACACTCCTGCCCATGAGCTGAGGTGCTCGGCATCCGGGAAGCGCTTCATATCGGTTCCTATCTCTGCCATCAAGACATGCAAGACGTGGGGACTCACCCCATTGATCTTTTCACAACGCTTCACCTGCTCCTCAAAAGGGCTCAGATGCTGCTCGATCTCCAGTTCCAGATGCTTGATCGAACGATCCAGTGCATCGAATGAGGGAGAGCAATTCTCGCAACAAGAAGCGATGGTGCTCTCGCACTTCTGCTGTGAGAGCTGCTCTCATTTGCTCCTCGAGTTGCATGCACACTGGGGTGGACACGACCCGGCCAGCCGATGAGGATCGCTTTCTCCCACACATACTGCATCCAAGATGGCTCGTCCTGACAAGCCCATCACATCGCTGAGCACCGTGGATAATTTGATCCCTGCCTCTTCCAGGACTTTCTGTACTCGATTGACGAGGCGAGCACGTTCCTGCACGAGGCTCACTCGCGTTCGCGTCAGATCACGCACGTCTTGTTGTTCTTGACTGGGCACAAAACTCGCTGTGACCAATCCATGTTGCAACAAATCGGCAATCCACTCAGCATCTTGAACATCTGTTTTGCGACCGGGCACCCCTTTGATATGTTGAGCATTGGCCACGACCAGCTCGAAAAAGCCTTCCAGGCGTCGATAGACCTGCATCCAATACACGCCGGTGCTCTCCATGCCCACATGGGTGCACTTTTCTTCCACTAACCACGCACGCAAAGCCAAGAGATCCGCCGTTTCATTGCGGAATGTGCGAATCTCCTTACGCCGTTGCCCAGCCTCAATAATGATCAGACACACCACCAAAAAGCGCAGATGCACATCAATGCCTGCGCACCGTTGATACATCACCTGCATCTCGCGCACTCCTTTCTCTTGAAGGTACTTTCTCCTTTTCCTCTCATGGCAACCTCAAAGGCGGGTGTCTGTTGTTTTTCAGTATCCTCTTCGTGCTCTCAGAGGCGGCTTTCGCCGTTGAGGCAACATGCAGTGGTTCGTCCAGACACTCCAGTACAGTTTCTTAAGCACGTTCTCACACCGTATATTGTTGGTCGTCTTCTCGCCAGGAGGTTCCCTCTTTGAGTATACTCGTTTTCATTGGCAGTGGTGCGCCTACGGCGCATGATGTTTCTTAGCGGGGTTCTACCAGATTATCCAGGACAAGGACCACCTTTTCTGCTTCTGGATACTGCACATCGACGATCTCTCGAATGAAGAGAGCCCAATCCCGTTTTGTTCGCCGTTCTGTTACTTTCACATATCTCTGTCCTGTGAGTGGTTCACTGACAATAAACATGTTACGTACCCCTTGCCTCTCATATTCGTAGTCATAGCATTCAGTCTTTCCAGGCTGTGTTGGTAAAATTTGTCGTTTTTCGCTGACTAACTGCTTATTTATTTCATCCATACAAAGTTGTGGTCTTTTCTCATCATAAGGGCAAATATAGACGGAAAGGATATCTTCCATGTGATATACAAATTCAGAGTTATTCTTAGGAGGAATACACCATTGCTTCTTTAACCAAGGCTTAAGCTCGTTTTTTTCAGTGTCTGTCTCACCCCTTCATAGCTCAAACTTTCTATATACTCCAATTCCACCATTTTCTGAGATAAGAGCCGTAAAGTCCAACGATCTCGCCCCTCTGGTGGCTTACTGCATGCTAGTGCAATCAAATGTGCTTCTTTCTCTCCATCAACTTTCGGATCACGATATCCGCTTCCTGGACGCCGCGAGAGTGCCGCTTCTGTACCATCCTCCACGAAACGCTGACGTATGCGGTGAATCGTTGAAAGACTCACTTCTAACGCTTCGCTTATCTGTTCATCTTTCCAACCTGATTCACCTTCACTTTCATCTGCTTTTAGCAGAACACGTGCATGTGTTATTTTACGTGCTGAACTCTTTCCTTTGGATAGTAATTCTTGCAGCTCTTTCCGCTCTTGTTTACTTAACTTCACAATATACTTCTTCATCGAGATCCTTTCGGCTTTTTTCTCGAAGGATACCTCTTTGTTTCCATCCTGTCAATTTCACCATGACTGAGCACTAGCATAATAACCTGTAAATCCTTTGATATTGGATGGATCTGGCTCAAATTTGACACTGTTGGTAAACCCACTTTTCGTGCTTCCTTTACATGCTTCTGGCAGGAGGAAACACGCTCCTGAAATGTTTGATCAGAGAAGTTTACCAACAGTGTCAAATTTGGTGAAGGACGAGTTTGTTGTGAGAAAGTATTTCTTTATTACGTGCTGAACCAGTAGTTGTGCATAGTATGTAAGAATTCATCTCCAAGGGGATAACCGGATGCATCACCAATGACTGAGTCAATCCCACAATACGGACACAGTGCTGTGACCCCGTTCTCATCAACCCATTCGTGAATCTCTGCTGGATTATAGATTCTTTTGCAGTAGAAACAACCACAAAATGTGCTTTTCTCTAATTGCGTTCGGTTCCGTATTGAATACTTGTGTGCTTGTATGTAGTCTTCTAACATACCATCATCCTTGCAAAAGATCACTTTTTCTCTCATGCCGCTCCTCAGTGTATCACCTAGCGTAAGTTCAAACGTTGATCACCAAAGCGTGCCAATCTATCCAATCAAAGGATTCACCATGGGCCCAGAATCGCCATGTTGATTATAGCATAGCATGGTACGAGCCGCAGAGGTTGTTGTGATCAAGAGTAGAGGGATGCTGGCAGTCATTCGCTTCATCAGTTCCTCCGCGTGCCTTGTTCCACCTGGCATCGCTTCCCGCCTCGCTTTCTCAGTACCTTCCAGGTTTTCTTCCAGGTCGTTTTCATATCATGTTCTGTTCTGATCCGGTTCGCTTCCTCATAGGAAACTGGCGTGTGATGCTACACTCACGCGTAGAGCCCATTCACCTCTATTATCATTTTTTGTCATTGCATTGTATACTAAGGTCGATCACATTGATGCGTTTGAGATCGTCAAATGCACCAAAAGTCATCGAAAGACGGACTCCAGAGAACTATTGTGTTACAGCTATGCCATACCTGACTTTTTTCAGGCAAGAGAAAGGCGTAAGGCAGAGAGCGACGAGCCTGGATAAAAGAAAAGTTCTACACGATTTTTCATGTATATATCTATCGTATGTTGGTCATTGTATGCGCCTCATAGTAGTGTTTAGAAAGGAAAGAGCAATGCCTGACATTGATCCCCTTTTTCGTTCTGCGCTTCTCCTCCGATGGCGGAAACCTGTCCTGGTTATCGTCGCAGTAGGGATACTTGCTTTCATTCTCTGGACACTCCCCAACTGGAGGGAGTTCTGGAGTCATGTCTCGCAATTTCCAAGCCTCTGGCAAATACCCACAAACCGCAGAATTATCATCTACCTGACGATTAAAATTGCATCTCCTTTTCTCCTTATGGGAATAACAGGAATGATTTTTGGCTTTATTACCTCATCCAATCATCCCAGAGTGAAGAGGGAACAGATGACGTTCGACCTGAACAAGTACAACTGGGTGCGCTAGCAGCAAAGATGATCTATCGCGGCACATCCTCTTCAACGCTAGAGCAAACACCAAAGATACAAGTGGTATCATTCTCGGCTCCTTCACGCTTACAGGTAGCATCAGGCTCGCAGGGTTACAATCCTGAAACGCCCCTTCCACCAATGCTGTCATTGACGCAGGCTCCGAGCAAGCAAGTGGAGGAAGCAAACAGATCCACCTTACTTGTCAAAGATGAACAATCAGTAGTCCCTGCTGATCAGAGACGGGATGTTCTCCCCGTCAGAGCCAACCACATCGTAGCTCCCTTTCAGACATCAAATCTATCACAGCCACTAGCAGTGGGAAGCGAACATATTGCCACCTCCGAGCCAGTGATTTCGATTCGATTATTGAAAGATGTCAGCATGAGGATCAATGTTCCTGGCGGTGAGCACGTTGTTGTGCCTTTGACCCTTAACGCAAAGAGGGTTCAACTCTTGACCTATATTGCTTGGCGGCGAGGAGAACTCATTAGCCGGGATAAAATCTTAGAGCACGTTTTTGGTTGGGGGTTGGCGGATGAAGATGCAACGGAGGACAAACTCTCAGAACGATTTGAATCGCATAAGAAATTGTTACGCAAAAAAATCAGAGAAGTGGTGACCGAATACGTCAATAGGCCAGCGGGCAAAGAGGTAATTGATCCTGATCTGGACCCATTCGTGAGTGATTCAGGCTTCTGGGGCCTCGCTGATTGTTGTCGCGTCGATGATCTGGACCTCCTCGAGACAAATTATAAAGTTCTCGCGCTTGCACGCAAAGATGGAAAGCTGGTTGATGAGATTCCAGAAGATGTCTGGGAAGCCTGCGAGCAGCTCATTGCGAATTATCCGGGCGATTTCCTGGAATCGCTTCTGAAGAAGTTCCCCAGCGAATTTCGGTCCTGGCAGGGTCGCCGTTCTTGGGTACGCAAGCCTTACACGCAATTCCGAGATTACTATCTCGATGCGTTATGGTATACCGCTGAATATGAATGGAGAATGGGCCTGCGCTACGGCGATAATGGTATGGAAATGGGAGAGGCGAATCTGCGCAAACAGCAAGAATACTTTGGCCGAGCAGCTCAAAAATTTCAAAGCTATGCCATGTATTCATGCAATTCAAAATTCGATAGCAAAGTGACCTTTGGTCCTCATGGGGAATATGGTGAGCGTGTCGGAATGAGTGAGAGAGCGCTTCGTCGCTGCGTTGTGCTCTTGGGTGCTATGGCAAGACTGATCTGATTAATCAGATATGGAGTGCCTATTCACGCAAATGAAGAGCATCTCTGATCACCGTTGGCAGCCCAGTAAGGAGACGCAAGCCGATGTGCAAGCTGCCAGAGAGCAGACCGACGCTTACCGATTCGCAGCTCAGGTGTCGCAAATGAGCGATTTTGCAGAAAAGCAAGATCGTGTTTCCTAATAGGGTGGTCTTCTACTCATCACCTCCACTCCTGTACTTTTTGGAGGCGATGAGTATATCCTCTTTTTCTGTTCCTGCTCGAAATGCTTGTTATGAAAGCTGCACATAGTTACTATGAAACATTCTTGAGAAGATTTTGCAAACTTATCCATTTAATCAATGTAAATATATTATGTTTTACTCTTCTCATTTTACTTTTCTCATAGCTTTTGAAAATTACGCTACAAATGAAACCTTATAAAAGTCCTCCATAGGTCGCTTGAGGCACATGCATACATCTGGTTTTGTCTATTTAACTAAGTGCAGGTTCATAAAAGCTCTTGTGTAAAGATGAGAAAGCTGTTACCCTAAGCAAGGGACACGCGTCCACAATCACAACATCTCAAGAGCAGGAGGAAAGCGTTGCGAAAAATTGAGCTGGAGTTGGATGATCAGATTGTCGAAAGCACTCCCGAAGCGTTTGCATCGCGTCAGAATCGCAAGAATGTGGCAGAGTTTCTTGCTCACTGGGTGAGCAACTATACGAGGGGATTTTTACTGATGGCCTTAGGGGAGTGAATGCCACGCGAGCAATGGGAGGCGCTTTGGCGCGGCGATAGGGGTCCCCTGTGTGAGGCGATGGCCGCTCACGACCCCCTTGACGCCTCTGGGCGCACGGTGATCGATCTCCCAACGGGCCGCTTGCGCTTGAGCCGGCATCCAGATACCCCTGGGCACTGCGTGTTTATCTGTCGGCAGCATGTCTGTACCTCCTGCTGCTGATCAAGCCGCTTTTTTTGCCGACCTGATGCATGTGGCCCAAGTGCTGGAGCATGTCTACCAGCCGATTAAAATGAACTTGCAAATTCTGGGCAACTCCATCCCGCATCTCCATTGTCATCTGCAACCACGCTACTATGGCGATTTTGCCCCCAACGGCCGCTCGCTCCTCTCTGAGCGGAAAGCAGGAGCTTTCTCTTGAAGGGCTCAAGCCCCATAGGCGACCCGTCTTCGTGTCGCACTCAAAACAGTGTAAAAGGGAGTCTTCAAGGGAAGAGTTCCTCCCTTCGCATCAGGAAGTAGCTCGCTGTGTCAGGAACTCTGCCTGTTCACAACCAAAGTACTCACACACGCGCTGTCTGAGTTCCTGAGCGGTCAACAACCGGGCAGGCTCGACAATGGCACGCTTGCCGTGGACCCACTTCGGTTCAATCCTGTTGAGCCAGGGACTCTTGGTGGGCAACCAGCATGGAATGATGCGCACACCTGCTTTCCCCGCTTGAGCTTCGCGAAGCACCGTTTGATTGTGCTCACGTAGCCAGGTTTTGACCTGCTCGCTCACATGCCAGGAGGCGTTCTCCCAAATCAGCACCAGAACGCTTTTGCCCTGTGCTTGGACCTGCTCACACAGCACTCCAGGAAGTCCGTGGCCACCTGGCTGATGGGGCGCCCCGACACAAAACGCAGGGATTGCATGCGACCGCTGTCGGCGGAAAGCATCCGTATCAGGCCAGCGCTTTGGGGTAGAGATCGTTCTTATCCGCTGGGAGTTCCTGTAAACGCAGCAGTTCGTCCCTCTTATCCCAGCTACGCACGTTGGGTTGGCTCACTTTGCTCCACCACACCTCATCCTGGTAGCCAATCTCCCATTCACAGCGCTGCGCCAGAGCAATCGGAGCATCGCACCGTTTTTCGCAAGGACGGCAATCTTTGCTTGAAGAACTTCCTAAGAACACCTACAATTTCCACACTTTGAGATTGCGGTACACTACTTCAGATGGCGCATTACCTGAACCTATCTGTACACCAAATTGGCCGCTTTGGAACTGGGTATCAGTCACAGTTACCGCATAAGCATTGTTCACAAAAAGCGTAATAGTAGATCCTTGCATCTTTACATCTATCAATTCGTTCGGTTCACCCCTTGATGAAAACTGTTACAATGGCCAGTTCCAAGACTTGCCCCAGGCGTCCCATTCTTGTAGGTGAACAGGTAGTAGGTTCATCTTGCTGAAAACTTACTCCATAATTCGAGGCTCCATTCTGGCTCGTATAGCGAAACATCAGACCTGCGCCACGAGTGGGACTCGTGTCATCGTTACCCCACTCACAATCGTCATGTCGATTTCATAAATGAAGTCTGTCAGATTTGTCACTGATGCATTTGTACTGCATCCACCCACCGTATTTGCAGGAACTTTGACATCGTACCCTCCGTTACTAAAGCCACAGGTAACATATGATTGAGTTATAACGTCCCATTGATCTTCGTTGTTGGGACTGGTCATTAGATCAGCAAGAAATGGCGTTCCTGGTCGAACCAAAACGGGTGTTGAAGGCGAGGGAGTTGGAGCCACGGTACTGGTTGAGGTTGGCGTTACTGTCAGTGTTGGGGTAACCGTACTGCTTGACGTTGACCTTACTGTTGTTGCTGGAGTTGCTGCGCTGGTTGGGGTTGGCTTTGTTGTTCTTGCTAGGGTTGTGTTATGTAGCAAGACTATTCCCTCAATAAGGGCAGATATGACAATAACTGCGACAGCAATGTAAGCCACCCTCGTTCTCTCATTCATCTTGTTGGGCTTCTTCCCAAATCCCATCCTGTTTTCTTCTCTCTTTTCTAAAATGGGTAATTGTTGATTTTCTTGCGAAATTTTCTTTTGCATTTCCACTACTGCTTTTCTCACCCCCTTAGCCGCGTCGAGTAAAGCATCGTCCTGGTTTAGAGCGCTGGTAACTGGTTTCGCTCCCGTTGGCAGTGCTTGTAGCTTCCTTAGCAGCGTATTTTGCCAGTCTGTTGGACGTAAAATAATGGGGATAACACGCGCCTCGCCTTGTTCATGTCGCTCTAATGCCCGCATCATCTCAACGCTATAACAGTAATTAGAAGCGATAAAATCAGGGCTGATGAGTAATAAGATGATCTGAGCAGTATTGAGATGGTTATCGATCTCTTTTTCCCATTCCTCTCCAGCGTCAATATCAGTGTCCGCCCAGATATGTATCTGGGCGCTGTGCTGCATTGGCATGAGGTGTTTCTTGAGATCATTGAGAAGCTGCAGGTCTTTTCGAGCGTAACAACAAAAGATTTCTATTGTGGACATCAGAGCCACCTACCTCTTTTTGTTTTGTAGAGTACCCAGCAATTCAGGAGGAGATCATGAACAAAGAAATATTACTTATGCGCCATTTTATCTTTTAGACTTTATTTACCCTTACTATTGCAATGCTCATTATATAATGATTCGATCTGTGAGGCAATACAAGGAAGAGTAATGATTGGATTTTCAGGCGGCATGTCCTCAAACAAAAGGCAGAAGGATTTTCTCAGGGAATATTTGTCTACCTTTTTGCTCGAAAAAATGTTCTGCAGCCATTTAATTGCTCTACAGAGGGTATACAAATAGGGGTTATGTATCTGGTTCTCCCACTAACTCAGTGTGTCAGGGTCAATATATGCGTCTGTCTGTTTATTCTCACTAAGCACAATCACACAAGTTCTGTGGCATAAGGTATACTGCTGAGACAGGAGAGACCCATGAAAGCACTTCACATGCCAGAATTGTATCATCTCAATAATTGGGGGTGAGAAAAGCGATCAGTGGGTGGCATGCAGAGTATGGTGAGGTGCAGGAAGAGAGATCTGCAAAAACAGACGGATGTTCTTGCCAGATGAGGGAAGTTCAGGGTGGAATGGAATGAGATGGTTCAGGGTGTCGCAGCCCACGAGGTGCCCAGGTGAAGGAGAGCAGCTCGTTCTTGAATGAGGGAGGCCAAACTGGGTAACCCGTTGGTGTGAGCAATGCGATCACGAAAATATTGATAGACATTGACCCCAAGTTTGTTGGCAGTCTCGACGAGTGTCTGAAAGGTATCCCATGCGGTGATGCCTTCTCTGGTGCGCGCCTGCAAGCAGATATCCCGTTTGCGGACGCGTTGTCTGGCCCCCAACTCAGCCGGGTTGTTGTGCAAGAGAATTTCCGGATGGGAAAGCACCATCAGCAAAGCTTCTTTCTTGGGCAGCGTCAGCGCTTTGCGCTCATCCAACTGCTGGTAGCCGCTGCCATGCCCGAAGAGGTGATCAAAGGCCGTCCGCAACGCATCCGCCTCTGTCGGACTGGGATGGTCTCGGTAGGCCAGGAGGTCTCGATAGAGCTTCCAGAAATCCTTGGCGAACTGTTCCAGGAGGTGGCAATGGGCAAGGAAGCGTGGCGTGAGTTTCTTGTAGTGGCGATACTCATGGATCCAGCACAAGGCGAGCTGAGCGGTTAACCAGTTGAATTGGGGTGCATCATCACACAGGAGCAGTTCAACCACCGGATAGGCAGTCTGGGTTCGGTAGGTCGCGATCGCCAGGGCTTCCTTCACACTCTTGCGCAGATTGGCACCATGTTTGGGCAAGTGCGCATCCAGCACCTCGTCGAGTTGGTTCTCTGTGTAGGTCTGGTCGTGCGACAACAGCGTGGGAAGCATGCGACACCACTTCTTCGTCACACCCAACTGAGGCAGGAGCTCCAGGGCGAGGTCATTCAACTGAAAGACGGGATCGGCTCCCCCCTGAAGAACGCGAAGCAAACTCAAGCGATCTTTGGTCGGGAAGGTACAATAGGCGGTATACAACGAGTTGCACAGGATATGACACTGTTCGTTTTTGCCATTCACTCTGGTACCGGTGCTGTCGAGATGCTGCCACGGGCTACTTGCCAGTCCAGCTTTCACCACGGCTGCACTCTCCGCATGGAACCGCTCCTGGTCTTTGATCAGCAGGTCCGAGAGGTGTCCCGCACTCATCGACATGCCAACCGTCTGCAAGAGTTCGAGGATTTTTGGTTCACTCATCCCAGCCGCATAATAGAGCGCCAACACCCAGGCTCTGACTCCCGGCCCAAACTGACCTTTGTACCCAACAGGCATTTCTGCCAGATACGTCCGCTTTTGGCTGGGCGAGTAATATTTCTCTTTACGGAACGTCACGTTCTCGGTGCGAAACGCAATGTCCTGCACGATGACGTCCTCGTAGCCCTTGAACAGTGCATCGGCAGGCAGTCGGTGGGTATCCATCTTCACTACTTCGACTCGATCTATTCTGATCTGGGCCTGCTTGTTTGCTTTGTGATGCGGTTTGGACTCACGGCGTTCCTTTTCTGAAGAGAGAGCGAGGACTGGTTTGTTCGCTTTGATCTTCGGCTTTCCTTGCTCACCCTTGAGTCGATGGTTCTCGTCGCGCAGACGCTGGATTTCTTCGGCTTGCTCTTTCACTTTGGCCGACAGGGTTTCCACCAGGTTCATCAACGCGATGAACACCTGGCGCAGACCCTCATCTTCAATCGTGTTGGGATCGAAATGTTCTAGCATACTTTTAGTATACATACGCCATCAAATTTTGTCCCATGCCAGGCCACCCCGAATTATTGAGATGATACCCAGAATTGACAGAAGAACAGCAGACCAAGTTAGCAGAAGTGTATCAAAACACAAAGGATGTGCGAATTCGCACGCGTGCCCAAATGGTGTTGCTGGTTTGCGAGCAGCACCTGAGCACTCCGGGCATTGCCTGTGGAGATGATGAGACAGTACGACGCTGGCTCAAACGCTATCTCAAGGAGGGCATCGAAGGATTGTTCGATCGACCTAGTGCATAGTCACGCGACCTTTTCGGGAATAGCTAGATAAGGTTCAGTGTGAGATCTATAATAGGCAGAAACTCTCTCGACCAACTCTTTGGCAGTAAGTAAGCCATCCTTCTCAACAACGTTGCGCTTGCCGTGAACCCACTTCGGCTCAATCGGGTTGAGCCAGGGACTTTTCGTGGGCAGATAGAGGGGCAGGATACGTACACCAGTCTTTTCATTTGCTACCTGGATATTATGCTGGCGAATCCAAGAGCGTACGATCTTGCTCTGATGCCAGGAAGCATTATCCCAAATGAGCAACCACGCGGTTTTGCCCTGTTTCTGTAGCTCCGCACAGCACCACTCCAGAAATTGAGTCGTGATGTCGCTCACGGGTCTTCCTTTCACAAATCGCAACGACATCTTTTGACGCACCGGCTTAGAAACCTCACCCTCTTGCCAAAGCACGCCGTAGCAGGCAAGAGCTTTGGGATCAGGATCGTTCTTCTGCCAGGTTTGTTCGACCAAGCGAAGCGGACGCTCCTTATCCTGCCAGGCGTGCATGCGAGGCAAGGCGAAGCGACTCCACCAAACCTCATCTTCAAATCCGATGGCCCACGTAGACTGCTGGCTGGCCCAGGCAATTAACCGGTCACGTGCCATTTTTTTTAACAGATATTGTGGATCAGGACTGGTAATCCAATGTTTTGCACGTTTCCAGTTCGTTTTGAGTCGTTTGAGTGCTCGACGTACCGTTTCGGTGGACACCTCTCTGTCAATGATGCCTTGCTCGAAACCGACCTCGGCAGCCAGTTCCAACGTCCACATTCCACGATCACGGCCAAAGTCACGCGGGCTACGGTGCAAGAGGTCTTTTAATTGCTGACACCCTTCCTCAGAGAAGGTGGTTCGCAGATGGTGAGGTCGTGATGATCCTTCTTGCAGCACAGTCAGACCTGATGCATGAAAGCCGTGGATCACATTGCGAACCGTCTGATCGTTGCAACCGAGCTGCTCTGCTATCTCAGGAGCGCGTTGTCCTCGCGCCGATGCCAACAAGATCTGACAACGCCGCAGCACAAAAGCGTTTGACGAACGCAATCCTGTATGAATTTGACGCTGTTCGTCCTCAGTTAGGGGTCGGATAAAGATGGGTTTTCTCATGGCTGGTTTGTCTTCAATTCGTATGACAATCGTCGTTCTTCCTCAATTGGAGAGAAGGATGCGCGAGAGTTGGAGAACAAGATCGATGCTCTCTCGCTGGCAGAATTTGGAAGGAGTGGAAGCAAGGGGCCTCATCTGGTCCAGTCACACCCCACTGGGAGAAGAAAGTGTGTTACACAATCCCCTTGAAAGAACAGGCCCCGCAGACATATCCCTTGTTGGGCACAATGCTGTAGCCGCCATGAGCACGAACAATCACCTTCCCGCATTGGGCACACTTCGTCGGCTCATAGCTCGGTGGGTTTTGGAGCTTCTCGAAATTGTACTCATTTGTTGCCAGATCCACATAGTCCTCGGTATCGAAGCTTTCACGGCACGTTTTGCAGGTTTGCCAGGCACCAGGATGACCCTCATGATAGTGAGAGGCACAGAGCGTATAGCGATCGTGATTGCGCCAACAGCTATTGCGGGCATAAGAGAACATCACATACGTGTCGCTATCATCGCAGATCCAGTGGTCACAACAAGGCGTTTTGGTTAATTTCCTGCTTTTCCCACACAGACCACAACGAGGCTTGGAGACCGTTTTGTTTGTCGTTTTTGCCATCGCCAACATTCTCCATTCGTTCGCTTGTTGCTCTCCCACTCTCTCCCATCGTGTGGCTCGCAGACTTTCTCCTTCTGGGGAAAGCTTCACTCGTGGGTTTTCTCATCTCTCATTTGTTTTCGATGAGCAGATCAACAGAAAGAGAAGTCTTTTCATCCCCTCTATTCTACCATATTCCCTCTTCTCTTTCGTGAGTTTGCACTAGGACGGGAGCCCCGTTGAAAACAACAAAGGCATACCACGAGCAGTTCCTCGAAGCAGTTCGGCGACGCCCTCGCAGCTTAGGACAGCCCTCTTCGATGTGGATCTGAGAACGTTTAGCTGAGTGCATGGACATCATCGTCTCCTCAGAAACGGTTCGTCGTCTTCTGACGAGCTATGAGATCATCTTTAGCTGACCTCAACATACCATTAGTAGCCCTGACCCCGATTATCTCGCCAAAAAGAAGGCTGTTGAAGATGTGCGAGATTAAGTCCTGGAGGATTACTCCAATGCAATACCCCCTATTAATGGGTCTTGTCTGCATAGTTTCTTCTGAAAACTTGTTTTCATGCGGAGTGGTGCGTCTGCGACGCATGACGTTTCTTTCGAGATTGCACTAAGTAAACGCGAGAATACGACCTTATTAGAGTCGGAATATTTCCACTAGCGACTGTCAGTACACTGCGCTCCATCGCACGCTCCTACGATGCCACAGCAGCAGACAGTCCAATAGTACATGAGCATCTGGATCTGAGGTAACCACTGGCGCTAGGAGGCCTGTAACCATCTCCAGAGATGGCTACAGGCCTCCTAAGCATACAGCATTTGTGTTTATTTGGTCGGAACGCCACATGATGTGGGACACAAAGGAGAGAAGCAGGAGCCGAAGGAAGCACCCGAATAACACAGACATTGTAAGATCTGTGCTGTTTTTCTTTCATACTCTTCTCACCTCGTTGTTCTATTGAGTGTTGGTCTTCTCCTCATCTGTCTTGCTATTTGCCTCATTTGCATTATCCTTGTGGTTATGAGGTAATATTCTAATGCTTTTTGGAGGAGATCCTCGAAGTTCATGGTCTTGCCATCGAGGTGCTCTCTCGCACGACACGCCAGTGCTTTAGGAAGGTTGACTTTGTGAAGTTCGAGATCGGTGTTGCCAATGTCTTCCCAGGTCGTCGTATACGGGTTCAATCCGAACTCGAACGCTAATGCTCGGAGTCGGCGAGTATCAGGATGCTGCTCCATTTTCGGATCTAGCCCTAGAGCAAGGAGACGTTGTTTGAGAGCTTTGCGCCTGTCCCCCTGTCGTCGAGAGCGCATCAGCAATGAATACTGTTTCCCTAGCCCGTACCAAGTCGTGGTGTCAGGATCGAGATACATATTGAGTGCAATGATCCGACGGCGTGGCTCAAAGCCAAGATCTTCTTCAAAGGGAGATGCCGACTCGAACTCACCATACAGTTCATCCCAGGGATCGACGTAATCATGCCTATTTAAGGCCCACCAGACTTCGTCATTCTCTCGTGGTCTTTCTTTTCCTCTGCTTTCCTCCTCACGCACTTCTTCTAACTCTTCACGTGTACAAACCATACGGTGGTAAATCCCGTTGATGTATCCGTGGAAGAAACCATCTTCCTCATGCCAAGCGTGTTGGCCGAGCTCTGGGTGAAGAGAATAGTATGCTTTTTTCATTAGTCTTCCTTTCATTTCATTGGAGTCAACACGCCTGTGAAATCGGCGGTTGAGAATCTCTGTAGACGACAGTTATCAGGGAGAAGGCAACAGATCAGCATCTTTGTCTTCCCTTTCATAGGTGGCAGGACATCCGATCTGGCCTCAGCGGTTTTAGAGCGTCAAGCAATAGTTCTGGGAATACGAGCGCCGAGCACGATTCTCTCTTTATAGCCCTTCAGGGAATCGACCCTGCCCCGGATTGCTGCATTGATCAGCACTTTGCTGGTCTCTTGAAACGAAGCAGCGGCTACCCAGCTTGATGTGTGTAAGGCGGTCTTGGTAAGACCAAGCAGGATACGGACGGGCTAACGCTGGTTTCCCTCCTTGTACGAGGATCTCTCCGTTTGCTTTCGCGAAACTGAAGCGATCGATGAGGTCCCCTGGCAGCAATGTGGTATCCCCAACGTTAGCAATCAGCACATATCGCAGCATCTGGCGAACGATCACCTCTACATGCTTGTCATTGATGTAGACCCCGGTTGCTCGGTAGACCTGCTGCACTTCATTGATCAGATAGCGTGCCGTCACCTCGCGCCCTTGCATGAC
>CAWFFV010000119.1:0-116306 GCA_963814985.1 uncultured Chloroflexia bacterium | reverse complement strand
AAGATGTTTGCCTTTACAGACGCGACCAAATGCGCCCATACCTAATTCGTCAGTCACCGTATAATTGCCAAATTGCTGCCCCATAAATGGATTCTCATCTACCATATATCTCTCCTCAGAAAGATTAGATCGCTTAACAAGATACTCTTTTAAAATGCGAAAAGTGTTTTTCTTACTTCTATTCTATCTGAAAAAAGTCATTATGTACACCTTTTTCATAGAGCATTAAACATTCTTCATCAGTAGATGTACAGCCTTGCCTAGAGCGTTCTCTGCCCCCTCTTGCAACATCTCGCTCAGACTGGGATGCGCATACAAAATCTCCGAAAGATCGGTTAAGGTTGCTCCCATCTCAATTGCCAGAGCTACCTGCCCAATCAGGTCGCCCGCATGTGGTCCCACCAGCGTCGCACCCAATAATACTCCATTCTCAACATTTGCAACAATCAGGGCAACACCGTTATCAGCTCCCAGTGTCAGGGCACGGCCATTTGCAGCCAGGGGGAAACGTCCTGTAGTGACACGATAACCAATGCGTGTTGCTTCTTCTGCGGAGTAGCCAACGGTTGCCAGTTCAGGAGTGGTGTGGACGATCCGAGGTGTAGCGAGTGGGGCAAATTGTACACGTTGTCCAGCACTCACTTCGGCGGCTACTTTCCCCTGCTTGATTGCCGCGCTGGCTAACGTATGTCCGCCGGTACAATCTCCTACAGCGAAAATATGTGGAATATTACTCTGCTGCATCGTATTGACAGCAATCCCGCCATTCTCATTCAATTGTAGCCCAACAGCGTCCAGGTGTAGCCCGGCTACATTTGGGCGCACTCCTTGCGAGATTACAAGTGGACGATCCTGTATACTGGCAACATTGACCCTGGTCGCTATCTGTATTCCCAGTTTGCGCATACCTGCCTGTACCAAACGCAATGCCGCCGGATCAACATCGGCCAGTAACTGTTCACCAGGCAGACAGAGTTTGACTTTGACGCCAAGACGAGCAAAAAGGGTGACCAGTTCCAGGGTAATATAGTCGTTACCAAAGACGCTCAATGTTTCTGGCAATGCTGGCAGCATCAGAGCTTGTTCAGGAGTAAGTACCAGTTTACCGTCATAAGGTAGATCCTGGATGGGCACAGCCTGTGCTCCCACGGCTATAATGCAATGCTCGAATTTGAAACGATGAGAGCCGTGTTCACCTTCAACACGTACCTCTTCCGTATTAATAAACCAGCCTGTGCCCCTCACAAATTCAATATGATTGCCCGCAATGAGGCGACGTACGCCATCCGCAAGGCGATCTACGACGCTTTGTTTCCATGCTTGCATCTTTGCCCAGTCGAAGGAGATAGACCCGGCATAGATACCCATTAAAGCAAGATCTTCCTGACGCATCTGTTGATAGCGTTCGCTGGAGGAGAGAAGCGCCTTGAGCGGAATACATCCCTTGTGGAGGCAGGTTCCCCCAACCGCTCCAGAGTCAATCAGGGTGACACGTTTTCCTAGCTGGGCTGCGCGTATCGCTGCTACGTAACCACCAGGGCCAGCCCCTAATACAAGTACATCTACTGCTGTTGTGACATCACCAACAACCATCGTTGTGTCTTCCTCTTTCACCGATCAGATCAGGTTCCTTTTTCCTTATTCCTCAGCGCCCTGGGCGCTTCGTAGCTGTTTTGTGTGAGTTTTGTTGCCCATGGTGGAGGTTACGGCGCAACCTCCACCATGGGCAACAAAACTCACACAAACGAGAGCGAGCCACCGCAGGTGGTGAGGAGACCTGAGAAATTACCAGATCTATACCATATCCAGCATCAATTGCTGTGGATGCTCTACCAATTCTTTGAAACGTGCTAAAAATTTTCCAGCCATGGCACCATCAATTAGCCGGTGATCAAACGAGAGAGCCAGGGGCATCATAGTACGCACGATCACAGTACCATTGCGTGCAATAGCCTTTTCCTGTAACCTGCCTACAGCAAGGATTGCTACTTCGGGATAATTAATAATGGGTGTTCCACTACTACCGCCGAAGCTACCCACGTTGTTGAGGGTAAAGGTACCACCTGTTACTTCGGAGAGAGAGAGCGTACGCTTCTGTGCTCCTTCAATCAGATGCTCAAGCTGTTGGGCAATCTGCATCAATGTCAGTTGATTGGCATCGCGCAAGACAGGTACCAACAATCCTTCTGGTGAGTCGGCTGCTATGCCAATGTGGTAGGCACGCTTGTAAATAATCTCACGGCGTTCTTCATCCAGACTGGCATTGAAGATGGGAAACTCCTTGAGCACAGGGATCAGCAACTTGATCAGGAGTGGCATATAGGTAAGACGCGTACCGCGTTGTTGTGTGGTGGGCCTGAGAAGCTGATGTAGAGTGACTAACTCGGTTCCATCCAGTTCATCGAAGGCTGTTGCGTGGGGGACGGTGCGCCATGAACGTTCCATACGCTCAGCAATGCGTTTACGTAATCCAACAAGGGGTTGGCGCTCCTCTACGGTTGTCGAGTTGATCGCTGTTAGCATGGAATCTTTTTGTTCGGTGGGCGTGAGAGGCTGGATTGCACCATTGGTCTGTGATAACGCAGGTTCAGGCAAAATATGTATAGGTATCGCACGTTGGGCGTAAGCTTGTACATCTTCCAGGGTCACACGCCCACCGGGTTGCGATGGCGTCACTAGCTCCAGATCAATGCCTAACTCAAAGGCACGTTTACGCACAGCCGGTGCGGCCAGGATACGTCGAGGCGTCGTAGGGGGAGCGGGCTTGTAAACCGTGCCCCCACCAGCAGGCAATGCGAAGACAACAAGCACCTCACCCAGTTTCGCCACTTTGCCTGCTGGTACGCGAACATCAGTAACTGTTCCAGCAATGGGTGAAGGTATTTCAATAACCGCTTTATCTGTTTCCACTTCAACCATGGGCTGATCAAGCTTGACAGTGTCGCCAGATTTAATGAACCAGCGACGTATCTCAGCCTCCTCCATCCCTTCGCCAAGATCGGGTAATTTAAACTCCTGCATAGCGTCCCTCTAAGGCTCCATCACGCGCTTGAGTGCATCGAGCACTTTAGCCGGCGTTGGTAAATAATAATCTTCCTGTCCAGGCGCAGGGTATGGAGTATCATAGCCTGAAACACGCTCTACAGGTTTTAGCAGTGAATAGAGGCAGCGCTCATTGATAATCGAGATAACCTCAGCTCCTACTCCACCTGCACGGGCAGCCTCATGGACAATCACAGCCCGCCCTGTTTTTTCAACGGAGGCTACGATTGCTGCTTCGTCAAGGGGCCAGACGGTACGCAGGTCAATAATCTCGACGCTTATTCCTATTTCCTGTTGAGCCTGCTTTGTTGCAGATTGGGCTACCTGTACCATTGCCCCATAGGCAAACAGGCTGACATCTGTGCCCTCTTGCACAATATTTGCCTTACCCAGTGGAAGCATATAGTGATCTTCCGGTGTTTCCTGGCGAAACGAACGATATAACTTGATATTTTCCAGGAAAAGTACAGGATCGGGATCTGCAACGGCTGAGGCAAGTAGTCCCTTGGCATCATAGGGATTAGAAGGAATGACCACCTTTAGTCCTGGCGTTTGCATAAAGATACCTTCCAGGCTGTCCGAGTGCAGTTCTGGTGTACGCACACCACCACCATAGGGAGCACGCACGACCAGCGGACAGGTATAGACACCAGCACTGCGAAAACGCATTCGTGCTGCCTGTGTCACCAGTTGGCTCATACAGAGAAAGAGAAAGCCCGCAAATTGTATCTCGGCAATAGGACGCAAACCATAGACTGCCATACCTACAGAGCTACCGATAATGGCAGACTCCGACAAGGGTGTATCGAAGACACGCTGTTCACCAAAAGTTTGCTGTAGATGTTCAGTGACGCGAAAGACACCGCCATTGACACCCACATCTTGACCAAACAGCACCACTCGTTTATCACGTTCCAGTTCGAGTGTAAGAGCCTGGTTCAATGCTTCAATCATCGTCATCTGCATTACATTTTTCCCCTTTCATGCTGTTTTGCATAGCGCAAGAGATCCTCGCGCTGTTCCTGCAAACGTGGGGAGAGGCTTGCTGCCATGTAGTCGAAAAAGCCATCAGGAGCAGGCGGAGGCATCGACTCAGCTGTGTTGACTGCGTCATTAATCTCTGCTTCAATCGCTTCCAGGAGTTGCCGATCTTGTTCCTCGGTAAGCAGATCACGTTTCATCAGGAAATGTCGGAAACGTGTAATGGGGTCTTTAGCGTGCCAGGCCTCTACTTCGGTGGAGTCGCGATAGCGCGTAGGATCGTCTGCGGTTGTATGTGCACCAATGCGATACGTTAGAGCCTCAACAAGTGTTGGTCCCTGTCCGGCACGGGCACGCTCAACAGCCTGCTGCATCACATCATAAACAGCGAGGATATCATTGCCATCGACAAGAACAGAGGGAATACCAAAGCCTATACCACGGGCCGCCAGCGTAGGTGCCGCAGACTGACGGTGACGCGGTACGCTAATGGCCCAACCGTTGTTCTGGACCACAAACACGACAGGAGCCTGAAAGACGCCGGCGAAGTTCAACGCCTCATTGAAATCTCCTTCGGAGGTCGCACCATCACCACATACGCCCACAGCTACGACGGGATCACCAGCTATTTTGGCTGCCATTGCCAGGCCAACCGCATGAAGCATCTGTGTGCCAATCACGATTTGAAAGGGGAGACAACGGGTTTCTTTGGGATAAGCAGCAGTGAAGCCGCGAAATGTATAGATCAGAGTAGGCAGTGGAACACCTTTGAGCATAAGAGAGGCAATCTCGCGATAGGAGGTGGTGAGCCAGTCTTGCGACTGCAAGGGAGCAGCTAAACCCACCGCCGTTGCCTCCTGACCAACAAGCGATCCAAAGGTTGTGGAGCGCCCCTGTCTCTGGAGAGCGATCAGTTTATTAGAGAAAGCACGGCCCAGTTGCATAGCCCGGTAGAGTGTGAGCAAACGTTCCGTACTGAGGTCGGGCATTGGGCCTACCAGGTCTCCCTCTTCATTGAGGATCTGATAAACAACCATGCTAGAATCAATTTGTTGGGTTGCCACAACATGCTCCTTTGCTTGAAGTATCCAACAAGGTACTGATTACAAGTATCAAACAGGGAGCGACCACAATACCAATGCAAAGGGCCACTCCTTCAGTATTATCGCGCCGCCATGTTAAATAACCACGGGGCTTCCTGTTGTCTGCGTTTTTCGTAGGCACTAATTTCGTCATCGTGTGAGAGCGTCCAGCCAATATTATCCAGCCCTTTGAGCAAAGCCTCTTTCCTGAACTTGTCGATCTCAAAGCGCAACACCCGCTGATTGGGGGTGACCACAGTTTGTGTCTCCAGATCAATGCTGAGTGTATAGCCCCTGGTAGCCTCTACTTCGGCGAATAGCTCCTGTACGATAGCCTCATCGAGAGTCACCGGGAGAATACTATTGTTGAAGCAGTTATTGTAGAAGATATCGGCAAAGCTGGGTGCGATAAGACAACGAAAGCCGTATTCACGGATAGCCCACGGAGCATGTTCACGAGACGAACCGCACCCAAAATTATCACCGGCCAATAAAATACTTGCTCCCTGGTAGCGTGGCACATTCAGCACAAAATCAGGATTGGGCTGACCATCGCTAAGAAAACGCCAGTTGGCGAAAAGCGCATTCGCAAAGCCTGTGCGCTTGATCGTTTTGAGAAAACGGGCCGGAGTAATTTCGTCAGTATTGACATTTGTACGATCCAATGGTGCTACCAGGCCTGTCAGTGTAGTAAATGGTTCCAATTTTTTGCCCTCCTCTGGCTCGTGTGTTTAGCACAATTTAGAGATCACGTATATCCACGAAATGTCCAACGACTGCTGCTGCTGCTGCCATTGCAGGGCTGACAAGGTGGGTACGTCCGCCACGTCCCTGGCGTCCCTCGAAATTGCGGTTACTGGTTGAAGCACAGCGCTCACCCTCGGAGAGACGATCACCATTCATAGCAATACACATACTACAGCCGGCTTCGCGCCACTCAAAACCCGCTTCACGGAAGATATCTGCCAATCCTTCTTCTTCAGCGATGCGACGCACCTGCATTGAGCCAGGCACAACCATTGCACGCACTGATGGAGCAACATGCTTACCCTTGACGTAGTGAGCCGCCATGCGCAGATCTTCCAGGCGCGAGTTGGTGCAAGAACCAATAAAGATTGTGTCGAGCTTGATCTCGGTGATCTTCTGCCCAGGATTGAGGCCCATATACTTCAAGGCTCGCTCATAGCTCTGGCGCTTCAGCGGGTCATGCTCTGTAGCAGGATCGGGTACAACCCCATTGACATCAGTCACCATACCGGGATTTACACCCCAGGTAACTTGTGGTCCCAAGCCTCTCAACGTTGATCTCATGGACGGCATCGAAGTGTGCACCTGGATCACTGGCAAGTTGTCGCCAGGATGCAACCGCCTGATCGAAGAGTTTGCCCTGGGGAGCATAGTGTCGCCCTTTGAGGTAGGCAAAGGTGGTTTCGTCGGGAGCAATCATACCGGCGCGTGCACCAGCTTCGATAGCCATATTGCAAAGGGTCATGCGACCCTCCATGGAGAGATTTCGCACAGTAGAACCACTAAACTCGATCACATAGCCAGTGCCAACGCCCGTACCCAGTTTCCCAATGATTGCCAGGGCTACATCTTTAGCCGTTACACCAGGAGCCAGCGTACCCTCCACGCGAATATTCATGGTTTTGGGTTTCTTCTGCAAAAGGCACTGTGTCGCCAGAACATGCTCAACCTCGCTGGTACCAATACCGATAGCAAAAACACCCAGGGCACCATGTGTGGAAGTATGTGAGTCGCCGCAAACGAGTGTCATTCCTGGTAATGTCAGACCCTGTTCCGGTCCAATGATATGTACAATGCCCTGACGTGCGTCTGTCATATCGAAGAGTGTCAGGTCGAAATCTTGTGCATTCTGCTCCATAGTGGTGATGCACAGGCTGCTCTCCTGATCCACAACATCCAACATACGCCGACCATTGACCGTTGGCACATTATGATCAAGTACGGCAACAGTGGCATCGGGGCGTCGTACAGGGAGGCCTGCTGTTCGTAGGCCAGCAAAAGCCTGTGGCGAGGTCGCCTCATGCACCAGATGGCGATCAATATAAAGCACTGTTGACTCTCCGGGAATATCGCGTACTACATGGGCGTCCCAGATCTTTTCAAACATCGTCTTTGGCATTCTAAAAACTCCTGGATAAAAAGTTAGTGCTCCCCTGGCATTTTTTGTTGGAACGTAACTATTCAGGTGTTTTTTCTTGATTCCTCACTGCCGTAGGCAGTTCGCCAGCCGTTTAGTGTGGGTTGTGTTGCCACTGATGAAGGTTGCGCCGCAACCTTCATCAGTGGCAACACAACCCACACTAAACAAGAGCGAGCCACCGCAGGTGGTGAGGAGACCTGAATAGTTACATTGGAACCTTGTTACATGATACCACAGCGGCCAGGATGGAGAGAATTGTGATTGACTATCACATCAGGGGATGGATTCCTCTTTTGCGGCAGTCAGCAACATCAACGATACGCATGAAACCATCGATATGGAATAAATTTCGTTTGTCATAACCATTGTGTAGAGCTGATTCATATTGTGCGTTTCCTGCTTTGAGTGCCGTTTGAAATGATTGGCTACCTATCATCGTGGTCTCTAAGAAATCGTACTCATTGATCCCTTTCCATATGCGCCACCCGACAAAAGCATGTCCTGCAATAATAACAATGAGTGGTTCCATGCCAACATTCTCTAACAAGACTGGCGAAAAGCATTGCTCCATCAATGCAATTGGCCTGTCCTGGTCCCTGATGCTGCATTAAGCTGACAAATGGAGGCCGTACACGTTGGGTAATATGATCTGGTTGCTTTCCGTAATTTACAGGTGAGTTCGTATATACAATACCTGCATGCTGTTTGAGCGTATAAAAAAAGGCCTTCGCTTGTAGTCTTGAATTCTTACGAGCATCTATAAGATCTGTTGCTCCCTGGTATCCGACTATCCCTATACTGGAAAATTTTTTAGCGGCCAATCCTATCAGTCCCTCAACTTCTTGCAAATGTGGAGTAATAAAGACTGAGAGATAGTCTGTAAGGTCTTCTGCAATGCTGCCGTCTGTGGTCAAAATAGCGAGAATGGCGGTATCAAATGCATGCAGTTCGATATCATAACTCTTTGCATAAATATCTTTAGGGCCATTCTCCGTGTGTCTCCTGACAAGAACTCTGCACTGTGTTGGATATATTTCATGAGTGTCATAACAGCACTCTTACTTAACTTCGGTAACAAAATTGTCTGCTCTGACTGACCTGAGGGTACATCTAGTGTATCAATACAAGACTCACTGAAGCCTTGAATGGTGACCTCGACACTTACCTTTGCGTTCATGCAATACTGGCATGTATTGTCAATAACGCATGTTACAAAGGGAAATCTATCTGCCGTCATCGAGTGGCAGTAAGCTGTCGGGAAAATGCGTGTGTTCAAGTGAATATGTGGAGTTGGCTCACAATCTAAAAAGGTAGTAGAGGGATTGTTTGGTGGAGATGGAGTATCCAGCGAAAGAAGTATATCATCGACAAACCAGTTTTTGAACAATTCGCCTGCAATACGATATTTGCTCCATGTGCCATCGTGTATCACCAGACCATGATAGCATAGGCTTACCAATGCTGATCCAATTTTGGGTTTAAGTTGTGGATTAGTTACTTGTTGCTTTACCTGTGCTTCAGTTAACCAGACATCAGCTTCCGTCAGAACTTTATATGCTATCAAGCCGGCTTCACCAATGTCAGATTGCCATTGCTCTAAATCACTACGACGCTCACGAAGAAACCTGCCGACTATCGCAGGGACTGATACTTCTATGTCTTTAAGAATACTATCCCACACAAAGTGCATCACATATTGGGCAAGAAACGGATTGCCACCACATTGTTGTAGCACTGCGTTAGCAACATCAGGATGCACGTTATTTGCCCAGTGGATGATTTCCAGAATATCTTCGTTACTGAGCGCTTCCAGGTAGATCACTTTCAATACATTTAGGAGGGGAGAGCCTTTTTCTCGCACCTCGATAATTTTGGAAGAGCCAGTAAGCACACAACGAATATAGTGTGACAAGGCTCCGACATAGATAAGAGAGCGCAAGTGACCAAAGAGTACCTCTGTCCAGTCCTGATCCACAATCTCCTCGGTCTCATCAATAAGAAATACGAAACTGAGCAGACCATAATCCTTATTGAACACCTCCAACAGATCTTCCAGGATCCTGGAGAATCTATCGAATGTGCATTCTTGCTCATCATTTTGCGCAAAAGAGGATAACTGTGTTTGCGTCACATCTATATCAAGGACAATACCCAGTTCTCTTTTATAGAGTGGAGAATGAAGATAGTCATACAGAGTACGTAGCATGAGGCTGAACACACCTTCTGGTGAACGTTTCCCAAGACCTTTGAGGTTGATAAGGACTGGAAATACGTACCATTCTTCTGGTTCTGTATGCTCTAACTGTTTGATGAGCATATCCTGGAGTGCTACGAGAAAACTGGTCTTACCAAACCTGCGACCACCAATAATAGCGTGAGAATGACCTCCAGGGTTTATAAGATCGGTAACCACATCCTCTATTTGTTCCCTGCGGCCAACGAATTTCTGGGGAGAGACTGGTTTCCCAAAATTAAAAGGGTTTTGCATCATGCGCTCCGTTATTCTATATCCAACTGGTGCAGACGTATCCAGTCACGAAACAGGCCAAAGGTAATTTGATAGTAGCCAGAGTTGTCTGGAGAACTGATAATACTACGCTCTTTAAGTGCATAAAACGCTTGTTGGGCCGCATTTTTATTTGAGGTTGCGCATAGTTCTTCCTGGGATAAAGCTTCTGTTGAACGTGCCAATGTACATAGGAGTTCATGGTTGGCTTTTCCAATCTCTTCTCCCCATATGTTTGGTTTGTTTAATTCACCCCACAAACCACGCTCATCAAAATAAGAAGCTGTTGAGGGATTGCGTATAAATTCCTGCACCACTTCTCCGACAATTTCGGCAGAAATAGGACCCATATCTCGCCGCTTTTTATAGGCAAGACTGCATATTTGCCGTGCTACAAATGGGTGTGAGCCACTCATATCCAGGATGTACTGTAGAGCATTCTCCTCGTATGTGAGATTAATTTGTTGTCCCAGGCTACGTATCATATAAGAGCAGTCATATTGATCTAATGGTGGTAAGAATTTTTCCAGTATTACCTGATGCATCGGATTTTTTTGATTGCCCCAGAAGTAGTTGTACCTGGCAATGCCAGGGTGAACGCCTGCAAAGAGTAAAGCGATACTCTTTGTTTCCTGTTGCAGTCCTCTCAAGGAGTCCATCAGGCTTACATATAATTGCAGAGCTTTCTCATCACCTTCTCTATAGGGAGCTATATGTTCAATTTCGTCTAAGAATATTCCTAACAGAGGAGGCGTATCTGCCACTGTACTCAGATAGGCCAGTAAATCTTTCGCTGCCGAGTCAAAACTCTCTTTCAGATTAGCATTTGTATTTAGTTGTGGCAATGTCCAATTGAAGTCACGATACTTCAAAGAGCCATTAACGGCCCAGCCTTCTACGATACGCTTGTAGATATGTGTTAAACTATCATCGGTGTTAAGGTAGACATAGGCAACGGGAAATTCAGCTTTCTTTTGCATCTGTTGCAGGAGAGAACTTTTCCCCATCTTGTGAATACCGAAGAGTCCAAGTCGTTGTCCCTGACTCAATGCGTCTAATATTTCTTCAGTTAAACGTTGCCGACCAAAGAAACTGATTGCACCAGAGACGGGATCTCGTACATCATATGGATCAAAACCTTTTCCAAGAAACTTATGGATATATAATTGAAGTGTTTGAAGTTCTTGATGTGAAGCGAGTACCTTCTTGTATTTGCATTTCAGTGATTGGCAAACACACAAAGCGATTCTTTCCCTGTGCTCCACGTAATACGTTTATTTCTCCCCATCCGCTGATATCGGGTTGTGTATTAATAATCACCAGCGCATGATCGCTATGTTTTTGAAAATCATCGTATATAGACCGTACTGTTCTGTCATCAAGAGGATTATCGAACAAAACTCGTACATATAAGCCTCTAGGGAAACGCGCACGCCATATAGGTATTTTAGGCCTGGCAAGAAAGCCAACCGCGTTGGATAGAGTAGCGCAGTCAAAACCAGCGGCCATGAGAAACTTTTGTACCTGCTCAATACGTGTACGCAGGATTGGCGAACTTTCTACGATGCCTGTATCTTCTACATTGAATCCCAGGCTCAAGGCTTTCTCAGAGGCAATCGAGGCTTCATCATATTGGCGGAGTTGACGTAGTATTTTCGCTTTAGAGTAGTATGCAAGAGCATTTGTGGGATCAAGCGAAGTAGCTTGATCGTAGCTTACTAGTGCCTCCTCATCCTTCCCCAGTTCAAGGTACGTATCACCTCTATTCAAATAAGCATGGGCGTTTGTGGGATCAAGGCGAATTGCCTGGTCGTAGCTTACTAATGCTTCGTCGTACCTGAGAAGCCGACGCAACACATTTCCTTTGGAGAAATATAGCGCTTGCGTTATCAGGAGACAAAAGAAGGGCTTGCTCATAAATTACTAACGCTTCTTCGTATCGTTCGAGATGATAAAGTACCTGCCCCTTGCTAATATAGGCGACTGCGTTCTGGGGTTAAGGCGAATAGCTTGCTCATAGGCAGTTAATGCATCTTCAAATCGTTTGAGATAGTAGAGTACATCACCTTTACCAAGATATGCGCTTGGGTTAGAGGATCGAAAGAAATAGCTCGATCAAAGGCTGCTAAAGCATCTATATATCGCTTCAGGTTGTAAAGTGTATGCGCCTTGCCAATGCAGGCAAGCGACATTATCAGGCTCAAGGCGAAGAGCTTGCTCATAGGCAACCAATGCTTCCTCATAGCGATTGAGACTACGAAGCGCATCCCCTTTACCAATGGAAGCAAGGATATTTGCTGGCTCAAGGCGAAGAGCCTGCTCATAGGCAACCAATGCTTCTTCATATCTTTTGCGTGCCACTAGAACGTAATGCCTTCGTCAACCCATTGCACATTAGCTGCCGATGTTTCTTTAACTACTTGTTGTATGCCTCTTGCAATATCAAAGAATGCTTCATCACGATTTTTCCAGGAGGTAACCGGCTTACCATTTCTAGGCAAAGGTGCCAGGTTGCCAAATGGAGTATCATGCAAATTAGTGTAGCGAAGCATGATGGGGATGACGCGTGCTTTGCCTTGCTCAGATCGCATCAATGCATATTCCATTATATTGTAACAGTGATCTGAAGCAAGGAAGTCAGGGCTAATCAGTAACAAAATTATGCCAGCCCGTCCAGGCGCTGATTTATCTCATCTTCCCATCGGATCCAGGAGGGATATTCCCTTCATGCCAGGTTTCAATCTGACCTGATCGTTTAAGTATGAAAGGTGTACTCTAGTTTTTGTCGTGAGTTCTCGTCTTCTCTGGCATAGGAATAGAAAATGCTAATAGGTTTCATTAGAGATGGTTGTGCCATGAGCCAAATCCTTTTGCATTTCGGTTTATAATCTGACGGTCTCTTCAGCCTCATTGATAGAGGCTAGCCAAAAGCTCTGCCAAGCGAGGTTAGCACAACAGACCAGAACACGCCTTGCTGAACAAATAAACCGAGTTGTACGACAAATGGAGCATTGGGTTTTACTGCCTTTTCATATATGTTTGGCATGATGACAAGTGCGATGATGACAGAAAGGAGCACTGCTGTTATTGTGATATTTAATGCGCCAGGCTTGCCCGACTGAAACTGCATGATGGCCGGACTGAAAAGGACGCCAACTACTGTGCCTAGATAGAGGATGATCTGTTTCCAGATGGGTATTATTTTAACGGATTTCGGATTGGCGGCAAGCTCATAGGATATGTCTGGTAAAATCTCGATATATGTAGTAGATATTCGCTGGCTTAGATCAAAGTAGTCTAGTATATTGCCCATGCTTTATAATATCTCCCGTAAAGTTAGGAATATTTGATTGCATCAGTTAAATTCATTATATCATATTTGATCAGAATATTTTTTATTTACTATATCTGAAAATTTGAAGCTCTCTTTACTTTTCAAGCCCTCTTTTCAGGATTCCTCAGCGCCGAAGGCACTTCGCAAGAGCATTATGTGTGGTGTTGTGTTGCCACTGGTAGAGGTTGCGCCGCAACCTCTACATGAACACAACCCATATAAACAAGAGCGAGCCACCGCGAGTGGTGAGGAGACTTGAAGAGTTCCTAGGATGACTTATGTTTATCTATTTGGAAGACTATGCCCTACCAGGCTCTACTACGGCACAGTTGTGCGCTCTCGGCAATATAGCGCAGATCCATCTCCTCTAACACTCTCTTCTTGCCCAGCAGGAGTTTTGCCATATCAAAGGCCTGTTGTAGCTGCTCTTTGTCCAGATTGTAGCCCAGTTCGTGCATCTGGGCAGCAAGTGCAGCACGTCCGGAGAGTTTCCCCATATGCATACGACGGTCAGCGGCAGTCAGACCAATAAATTCTGGTGTCATAATCTCATAAGTACGGGCGTCTTTCAAGACACCATCCTGATGAATGCCACCACCATGTGCAAAGGCGTTCGTACCAACGACAGATTTTGTCCATTGTGGCTGCATGCCTGAAAATTTTGCCACAAGACGGCTGGTCGGTATCAGCTTTGTTGTGTCTACATTGACATCTATTCCCAGGTCGGTGCTTCGTGTGCGAATCGCCATAACAACATCTTCGGTGGCAGCATTGCCTGCCCGCTCACCCAGTCCATTGATACAGCTATCAACGCGTTCGGCCCCATTGCGTAGACCTTCCATAGCATTTGCTACAGCCATACCAAGATCGTCATGGCAATGTACGGAGATACGTACTCCCGGAAACTCGTTACGCACATCGGCTACAAGTTTACCAAATTCCCAGGGAAGAGCAAAACCAACAGTATCGCAGAGTGTCACGAAGCGTACGCCCTCTTTAACAATCGCTTCACAGACTTCTAAAATAAAGTCATGTTCTGTACGCGTTGTGTCCTCCAACGCAAAATCAACATTCTCCGTATACGTCCGAGCATGAGCCACAGCTACTCGTGCCAGTTCACGCACCTCGTCACGTGTTTTACCCAGTTTAGCTTGCCGATGCAGAGGTGAGACACTAATAAAGGGCTGGATTGCTGAGCGGGCGGCGATCTTTACAGCATCCCAGGCGGCATCAATGTCGGCTATATTGGCACGACCGATTGCACAGATCTCGGCATTCTCTATCTTCGAGGCGATCAAACGTACCGCCTCAAACTCTCCTGGAGAAGAAACGGGAAAGCCACAATCCAACGTGTCAAAGCCCATGTTCGCCAGGGCCTGAGCAATCGCCAGCTTCTCCTCTGGGAAATAGTTGACTCCGGGGGTCTGTTCGCCGTCACGTAGCGTTGTTTCATAAAACTTGATGATGCGTGGTGCCATGGCAGAAGTACTCCTCCGTTATGAAATATCAATCAATGGTAGAGGCCCAATGAGGGTCCCTACCGTAACTATGTATTATTCTAGCCAACTATAGGGATACGCTGGATCATCAACCGCATAGGAAATTGTTGTCAGATTCAACGGATTGAACGTATCAACCATCACAGCCATTTCATCAGTTTGCTCAACCCCCAGGTTCTTCTCCACTGTACCGGGGTGGGGGCCGTGTGGGATACCACGTGGATGCAGTGTGATTGACGCACGCTCGATCCCACGTCGGCTACCAAAGTTGCCATTGACGTAGTAGAGCATCTCTTCACTATCAATATTACTATGGTTATAGGGCACTGGAATCGAGAGAGGATGGTAATCCAATTTGCGTGGCACAAATGAACAGATGACAAAATTAGGTCCCTGGAAGGTCTGATGCACAGGTGGAGGCTGATGCACACGCCCAGTGATTGGCTCAAAGTCGGCAATATTGAAGATCCAGGGGTATTCGCAGCCATCCCAGCCCACAGCATTGAGTGGATGGAAATCATACCAATAACTGGTGATAGTGTTGCCAACTTTGACACGTACCTCAAAATCGCCTCGTTCGGTATGTGTGACGAGTTCCTGGGGGCGGCGAATATCACGTTCACAATAGGGCGCGTGCTCTAGTAACTGTCCGTTTTTTGAGAGATAGCGACGTGGTGGCTCAATGGAACCGTGGGCCTCTATTACCAGGAAACTTGTCTCCATATTATCTGCGGAGAGGTCGAAACGAAAGGTTGTTCCACGGGGAATCACAATGTAGTCGCCTTCATGATAGGGCAACCGACCAAAGTTAGTTTCCAGTATCCCATGTCCATCATGGACAAAATACACCAGATCGGAATCACCATCGCGATAGAAGTAGTCCATGTCCATGGTCGGCTTTGCCACACCAATCACAATATCCTTATTAAACATCAACGCCTGACGCCCTAATACAGCGTCTCCACCACGCGTGAGTCTGGCAGTTTTCAAATGGTGGTGGCGTTGTAGTCTCTCATTCCATACCTCATGCACAAACTGCTCCTGCATAAACGGCTCGACCTTCTTCACACGTGTAGGAGGATAATGTGTATAGAGGATCGAATAGTTGCCGGAAAAGCCCTCTGTCCCGAAAACTTCCTCATGGTAGAGTGTGCCATCTGGTTTACGAAACTGCGTATGCCGTTTCGGAGGTATCTGACCCAAACGATGATAGCCTGGCATATCTTTCTCCCGAATGTCAACAAGCGAATGGTTATACAATTCTGTTGCGTAATACGCCAATCCCTTCAATTTCTAGTTCAACCTCGTCCCCACGTTGTAGCCAGCGCTGAACTTCGGTCCCGATTTCCAATATACAGCCCGTTCCCACCGTGCCTGAGCCAAACACATCACCAATACTCAGACGTGTATTGTGTGAGGCCCGAGCGATCATCTGTGGAAAACTATAATAGATATCTTTCCAGTTCCCGCGCGAAATCTCCTTACCATTGACACGCGCCAGCATCTTCAAACCGTAACGCTCACTGGCTCCTTGCCCGGTACGATGGGAAGCCAGTTCATCCGGTGTAACCAGACAAGGACCAAGCGATGTAGCAAAATCCTTACCTTTGCCGGGGCCAAGACCGATCTTCATATCTTTGCGCTGGAAATCGCGAGCGCTCCAATCGTTCATGATGGTGTAGCCGACAATATAGTTTGCAGCTTCTTCCACTGGAATATCTTTTCCTGCACATCCTATTACGCACGCAATCTCTAGCTCGAAATCGAGTTCCTCGCAACCCACAGGATAGGGTACGGAATCGTCATGCCCATAGATTTCGCTGGTGTTAGTAAAGTAGAAGGTCGGTATCTCATACCATTCAGGGATCATTTCAAGCTTGCGCTTTGCCCGTGCAGTTTTGACATGTTGCTCGAAGGCATAAAAGTCGCGCATGGTAGGAGGAGTGGGTATAGGTGCGAGGAACACGACCTCATCGGAGCTATACACCTTTGGAGCTTCAGCCGATAGGGGGGTTATAGGGATACCAGTTGTGCCCTTTTCCAGTTTGCTGCCGATCCAGGACTGATTGTGCATGTGCCAGCCCATCCGGATCATGCAACAATGCGAGAAGTGTCGGATATGGCAACGCGATGACGCTCTGGCTCGTGGATAACTCCTGCGTGGGTAATGTGGTCACTCGTTCTAAATGTTACCAGTTTCATCACAAATTTCCTCGTAATGCCTGCTCACGCTCCAGCGCCTCAAACAAAGCTTTGAAGTTTCCTTCACCAAAGCCCTTTGCTCCTTTGCGTTCAATTACCTCAAAGAAGACGGTTGGACGATTGCCAATCGGTTTGGAGAAGATTTGTAGTAGATAGCCCTCGTCGTCGTGATCCAACAGGATACCAAGTTCGGCCAACTGCTCAATATCCTCATCAATTTTGCCAACACGGTCCAGTACGGTTTGATAGTAACTCTGTGGGGTTGCGAGGAAATCAATGCCGCGTTCCATCAAGTTCCGTACGGTAGAAATAATATCGTCGGTATTCAGAGCAACATGCTGAACACCGGGACCATAATAGAAATCCAGGTACTCCTCAATTTGGGATTTGCGCCGTCCCTGGGCAGGCTCATTGATAGGGAACTTGATACGCCCGCTACCATTCTGCATAACCTTAGACATCAGGGCCGAATATTCTGTGCTAATGGCCTGGTCATCGAAGTGAACCAGTTGTGTAAAGCCCATGATTCGCTCGTAGAAACTGACCCATGCATTCATTTGACCCAGTTCTACATTGCCTACCACATGGTCAATGGCCGCAAGGCCAGTAGTGCTGCTACGGCGAGACACATTACTCTCAATGGCACGATAGCCCGGCAAAAATACCCCTTGATAGGCTTGGCGTTCAACAAAGGTGTGAATAGTATCGCCATAGATAGCAATCGAAGAAAGCGTTACAGTACCATCATTATCCTGATAGGTAACAGGTGCCATGACACCTTGCGCGCCCCGACTTGTTGTTTCATGATAGGCACGCCCGGCATTATCGACGCGCAAAGCGATGCTTTTTACGCCATCGCCATGCCTCCGGCTATGCTCTGCTATCTCTCCATCTGGACCAATTGGTGAGGTTATAACCAGACGAATATTCCCTTGTTCCAGCACATAACTACTATGGTCACGTACTCCTGTCTCCAGTCCCGCATAGGCAATCGGAGTGAATCCCCACGCATGACAGAAATAATACGCAGACTGTTTGGCATTCCCTGCGTAAAATTCCAGGTGGTCGAAATTCTGAATAGGCAGAAAATCTTGTTCAGACATGAACTGATCTCCATTTCATCGCTTATCCTAACTGAAGATGTTACCAACGAAGCAGAAGCGGGGGAACCTATATGGGGCACAAAGAGAAATGGCTAGCTCTTCTCCTCTTGTGCGGCCAAGCCTGAAACCCCTTTGTTTCGCTTGTTTCGCTGCATCCCGACAATATGAAGAGAAAGAATATTTTTATGCTACTTTTATTATACGAAACCAGGTATACAATCGCAAGGGATCTACAACGCAGTACAGAGAAAGCAACAGGATATTTTTTAACAAAACAGGTCGTTTCTCAAATCTTTCTCAAGATAGCCAAAAGTACCCCCCTGGCCCCTCTTCAGACATAGACAGCTAGAACTCCTCATGCTATGATAAGTTTTGGTAACTGTTCCAGTACCGGACTTACGCTGTTTGCGGGGAAAAGTGAGAAAGAGGAGAATCAAAATAGCGTAACGACACATACAGAGTGAGAGGCAAACCATGGATACGCTTGTGGGCACGGTTCTTGGAGGATATACATTAATGCGCTTGTTGGGGAGCGGTGGTATGGGTACGGTCTACCTGGCAGAGGACCGCACTATTGGTCAGCAGGTAGCCATTAAAGTTATACGTACCGATGACAGCGAGTACGTGGATTCTTCGAGCCGAGATCAAGCCGCGCAACGTTTCAAGCAGGAGGCACGCGCCGTAGCTGGCCTTGACCATCTGCACATTCTTCCTCTCTTCCGCTATGGTGAAGAGGAAACACCAGGCGGGCGACGTGCTTATATGGTTATGCAATATCGACCGGAAGGTTCCCTGTGGGACTGGTTACGCCGACGAATAGGGCAAGCTAGAGGAGAGGCAAGCATGACTATGTCGCGTCTGCCATCTGGTTTACCCACTATCTGGCCCGTTGGTGTTGAAGAGGCGGCAGACTACTTACAACAGGCAGCTTCCGCCCTCCAATATGCACACGACCGGGGGATTCTACATCGCGATGTAAAACCAGCAAATTTTCTGTTGCGTTTTGATACCAGTAGCACAGGCAAGAGCGCTTTCCTACTTCTCTCCGATTTCGGGCTAGCCAAGTTCTTCTCCTCTATATCTTCCAGCAGCCATGTCCTTGGCACGCCAACCTATATGGCACCAGAGCAATTTGAGGGTGTACCAGGTCCGGAGACTGATCAGTATGCCCTTGCTGTTATGATCTACGGTCTCCTGGCAGGACGCCCACCATTTGAGGGAGATCCGATGCGCCTGATGCATCAACACCTTGTCTCGAACCCGGCACCTATTCGCGCCTATGTTCCCACACTTTCAACGGGAATAGAGAGTGTGCTGATGCGTGCCCTCGCCAAAAAGCCGCATCAGCGTTATCCATCTATCATGGTCTTTGCAGAAGCGTTTGCACAAAATATGTATAAGGAAGCATCACGTAACTTCTCTTCAACGAAGCAGGTACCAGCAATACGTCATCTTAATCCCTCTGGAAATGCTAGCGCTCCTGCTGTTCAGGGCCAGAGACTAACCAGCCAGCAGCCCATCGTACAAATGCCTTCGGCCTTTGCCCCAACAGTGTACACACCAGTAGAAACGCCCAGAAACGCTCCGACACAAGGTTCGTCTGTGCCTTCCTCATCCCTTCAATCGCAGGGATTCTCTACACCAATGGCATATTCGCCAGCACCACAACAAGGGATACCTTCCTCATCTGTTCAACCGCAGGGATTATCTGCACCAATGGCATATTCGCCAGCACTACCACAAGGGATGGCTTCCTCAGCCAATGAGCGACTGGTATCCTCCCTTACCCACCTATCAGCGGGACAAATGGAGCAACCGTCAGAGCCAGATGAGCAGCGTATAAGTCGGCGTAGTGCATTAGGTTGGATTATTGCAGGTGCAGCAACAGTTGGTGTTGGTACGGGCGCAGGCATTTATTTCTATCTGCGCCGCGAGCCTGCACAAATAAAAGCGATTCTCAGAGGTCATAGCGCAGGGGTCACCAGCGTCGCCTGGTCACCAGATAGTTCCCAGCTGGTATCAGGTGCTCGCGACCGTACCGCACGACTCTGGTCCGGCAGTAACTTTGCAAATACGCTGATCTACCCAGGACACCAGGCCGCGCTTCTCACGACTGCATGGCGTCCGGATGGTACCTCCATTGCCTCTGGTGGACGTGATAATATGATCCAGGTTTGGACGACTACAGGGATAACCACAAATCGTTTCCCGGCCTGGGTTCAGCAGTGAACACAGTTGCATGGAATGCCAATGGAGCATTGATCTTTGCCGGAACGCAAAGCAATGGTTTGTATGATATTGTGCTCAGCACACTGGTACGGACAAACAGGGATCCAGACGCAATTATTCATACCCTTGCCTTCTCTCCTAATGGGCGCTATCTTGCGGTAGGCTTAGCAAGTGGAGTAGTTAGTATTACCGATCTCCTAAAACGACGTCCAGCGACGCTCCATCCAAGTCCATAGTGAGCCTGTACTTTCATTAGCCTGGTCACCAGACAGCACGATGCTGGCATCAGGCAGTAGCGACAGTTTCATACAAGTAATGAATATAGCAACAGGCGCGATCATCTACAGCTTACCATATAATGGTCTGGTGAGCGGTATTGCCTGGGAACCAGGCAATACCGGACGTTTGGCGACAACCTCTACAGATGGAAGTATAAATGTATGGGATGTACATAGCAGTACTCGCACCTCTTACAAAGGACACACAGCTCCTGTCACCTCCATAGCGTGGGGCACAAATGCTCTGGCAACAGGTTCTACAGATACCACCATCATCATCTGGGAAATCTAGCCAGGAGTAGCGACGAGGCCCATACCTGGACTGTATAGTACTTTCTTCCCCTGTACATTGAGAGAGTAGCATATATGCTATATAATAAATTTCAGCAAAGCATAGAGTCCTTCTCCTGGAGAAGCAAGTTACGCTTTCACTTGTACTTGATGGTGTGTATTTATATTGCACGGTAAGTACTCTAAAAAACGGTATTTAGTATTAGAAAAGGAATAAGTTAAAAATGGAAGTTACAGGTAGCCAGAAGATTAAAGCATCTCGTGAACATGTATTTCAAGCACTCTTGAACCCAGAAGTCCTCAAGAACAGCGTTCCAGGTTGTGATTCTGCTGAATTTGTCGATTTCGCAAATGGTCGTCAGCTTAAATTGACAGTTTCGCCCAGCATTCCAGGACTGAAGGGGCCATATACCGTCTATTTGCAGACAGGCGAGGTTGTTGCTCCATCTCGCGTCGTTTTGACTGCAGAGCCAAGTAGCTCACTAGGTTCCATCAAAGCTACATGCACTGTTGATCTCGCCGAGGATGGGGCCGCCACCGATCTAACCTACAATGCAGAGGCATCTATCGAAGGCAAACTTGCTGCCACACCAGATATAATTCTCAAAGGGGCAGTGAAGGTTGCACTTGACCAGTTCTTTAAGAGTTTTGAGAAACAAGTGAGCGGAATTTTAGCCTAATTATATTGACCATCGCTAGCAAAAACGAGCCTTCTCAACGGAAGTGCTCGTTTTTGTTTGGGATCGACCTGCTATTCCTTCACACGAGCAGGCCAGAGGCCAAAACCGATCAGCCGTGCAGGGATATTGCGCACAAGTGGTACCATTCGTATCAGGAGCAGAACTGGAGAAGGTCTAAATTCCTGGCTAGCATTGCGAGCATTTATCGCATTGGCAAGAACACGATTTTGTATCAAAGATTGGAACGCCTGGATAACTCGGGTTGGCCACTCGCGTTTACGTTGTATAGCTGCCAGATCACTAACCTGTACTTTCCCCTCTTTAAGCTTATCACCAAGCACATTTGCTGCAACTACAGCATCCTGTATAGCATAGTTAATTCCAACACCACCTACCGGCGACATCACATGAGCGGCATCCCCGATAAGTAACATTCCCGGACGATACCAGCGAGGAAGACGACTCGACTCGACAGAGAGGAGCGAAATCTGTTTCCATTCTTTCAGTTCTGCAACACGATCCGTAAACTCTGGTACGGCTTTGGCGATGGCCTGTTGGAAATCCTCCAATCCGGCAGCTCGCACCTGCTGATAGCCTCCCTTGGGAATGGTATAACCAACTTGCCAGTAATCAAAGCGATCGATAAGAACCACCAGGCCTCCACGATAGGGGCGACCCCCCAAACTTTCTATGTGATCATCTTCCCTATGTGGCAGGCGAAACCAGAGAATATCCATCGGAGGTGAGGTTTTGATCAGTTCAAAGCCAGCCAGCTTACGTATGCGCGAGAAACGGCCATCAGCACCTACGGTTAAAGCGGCCCGCATCTCATACCAACCATCCTGACCACGATAGCGCACTCCCTGAATAATACCATGTTCCTCGATCAGTTCATCTACCTGTGCTCCCATAATGAGATGAAAATGAGGATAGCGTTTCGCCTCAGCAGTGATAAAATCAAGGAATCTGGCCTGAGATATTACCGTTATGTACGGGTATTTTGTCTTCAAACGGGAAAAATCGGCGAGAGTCGTGGGTCCTGTAGCCATCTGCATGGTAAATTTACTTGACTTTGAATGACGCAGTTGCAGAAGCTGATCAGCCAGACCGATCTGATCCATAATCTCCATCACAGCCGGATGAAGCGTATCCCCGCGAAACTCGCGTTCAAAGTCCATATGTGCTTCAAGCAAAGTTACAGGAATGCCTTTGCGTGCCAGCAAGAGTGCCAGCATTGCTCCACCTGGTCCCCCACCAACAATACAGCAGGTCGTTGGCTCTGCTTGTTTCACGTCGTGTGTCTGTACAGTGGTTTCGTGTTGCATGCTTGTACCTCCAAGAGAGATGGATATATTTATAGATGTATTAATATATTACACTTCATGTCGCATGGTGAGCGCGCTGAGCAGCACCATAAGCAGTGCAAAGACCAGTAAGGCCGTCAATTGCCCACCGATTTCACTGATACTATTGCCCTTGAGCATTACTCCACGCAGAGCTTCGTTCGCATATGTCAGAGGTAAGATATAAGAGATAGGCTGCAACATCTGTGGCAGTTGTGCAATGGGCCAGAAAATTCCTGAAAGGAAGACCTGAACACCAAACACCAGGGGAATAAACTGCACAATCTGGAACTCGTTGCGTGCAAAAGTTGAGAGGAAAATCCCCAGGTTGACACTCCCTATAGTGAGTAAGGCCGAAACCAGAAAAACCAGGGCGAGATTGCCGCTATAATGGACGCGTAGAACAAAAACGATGAAGAGCAGTATGAGTAATGACTGAATGAGTGCGAAGAGGGTAAAACCACACACGTAGCCTATCACCAGTTCCGTCCGACTGAGCGGTGAAACCATCACTTGTTCGATTGTGCCCTGTGAACGTTCGCGCAAAAAGGCCACCGAGGTAAGCAAGAATACAAAGAAAAAGGAGAAAATGCCAATAAAGACAGGCGCGAGTGAATCGGTAAATGTATACTCAGGACCCCCATACAAGTAGCGTGGTGCCGACGTTGTAAATGACTGGGCTGGTGGGGGAGAGACGGGTTGCTGGCCCGATTGTAGCTGGAGTGTAGACAGCGTCACGCCCAGTTGATGAGTAAAGCCCGTCGCCAGGTCGCTCATCGTGCTTGCTACCAGCGGATCAGAGCCTTCCAGAACAATCTGTACCGTTGGATGAGTGCCCTCGAATGTTTGTTGTACAAAATCAGCAGGGAAGGCGACAACCGCATCTGCGTCACCATTTTTTAAAGTTGTATCAATCTGATCAGCGTTAATAGAGATCACATTGAGTTTATCCTTGCCAGGAAGCAGATTATCGATCAGCGTATTGACGCGATCACTTCCCGTACCAGTGGGTCGCACAAGTGCCAGGGTGTGCACTTGACTATTGTTCGAGAGTACGAGAGACAGCAGCGTCATCACAATAATAGGTACAGCGAAAACCAGGGCCAGTGAGCGCCTGTCGCGCAGGACCTGACGGATAATGCGTGTGGCAAGTGCCATAATCCGTGTGAAGCTCATACTTGCGCCTCCCGATGATGGGCAAAATATAAAAAGGCCTCTTCCATGTCATTTTTCCCCGATAGACGTAACAACTCGTAAGGGATAATCCTGTGCAAGCAGTTTACCAGAGCGCAAGAGGCCCAGGCGCGTACAACGTGTTGCCTCATCAAGATGATGAGTAGAAACGATAATAGTCACACCCTCCCTGTTTAGCTGAGCGAAGTAATCCCAGAATGAGCGGCGTAGCTCAGGATCGACGCCTACAGTTGGCTCATCCAGCAGAGCCAGACGAGGATTGTGGACAAGGGCACAGGCAAGCGAGAGGCGCTGCTTCATCCCGCCGCTAAAGTTACCCACAACATCGTTGATACGATCAGCCAGCTCTACCCGTTCAAGCATCTCATTGATGCGCTGACGCTGCTGCTTACCACGTAGGCCATAGATGGTGCAAAAAAACTCCAAATTCTCTCGTGCCGTCAGGTCGAGATAGAGTGCACTTGATTGAGTCATGTAGCCCATATGCGGTGCAATTTTACTGCTTGGTACACGCTCACCAAGAATATGGATCGTGCCGCTTGTTGGACGTATCAGACCGACCAGAAGACGAATGAGTGTCGTCTTACCGGAACCATTTGGACCAATCAATCCAAAAGTTTCACCAGTATGAATGGTCATATTGAGGTGGTCAACAGCCAGTAGTTTGCCAAACTGCTTTACAAGCTGGTTAATGACAACCATTGGTTCACCCTTGGGAACCTGTGGATCTCCTTGCTCGTCCGGAGCACGAGGGGTAGTTTCTGCCATAAGACACCTCCTGTGATCTGTTCGTTGGTCAAATAATCAGGTTCAGAGTTAAAAAGTGGCTCATTCTCCCTTGTTTTCGAACTATTGACTTTGATTAACTGGCCAATTAATAATCGGGTAAAAAAATTTAACGTGGGAGCAACCCTTGTAGCACTGTCGTAACGATGATCTCGACAAGTTGCTCATGTGTATACTGCAATACGGAAGTATCACGTATCACTTGACGGCGTAAGATAAAACCCATCACACAACTCATAAAAACCTGAACAGGGAGGGATACATCTGTCTGGCGCAGCAATTCACCGTTGTCCATCTTTGCCGCAAAGTAATTTTGCAGAAAATCCTGCACTTGCTGCAATGTCTCAACAACTGTGGGTGCCAGTTCAGGATTATGAATAATTTCAGGCAGAAGCACACGGATAAGCTGTACAAATTTTTCATCTTCAGTAATGCTGAGCACCTGCTGTAATAGGAAGCGCAAGAAAGTTTCAGGTGGCAAGACCAGGACCTGTGGAGGCAGAGTTTTGACTAAATTCAGAGGAGAGCGCCCTTCGATCAGTGCTCGGAGTACCGCTTCCTTGCTCTCAAAATAATGATAGATGAGTCCAGGAGTAATACCAGCTTCACGTGCGATATCTTTATTGGTTGCTCGCGTGAACCCTTTTTGTGAGAATACACGCATTGCCGCATCCAGGATCTGTTCGCGACGATCTTCTACTATTTTCGTTGTCCTTGCCATACTTATGGACCATCTTTCAGAGCACCAATAATTAATTGACTGAACAATTAATTAGAGTATACTCAAGAGATAGAGAAATGTCAAGGAGAAAGCGAGGTGCCTCTGCAAAAACCTTTTTCCAAAATCTCTTGCAAAGATGGGGAGCCGAAGAGTTTTTGGCATGAGGAAGATGGTGAACAAACATTATGGAGGAGCATCCATTAGAAGATGCTCCTTATAGGATAATGTGCTCACCATTGAACACATAAACTATGAAACGAGATCGAAGGTCGGGACTTCCAGTATACGAGCGAGCAAGCGTAAATGATAGGGCTGTGGGTCCACACGGCCATTTTCCAGATTGGTAATCGTATCCCGCCGAAGACCAGTCATCTCCGCAAGTTGTCCCAGACTCAACCCTTTGCGTTGGCGAAGGACGCGCAGATGAGGTAGACCGTGAGGTTTTACCACTCGCACCTTTGGGTTCAGTTGTTTCATGCTCCTCTCCTTCGAGGTTATGTAACGATAATCTTTTTCTGCGACACTGCCGAAAAAGTGTCTTCTGTATGATTTCAAGCATACAAGTAAGACTACACTTCACCTAGTGCAAAACCGCTTGACACGTTAGGCATTGTTCTGTTAGCATTATCCACGTCAGGAGGTGCGGGGAGCGGCATCGGGTTTTCTTTCTCCCTTCGATCCGTCGTAGGATACTGCAGCAATAGCATACCAGATACAGCATCTTGTTGTCCAGTAATGATGAGCTCCAAAAGAAGGTATCAATATTTCATCACTCTCTGGGTCGCCACACAAGATCATCTTTCCCATTACCACGACGACGATACAACCAGAGTGCACCCGATTCACATTCACCACGCAAATATGCCAATGCAGGCTCACATCGGGGACGAAAATGATCTGCCTCTAATAGTGCTATTGCCTCAGCCAGTGGCAGAAAACAGGCCTGCAAAACGTAGCCATCAGGGTCCGCTGATTTCACATAGCCATGCCACTCGTGCAATTCAAAGACATAGACGACAAGCTGGCGATCTTCGAGAGGATTATCAATCTGCACCACATAGATCAGGTGTCCTGGATGTTTGATCTTCAGACCAGTTTCTTCGCGTACCTCGCGTATCAGAGCTTCATGCAATAGCTCATTCGCCTCGACCCCTCCACCTGGCAGAACCCATGTAAGCACCGGATCATACGGCTCCTGTTGTTGAACGAGCAACACATCAGTTCCGCGTCGGATGATCGCAACTGCTACCTGGTATACCCGTTGCAATGTACTCATTTGTACCATCCTTGATACTCTACTGATCCACCAGTCACTTCGCTGATATTCCAGGTGTTCGCCGACTGGTTAGGATTGGGTATGACAATATCTGTAGCAGCAGAAGAACCATCACAAGAGCAGATTTTGGATATGATGTGCATCGCATCCGAGAGACGCCGGGATTGATGTACATGATACTCATGCGCTGATTACTGCACAACACTCTCAAGGCCCTGTCTTCGGAGGTGGTCCGTCAGGATTAGGCAGTATTGAGTTAGTTCCAGCCAGACGTAAGCTCGGACCATCCGGACTGTCTAAGTAAACGACATCGCTGGCGAAAGGCCACGTTGAGCCATCAGGAGAGAGAGTGACAGAATCTCGATATCCTTCCAGATGCCTTGAAATGTTCAAGGTCAACAGTCGTAAGGGAGGTAGCGATTTGCAGCAAGACATCTTTATTTATACCGTCACGCTGGTCGCCCACAATCCAAAAGATAATGCCATTATACTCATAGATGAGTTCACTGCGCTCCCCATAGATCCAATCATGGGAGGATTGATTGATTGGTACCCATTGACCGTCCACATAGATGGCCTGGGCAGATTCATCTGGATTAATCGTCATTTGATGAGCGGCACCGGTTTGAACAACCTGAAACACCTTGCCTTGTGGTTTAAATTCGCAAATGACCACTTTTCCTGAGCCATGCGGACTCACGCCGGGAAGCGCATAATCGAAATCCAATTCCAGAATAGGGCCATCAGCCCAGTCTTGATTTTGAGACTGGTAGAGATAAATACCGTTCAAACTATAGTTACTGGGTGTAAACATCGGCCAGTGCATCGGAAAGTGGAGTTGCTGCTGTGCCCCTAACAAACCTATCCGCTTTGGTTTGGTAGATGCTGCAGGTTTTTTACGCTGTACCTGATGAAGTGTAGGAGTCGCTGGCGAGTCTAACCCGCTGGGATAACTTTTTATCAGGACAACCCCACTATGAGTACCAGACAACAAAAAGACTATCCCTGAAGCAAATGAAGTGCCGGTCATCATTATAGTTAGCAGCATAAAGAGCAGGCAGGCAGCGATAAGAGCCATAAATGAACGCCGTATGGGTAAGGCATTTACGGCAGAGCGAAGCGATGAACGATGTGAGCGAAAGAGACGACGATGCAGGCTTAATCGATGAAAGACATGAGCACATGTTTTCTGCTCAAACCCAGCCTCAACCGCCTGAAAACGTGCGTCTTCAGATTCGAGCAGCGTTTGCACAAAGTAGGGAGGTATCTCCTCTTTTTCAGGGGAGAGGAGACCTCTCCAATTCCAGTGCAAATGCGATATCTTCCTCGGAGAAATCATCAGGAAGCTCCCATTCTCGTCTAGAAAAATGGGAGTGATCATTATCCTCCGAGTCATACAGGTGTTTCTCAAATTCGCTCATACTCATATGAATGCTCCTTGAGCGCTTCGCGTAAGCTTTTCCGCGCTCGCCAGAGTCGTGTATCTATAGCATGGCGGGTCAGCCCCGTCTTTACTGCTAGCTCCTCTGTGCTGGCGAACTTAAAGTAGCGTTGGTAAATAAGATAGCGGTCAAGCTCAGGTAGCGTCGCCAAGGCAAGACGCAGTTCTTCACGTCTCTCACTTTGCTCCAGTAAGTTCTCCATACTTGCTTCTGGGTGGGGAGGCAGAGTAACTCGATAATCACTCTCATAACCCCAACCTGTGGATTTCCAACTTCCAGTGCCATCTGACGAATTCCACTGGCGGTTCTCATTAGCTGATTGTACATTATGGGCCTGACGACGACATAACTGGCGACGCCGATCCAGCGCAATATATTTTGCACGCATGGTCAACCATGTACGCAAGGTACCCCGGTCTGGATCAAAGGTATCGATCTCTTGCCAGACCGTAACAAAGAGGTCGTTGACACATTCTTCTGCATCTTGCGCAACGCCAATGCCATCTAATACCAAACGTATAAAATAAAATACTTCACGAGAATACCGGGCGATGAGTGTTTCCAATGCCTCTGGGTCACGTTGTTGCAACCTTTGGGCGAGGTCGTCATCTGACCAGTCATGTCGCACCATCATAGCTCCTTGTAGATCTGCAGATATCTCTTCTTAGGTAAGAGGATGGTAAGCCGTTGGGCACCCGGTTTGTCTGCTTAATTAGCAAAATAGCTCACCATATGGAGAAAAAAGATATCCCTGATCGCTGGTACACTCGCCATCGTCATGATAAATATACGTGCTCAGCAGACGTATATCTCTCAATAGATCAGGCTTTTTGTGAAGTAACCCATGCTGTGGTCAGCAGAGGCTTCTACAGCCCTCCACAAGGGAAGACCGTGGGGCACTTCCTGCCCCGTTTGTTAGCAGTAATCTCGGTAGTGGCTGGTGGGTTTGGAAACCCTACGTCAACGACTGGCACACACGACACTTTGAGATGTGAATGCTTTTGCCCGTGGGAACGATTTACCACGGAATTGGCGGACACCCCTAAATTGTTCAGTATGCTAAAAACACTTGTATTGTCGCACTTCGTCATGTGGATGTCAATATGATTCCTTTACAGATTTACAGAAACTACTCAGGCCACTTTTCCTGATTCCTCAGCGCCGAAGGCGCTTCGCAGGCTGTTTTGTTGCCGATATGGCGTGTTTGCATCGCAAACACGCCATATCGGCAACAAAACAAGAACTCACCACCGCTGGTGGTGAGCAGACCATGCTATAATACCTCTACTATTTTGTAGAACACGGAGGAATGAAATGACATTCTCTATTGTAGCACGAGACTTGCAAAAAGGTGAGTGGGGAATTGCAGTACAATCAAAATTTCTTGGCTGTTGGAGCGGTAGTTCCCTGGGCTAAAGCGGGGGTCGGTGCAATCGCCACACAAGCCTGGGGCAATACCAGTTATGGCCCACGTGGGTTGGATTTGCTTGCCAGTGGACTTTCCGCACCGGAAACATTGGGAAAGCTTACGGAAGAAGATCAAAGCTGTGCCGATCGTCAGGTGGGCATCATTGGTGTTAGCGGCAAACCAGCAACCTACACAGGGGAGAAATGTTCCTCCTGGGCTGGTGGTTATGTGGGAGAGCATTATGCCTGTCAAGGAAATATACTTGTAGGGGAAGATACCGTCCTTGCTATGGCACGCACTTTTGAAGAAGCGAGCGGACCCCTTTGTGACCGGCTTATAGCGGCTCTCATTGCAGGGCAGGCCGCAGGTGGCGATAGTCGGGGTCAGCAATCAGCGGCTTTACTTGTTGTGCGCGAACACGGTGGCTACAGTGGCTGGAATGACCGTTTCCTCAATTTACAGAGTAGATGACCATCCCTCTCCAATTGATGAGTTACACCGCATTCTGCAATTGCATAAGTTCTATTTCTTTTCAAGTGATCCCCACGATATTCTCATCATTGATCAGGCCCTGGCATGTGAGTTACAGGAATTATTGACCATCACCGGAGATTATCAAGGAAGCATTAGCGGTATCTACGATGATGCGACTCGTGACGCTTTCCGCGAGTTCAGTGGACGCGAAAATCTGGAAGAACGCTGGTCTGAAGATGCACGTATCGACTGTATTGTGCTTGAGTTTATGCGCAAGAAGGATCAAAAAATAGTAGGTATGGCAGGCTACTGTGTCCAATATATCTACCTGCCATATATCCTTGACCGATAATCGATGCTAGATGTTCAGTGGAAAGAACGCTGTCTCGTTGGCTTTGTCAGAACGATACAACAGGCGCAATCCGTTAGCAGCACCCAATGGTAGCTGAAAGACGATGGTGCCTGTATGTGAACTTTGGGCTGCAATCGAGCCGAAGAAATGCTGAGGTAGTATTGGATGGCAAACCAAAGACATCCCCCTCTTTGCCAATGAGTTGAAAGTAGCTGGTCTGGTTTGTGATCGCGTTATTGCTTGTGTTCTTCACCGTTATTGTCAAACTAATTGCCAGGAGATTAGTGCTACTTCCATTCTGCTTGCTGACGCTCTCGATCGATAGAACACGATCCGCAAATGTCACTTGCTGACTATTAGCGTTGCTTCCAGTTGCTGACGTTGGCGAAGGGAGTACAAGAGGACCTGTTCCCGGTGAACCATGGCTAGAACTCGCCGTGACCACTGGTGGAGAGGGAGAGTGGATTGCGGGGGGATTGCGTTGTAGAAACCGGGGAGTTCCCCTGTGCTATCCCCGCATGCTGCTAGAATGAGTACCAACAAAATAGCTACACTAACCAGTACACTACTCCTGATATAGAGAGAACATGGGTATTTACAAGACATTTCACGACTTCCTTTTCATATAGACATTGTTTTGTGTATTTCTATTAAGGATTATTATCTTTGCAACAGATCATTTCGGCAAATCAGTAGGACAAATGGCAGAGTATTCCGTCGCATAAGTGCGAGAGAATAAGCAAATGCAAGTTTTTTAGCTATACCGTTCTTCGCTAATCAAGCACAAGAAATGCAGGGGGGATAGCATCAGCGAGCCAGACCATGTCATTGCCAAGATAAAACTTAATGCCCTGTTCACTGGCATGTAAAGCGGATACTCTGAGAATTACCGGCGATTGTGTTCTACGACGTGCTACTTCCAATGCGGTCTTCTGCTCAGCCGAAAGGTGCACATACTGGCGCTTCATCGGCTTTAAGCCCTCAACTTTTATGAGGTGGGCAGCTTGTGGCGTGGTACCATGAAACAGAATTTCCGGAGGTGTTACTGACTCTTTTACCATCTTCTCTGCCACAGAGTGCCCATAATAGGCACGTATCTTCCCATCGCTCATCTCAAAACGCTGCTTGTCTGATTGGGCAATCACGGCGGCAAAGTCATCCTCACACAAATCTTGCCATGCGCTTCTACGCAAACGCAATGCGGCAAGCAAATCTTGAACCATTACCCATCCCTCACCATCGAGGCTCAAGCCAAAGTCTGCCGGGTTATGGCGTAGTGCGTAAGACATCGTTTTGCTTAACTGTACAAGCTCTTGTTTTTGCATAGTATGTATCCTCCTGCTGTGCATTGCCCCATGATTGTACAGCAAACATTACCTCTTGTATAGTAAGGATCCACTCGTCAATTAGCCGGGTAGTTTCCTTGCTGTCAATTCTTGGATGTGTCTGCTATGATATGTTTGTTATTAACGCCGTATGGAGGACAATATTTATGAGTGAATATCAACGTTATGAATTTATGACCTGTGATCGGCCTCTGACACGGGCACAACTTGATGCAGTCAATGCCCTTTCCAGTCACATTGAAGCATCTTCCACCCATGCTGTCATCGAGTATCACTGGGGTGACTTCAAGCACGATCCCATCGACGTGCTTCATGAATTCTTCGATGGTTTCCTTTATTGGGCCAACTGGGGATCGCCAAGATTGGCATTGCGCTTCCCACATGGGACCTTACCAGTTGATCTTATCGATGGCTACGATCTCGATGATTTCGTCACATTCACCCAATATCCAGATTATGATATCCTCGATATTCATTTGGTGAGATGGAAGGGCCTGATGAATGGGCTTCATATGAACTGGGATCGCTTATCGCCATTCGCGATGAGTTGATGGAAGGTGATCTGCGAGCACTGTACATCGCCTGGTTGGCTTGCCAGCACATGACGGGAGACTATGAAGATGATAATGATGGTGAGGAAGAAGAAGTAATCCATGTTCCAGCAGTTCCGCCCGCTTTTGCAACGCTGACGGCGGCGCAGCAGGCATTGGCAGAGTTGTTGCAAATGCCACAAGAACTGCTTGTTGCGGCAGCTCAACATAGTAAGGCAGCTATGCCATCAACTGACGATGATTTTGTCGCGTGGGTCAAACTGCTGCCGCAAGATCGTCGCGACGATTACCTGGTGCGGTTGGCACACAATGAGTCAGGTTTGAGCCGCCTGCTGGTAAAAGAGTTGCGCGAGTTGGGCCAGGACAAGACGCAAGAAACGCCAGCGACGGGTGAGCATGTTACCTATACTACGTTACTTGCTGAGAGCAAGACCGTTAAGGCCAGACTGGAACGTGAGAGGCGTGAGCAGAAGCAGATGGCTCATCAGCGTCATCTGCAAGATATCCACAGTCGCCAGGACGATTATTGGCATCAAATCGATCAGGCCGCTGTACGCGGTTCTGGTGCAGGTTACGACGAAGCCATTCAATTATTGGTCGAGCTGCGCGAAGTTGCTGATAAATTTAAAGAGAGCCAGGAGTTTCAAGCACGTTTGTGTACCTGGGTTCGACCTCATCTGCGCCGTCCGGCTCTCATCAAACGCCTGCTGAATCACAAGTTCACAGTGCCAGAAGCATGAAGGGAAAGTGTCGCCATAGTCATCCCGAACTTTTTGACCAAAAGTTCCAAAAAATGGGGGTGCAGGGGGCACAGCACCCTGCCGGGGTTCGGGGTGTCCCCGAAAAACTCTTTTTACTTCTTTTATGCGCCGCCGCAGGCGGCGCGAGAGGAGAAAGAAAGAGGCAGGGGACACACCCCTGCAACCCCGGCAAAGGGCGGCTGCCCTTTGCAATCCCGCTTCTCAAGCCGCTTGAGAGAATGCGAACTCTTGTTCGAAAAATTCGGGATGACTCATGGATGGGATTAACATTCAATATACCCAGTTAACGTATATTTAGCATTGGAATCTTCGAGACCGTCCAGCGATCATTGGGGCTGGCAACCTCAAATTGAACCATTGAGATGGCATCCGTGGGGCAGCGCACAATACAAAGGCCACAACGGATACACTTCTCTTCATCGATGATCATATCTGCACCACCCGTCCAATTCTGAGTGCCCTTGTGCATAGGATCACCCTTGACGACGCGGGAGAGTCCCTCCATGCTGATGCAGTCATAGGGGCAGATGTCAACACAGCCAGAACAGAGAATACAGATCGATGGATCAATCATAATATTCAACTGGCATTGTAGACAGCGGCGAGCCTGGATCACAGCCTGCTCAGGAGTATAGCCCGTCTCAGTCTCACGTGTGTTGCTATAACGATCCTTCAACGGCAACGAAGGTAACATCTGATGTGGAATGGACTCGTAGTTATCAACCATACCACGGCGATAGTCGGGTAACTCAATCTCTTCCGCTGCTTCGGCAGCTTTATCGACACCGCCAAGATAGCGGTTGATGGCTGCGGCTGCATCACGTCCATCGCCAATAGCTGAAATCAGGTTGCGTGCCCCTAGTGTATAGTCTCCTCCGGCAAAGAGACCTGGATAGCTTGTCATCCAGCTGTCAAAGCCTATCAAAGGAACACCATACTTATCGACCTCAAGGTTTAACTCATCGGCCTGTAACCACGATGTATCGCTATACTGACCGAAGGCTGGAACGACTGTATCTACCTCTATCTCGAATTCACTACCACGAATAGGAATCGGGCGACGGCGGCCACCAGCATCGGGATCACCCAGCGTGTTGCGTATAAAGCGTATACTACTGGCATGAATGCCATCTTTACTCAAGACCGCCACCTGTGTGACAAGATACTGGAACTCCACATGCTCAAGCACCGCCTCGTCAACTTCGTACTCGTCGGAAGGTTGTTCTTCCTTGGAGCGACGGTACATCACATAGACCTTCTCGGCACCAAAACGGATCGCTGTGCGGCAGCAGTCCATTGCAGTGAAGCCTGCACCAAGAACGGCTACACGCTTCCCAATAAAGGCAGGCTCACCATAATTAGTTTTTGCCAGTAAGCGGATACCATCATCGACCCCCTTGAGATCTGCCCCAGGAATAATCTTGTTATCGGGACCAGCTAGAGGATTCGGGATATAGCAACCGGCAGCGAGATAGACGGCGTCATGTTCCTTAAGCAGGTCCGTAAGCTTTACGTCACGACCAACCGTGACATTGTACTTGACATCTACCCCAATATCTTCCATATACTCATCACACTCTTCACGAGTGACATCACGGGGAAGACGCCAGACCGGAATGCCATTGACCATCACACCGCCAGCTGTGGGATATTGCTCATACATAGTGACCGGGTAACCCATCTCACGCAAATCACGCGCTGCTGCCAGGCCAGAAGCACCGGCTCCCACAATTGCCACCTTCTTGTCTCTGGTAATTGGTGGAGGTTCAGCATGGTGACGGTATTCGCGGTGGTCGGCGGCGGCACGTTTCAGCCAGCAGATAGCAATGGGCTTGCCATCAACCTTATTACGGCGGCAGACAGGCTCACAGGGACGTGCACAGGTGCGCCCAAGCACGCCAGGAACAACATTGGCCTTGCGGTTCAGCAGATATGCCTCATCAAAGCGGGCTTGTGAAATTAAACCAATGTAGGTAGCAACGTCGGTATGGGCGGGACATCCTACCTGACAGGGTATATTTGTTTGATACCAATCCGGAGTTGTCATAACCGAGCGGTATCGTGGTTCCAATTCGCTATCAGGATCAATCATTTCAAGGTCCTTTCCTGAGCATCCAGCACGGTACATCAACAGGGTGATTGAGCCATGCATGGAGCAGGGGAGACAGTATTAGTTTGCGCCATAACGCAGGTGACGGTCTTCTCTTTACGGATAGCCCACAAGCAGCAGATCTCTGCTCAAGGGAAAAAATAATTGCATTTTTCCGATGTACGTATAATATTGTACATTAAGGATGTTTTTCCTCGTCAGATTATAGCATAGCGTAATGCTTGGGAACAAGATAACTATCTGGTCACTCTTCAGGTCTGCTCACCACCTGCGGTAGCTCGCTCTGGTTTGATGTGAGCTGCTTATTCTCCTTCATCAAGCAACTTTGCGTCCACCAAAAATCAACTCAAAGAGACAGCCTCCAGGTTGATGTATAAACAGGCCATAATGATCAAAAACAGCATCACGTGAAGGGAAGATCCCATGATCGGCTACGACGAAACCGGAGAGGTCGCAAGAAGCACCAGTGGAAGAACAACTTGCGTGGCCATGCCAATTCGACGGCAGTACGGCTCACAGCCTCGAAAAGGGTCTCGCCTGTGGCATTGGAGAAGCCATTGTGATCGCGCTCAGCGAGTTGAGAAAGGGAGCCGTAAAGTTCCGCAAAGTTAACCCAATGGCCATCGAGGAAGAACTCTGGCCATGCAAGCAGGACGCGTCGTGGCAGGACACAATGCAGCCTCTCAAAGCGCTGGGACCAAAATTGCCCATCGATCCAGAGTGCGCGTGAGCGTGTGCCAATGCCAGCGCCACGTGCAACCGCTTCCAACACTGCCATCCGTTGACTGCAAGAGCCACATCCCCGCGCAAATGTGGTGGAGGCAGGCTGGCGCTCCCTGAGCGTATAGATCGGAGATAGCTGCTCCGAGAGTCGCTGATGTGCCATTTGCAAAAAGGTTCTATCGTCAGTCGGATGTTCTGCCTGCAATTCCTGGGTGAAACGGACCAGCAATGGATGTTTGCTGTTGAGGATAGGCGTTGGTTGTATATGTTTTGTAGCAGTGCTATGTTTCATGGATGATCTTCCTTTCGCTGGCACACTGACGGTGTTTTCCGGTTATTACTAAACACATATCTTTCTTGTAATTGTAATGGAAGAGGAATAAAAGAAACAAGTTTCATATCAAAGTTCATTCTCTCTATAGCTCTACTATAGAGAATTTACAAACGCCGATATCTGGGACGATTTAATCTTCGCAATTCCCTTAAAATTAAAATAAGAACACATTTTGCTCAGAACAATACTGTGGAGAAACTGCAGGAAAGCCATGCTTTAAATAACAAGACCATATACGTTTCTCTAGTAGAACTAAAATTCAGCCAGAACGTGACGCAGGGGGGACCAGCGAAATTGCAAGCCAGCCAACCCTTGAAGTTGTTTTTTTAGTATATTATACTAAGTATAGTGGCATACAATTAAAGAAGGAGATTACAATATGCCTCAAATCGCACGCTATGGTTGGATACCGGATTTGCCTGATCAAAGAGATTATCACTATGCAGCACCTCTAGAAGTAATAGGAGCATTGCCAGCCAGTATTGATCTTACATCAGCCTGTCCTCCGGTCTATGACCAGGGTCAACTGGGATCATGTCATGACGATAAGACAGAAGTTTTGACAGATCGCGGGTTTAAGCCCTTTTCTGAGTTGGATGGCTCAGAGCGTTTGGCAACTGTGAATCCTGAAACCGCTGAACTTTTCTTTGAGGCACCTGTTCGCATTGTGCGTTTTCCTTATAAAGGAAAAATGCATTGCGTTGCTAATCGATCTCTCAACTTTAAGGTAACGCCAGATCACAAGATGCTTGTACGGAAATGGGATGAGAGCAAACGGACATTGAGTACAAGTTATCAGCTTATTGCGGCAAAAGATGTTGGTTGGTACTTTGGCCTCATGAACCGCGTTCAATGGAAAGGCAATATTCAAACGGATACATTTACTCTTCCTGGAGTCGAGCATAAACATAGGGAGCAGCGTGAACCGAAAGATATTCCGCTTAAATCTTGGGTGCGTTTTCTTGGCATTTATCTTGCTGAAGGAACGATGCTCAAGCGGGATCAGAATAAGGGAAGAGTATCGTATAAGATACAGATCGCAGCGACTAAGGAACGGGAAAAAGCGTTCGTGCGTGAAACCCTTGCCGAGGTTGGTGTTTCAGCGTTGGAACTTGCAGATCGTTTCACATTTGAGAATCGTCGTGTTTATGAAGCAATGGCATCTCTTGGGTTAGAAGGTGTGAAAGCTGGCGAGAAATTTGTTCCTGCCTTTCTTTTTCATCTCAATGCCGAGATGATGGGGGAGTTTCTTGCCGGTCACTTTGCTGGCGATGGGAGTGAACAGCGTGGCATGCGAGTCCATTACACCTCTTCATCAAAACTTGCTTCTGATCTACAGGCTCTGATCTTCATGTCTGGTAACGAAACCAGGATGACTGTTCGTCAGGCTCGTAGTGCTATGACTGCTGATGGAAGGCAGATTGTTGGCACTCTACCTGAGCATCGTGTTTCTGTTTGTGAGGTAAAGAACCTTTCAGTTGAGCGGGCTGAAGTTTGGTTTACAGAAGACTATGAAGGAGAAGTGTTTTGTGCTGAGGTGCCGACCTATCATACGCTAGTGACGCGCCGTGAGGGGAAAATCCTTATATCAGGGAACTGTACAGCAAATGCCATCGCAGGTGCAATTGAATTTGATCAAATAAAACAAAATCTCACCCCTTTTGTTCCGTCCCGACTCTTCATTTACTATAATGAACGCGTAATAGAAGGCACTGTTGGCTCAGATAGTGGCGCGCAGATCCGCGATGGTGTAAAGAGCGTAGGCACAAAGGGAGCCTGTTCCGAAGATCTATGGCCATATGATATTGCGCAATTTGCGGTACAGCCGACGGATGCCTGCTATCAAGCTGCTCTTCAGCATAAGGCGGTTCTCTATCACCGGGTGACTAAAAACCTCAATCAGATGAAAGGATGTCTGGCCTCTGGCTACCCATTCGTCTTTGGCTTTACAGTCTATGAAAGTTTCGAAAGTGCGGAAGTCGCTCAGACCGGCCATGCACCAATGCCACAACCACTGAGAGTGTACTTGGAGGACATGCGGTCATGTGCGTTGGGTACAGTGACGCAGATCAGTGGTTCACTGTCGAAACTCGTGGGGTACTGACTGGGGTGGCAATGAAGGGCTACTTTACTCTACCCTATGAATACCTAACTCATCTTGGGCTATCCTCAGACTTTTGGGTAATCAGAACAGTAAAGTAGGATAAGATGGCTTCCAGAGCAGGTTTGTGGTGTAATTAATCAAACAAAATAATGTGGCGCCTGAGCGATGTTGCAAGCATCCCCAGGCGTGACGACAAAGTTAGGAGCTTTGCCATGAGTGATATTGTATCACAGAAATATTGTGCTGCCTGCGAACACTACTTCCCCGCAACATCTGAGTTCTTCCACAAGAACCAGAGATCAAAAGATAAACTCAATAACCTCTGCAAGTCCTGTAATACAAAGCATTCCACTGCTTACAAAAAGAAGAGGCGGGCGGCACTTCCACTCAAACTACTTAAAATGCATTGTCCCAAAGGACATCCTCTTGTTGAAGAGAACTTACGCAAAGGAAAGCGTGAATGCCTCGCGTGCCATCGTGAAAGAGAAAGAGCGAGAAAAGCAGATAAACCAGGACCAAAACGCATCCCTAAGAAAGATGGATTTTGCGTCAATGGGCACCTTCTTGTTCAAGGAAATTTGCGAACAGGGAAAAACGCCGGAACTTGTCTAACATGCCACCGCGAGAGTGGACAAAGACGTTATCACAAAAATCCAGAAGCGATGGTTGCGCAAGTAGGTGCTTATGCCAGATCACATAGAGACCAGATCAACAAGAGGCAACGCGAGTATAGAAAACTCGATACATATAAACAGAGAGCACACAAATCCTATCTCAGACATCGAGAGCAAAAAAGAGCAGCAGCAAGAAGAAGGTATTGGGGGCAAAGATTAGAGGATAGTGAGCAAGGCGTGCTTTATGTCGAAATTCTCTACAATGATCCCTGCTGTTACTGCGGAAAACCTATGCAGCATATTGATCACATTGTGCCTATTGCCAAACAAGGAGAGGAGTATTGGACAAATTTAACCGCAGCATGTCAACGCTGCAATAATCGCAAGCGAGATAAGAGCCTTCTTGAGTTTCTTCTCTATCGAATTAAGTATCCAGACCCAAAGGAGGAAAACTAGATGAGCAATTACACTGCTTTATGCCTATCTGACTGGCGGCCTCGCAAGCGATTTCTGGACAGTACGAGTCGTGCAGTAAAGTAATATGCTACCAGTGTGCGTGCGTAGTAGCCGAACTACGCACGCACACCAGTCTGTCAAGTATAAGTATAGACGTGCAGCGTAAACTTGCGCGCTGGCGTCCTTTCTCTTTCCCATGAACGCCGGTAAATGAGTTCGATCTTCCCATGACCGACCTGCGTAACCCTGAACTGCCACGAATGGCTTCCTCCGCGGCCTGGACGGTCAGCAACTATCTCAAAAGAGTTGTCGAGAAGCGCACACGCTGGTTCGCCGCTCGATGCGAAGTTCCAGCGGAACCCTGTTGTTGGGTTTTCAGGGAGGCGAATGGCAAATGCCTCTCCAACAGAGAGTTCAATATCACGTTCATTATAGCTTTCGTCAAATTCTAACAAGCTCTCTCACCTCTATTTAAGGTTCTCCGAAAAAAATACTCAGTACTGATAACACGCTTTCTTCAGCCTCATAGTTTCATCGCAGAGCTTTTCCAGACATTACACGACGCAAATAAGATATACTCAACCAGAGATTCATCTACCTGGCAAGGAAAGGAAGAGACAATCATGCCCAATAGCGAGAATACACCTTCGGTAACAACACCGAAGACAGATGGGCCACGCATCGTTCGTGCGCCACGAGGTAGCACACTTTCATGCAAAGGGTGGCTGCAAGAAGCAGCTATGCGTATGTTGATGAACAACCTCGACCCTGATGTAGCGGAGAACCCGGATGAACTCATCGTTTACGGCGGTATCGGCAAAGCGGCGCGCAATTGGAAATGTTTTGACCGTATCGTCGAGACGCTAAAAAATCTGGGTGGCGATGAAACCCTGCTTGTTCAATCGGGCAAGCCGGTCGGCGTCTTTAGAACCCATGCCGATGCTCCGCGAGTGCTTATTGCCAACTCCAATCTGGTGCCGCATTGGGCGACCTGGGAGCATTTCCGCGAACTCGACCGCAAGGGATTGATGATGTACGGCCAGATGACTGCTGGTTCGTGGATTTACATCGGCAGTCAGGGCATCGTACAGGGCACGTATGAAACATTTGTTGAAATGGGCCGCCAGCATTTCGGGGGCGATTTATCCGGAAAGTGGATACTGACTGCGGGTTTAGGCGGGATGGGTGGAGCACAACCATTGGCAGCCACAATGGCAGGTGCTTCCATGCTTGCCGTTGAGTGTGACGCAACCCATATCCAGAAACGACTTGATACCGGGTACTGCGATGCAATCGCCAGTACGTTAGACGAAGCACTCAATCAAATCCGTGAAGCGTGCAATCTGAAGCAGCCGCTCTCAATCGGTCTGCTGGGCAATGCGGCTGAAATCTATACCGAGCTGGTGCGCCGAGGAATTAAGCCTGATATGGTAACAGATCAAACTTCTGCGCATGATGTCCTTAATGGGTATATTCCAGCCGGTATGAGCCTTGCGGAAGCCAGTGAACTGCGCAAGCGTGATCCCCAGAGCTATGTCGAGCGGGCGAAGGAATCTATTGTGAAGCAGGTACGTGCTATGCTTGAGTTCTATAAGCAGGGTATTCCAGTCGTCGATTATGGTAACAACATCCGGCAGGTGGCGTATGAGGCCGGGGTGCAAAATGCATTTGATTATCCTGGCTTTGTGCCTGCTTATATCCGTCCTTTGTTTTGCCGGGGCATCGGCCCGTTCCGCTGGGCGGCTCTATCAGGGAACCCGGAAGACATCTATAAAACCGATGCAAAAGTAAAAGAATTGATCCCGGATAACCCGCATCTGCACCGCTGGCTGGATATGGCGCAAAAGAAAATCAAATTCCAGGGTTTGCCCGCACGCATCTGTTGGGTGGGCCTGGGTGATCGCGCAAAGCTTGGCCTGGCGTTTAATGACATGGTAGCATCGGGCGAATTAAGCGCTCCGGTGGTGATTGGCCGTGATCATCTTGATTCAGGGTCGGTTGCAAGTCCCAACCGTGAAACCGAAGCAATGAAGGACGGCTCCGACGCTGTGTCAGACTGGCCTCTACTTAATGCGCTGCTCAATTGCGCAAGCGGCGCGACCTGGGTAAGCCTGCATCATGGTGGTGGTGTCGGCATGGGATTTTCGCAACATGCGGGTATGGTTATCGTTGCCGATGGCACCTGGGAAGCAGCAAATCGCCTGGAACGGGTGCTCACCAATGATCCGGCAACTGGTGTCATGCGCCATGCGGACGCAGGTTATGATGAAGCTATTGAGTGTGCCAGGGAAAAGGGATTAAATTGCCGATGGTTTTTAACTGAAGTTATCAGGTTAAAAACGATAGCAGTAAAGACGAGCACTCAATCCGCACAGGGATTGTATAACGACGCCCACTTTGTCGCCCGGTAAAGGTCAACAGCATAGTAGTGCGGCTCATGAGTGGATGAAAAGGTGAGCGCCAGTAACCAGATCACGAGACGATTGATCCAGCGCGGAACCGTGGGTGCCGAAGGGGTAAGAGACATGAAACACCTCATTTCTCATAGGAAAACAAAGTCAACAAAGAGAACTAAGTTTACTAGACGACAAAAAAATTAGGAACTCGCACGCACTTTCCAGGCAAGGAGCAGATCATTCACCGCCTGAGCGAGTAACTCCCTTGCTCGGCTGGAACCACCAGAAATGTGCTGAGCCATGGTGAGAGCAACAAGTCCATGCATCATTGCCCACAAGATATCAACATCTGCATCCAGGTGAACAATCTTGATCCCATTGACATCGTTCCAATCCTCTATTGCTGCCCGCACAAGGAGAAATGCAGCTTTCGCATCCTGAATCTCGTGCAAATTCCCTTTCAGATCAAACATCAGTTGATACAAGGTGGGATGGTTCCAGGCAAAGTCCCAATAGGCTCTGGCAATCTGGAGCAAGCGCTCTGGCGGATTCCTTTCTTGTGCAGAGAGAAAGGTGAGTGCAGCCAACTGTTGTTGAAATCCCTGCCGCAGAAGCGCGAGCAAGATAGCCTCTTTATCCTCAAAGTACTTATAGATGGCAGAGGGGCTATATTCAATCCGCTCGGCGATACGACGAATCGTCACGGCCTCCCACCCATCCTCAGACGCAATATCCAGCGCAGCCTGCAAAATTGCCCGCTGCGTCGCCTCACGTTCACGTTCACGCCGCTGCTTGATACCCACAGTTATCGTCTCCTTCCCTGAAGAAGTATAGAACATTGTTCACTAAAATGTCAATTGTTCTCTTATCGCGTTTTCATAAACTTGAGATGGGAGTCTCATTGGAACCAATACAACTGAACTATGATGAAGCTATTGAGTGTGCCAGAGAATCTGGCATAAAGATACCTATGCTCTAGCACCACAGGATGGAGAGCAGCATTAGTATACCTGCTCTCCACCAATCCTCTTCGTTACTCTTGTTTGAAGATTAGTAATCTTCCAGTCTCCATTGCTATCTTTGGCTAAAGCCACTGCATCATTATTAGTAGCTCCAGATACATGAATAATTTTAATAGTGGCGGTCGCACTATCTGTAGTCTCATCGGGAGTAGTATGTGTACATGACTGAACTTTATCAACAGAAAGAACTTGATTAAAGGTAGTTTCAGGAAGCCGGCTCTGTAAGCCGGGAGAGAATTGATTGTAGGCTGCCTGGTTATCTCCTTGCTACCAAATTGGTGCAGAAGCTATCCAGCGCCTTAGCTGGTGTTGGCAGATTTGCAATACCTATGATCACTACAAATAACACAACTTACCAGCAGTATTCCTCCAACGATACCCAGCGTGATCCAAAGCCCGCGGCGACTCTTCTTTGGTTGTGAGACAGGAGTATAACCGGGCAAAGGAGGAATACCAGCGGGTTGCCCATAGGCCGATTGTCCACCATAGGCTGGAGGGGGTGGTGGTGCTTGATACCCTTGCTGTTGGTTTTGTGACGCTCCATACTCTGTAAATGCAGGAGGAGGGGCTGCTATAGTTGGTGCATACCCAGGAGGTACTGCTACAGTTGGCGCGTATGGAGGGTTATCATCCTGGCCTACATAGACTGTTGGTGGTATCTGAGTTGCACCTTCATAAGTGAAATTCGCATCGCCAATACGGATTATATCGCCTGTCTGGAGCAGACGAGGCTGATTATGTTCGAAGTCGTTGCCCATTCACAAAGGTACCATTGGTACTTCCCAAATCGATAAGGGTATAGTCCGAGCCTTCTGGGCGAATCTCAGCGTGACGTGATGAGGTTTTCGGGTCACTCACCACTAATTGATTACTGGCTGACCGTCCAATAGTCAGTACATTGGTACCGAGAGTTATTCGTCCCGAAGGGCCATTAAGTGATGCATCCAAAAGAGACTCCTCCAACCAATAATGAGTTTGTCGTGCAAACATGATAGTTCATACTGAGTCTATCATAGACTCAGAAAATCTGTCTATAATGCCAAAGAAGAGATCACGAGGAATTATTGTTGTTGTAAAGTCATTCATCTTCCATTGATCCTTAACAGCGTAATCGTGCCGCTGTTGATCAAGATGAAGATGCCCAGGCTAATCAAGCAGAGAGGCAATACGACATGCCCGTACTGTTTGCTCAGTCTACGAAACCCAGGACTGGACGCGAATCAGCATCCAGGTTCCCATGTGTATCTGTGAGCTGCACGATACTGCTTGACTCGATGGTGTAGGTATAATTCTTGCCTGGAAGAACATTAGCTAACCAGAGATCAAAGGTGGTGTTGTTATAGTCGTAGTACGCAATTTGTGTACCATCCGGTGACCAGACAGGTTCGCTGAGATACTGTTTGGTCAGCAGGAGCACAGATTGACTATATGGTGCAAGCCCCCTTTGAAGATTGGCCGGATCGTTGGGATTGGCAACCGCCGTGACCCCATTGGCAACAGGCATTGTATATAAGCTCATATGTGTTGCATCAACGCTGCGAACATAAACGAGAGTATTGCCATCTGGTGAGAAGGCTGGTTCCAAATTCGCGATAGGAGCCGGGTTGTCAGGTGTCAGCGGTACCCCTGGATCCGTTTCCATTGACACCATTCCTGGCATGTACAGACGGTTGTAGGGGTTATTGATGGCATCATTTTCGATCGCGTTGGGATCTTCCAGGTTCACCTGAATCGTCTGTTTTGTCTGTGTGGCTCGATCGTAGCTATAACTCGTATAGACGATCTGATCCGGGTGACCGGGTCGATACGCTGGATCACGCAATCCCCCATCACCATACGTCGGATAAGCGACTTCCTGGACTGCCGTTGGATCGGGATGAGTGGTATCGAGAGAAAATGCCATGAAATCGAGCAAGAAGGCATCGACTCCGATGGGACGGGGATAAAATTTCTCCAGATCACTGAGAAAGAGCAGATGCCGGTTATCGGGTGCCCAGGCCGGTTGCGCAAACCAGTAATATGTGCTCTTTGGTGTATCGTAGGGAGGATTGGGCACGTAGCTTCCATTGCCACTCAGCAAGATAGTTGGTTTGCCACCGGAGGCTGGCATAGAGGCCAGATCGGCATAGTTTTTATAGCGGATGATAAACGCAATCTTCTTCCCATCGGGGGAGACGGCTGGATCACGCACGTCCATACCCTTTGTGAGTTGCGTGAGGTTTTTTTGATCGTCGAGCACGTAGAGATTCCGATCAAATGTCAAGTACAATTTGCCGTGAAAGGAGGCTTGACTGTTGATCGTGATATCCCCATGTGTGCCTGTCGCCTTGCTCTGGAAGAAACTCAGTCCCAGACAACTCGGCAAGCCCAATGCTATGAAGGCAAGGAACAGAAGTGTTTGCCATGAAAGAGATTTTTTCATCATGTTCTCTCTTCTGAGGTAGACAATGACAGGGTAAGAAGAAATGCCATATAGCCTGAAATGGATGCTTCTTTCACCCTCTCAAAACGATCCCGTTTACTGCTGGATAGCATCAAATGATCCAAACACCGTTAAGAGCATGAAATCAAGGAGATCGTGAACGGCAACAGAAACGTTCACATCTGCGCTAACAGTCCTCAATTGAGGCATGGTCCTCCCAGGCGTCTGTGCGATGAGTGGCCCGGCCAGCGTTGGGGGTCTCCCTGTAACGACCACGTTCATTCCATTCGGCGTTGTATCGGCAGTCTGTGGGAGACAGTGGGGTTGTGTTGCGAACATCTGTTGGATCACTTTATTCACCTGATCACAGATGGGTTCAACGTTATTGCGCGGCAGATCGGCGATTGCATAGGTGGGTGGAGTCAAGGAGACGTGCTCAATTGTCTTTGTATCAACACGTTTCGCAAGCTGTGCGTAGGAGGAAAGATCAGAAAGATTCAAGTCTGTCCTGAGAAATCCATCTAAATCTTTCAATAATGCTGGTGCTTCTGATAAGCTTGTGCTGGTGGAGAGTTTTTCTTTGAGTTGGCTTAAAACCTGTTGTTGCCGGTCAGTACGCCCAAAGTCGCCACCCAGATCGGCGTGACGAGTGCGTACATAATCGAGAGCCTCTTCCCCATCAAGATGTTGTGGTCCAGGGGAGAGGTCAAGACGCCTATAATCATAGGCGCTACCGCCAGCATTATTCGTATCATCGGGATAGAGATCATCCACGATGGTATGGGTGACATCCACATCGATTCCCACCGACGGTGTCAATCACCTTGATGAACCCTTGCAGACCAATCCAGGCATAGTGATCAATAGAAATGCCGTAATTTTGCTCGATGACATCCATCATATGACCTGCTGCTGTTCTGGCTCGCTCATTGGCATTGGCTCCAACCCAGGCATGCTCAAAGACCTCATCGAGTTTTTCATTGGCATAGCCTTGTGTCGGATCACTGACCTGCATATCTCTGGGAATGGAGAGCATACCAACAACGTTCGTCTGTGGGTCAATGGTCACAATGATGACGGTTTGCGCCAGTGGTGTCCCTTGCGTCGGGTCGTTCCCTTTGCCGTCGGTGTCACTGCCCAGGAGCAGGATATTCGTGCGTTGCGTCAGAGGATCGGCAATGCTTACCCCACCAGATCGAATTGCCGTCTGCCCTGTGATATCATTGAGCGAATTTGCAAGGTTGGTCTGGTAATAAGTGGAGATGATCCCGCCTACCACAGCCAAAAGCGCGAGGGCTACCACCAGAAGGCGTGCCCAGATCGGAAATCGTCTCCTGGGCCTGGACTGATTGGGTAGGGGGACCTTTGCGTGGGACGAGTCGTTGTTGAGGAGATGCATCCCTCTGGGGTATGCCAGTGGCATCTTCCAGGAAGGTGTGCGAGGAACCTGCTGCGGTGGTTGAGGCCCGGATGGTGGATAGGAATAGGGACGGCGTTGTGGATGGTGAATATTGTCCGGTCCCAATGGATGCTGTTGCTTCTGGTCAGGTCTCTGGTTTGAATCGTCTGCAAAGTGTGACATCTCTTAACTCTTTTCCTTCGAACAGATGGTTTGTATCGTCTTGTTAATGGATGATTATTCTTACCGTATATGCCGCTATTGATAAAGCAAAAAAAAGCCCTTTTGCTGTTAGATAACTGACCGCACCGGCAAAAATAATCACCCATTAACGTCGTCTCGTGCCGTCAGGCGGCATCGGGCTTGCTTGCCCAAAATACGCTTGTAGAAGGATAGAGTCCCTCCCATCTGAGGAATTTTTCATCTCCCTGGTAGTATACCCTTCCTCTGGCGTGTCGCTGCTTAAATTCTGCGGCTTATAGCCAACTTTGGTAAATCATTGATGGATGTATCAGGTCTTTTGCAGGTTTTGCACGAGCGCAAAACCTGCAATGATTACTCTTTCACGTCGCGTTTCCATGTCAGCCAGATGGCCGTTACTGCGAAGATGGCGGCATACACTCCTGCTATAATCAGCGTATGTGTGCCATCAACCAGCGTACCATGTGCCTGGTTTGTGATGGGGTCTACAAGGTAGAGCGGGCTGGCTCCGATAGAAGTCAACCTGTCTACAAGCGCTGTAGGCATGAAATTCAAGTTTGGCCCCAGGAAATAAGCTGTGGCATTCAACCAGAAATCATTGTGGGTTACACGGTAAGCAAGTTGCATAATAATCGTCTCCAATATTGTCGATAGGGAAGAAAACCAGTGCCGCACTCAGACCGAAGGACAATGAACGACTGATAACCGCAGCAGCCGTTGCTAGCAGGATCGTGACACCCATGTTTACCAGGATAGTGAGGATGTATATTTGGGCATCTGACCAGAATTGTGGAGTAAGCGCGTGAAAGGCGTCCAGATTGCCGCTCACTCCAGTCTACCAGTATGACCGCCAACAGGTAATTGAGTAAGAGGCCTGCGACTAACAGAAGCAGCGCAATAAGAACCACTGTCAGCAGTTTGGCGAAGAGCAGTTGCAAGCGTCCTACGCCACGTGACAACAGAACACGAATAGTGCCGAGTTGATATTCCAGGCCGATAATGCGGGCTGTCACGATCAACAGGAACATACCCGAGAAAACACGCAGTATCGCCAGACCCAAGTGACAGAATGTTATAAAAGAAATGTAACGGATTGTCTGTGAATCTGGTTCGCGAGATTCGGTACGGTAAACTCAATGATATAGGGTAAAATAATTACCCCTGCCAGCATCACCAGGAGAATCCAGGTTGTCCACTGACGCATGATCTTAAAAAATTCACCACGTACCAGCCCAAAAAGCTGGGCCTTGCGCTGCGAAGATGTATCTGTTCCGTTGATGCGGTTGTTGTTGCAGTACTCATTGGACACCTCCTGAACCACCATTGGTGAGACGCAGGAAAACCTGCTCTAAATCCTGTGTTGCCTGTGCGATTGTATCGGGTGCGAAACCCTCCTTGACGAGGAAGAGATTGAGGTCGCGTCCGCGATTGCCAGGGGCAGGTGTAATCAATGAGCCATCCTCATCGAGTCGGGCGCTTTTTCCCCATGCCTGTGCCTGTACGAGTTCGAGTGCTTTCTGCGCATGTTCCAATGTGACGGAGAACTCGCCGCGCCCATTGGTAAGCTCCTCAATAGTCGATTCCGTCACCAGTTTGCCAAGGTTGATGATCGCTACACGCGTACAGATTTGTTGTACCTCAGTTAACTGGTGGCTGGAGATGAACACTGTCTTACCCTCGGCTGACAACTGGTGCATCAGGTCGCGCATCTCGACGATACCGGCAGGATCAAGGCCGTTGGCTGGTTCGTCCAGCACCAGTAGATCGGGGTCTTGCAAAAGGGCCATCGCCACACCCAGGCGCTGCTTCATACCCAACGAGTAGGTGCGCACTCGATCCTTCTGCCTGTTCTGCAAACCAACCAGTTCTAATACGGCGTCAATACGTGCTTTTGGCACACCGCCCAGTGCTGAACCAACGACGCGCAAATTGTCACGACCTGACAGGTACAGATACAATGCAGGTGTTTCTACTAATGCGCCGACGCGTGGGAGAATCTGCGCTCGTTGTGTGATAACATCCTTCCCAAGAATCTCCACGCTACCCGCACTTGGCGTGATCAACCCCAGTGCCATACGAATGGTCGTTGTTTTTCCAGCCCCATTGGGACCCAGAAAGCCAAAAATCTCGCCGCGTCGTACTTCCAGGTTTAGATTATTTACAGCGAGCCGTTTCCCATATTGTTTAGAGAGATTACGGATACGTAAAACTACTTCACCAGAACGCGATGGAGATGTATCAATTTCTGGCATAGTCATTACTTTTTCGGTCATATTGTTTGTTGCCAATCCTTTCATAACAGATAGTAGAAACAAAGTGTATACCTTTGCTGTATATTCATCATACTCTATCCATCAATGGGTAAATAGTAATTCGTCATACAAAGGTCCACTTGTAACTCTTCAGGTACCCTCACCACCTGCGGTGGCTCACTCTTGTTTTATGTGGGTTGCGGCGCAAACACCGCAACCCACATAAAACAACCTGCGAAGCGCCGAAGGCGCTGAGGAATCAGGGAAAGAGAACCTGAATAGTTACATCCACTTCTATATTGTACAGAATATAATTTTCTACAGCGATGTCGTAGGACCACCTGTACTTGCGCCTGAGTATGTATTGACACTCCCCCGGCTAAAGCGCGGGGGATTCTTCCTTCAGCGACCCGACTTGCCACTTCTCCGTTTGGAGGAAGCAGTAGAGGCCAGATCTCCAGAAGCGTTTGATGAGTCGCGCTCATCGGTTCGCGTGTGCCCCACGCTACGTTGCAATGCTTTCTGCAAAATGTTGTGAGCGGCATTATGATCGCGATTCAACACCACACCGCATTCCTGGCAGATATGGGTCCGTACGCTTAAGCTTTTCTTGACCAGCGTGCCACAATCCGAACAATTCTGGCTCGTGAACTGAGGAGCCACAGCTATCACAGGGATGTTGTGCATGGCTCCATAGGCTTTCACCCATTGCAGGAACGTTCCCCAACCTGCGTCATGAATGCTCTTTGCCAGATGACAATTCTTCACCAGATTGCGTATCTTGAGGTTTTCAAAGGCAATCAGGTCGCAAGACGTGACTAACGTGTTTGCCGTCTTTCTGGCAAAATCTTCACGCTGCCTTTGCACCTTCAAATACGCTTTTGCTAAAATTTTTCGTGATTTCTTACGGTTACTGCTTTTCTTCTGCTTGCGAGAGAGTTGACGATGAAGTCTTTTGAGTCGCTTTTCAGCTTTGCGATAGTGGCGCGGGTTCTCTACGGTACAGCCTTCTGAGTCGGTATAGTAGGCTTTGAGTCCTACATCAATTCCGATCTGCTTCCCTGTGGGCGTATGCGAGATGAGACGATCTGCCAGGACTCCGAACTGGCAGTAGTAGCCATCAGCACGCCGTACGATCCGAACACGCTTGATCTGTTTAACAGGAAATATTTCAATGTCACGGGTTCCAATCAAGCGGAGACACCCAATCCCACAACCATCCGTGAAGGTGATATGTTTTCCATCTGGCTCTAATTTCCAACCCGTTGCCTTGTACTCTACACTACGGTTGTTGTGCTGAAACTTTGGGTATCCCTTCTTCCCAGGCTTCTTTGTCCGGCAGTTCTCATAGAAGCGAGAGATGGCAAACCAGGCACGATCCGCAGCCGCTTGACGGGCTTGTGAGTTGAGGAGAGAAGCAAATGAGTACTCTTTGGCAAGTACAGCACAATAGCATTGCAAATCGTTCTGCGAGACGCCACGCCCATCCATCCACTTGCGTAGGCATTTGTTGCGAATGAACTGCACAATGCGTATCACTTCCTCAATGGCTGCATATTGCACACTCGTGCCATCCAATTTGTACTCGTAGATGAGCACCGCCTCTTGTCCTCTCTCGTTTGATGTGCTACGATTATACATCATAATTACGATGTAGTCAAGAAAGAAGGGGCCGTGATGCGAACACGCAAAAACATTTACTTTACTGAGAAGCAGGTAGAACGTTTAGAGAAGATGAGCAAAGAAGAAAACTTGTCGGAGGCGGAAATTGTACGAAGGGCACTCGATGCATACTTAGCGTGGAATGACCCAACCTATGCCCCACAACACAAGCCCCAAACAAGGAACGCCCATTCATCCCCTGGATAAATCACAGGGGCTTTCTCGGCCAGTCACTGTAAATGCGCCTCGTGTTTACTTGACAAATGTTGACTTAACTAAGTATCATTGGCATTATAGAGACTATCGTGCTCATTATCGGATACACTCTATCCTTATCCTGCTCTTTCTTGCCAACTTTTTCCAAGCTGTCATGTAGACGCTTGTAAAAGGTTATCCAGGCGTACGTCTTTTGTGATGTTACTCTATTCCAGTCGTTTCGTCTAATTATGGATGTGTATATGAAAGAGGTGATCAGATATATTCTATTTACGAACATAATCTGTGAACGGAGCACTACTTGACTACATCATTTCCGCACAGTGACAAAATGCGTATCATGAGGAGAAAGAGATGTCCCAATTCGACTTTGATATTGGCATTATTGGAGGGGGTGCCAGGCGGATCTGCAATAGCTTCATACCTGACGAGAGCAGGATTGTCCTGCGTGCTGTTTGAGCGTGAACTCTTTCCTCGTCCCCATGTTGGCGAATCACTTGTACCATCCTCAACCCGTGTCTTCAAGGAACTCAACTTTCTGGAAAAAATGGACAATGCTGGTTTCCCCAGAAAATATGGTGCTGCCTGGACAACTTCAGGAAAAGGCTCCGTCTACACTGACAGTTTCGAGGGTTTAGAGGCTGATTGTCATGTTGGTATTCGCTTTGAGGAACGAGAGCAGCCTGGAGTGGATCGTAACTATACCTTTCATGTCGATCGTGGCAAGTTCGATCTGCTGTTGCTGCAACACGCCAATGAGTTTGGCGCGGCAGTCTCAAGGAGTGCAAGTTGGGAATGTCGACTTCTCTGAACCCAACCGACCATGTCTCAACTATAGCATTGGGAAACAGAATATCAGCACTGCTGTACGATTGGTCGTTGATGCCAGCGGACGCAAGACGCTGCTGGGTAATCAGCTCAAGTTGCGCATTCAGGACCAGGTGTTTGATCAGTGTGCCATCCATACCTGGTTTGAGGGCTACGATCGTAGTGCTCTGGCTCTTGACTCCTCTCAGTATGAGTTCATTTTCATTCACTTCCTGCCTATCTCGAATACCTGGGTGTGGCAGATCCCGATTACGGAGACCGTTACCAGTATTGGAGTGGTGACGCAGAGAAAAACATTGCCCAGTCTCGTGAGGAGCGTGAGGCATTCTTCTGGCAGTGTGTGGCAAGCCGACCAGAACTGGCAAAGAGCTTGCGCGATGCCCAGCAGATTCGCCCGTTTACCGCTGAGGGCGACTACAGCTATGCGATGAAACAGATCTGTGGCGATAACTTTCTGCTCGTTGGAGATGCAGCGCGTTTTGTGGACCCGAATCTTTTTCGACGGGGGTAAGTATCGCGCTTAACAGTGCGCGTTTTGCCAGCGCAGATATTCTCAAGGCTGCCCAAATGGGCGACTTTAGTAAGAAGAGCTTCCAGACATATGAGGAGACACTGCGGTGTGGAACGAAGAACTGGTATGAGTTTATCTCCGTCTACTACCGGCTCAATGTTCTCTTTACTGCCTTTGCAACAAGACCCTCGCTACCGTATAGATGTCGTGAAATTACTCCAGGGCGATGTCTACGATGACCCTGATCCCAAGGTTTTGCGTACCATGAAAGAAATTGTGAGTAAAGTTGAGAAGAACGAAAATCATATCTGGCATGGCTATCTGGGAGAACTGACCTCTCATGCTTTCAGCCCTATCTTTTAAAGGGCAGGCGCGATCGGAGGCGTCTCTTTTTCTCATGTCAACTTGATCGGGCATTCCCTCGGCTCGCTTACCTCTATGATTGAGGCCAACACCTACCACGATGTGGATAGAGTTATCCTCACAGAGTTTGCTGCACATCGTCAGTCAGAGTGGCTTGAAGTTGGTTCAACTTTGATCTTTACCAGTGACTCTTCTCACCCTCATCGTGTTATCTCCAACTATTATGCTATCTCGTCAAATTAGGCAAAATGAGCTGTTAAGGGATAAAAAACTTGATAGCTATTTGTGCTACATTGGCTTCTGTCCTTAGCTGAGAGATATTTGATTAAAAAGAGGTTATATTGGTGTCTGAGGAGGAGGAATGTTATACTAGCAGTTATGTCATACGTAACCGACTTTATCCACTTGGAAATAGACACTGTTGACAATCCACCTTCAAGAAAAAGGAGTTGATAGTGGACGATCTCTCACCTCAGTATGATGGCACTACTGTCATCAGCACAAGTAGACTCACCAAAGCTTTTGGGAACCTGGTTGCTGTCAATGACTTGCATCTCCAGGTGATGCGTGGGGATGTCTTTGGTTTTCTTGGCCCAAATGGTTCAGGGAAAACAACGACTATCCGTATGCTTCTTGGTCTTATCCGTCCTACGGCAGGACGGGCGGTCCTTTTTGGCATGGACAACGCATACCAACTCCCAGAGATTCTCCAACACATTGGAGCCATCGTAGAAACTCCCGTCTTCTATCCCTACCTATCTGGTCTGGATAACCTGCGAGTCATTGCAGCCACATCAGGGATGATGTCTGGTAAATCCAACGATCGCCGCCTCACAGAAGTGCTCGAAATTGTCGAGTTGCGTACTTACGAGAAGCTCGCCTATCGCAAGTACTCGCTCGGTATGAAGCAACGTCTGGGTATCGCTGCTGCTCTCCTCTCTGATCCTGAACTGGTGCTCCTCGACGAACCGACCAATGGACTTGATCCTGCTGGTGTCATCGAAATTCGTCGGCTTATCCAACGCCTGTCTTCGCTAGGCAAGACGATTTTTCTCTCCAGCCACATTCTGTATGAGGTGCAACAGGTTTGTAACCGTGTAGCCATTCTCAAAAAGGGTAATCTGGTCAAGCAAGGCCATGTGCATGAGCTGCTCAAGGGCAGCGAGCAGGTTGAGGTACGTTTGGACCAGCTGGATCAGACGCATCTGGCTCACCATTTGTTGCAACAGGCACAGGTGCAGGAAGCAAACTGGATTAGAGATGTCCGTATCGAGCAAAATAGACGGAGCCAACCTGTGCTTATCATAGATACACCAGCCAGTCATGCCGCAGAAATTAATGCACTGCTGGCCCGAAAGAATATCTTTGCAGCAGAACTTCATCCACGTGAGGGAAGCCTGGAAGATCTCTTCTTAGAGGTCACAACCCCATTCTCGGCAAAGAGTTCTCATGTTGGCATGGAGGCCCTGGCCGATGCACCAGAGCAAACGATATCGACATCCAGCGGCGGAAAGCGAGGAACCCTTTGAGCACCTTACCACCAACCACTACAGAACAGCATGCTCCTCTACTAACACGCACTGACACGGTCGTTATGGGACGGCTGGACTTCTTTAGTGTGCTTCTCCGTCTGATCGGGGTAGAACTTTACAAGATACGACGTCGGATGATGTCAAAGGTACTGAGTACTGTTAGTATCCTTATCATGCTTGTATCTTTCGCTGGAATTTCACTTGGTGCAACTGTTGTACTTTACAGTCCAGTAGAAAACTTTTTGCCTCCACAATGCTCATCCGTACAGATACAACCCTGTCTCAGCCATCCACCAACAGATGTGGATCTGGCACAAGCAAAGCAAGCGAAACAAGAAACCCTGGACAACGTTTCTGGACCACTACGCTTGCCGGCTTCGTTCGATCTAGCAATGCAAATTACCCGCACTTTAGGGCTAATTCTCATCATTATTCTGGCGGGCACCATTGTTGGAGGTGAATATAGCGTTGGGACGATACGCCTGATGTTTACGCGTGGTCCCACACGTACACAATTTCTCCTGGCAAAGATAGGAGCAATTCTTACCTGTGTGGCGCTGAGTTTTCTTGTCCTGGTACCTCTGGGTATTCTGACAGGTGCGCTTCTCAACCTGATAACGGGGATAAATGTCGATTTTAGCTTTCTCACAGGGACATGGATACTCCACGCAGTCCTTGACCTGTTGGTCTCCATGCTGGGAGTGTTTATGTATACCATGCTTGCTTTCTGTCTATCAACGTTAGGCAGAGCGACGGTAGCAGGCGTGGCAGGAGCACTCATCTGGTGGGCGCTCGAAGGCGCTCTGTCCGGTATACTCGTCCTGGTTGGTAGCTTGAACAAGGGAGGATTGGGTGATTTTGTAAAAGCTATACCTGATTACTTTGTAGGAAATAACATTGCCGCCTTGACACAAAATCAAGAGCATTATCTTTCTCCTGGCACATTGCCTGCTCAATTGTCCGACTTGCATGCTCTCCTGGTGCTGGCCGTTCATCTGGCTCTGTCCATTGGTCTGGCATGGTGGGTCATTAAGCGACGTGATATAACAAACTAATGCTCAATATACTGACGATCAAAGAGTATGCATACTCGCTTGGCTTCGATCTGGTGCGCATCACCGGCGCAGAGGAATTCCCCGAAGCCAGGCGCGTCATTAAAGAGCGCATTGCACAGGGATTGATGGACGGCCTTCCCTGGTTTACAGAGCAACGTGCCGATGTGTCATGTCATCCAGATGCATTGTTACCAGAAGCCAGATCCATCATTTCTCTTGCCATGTTTTATCTCACACAGCAACCAGATGAACAGGAGGGCAGTACTCCGCGTGGACGCATCGCACGTTATGCCTGGGGAGAAGATTACCACGATGTTATCAAACCCAAACTACAACAATTTACAGTCTGGCTTCGTGAATATGCATGCGACGAGGTGCCAGAGGCGGTTGAGACGCGAATCTTTGTCGATACAGGGCGGATGGTAGATCGTGCGGTAGCTCAGCGGGCAGGGTTGGGTTGGTATGGCAAGAACACGAATATATTGACAAAGGGATGGGGGTCATGGGTCTTTCTGGCAGAGATCGTGACTAACCTCCCTTTGAGCATTGACCAACCGCTCAAGACAAGCTGTGGTAGCTGCGAGATCTGTCTGCACGCATGTCCAACGCAGGCTTTGCCCAATCCCTACGAGTTAGACAATACACGCTGTATCTCTTTTCTCACGATCGAATTACGCGGCAGCATTCCTCTGGAATTGCGTCCATTGATGGGTAATCTCATCTTTGGCTGTGATATCTGCCAGGAGGTATGTCCTGTCAACAAAATTGCGGAGGAGCGATTGGGATTGCGTTCAGGAAACCTGTTGACTGTAGGAAGAGCTAATCGTCAAAATGTCACAGACCAGACGCCATTCAAACCGCATGAAGCATTTCAGCCCCGATCCGCCGTAGGAAGCAGCCCTGAACTTATCCCCTTACTCTCTCTGACAGAGGAACAATTTCGTGAACGTTTTAAGCGCAGTCCTATCAAGCGTACCAAACGACGGGGACTATTACGCAATGTTTGTGTCGCCCTGGGTAATAGTGGTGATATGCAAGCCGTACCCGCGCTCATCGGAGCCTTACATGACCATGAGCCACTGGTACGGGGCCATGCCGCATGGGCTTTAGGTCGTCTCGGCGGAGAGCAAGCGCGACAGGCTCTCTGTGCCGCCCAGGAGACGGAGGAGGATGAAGAGATACGGCGGGAGATATATTGTGCGCTAGCTCCTGATTGAGGGAGAGCCAGGCTCTCTGCGAAAATCGTAAGTGAGGATTTCAAAGGCAAGACGAAACTCCAGTCTACGTTCGGCTGGAGAGATACATTAGCAATATAACAAAACCACCATTATGAAATCATAATGGTGGTTTTGTTTTCGCACTAACTAAAAAGCATAATTACCTCAATTTTGTCGAGCCACTCAAGGGAGTGAAGATGAGTGACCAGGAGGGGAAGACAAGCCGTACGATCATTAGTCCTGCTTCGCTGCACCTGTTACCAGGCGTCCACGTGCAGTCTATCAACCAGGTCTTCTTCCTGGGATCTTAACTCTATAAAAGAGTGGGAAAACTTGTCTTGGGTGCGGCTTCGCGCTTAGATGCTTTCAGCGCTTCTCCATTCTCGACGTAGCTATCCAGCTGTGGCAGTGGCCTGCCAACTGGCACACCAGCGGTCGAGCCATCTCGGTCCTCTCGTACTGAAGATGACGCCCCTCAATTTTCCTACGCCCACGACGGATAGAGACCGAACTGTCTCGCGACGTTCTGAACCCAGCTCGCGTGCCGCTTTCATGGGCGAACAGCCCAACCCTTGGGACCTACTCCAGCCCCAGGATGCGACGAGCCGACATCGAGGTGCCAAACCTTGCCGTCGATGTGAACTCTTGGGCAAGATAAGCCTGTTATCCCCGGGGTAGCTTTTATCCGTTGAGCCACACTCCTTCCACTCGGGAATGTGGGATCACTAAGCCCGACTTTCGTCCCTGCTCGGCGCGTCAGCCTTGCAGTCAAGCTCCCTTGTGCCTTTACACTCTTTGCGGGTGGTGTCCATTCACCCTGAGGGAACCTTTGGGCGCCTCCGTTACTCTTTGGGAGGCGACCGCCCCAGTCAAACTACCCATCTGGCCCTGTCTGCGTGCCAGATCATGGTCACGCATGAGACACAAAACACTGCGAGAGTGGTATTTCACTTTTGCCTCCCCTACCCCCACAAGGATAGGTTCAAAGGCTCCCACCTATGCTACGCACGTACTGCCTCGTTTCCAGGCCAAACTATAGTAAAGCTCCACGGGGTCTTTTTGTCCTGTCGTGGGTAACCCGTATCTTCACGGGTACTTCAATTTCGCCGAGTCCCCTGTCGAGACAGTGCTCAAGTCGTTACTCCTTTCGTGCGGGTCGGAACTTACCCGACAAGGAATTTCGCTACCTTAGGACCGTTATAGTTACGGCCGCCGTTCACCGGGGCTTAGATTCGCAGCTACGATCACCGCTCCTCGTAACCTTCCGGCACTGGGCAGGAGTCAGCCCCTATACTTCCGCTTGCGCGTTCGCAGAGACCTGTGTTTTTGGTAAACAGTCGCTTGAGCCAATTTCTTGCAGCCCCCTCACCCCCCTGCTTACGCAGAGTTGCTACTAGGGCACCCCTTCTTCCAAAGGTACGGGGTCAATTTGCCGAGTTCCTTAACAGAGGGTCGCTCGATCACCTGGGGGGAGTTCCCCCTGCCTACCTGTGTCGGTTTGCGGTACGGGCGGAGCAGACTCTGGCGAGAGGCTTTTCTTGGCGGCCTAGGGGCCGATGACTTCCGCACTCTTGCGAATGCTCGGTGAAGCCGTCATGTTTAGGTGAGCCGGATTTGCCTGGCTCACACACTTCGGACTCCACACCTATCCTGTCCATTCGATAGGTTCACCTTCCTTACCGCGTCCCCCCATTGCTCATAACGAGCTACTCCGGTGCAGGACTATCCAACCTGCTGTCCATCGCCTACGACGTGATGTCCTCGGCTTAGGTCCCGACTAACCCTGGGACGATTGACGTTGCCCAGGAACCCTCAGGCGTTCGGTGTGTCTGGTTCTTACAGACATTGCGCTACTCATTCCGGCATTCGCACTTCTCTTCGCTCCACCAGTCCTCACGGTCTGGCTTCTCTGCTGAAGAACGCTCCCCTACCATCCTTCTCGCTGCCGAGAAAGATCCACAACTTCGGTACGATGCTTTAGCCTCGATACGTTGTCGGTGCCACTACACTCGACCAGTGAGCTATTACGCACTCTTTCAATGATGGCTGCTTCTAAGCCAACATCCTGGCTGTTTGGGCGTACTGACTCCCTTTCACACTGAGCATCGATTTTGAGACCTTAGTTGGTGGTCTGGGCTGTTTCCCTTTCGACGACGAAGCTTAGCCCCCGCCGTCTCACTCACGGGCAATTCTGTCCTGGCATTCGCAGTTTGTTTGGGTTTGGTAACCAGCACTTGGCCCCTAGCCCATTCAGTGCTCTACCTCCAGGATAGCTACTCCGTGGCTGTACCTCAATACATTTCGGGGAGAACCAGCTATCTCCATGTTCGGTTGGAATTTCTCCTCTATCCACAGCTCATCCCCCAGTTTTGCAACACTGGTGAGTTCGAGCCTCGACGAAGTTTCACCTTCGCTTCACTCTGGCCATGGATAGCTCACATGGTTTCGGGTCGCATCATCGCCACTTGCGCCTTATTCAGACTCGGTTGCCCTCTGGCTCCCCAGCTTTAGCGCTGGTTAACCTGCGACGACGATGCACTCGCCGGATCATTCTACAAAAGGCACGCCATCAGCCCTAGGTGGGGCAACCCCACAGTGGCCTCTGACTGCTGGTGAGTACGTGGTTTCAGGGTCTGTTTCATCCCCCTCTCGGGGTGCTTTTCACCTTTCCCTCACGGTACTTGTTCGCTATCGGTCGCTAAAGATATTTAGCCTTGGAGAGTGGTCTCCCCAGCTTCCCACAGGATTTCACGTGTCCCGTGGTACTCAGGATCCCGACCCATCGTTGCCAACCGTCCTCTACGGGACTCTCACCCCCTCTGGTCGTGCGTTCCAGCACGTTTGAGTAGTCGGCTCTGATTTGTTGTCGGTCCTACAACCCCACCCGTTCCGAAGAACAGATGGTTTGGGCTCTTCCCGGTTCGCTCGCCACTACTACGGGAATCTCGGTTGATTTCTTTTCGTCAGGTTACTGAGATGTTTCAGTTCACCCACGTCCCTCTACCCTGTCTATGTGTTCAACAGGGAGTATCCAGACATCACTCTGGATGGGTTGCCCCATTCGGAATCTCAAGGCTCATCGCTTGTATGCAGCTCCCCTTGAACGTTTCGCCGGTCTCCGCGTCCTTCATCGGTCTTTAGCGCCTAGGCATCCACCTCGTACTCTGTGTAGCTTGTTCGTTTCTTTCCTCGATGGTACCTCTGCTTCAACTCTTCTTGATTTGCTCAACAAAATTGAAGTAATTATGCTTATTTAGTTGTTAGAGTGCTTTTGCATCGCGTCTCTCGCGGTGCTTGCATAATATGCCATACTTTCGACGGCTTGTCAACACTTTGTGCAAGGAATTTTGGGAAATTTCAAAAACTCGTTTTTTTGCCCTTTCTGTTTCGTTCCCTTCATCCGCTTAGCAAACGGGATCTGCCCGGAACATTATGCCTGAGGGGAACGCCGAAGGCTTAGCCTTGATCAAAAATAGCTTGATGTTACTGGTAAAGATACTCTAGTCATTAACGAACGTTGATATAGTATGGCTCTATTACGTATATGCATAAAAGGGGGTAATAGAGGGAGAAGAGTAATAATGATAGTAATGGAGGAAACTGTCTCACAATGAAATTTTTTTTCTGGATTGCATTCGCCGTATTTTTGGCAGCATCAATTCCCCATGTGGCCTATTTCTTTGCATCGTTTGAACCATCTCAGGGACCAGAAGGCGTCTGGTGGTGGGCCGTCAGTTATGCTATTGCCATAAGTATTGATGTCACTGTATATCTTCTTTCCTGGACAGCTTTTCAAAGATATCGCAAGTACCGCACACCTAGAGCCGTATGGCAGCACTGGATCCTTATTTTAATGTGTACCATTTTCTCCTGGGCGGTCAACTGGGCCTATGCCAAACAATTTCATAGCCCCACCATGTTGAATTCTGCCGAGAGTACAGCACCCTGGCTAACCAGCGTCTTCCCCTTTATGGCCAGCGCGTTCCCACTTCTCGGTATCGTTTACACCATGATGGCGGAAACGATAACGGAAACGGCTGCAGAGGAAAAACAGCAGAAAGCAGTGCAAGTAAATGCCCTTGGTGAACTGGCCAAGCAGACACAACTACCCATCGCAACTTTACGACGTGCACTCTCTTCTGGTTCCCGTGTTGGTGCATTTGTTACCGGAACGAACAATCGAGTTGCCAGTGAGGTAACCCCGCAGACAAACGAAGCCGAGAAAGCCAATCCCAATCGTCCTATTACTGGTCAGGTTGTTGCCATTGAAAGGGATTTTCTTAACACCAATACAGAGGATCTCAACCCCTCTTTGATAGCTGTTAGCACTGATGGAAACCCTGACAAACTGCAGATGACCATTGAAGCTCTCAAAGCGACACCCGATATCACTGATGAAGGTCTGGCACAATTTCTCTCACTGAAACGACCTGCCAGTGCACGCTTCTGGCGGCTCAAAGCCATTGAGATCCTCAATACCCCTGACCGTGAGCCAGTAGCTGTAAATACCCCATTACCTGCTGAGGAATGGGCAACGACTGGCCCCCTGACCAATGGGATAAGTGCAAAGCGGTGAACTTGACGTTTACGCGAATGTAATGATAAAATTGTCGAAGTATAGTATGAGGCTGACAAACCACCTGCCTCGTAATGGTGTGTTGCCAGGTTTGACAATGTAGTCTACTAGTAACGAATATAATCTCCGATTATTTAGGGAGGGATCAATGCCGGCCACGTTCAGTTATGCGAGTATCTTACGCGCAGTCGGACAGGTGCTAGATCAGATTGGCGTAAAGAGTATCGCGCTCCATGAGGAAGAGGATGGTCTCTTCGTTGAAGGGTTTAATAGCGAGGGCCAGCTTCAGGTGCAGGTACGCTACGATATTGCCAGCCTGTATGATCTGGTAAAGAGATCTGAGGATCATTCGACGGAAGAGTATACCATTGCAACTACAGCGGGCGTGCTCCACCGTTTCCTGGCTGATCATAATCGTGAATTGGTGGGAACTGCACTCTAATAAGCGTTGTGCTTCTGCATGTAGTAAAAGAACCGGGGGCTTACCTCCGGTTCTTGGTATCAGTCAAGTTGGAGAAGAAACCGACGGGGTATACGTTCTACTCGTTGCATAGCCACCGTTGCCCGTAGCTACGCATACTCTCTATGACGTAAACGAGGTCATGTCCTTTCTCTGTTAGCGTATATTCTACACGAGGAGGTACCTCCGCGAACGTTTGCCGAACGAGAATTCCCTCTTCTTCGAGGGAACGCAGTCGTTCAGAGAGGGTTTTGGGGCTGATGCCATTGAGTGAGCGTTCAAGCTGATTAAAGCGTTTAATACCAGAGGCCAGATCGCGGATAAGAAGTAAGGTCCATTTCCCGCTCACGATGTGAGCAGTGCGGGCCACGGGGCAGATGATATCATCAATATGATTGGATTTTATTAGCGCCATTGCTTCATACTCTTTTGCAAATCATGTCCTTTCTCAACTAAAGAATATACCATAGTAAATACGTAAAGTAAAGCGTAGACCTCTCGACTTTACCCAAAAATTATGATATGCTCATAGCTAGAGGATGCACTGCAAGGTTGTCCGAGCACTTGAACAATCGTAAATCTTGGCCTGCGCGGTTTCTCCCAATGAGAGGAGAAGGTTGTGCCCGAAGATATTGCTTTATTCATTGATTTTGAGAACATACGTTATAGTATGCTGAATATTCAACGGCGGGAACCCGATCCCCAGGAGCTTATTGCTGTCGCCCGTCGCTATGGAACTGTTATGGTTGCCCGCGCCTATGCGGACTGGTCTCGACAACCGGAGCCATTCAAAGGCAGTTTAACGGCGGCGATGATCGATCGTGTCGATTGCCCTGCGAAACAACGTGATCGTATTCGTATGGGCACTATTCATTATGCTTCTGGTAATAACCCTACCGGCTCACTTGGTTCGCCAAGTAGTTACGTCGCTGAACAAGGGACAGGGGGCTATCCAACCCCTACCGGTTCGTATCCACGACAGTGGCCTACCAGCATCTCAGGGAATTCTGGGACACTCCCATCAATCCCTTCGATTAGCTCGCAGAGTACTGCTGGCTGGCCTCCTGATCCAGACACGTCTCTCCCTTTGCCTAATGAGCTTGATGATGAACATCTTCTGCCAGAGGACGAACAGCCTCCCGAAGACAGTTACAACTTGCCCGACTATCAGCAGCGTGAAGCCTATCGACAGTCTTTGTCCTATCAGAACCACTATGGCCCTACTAGCCCGACTGGCCCTCTTGGACAGAGCAACACTGGTCCTTTAGGATATCCCACCGCTTCTAATCAGCACGCCAGTACAGGTAATACCGGTCATATGGCGGCCATCAGCTCTAACGCTGGTGGTAGTAGCACGATTGTACAAAGCACTGTTGTGCAAAGTACCGTTGACTTGAATATGTTGATGGATATCATTGAAACAGTTTTTGATCGTCCTACCATCTCTACCTTTGTTTTGATGACAGGCGATAAAGATTTCACTCGTATCAGTGCCCGTTTAAAGTTACGTCTTAACAAAACAGTTATTGTTGTAGGTATTCCAGGAACCGTCAGCCGAGATCTTATAAGCAGTGCTAATCAGTTTGTCCCTTTAGTTCCGGGTAGTAGCGGAAGCTCTGGTATCACGGGAGCAATCCCCATCGCAACCGGAAGTTTTCCTGCGATGTCGTCAACTGGAACAACTGGAGCCATGCCCGCCCTGAATTTTTCGAGTGGGGCGTCACAGTTCCAGCAAATACCTTATGGAACCCCGCCAATGGATGTTCTTGATCCCCAGTTCTTACAGTTTCTTGATTATATTGATCGTAACTGGTCATGGCGTACTATTATTGGTGTTTCTAATTTTATCGGTGATCCAGTTAATCCAAAGAATCGTTTCCGTGGACGGCTCACTCGTGACTCTGCCCGCGAACTCCTCAATACCTGCATCCAACAGAGTATTTTGCTTGTTCAAACTGATTCAACTGGCGCTGAAGACTTACGGCTGAACCGCACACATCCCGGTGTTGATGAGGTGTTAAAGCAGTTTGTACGTTAGTATCAGATAACATCATAGTCAGGCCCCGTTACTATATAGCGGGGCCTGACTTATTTTCTCTCACTTCCCTCTCAAGACTCTCTACGGCGTCTTTAGCCTCTCTTAAAGAAGCTCCGGTTGCTTGACGATAGAGCTTGATGGCACTGATCTTCTGGTCGGCTTGTAACAGACGTTTGATTTCATCGTGTGGGACTGCACTGGTACTCTGCGGCTCAACGTCTCCCCTTTGCTCTACTCTTCCTCTCACTTCCCTCTCAAGACTCTCGACGGCATCTTTAGCCTCTCTTAAAGAAGCACCAGTTGCTTGACGATAGAGCTTGATAGCGTTGATCTTCTGGTCAGCTTGTAGCAGACGTTTGATTTCATCGTGTGGGACCGCACTGGTACTCTGTGGCTCAAAGTCTCCTCTTTGCTCTACTCTTCCTCTCATTTCCATTTCAAGACTCTCGACAGCATCTTTGGCCTCTTTTAGGGAAGCACCGGTTTCTTGACGATAGAGCTTGATAGCGTTGATCTTTGGTTGCCTGGATCAGGCGTTGTAATTCGTCCAATACATTATCCCTTCTTTATCAGAACTCTCAAATGCCGATAGCTAAAAGGGAGGACACCTGCTACAGTGCCCTCCACTCTTAAGACCTTTGACTGTATGCAGTTACATGGGCGGCATTTGCTGTGGATATTGAGTCTGTGGCTGCTCATATTGCTCATATTCAGGTTGCGGATACTGGTACTGCTGACTACCTTCTTGATAGCTTTCTCTGGAGGTCTGGTACCCCTGCTCATAAGGCTGATACTGCTGTGGTGGTGGTTGTTGGGATGGCTGGTAGGGCTGCTGATAATATTGATAGGGCTGTTGGTAATTTGTTCTCGTTGCCGTCGTGCCCGTAACTGCTCTAATTATGAGGCCCACAATGATCACAGCAGCTATCATCATCATCACCGGAGCGATGTGAGAATGTGCAAAAAAGACTAATATTATTAAAGGTAGCATAAAAGGAACAGCGAATCCGCGCCTGCCACGCCATGGCCTTCGATATCTATGCCACATCATATGGTTTCTCCTCGTGGAACCTTAAACGCTTTTGTGTTTGGATGTACGGGAACTCTTGTTGTAACTCTTCGGGAGGGAGTGCCGGGGGATGCCAGTTCCCCGACCAGAGTACGAGATGTCCTCGCACATTTCCCTTTTTCTCAAAGGCAGCCGCAGGTGGCATGAGAAGGGTACCTGAAGAGTTGTCTATTATACTATGGATTATTTAAAATATAACAGATAGCTATTTCTTTGTCAAGATCTCAAGTGACTCTTTGCTTAATAAGCCGAAGAGCGGGCCATAAATCCATGACACCGCTCTCATTTGTGATTGTCAATGATTAGAGGGGCACAATCCTATGCGCTTAACAAAACCTTGATCATTACGGTTCCAGCAATCGAACCATCGGCATTACTGTAACTATACAGTGCCACTATACCCTCCTGTGAACCACCGCGGAAGCTGGCGTTGTAAGCCACCGTTGTGGAGAAACTTGTATTGCCGTTGCCTACAGCACCATTGGCACTTGCATGTCCGATATCGGTGTAAGTATGGTCCAGGATAGTCACAAGACCAATCTTGCCCTCGAAAGCATTACCCGTACCTGCAACGGCTACCGGACTGGTCAAACGATCCAGATTGCTGGTGAGGTTATGGTCATACCAGCGGACCCAACACCGATAACGATCCAGATGCCTCCGTTGGCATTCCCCTCCAGGCGACTCATTGTTAACTGAACTGTGCCACCAGCTGGGTGAGGATTCTTCACACTTACAATCGCATTGATGTCATGTTGCCCGCCTCCACTAACAATAGTGACCGTAGATGGGTCAGGCCACTTAAGCATACTGATGGCAAAGGTGTTAGCGCTCATTTTTGCGTCCAGTTTCCACGGAGAGTGTCCCTGGTTGACCTGTTCCTGGTCGGCCTCAGCCTGGTAGCGCGTCAGGTCAGGGAAGATGCCGGGGAAGGCAACAGGCACAAGCGCTCCAGCACCATTAGACCATTTAAACTCGCGGTAGAGGTCAGGCATCAATCCTGCATTGGATCCAACATTTTTGTTGACACTAGAATTCTGGTCCACCTCGCCAGTGATAACGGTATTATAAGCACTGATTTTAGCGCTACCCTTGTACAGCGCTTGCAACTTAAAGATCTGGGTCGGGCCAGGATGGGTGATATTGTTATAGACATACACATCCAGGATTTGTCCGGTGCCATCAAACCGTACATTGATCAGGGCTTGCAGAGTAGCGTTGCCTAGCAAGTTTGCGCAAGTCACACTCTCGACTTTATTAACATTGGCTTGTGTTGGTATAATAGCATCCCAGTAAGTGGTAGCACTGACCGCAGCGGGACAGGGTTGTGTGCCCTGATGAACTCCAGTACCTGGAGTTGTGGACGTTGTAGCAGGAGTGCCACCGATGACAACTGGCGGCGTCCCACTGCCCGCTCCAGAGCTACATGCAGCAAGTGTTAATGCCAGAACGAAAAGTAAAATTATGCCTGTCACCATACGCTTATGATGCCATAAAAATGATGATTTCATCTATGTCTCCTATAGGTATTTCATTATGTCGATCTCCCATATTAGTATAGCTTATAAACCTTATAAAAATATGAGATCTTCATCACAACCAGGTCATTGATTATTTCACAGGTCGATTTTATAGTAGTATATTGCTTGTCAGATTTACACTTCCTGAAGCAATGTATGAGTCAGAGAGGAGAGCTCGTAATGAGTATCCGAACTTTTTCAAAAGTTCCAAAACCGGGGGTGCAGGGTTTCCCTGCCGGGGCTTGCGGGTTGCCAAACCCTGGTGTCCCCAATAGCTTCTTCTTCCTCTCTCCGCCGCAGGCGGCGAGCAAAAGAAGGAAAAGGTGTTTTTGGGGCACCCCGAACCCCGGCAGAAGGCTGCCGCCCTCTGCACTCCCGCTTGCCAAACAGGTAAAAAGGGCATTTCATGCCCCGGAAAAGTTCGGGATGACTCATCGTGAGCTATCTATGTCTGGGTAAGCGAGTGCCAACCCATACCAGGAACAACAATCCTGAGAGCATGCTAACCTGTTGCACTCGTTTGGTCCACAGAGCTTCTTGTGCGGAGTTGCCTTTTCCCAATTTAAGCCAACGTACAATCTTCAAAGTGGGAGATATACCCTCTGTAGATAGAGAAACTGGCGGAGGCGGCAAAATGACAATACTGCCACCAGACTGTTTTATTACTGATGCACCCGCTATCTCTTCCGATTCCACAAACTGCGAGAGATAGTTTGTGCGCAAGTGATCAGCGAGGGCTGTGAAGAAATGTTGAATAAGCAGTTTCGCTGCTCCTTTGCCAACTAAGGTGGGGAGTTTCCCGATCATCAATGTGCCTGTATAGGCAATAATGGTCTGGTTCTCATGCTCATTCAAGTGAATACTGCCACTACCGCTTATGCTGTGTTGACGTCCCTCTCCTTCTATGGCGAGGCGATAATGGTAGGGATACTGCTGTTCGCTAACGGTAACACGCCCGTGGTAGGTCCCTTTGAGCGGTGCTTGCTTAATGGTGATAGTCATAGCATAACTATCTTTCTCAAGCATCTCCAGTTGCTCAATACCCGGAATGGTCTCTAGCAATATCTGTCTGTCCATCAGACACTGCCATACATCTTCTGGGGAGGCCTGAAGCGTGTATGTTCCTTCTATAATCATGAATATATCCTTTACAATAAATGAGTTCGATGGATCGTATAGGATAAGTGATGTTCATTATAGGCGAGATATTTCGAGGCTGCAAGCCGTAAAAAAGGGGAAAGAAAAAGGATTGGGGCCACTCTGAACCTCGTCAGGGTGTTTTACCTCCTGCATCCCCAACCCCTACTCGGTTTTTTCATCAGGCATACCAGATCTGCACTGTCTTATCCGCACCGGACGAGGCGATATATGTGCCATTTGGTGACCACTGTACACCATAGACGGCGCTTGTGCCACTGGAAGCATGTCCGGTATAGGTGAAAATATCACTCCCATCTCTGGCGTTCCATACACGTACTGTCCCGTCGTTGCTGGTGGAAGCGATGCGACTCCCATCAGGCGACCAGGCTACTGAATTCACACTTTCTTTATGTCCTGTATAGGTGATGAGAGCATTGGCTCCAATGGTAGCATACCAGACCTGCACCGTCTTATCGGCGCTGGCTGAGGCAATATAGTTGCCGTCAGGTGACCAGGCCAGTGCATTTACTATATCACTATGCCCTCGGAAGGTCACTATGGGTGGATTGTTTCCCTGCGTTGGGTCCCAGACCTGTACGGTCTTGTCAGCACCAGCAGAGGCAATGTACTTTCCTGAGGATGGTGCCCATGCCACAGCACGAACAGCAGCTGAGTGAGACTTGTATATCGTAATATCCTCACCTGTATGAGCCTTCCATATGCGGACAGTCTTGTCGTTGCTAGCGGAGGCAACATACTGAGCGTCAGAAGGTCCATCAGATGATCCATTAAATAGATCTGGTGACCATGCGAGGGCGTTGACCGCGTCGTGGTGACCGTGGTAGGTCATCACTGGATCTCCTTCTCTCAGTGCAACCCAGACCTGAACGGTCTTGTCAGCGCTGGCAGAAGCGATATATTGCGCATACGGAGACCATACGACAGCGTTGACCGCATCCGAATGACCAGTATAGATGCGTGCATCGGTTCCTGTTTCGGTATACCAGATACGCACACTATGGTCCTGGCTGGCAGACGCAATATAAGTACCCTGTGATGGCGACCATGAGAGAGCATAAACGCTGTCCGTATGGCCATGATAGGAAAGGTACGGAGTTCCTATAGGTACTGGTGTGGGCGTGGCTGTGGGTGTGGCGTAAGAAACGGGTGGACGTTTGTAAGGGCGAGAGTTCATATACCATGCCAGGCTACCGCCTGAAACCCCCAGCAAGGTCAATCCTGTCAGGCTCAACAGCATGCTCCGGCGTGAAATCCCCTGCGGAACATTCTTATGTTTTGAAGCGTTGGTTCCAGATGATGCTGTTTCAGAGGAGTCCATCTGCGTTGTTGTCTCCTGGTAGCAGTCCAGTGAAGGGGTTACTTCCTTGCTTGCTCTGGAATTACGCAAGAACACTGCCCGTTGTGGGCAGGCCGCTTCAAAAGCTCTAGCAAAATCAAGAATAGTTGAATAGCGTTGCTCTGGTACTTTGGCCAGTGCCTTGAGAACCACTTGCTCAAGTTCGGGAGAGATCTGTGAGTTGTACTCACGGATTGCAGGCGGAACGATATAAATATGTTGGGTAGCCATCTCAGGGAGAGACCCCAGGAAGGGACACTGACCGCAGAGCCATTCATAGACTACAATCGCCAGTGAATATTGGTCGCTAGCAGGTAGCGCCTGCCCCTTGAATTGTTCAGGAGACATATAGGCAACTGTTCCAATTATATCGTGTTTCATTTCCGCATGTGCAGCCTGAGTCACTACGGCAATGCCAAAGTCACTCAGCAGAATTTCGTTATTTCTGCCAACCAACATGTTTTCGGGCTTGATATCGCGGTGAATAAGTTGCTGACTGTGTGCATAGTGAAGAGCATCGGCAACCTGCATGAGATAGGTCACAATCGTGGCTGGAGGAACAATACTTCCTTTGGGGTGACGCAGGCGTAACGTGCCATTGGGAGCATGCTCCATGACGAGAAACGGTGTCCCATTCTCTACCTCAAAATCCAGGATACTGATGATATGCGGATGCCGTAAATGAGCGACGATACGTGCTTCCTCGCGAAACGGCTCTAAGTCTTTCTGTGTAAGCTGTGCATGGAGGATTTTGATCGCAGCATAGGTGTTGAGATGAATATGTTCTCCAAGATAAACCTCTGCAAAACCTCCTTCTGCCAATAGATGAACAAGCCGATAATTTCCCAGTTGCTGACCTACACGAGGTATGCGTCTGGGTATACCAACGTAGTTGCCATTCTCAGATGGGTGAATTGTAGAACGTAGTTCAGCTGATTGTGACTGTGTTGAGTCCATCACTCTCTCCATATTCTACTATGGGCGGGCACATCTTACGGCAATCGCAATAAACTCATCCTTGTATCTCTATACAAATATATATCAGGCATCCTGTTTTTGGGACAAGCAGGTATGGACTGAAGTCATTGGAAAGTAAAAGAATCCTCTCTTTTACTTAGTATACTGCTGATCCTATAAGTGGTAGGGGAAGAAGGCTTAAGGGTGAGTTTGAAGGTATCCGCGATGCCGCAGGCATCCCGCCTTTGAGTGATGGTTGTGGGTCTGGCTGCCAGCGGCCAGACCCACAACCATCACTCAAAACTCCAGCGAAGCGTCATAGGCGCTGAGGGTTCAAGAGGAAAAAGTGCCGGAGAAGTTTTATTTAGGAGGTCCCTGCTTGATGCGCGTGAGCGCCTGATCTCCTTCTCCTGGTTCAGGCAGCACGAATTCGCTCCACCACGTTGCCCCTGCTTCAATATATGGCTCGACATGCGCTCTCGCTTTTGCCGGATCGTTGCCAGAACTGTGTCCTCCTGCAACAAGATCAAAGGGGGCAGAACTCGAACGAGACTCTTCGATAAAAGTCCTGATCGCACGTATATCGGCTGGCTTAATATAGCCATCTCCATGTTCATCGGGTACTTTGGCGGGACAGAAGCCATCCCAGCGGGCGGCACGCAGAGCGGGAGCTTTCCTGGGCCAGAAACCACCCAGCCAGATGGGAATCCGAGGTTTCTGGATTGGTCCTGGCCGAAAGGTGACATCGTTCACCTGGTAATGGGTTCCCTGATAGCTGAAGGGCTGCTCGCTCATCAAGCCTGCGAGGATATCTAATCCTTCATCGAGCATTTCGGAGCGCTGCTTCACATCAGCGACCTCACCAAAGTGACGATCTTGTGGATCACCCAGGCCAACGCCCAGAATGAGGCGTCCGTGCGAGAGGTGATCCAGCGTGATAGCCTCGCGGGCGAGCTTCCAGGGAAGTCGAGACGGCAGGGGCGTTACCGTAATGCCCAGATGCACCCGCTGAGTGCGCAATGCTATCGCTGTCAGTGTAAGCCAGGGATCGTACGTGACTCCTTGTGCAGCCCAGTAGACAATGTAATCTTCCAGGAAAATCCCTTCCCAGCCGGACTCCTCAGCGATGTGTGCGTACTCAACCAGTCGTTCAACATTGCCCTCGATACCTGACAGCGGTAGCGTAAGTCCATACTTCATTGAAGGTGAATGATGCCAGTGAGAATAGAAATGAGCGCGAAGAGCACAACAAAAACAATCGTCGCATTGAAAATGAGACGTTCTACTCCGCGCCGTGTCTTAAAGACGGAGCCTGCGCTGCTTCCACCGAAGGCACTGCCCAGTCCTGCGCCACGCCCCTGCAAGAGAATAAAGATAATCACGGCGACACAGAGAATAATTTGTATGACTCTGATTGCCGGAAGCCATTGTTGAGCCAAGAGTGTTTCCTCGCTTTCGTGTATACCTTTCCAGACCCATGCTAAATTCTGGGAAATTATACCATAGTCTGTACATTGTCGTCGAGTTATTCGAGACTGATGGTTCTACAAAAAGCCGAAGGTTAAGTTAATGAAGATAGTTGTCCTATTTTCCGTTTTTGAATGGTTTTAATTTCTGCTGAGTCCTTCGTCATGTTCTCACCGTGGGCATGGACACACACAAAGCCCACTAGTGACTCGGGTGCACTTTTTCATGACACGTGGGGCATAACGCGATAAAGTGTTTGGGGTTGTAGCGGTCTAGCAAGTTGCGTGCATAGTGAACTGTGTGCAATTGAAGTTCCTCAAATCGTTGCCCACACTCAGGGCAAATGTTTTGGGCCTGTTCACTAAGTGAATGTTTCAAGTGGCTCATCTGCGAGATGTGGATCACGTCCAGGCTGACATGGAACAACAGACCCGCTAGAATAAGCGCAAGCATGCGTGAACGCAAACGAATAGCAAGGAAGAGTAATATGCCCAGGATGAGTGGCTGATGTAAAAATTTCGCTCCGGCTGTCTGGGGAGGGTCAGCCTGCTTAAAGAAACGTATAGCAGATCGCAGACTCAATGTACGATGCGTGACTGCATGCCAGATATAGTGATCCACATCAATAAAAATGCTGGCAGCAAATGGCACCCAGATATCTTTTTTGAGCCAGGGGAATGCTACAGCCGCAGCCATCGTTGATAGTTTAATATGTTCCTGTATACGCATAATGTGATATAGAGCCTTTCAAGAATGTAAACCCTATGTGCTATTGTTCAAGTGATTGTACCTGCTACAAATTTCTGATTTCTCAGCGCCAAAGGCGCTTCGCAGGATTTTATGTGGATTTTGTTGTCTATGGTGGAGATTGCGACGCAATCTCCACCATAGACAACAAAATCCACTCACAACGGATAGCGAGCCACCGCAGGTGGTGAGCAAACCTGAGCAGTTACATATATTCTTACAAACTATTTGTATCGATGAGTATAGTATGCCCAATCTCAACTGTCAATGAGTATCTGGCAAGCATTCTTTGTACAGATACCAAAGGTTTCGCTTGATGATACTGTCGGGGCTTGTCAGACAAACACGCAAAATCTCATAATAGACTATTATGTTCTAATGAGGGAGAGAGTATTTTATGGCAGCTAAGGTGGATAACGCAATGCACTCCAAACACATGGATGAGCAGTTAGAAAAAGAAGATAAAAGTATTAGATGTAGTATAGGTATTATGGCGTATAACGAGGAAGCAAATATTAGCCGCACATTGCATGCTGTTCTTGCGCAGCAGGGACCATCTATGCAGATTGATGAGGTTATTGTTGTTGCCAGTGGCTGCACTGATCGTACTGTCTCCATCGTCTCCGAGATGGCACTCCAGGAACCCCGTGTTCGTTTGTATGTGCAGGAGAAACGTGAAGGCAAAGCATCCGCCATTAACCTCTTCCTTAAAGAGGCGACCTGCGAGATTGCTATATTGATAGGTGCCGATGTTATTCCCCATGATGCAGCCATCGAGAACCTGTGCTCCCCATTTCAAGATCCGCAAATTGGTATGGTTGGTGGACGCCCTGTGCCGGTCAATGATCAATCAACTTTTATGGGACATGCAGTTCATCTCTTATGGCGTCTTCACGATCAGCTTGCACGTACCTCTCCTAAACTGGGTGAGGTCATCGCCTTCCGCAATGTCATTTCAGGTATTCCGACCAATAGTGCGGTAGATGAGATTTCAATTCAAGCGCTTATTTCTCAGCTGGGCTATCAACTTATTTATAAGCCTGAATGTATTGTCTATAACAAGGGTCCTATCACGGTGCGTGACTTCCTCAAGCAGCGCCGTCGTATCTATGCTGGACATCTCAAAGTACGTGCTCAGCAGAACTACGAAGCCTCTACTATGAAGGTCAGCCCGATCGCTCAACAGCTTGTTGCCTGTCGTGACTTCACCATGAGTACGCCTAAACAGGCTATGTGGACATTAGGAACAGTTATCCTGGAGGGATATGCCCGTCTACAAGGCTATGCTGATTATCGACGTAAACGCGAGCACCATATCTGGCAGATGGTGGATTCGACAAAGGATCTGGAAGCTGGGGAACGCAAAGTCCGCCGCCTTTGTAATGCGCAGAGTGTGATTGTTTTCCGTTTTATCCTTGAGGGCGCCAAAGGGAGTGATGTAAACAGAGAGCGCGAGGACCGTGAAGCCACTGAGGCGGCTCGTAAGCTCTTACCCTCCCTACGTGCGAAGATTCGCAAAGATGACAAATTGTCAATCAATGGCCCTGGTATTATGACAGCGGTTATTCGTGCCGAGCAGAGTGGAGCGGAAATTGTTGCCCAGCGTATCAAACAACTGGTCGAAGAAGCTACAGCGCGTGTTGGTGTACGAAATCGCGAGGTCAAGGTAACCATTGCCTATAGTTCCTTGACCTTTACCTCGAAGGTTCCAGATGGCACAATGACTGTCAGTGGTCCCTTGTTAGATGAGGCTGGAGTTGCTGCATTGATTTCCAATCATGGTGAATAATAGGATGAGCAAGGCAATGTTCCATTGGGCTATCCTCTTGTAGAACACATATCCTTATGGTAAAATACAATTCGGGCGAGGACAAAGGTCCCCGCCCGAACTTATGTGAGAAAAGTGGAGCAATGGAAATTTCTTGGTTAGGCCACTCCTGTTTTCAGTTACGTGGCAAAAATGTTACACTGATCACTGATCCCTACTCTCCTCAGCAAGGACCCTCCCAGGGGACGCCACCCCAGCTGAGTAAGATGAACGCCTCTATCGTCACAGTCAGCCATAATCACCCCGGTCATAATAACGTTGCGTCTGTCAGTGGCAATCCGCGCATTGTGAGGGGACCAGGTGAATATGAAATCAGTGATGTACTGATTACTGGTATTGCTTCCTACCACGATAACAAGCGTGGTCAGGAATTTGGGCGCAATACTATTTATGTTATTCATATGGATGATCTGGCTATTTGTCATTTAGGGGACCTGGGTCATATCCTACAAGAAGAGCAGTTGGAGGAAGTTGCGGATGTTGATGTGTTATTACTTCCCATTGGTGGACGTAATGCACTCAACGCGACACAAGCTGCAGAAATTATCAGTCAAGTAGAGCCTCGCATCGCGATCCCTATGCACTATGAGCCCGTTGCAAGTGAAACCTCCGACCCCCTCGACAAATTTTGTCGTGAGATGAGCGTTGAGAACGTCAATGTGCAGAATAGACTGATTGTTATGCGGAATAACTTACCAGCAGAGACGCAGATCGTAGTCTTAACGCCGCGATGATATATGTGACTTTACAAAAATCGAAGCAGCAATACAGCGGTAAAGCTCCGAGTTTAGGGAGGAATTCCATGTCAAAATTTATCTTTGTGACAGGTGGTGTGGCATCATCAGTAGGGAAGGGCATTAGTGTTGCATCATTGGGACGCCTCCTCAAGAATCGCGGAGTCTCCGTCTCGCTAATGAAATTAGATCCCTATATCAATGTTGACCCTGGTACGATGTCTCCTTATCAGCATGGTGAAGTATTTGTGACCGACGATGGCGCAGAGACCGACCTGGACCTGGGGCACTATGAGCGTTTCACAGATGAGCCGGCATATCAGGCAAACAATGTGACAACCGGGCAGGTTTATGCCGCTGTGATCGGAAAGGAGCGACGTGGGGAGTATCTTGGTGGTACAATCCAGGTGATCCCACATATTACCAACGAAATCAAGGACCGTATCCATGCGGTGGCACGCCGTTCTGATGCTGATGTGGTGATCGTCGAGGTAGGTGGTACCGTCGGAGACATCGAAGGTGAACCATTTTTGGAAGCGATTCGTCAGATGCGCAAAGATGTTGGGCGGCGCAATGTACTATATATGCACGTGACGCTTCTGCCCTATCTGGGTGCAACTAAAGAATTGAAAACAAAGCCTACCCAGCATAGCGTCAAGGAGTTGCTCCGTGTTGGTATTCAGCCCGATGTGATTGTGTGCCGCTCGGACTATCCCATGACCGATGAATTGCGCGAAAAGATCGCTCTTTTCTGCAATATTGAGGCGCAAGCTGTTATTCCCCTGCTGACCGCAGATACGATCTATGAGGTGCCGCTTGTTCTGGAAGAGGCGGGCCTGGGCGAATTTCTGGTGCGCGGACTCAGTTTGCAGGTACAAGAGCCGCAGATGCAGGAATGGCACGATCTTGTTGTAAAGATTAAGCATGCTCGTCCAGAACTGACAATTGGTCTCGTGGGAAAATATGTGGAACTGCACGATGCTTATCTCTCAGTTGTCGAAGCGCTTCATCATGCAGGCTGGTTCCACGATGTAGATGTGCACATAAAATGGATCAATTCTGAGGCACTGGAGAAGATGGGAGAGAACTATGTTGAGGTGTTAGAGGATGTAGCAGGTATTGTGGTTCCTGGCGGCTTTGGTCATCGTGGCATTGAAGGTAAGATCAAAGCGGCTGGCTTTGCCCGGCGTATGAATATCCCTTATTTAGGTCTCTGTCTGGGTATGCAGGTTGCCGTCATCGAATTTGCGCGTAACGTTCTTGGACTGACTGGTGCCAATAGTACAGAGTTCGACTCGCAGAATCCCTATCCTGTGATTGACCTGATGCAGACTCAGCGATCTGTGGCTGAGAAAGGTGGCACTATGCGCCTGGGCAACTGGGTTTGCTGTCTTACTCCTGGAACCAGGGCCTCTCAAGCCTACGGTGAACCTATTGTTTTTGAACGGCACCGCCATCGTTATGAGTTCAACAATGAATTTCGCAAACGTATGGAAACGCAGGGATTAATTGTCAGTGGTCGCTCAGCCGACAATAGTCTGGTGGAGGTTATCGAGTTAGCAGACCATTCCTGGTTTGTGGCATCTCAGTTTCATCCAGAGTTTAAAAGTCGTCCGACTCATCCCCATCCCCTGTTCCGTGATTTCATCGGGGCCTGTGTACAAACAGTGAGAAACAGGTACCAGGTGGAAGAAGCAAATTTTGAGTTAGAAACAAGTAAAGTGTTGCAAGATACCCGTATCGAGATGTAGGAGCCATGTTATACCTGAGCCGACTGCTCGGCACACCTGTGGAAGACCTGCACAAAGTGCGTGTGGGTAGAGTCATCGATGTACTCGTACCAATGATGCAGCAAGGACAAAAAGATCTATGCTATCCTGATGTCTTGTTGGTTGAAGGAGAAGAGGATCAACTATGGTCTATTCCGCTGGATGCGGCAGAGCATCGTGAAGATCTCTTCCACTTACGGATTCCACAGGAACAACTCACGCGGCAGGCCTCGTCCCCTGCCGACGTGGTGTATCTCGCACAAGAAGTGTTAGATAAACAGGTTATTGATGTTGTGCGTAAGAAGGCGGTACGTGTCAACGATGTCTGTTTCGGTGATGATTGGCGCATTCTGGGGATTGATAATAGTGCCTTTGGATTACTGCGTCGCTTAGTACCGTTCTGGTTGCTCGGCACAAGGAGCCGTAATGTCCCCACAACACTCATCCCGTGGGAACAGATCGAACTGGTTGAGATGCAACGTTCAGGTGAACAGGAGGCAGAGGGGCACATTTCCGTGCGTCCCTCTGCCTCTGCGCGCCCACAAAGTGGACATCTTGCGGAACTGCACCCGGCTGATATCGCTGAGATTGTGCATCAACTTACTCCTGGGCAGGGGGCACGGCTGATTGAGAGTTTGGATGATGAGACTGCTGCCGACGCAATGGAGGAGATTGATACCACTCGCCAGCGCCATATCCTTGAAAATATTTCAGCGGATCGCGCTGCCGATATACTCCAGGCGATGGGACCTGATGAGGCAGCAGACCTCCTCTCACAAATGCCAGAGGAGCGTGCTCAGGAACTCTTGCGCCTGATGAATCCTGAGGAGTCGGAGGATGTGCAGGAACTGCTGGAATATGAGGCCGATACCGCTGGTGGATTGATGACGACAGACTATATCGTGCTCAATCAAACCCGGATGGTGGTGGATGCATTGGAAGCTGTGCGTGCCAATATCCAGGAAAAAAATGTACGTATTGCCTATATCTACTGTGTGGCAGATGAGACACAGGATGAATGTCGTGTACTCGGTGTGGTTTCGCTCTGGGATTTACTGGTAGCATCCCCCACACAAACATTACAAGAGCTGATGGAGACGGACATCATTGCTGTACAACCAGAGAGTGATGCCCGTGCTGTAGCTCAGACAATGGCAAAGTACAATCTTTTAGCCGTCCCTGTAGTGAGTAAGGAGGGAGTACTTGAGGGTGTGGTGACCGTTGACGATGCGCTAGATGTGCTTTTACCTCCTGACAGAAGGCATAAACCCACCAGGATGTATTAAGTTTTTTCTCACCTGAGGAATGCTATATTTCGCTTGAGTTGTATGACATGGTTGTGTCGAGGGCATCGAGCACATGCAAGATATCCTGGCATACCTCTACCATAACTTGTGGTAACCATTCCTCTGGTTGAGGATTATCAGCAATCACCTCACCACCCTCCTCATCTTCTTCAATAGCTCGCAGACGGCGTTCTGCGCGACGACGAGAATGGGTATGTGGATCATCGTGAAGACCGTGCATACCATCAGGATGCCATATGGGAAGCTCCACGCGTTGCTGAAGTGTGAGCATATCCGGTCGTAGACGATTATCATGCAAAATCATACTAATGCCTGGGCGTGTCTCAATAGTACGTCTGCTATGCTCGCTGGCACGTAACCTGAGAGCTTGTATCAGCGAGAGGAGCGTCTCTTCGGAGATTGCCAGGCCATTCAATGCCAATGAATAGGATAAATCGAGCACGAGCGGAGGAATGGCGCTTGTATGCAAATGTGGGCAATCATGCTCGGTCTCATGGTAAAAGTCACATACCCCTACCGGTCCTTCAAGTGAGAGGGCTGTATCCAGTGGTCCCCATGTGAATGAGACAGTACAAGAACTACGCTGCTCAGCCTCTTCGCAGCTACCTGCATGGCAAGTACACGCGAATTCACGTTCGAGCGAATGCGAATTGATCCAGGACTCGGGATGTGCCATGAGTGTCATGCTGGCCGCCGCCTTCAGGAAATATCCGTTCACATCTTCGTATGTTAACAATTGAATGACTCCTTGCAGCCTTTTCTATAGTGCAAAACCTGCCGACTCTCCTCTAACGGCGTCCTTCTATATTACCTATATGCAGAGAGCATGTCAATACGACAATTCATGGCTTCAAAAGGAACGTATTATTCTGCAAGGATGGCAAGTATGGCGTGTCGCCGAGATCGGTAAACCAACGTGGAAGCATAACAGGGCATTGGCAAGATGCCCTGTAGTTTGTGCATTGATAGAGATTACAGCATAGGACGAATAGTAAGAATCGTATAGCTCGTTATCCCGCCAGGGGTTGAGACTCGTACCTCTTCGCCTTCCTGATGTCCCATCAGAGCTTTGCCTACTGGAGACTGATCAGAGATCAGACCAGTCTTAGGATCAGCTTCAAAAGTTTCTACGAGTTTAAAGAGGCGCTTGGCACCGCTATCACTCTCTACCTCTACCTGCATTCCAATACGAACAGTGTAGGGACCAACTTCTAGACCATGCATATCTGGTGTCATGATCTCGGCTAGCGAAAGCAAGCTGTCCAGTTCGCGTATTTCTCCTTCTACCTTTGCCTGTTCGTTTTTTGCATCTTCATATGCACTGCTTTCGCTGATATCTCCGGCTTCCTTCGCCTCATGGATATAATCAGCGATCTCCTTACGCTTTATTGTGCGTAAGTATTCTAATCGTTCTTTCTTCTTCGCAAAGCCTTCTGGCGTCAGGCGATACACCTTACGATCAGACCTTGCGTCACTCTGCCCACCCATATTCATAAAAAAACTCCTCCTGGTACTGAGGCTCTCGATCCACTACTGGCCTCTTCCAGATACTTCGCCTCGTGTGACTTTGTTCAGCTTCCATAATGCTCTTTCTTGCTCTTATTCTTTCTTTTGCCCCTATGTTCACTTACTTTCAGTGCATGGGTTTCTCTGAGAAAAGAACATTTTTCGCCGATTTCTCCACTCATACCTCCCTGAATGTTCAGGAGAAGGGATGAATATCATGACAGCAAGACCATATTTTAAGAGTCTGTTACTATTGGCTGTCTCTCTTGTACGAACCGAGGCGACCTTTTCCTGCGCCTCAGGTGATTGCGAAACGCAGGCATTCAATACACATGAGGGTGATTATACGTTGTGAATTACGGTACGTCAAGTGATTCGCGACCTTTTTTCATCATTGTCTGACCATCTTGTATATACTCGCTCACAAAAGCCTTTCCTACTATCCTGCTATAAAGCGGAAGAGTTTTGTGCTACAGATAGGACATATCCCTTCCATGGCGCTACGCCCATTTTTCGTGAGAACCTTTTGAGGGTTGTGCATGAAACGCTTTTGTCGGCACTTTACACAATATGCTTCTATCGACTTTTCCCCTGTGATATCCTCGGCAGGAGGCTCGCTGATAGGCTCAGATATGATTGCTGAGAGTTGATTGGCTGCGTTTGAAGTGGTAGGCGTGATCAGAGAGGGACCTGCAATCTCAGCATTAGTTGTAGTCGCCGAGTGCGTAACAGAACTGACAGTTGCTTCCACGAAGTTCTCTTCTGTCTGCCATTGCAGGATCTTTGCTACTACCATCTCTGGCTGTTCTTCATGCACACGGCTACCCGCCTGCTGTATCAAGATAACCTGTATATGCTTTGAGATCGTATGCTGGCTGATGATGGAAGGGTGAGCAAAATGTAAGGCATGCATTCCCCAGATAATCAGGGTTGGTTGTGGTAACGCCGCGAAATCGTGCGTGATCTCCAGACCGAGTTTGCCGGCCAGGAATGCCAGGGCTGCATGTTGTGCTCCAGATTGGTGAGCTGAAGCGAACATATAGTCAAGTTCATCACTGGTAATGTTGCTGTGGTCAAATCTTCTTTGTTGCGCTATGACTCGACGGAGCACAAAACGCGGTGTGAAGATTGAGTAGATGACGAGGCCGATGATTGGGTTTTGTATCAACCATGTCAACCAGGGTATCTGTTTTCTCCTCTCAAATAGCGTAGTGGGGGAAAGGAGGATTAAACGTGTACAAAGGTTGGGGGTTATGGTAGCGAGCGCCACACTGTAGTTGCAACTCAGCCCGCTGGCCAGTAGGATGACTGGCTGTCTGACAACTTCTTTGAGAAAATCCTGGTACAACGTGACGTATGTATTAGCAGAGTAATCAATCCGGGGATGATCTGACAAACCAAAGCCAAGCAAATCAAGCCCGTAGACACGATAATGCTGAGCCAATCCTTCCATAATGTGCCGCATCTCGTAGGAGGATGCACCAATCTCTGGATTATGGAGCAGCACTAATGGAGGGGCATCAACTGGACCCAAAACTTTATAAAAGATATGGCCCTGTCTCCATGTGTAGATATGAGCCTCTCCTGGCAGCACACTTTCTAGCGGCTGAGGCGTACTCAGGATATAGCGAAGGATAGCTAGCAACCCGCCGAAAAAGCTAAAAACAAGGAGTTTTGAGAGACCCCTGAAAAGTTTACGCATATGCTACCTCCTTACAACATGGCGTTGTATTGTAGTATAGCATGTTACCAGGATAGGTGCTATACGTTATGCACACTAACAATGCGCCGTTAAGCAGTATCCGTTCACGGATTCTTTGAACAAATTTTGTAAAAAATGATCCATAGGCAGAGATTTCCAGTATCAGGATGTGTGGATCACATGGGAAACTAACATGCGAATCATTGAGAGCCTGAACGAAATGATCGAAACGGCTCGTGGCTGGCTTACAGGTGGCACGGTTGGCTTTGTGCCCATTAAGAGTGCTTTTCATGAAGGACATAGAGCACTTATCCGTGCAGCCCTTGAAGAGTGTGAAGTTTGTATTGTGTGTATCTTGCTGAAGCCAGAACAATCGAGTGCCTATCATAAGAGTGCAAAGCATGCACGAAGTCAGACGTACGATCTGCAACAACTGGCTCGTATAGGAGTGGATATTGTCTTTATTCCGGCTATTGAGGAGCTGTATCCCCCAGGGTTTGCCACTTATGTGACTTCTCCTGGTTCACTGGTGGAACAACTTGAGGGAGCCAGCACCTTCAAGGAGTTGCAAGAATTCGCGACAACGATGACAAAGTTATTGCAACTGGTACGACCAGATATGATCTATGTTGGGCAGAAAGATGCTCAAAAGGTTGCTGTCGTACGTCAACTGATACGAGATTTCAATATAGATGTGAATTTGTGCGTGTTACCAACCCTACGTGAACGTGATGGGCTGGCTTTTAGTAACCGTTGTCTTGCACTCTCTCGGAAAGAGCGAGAGGCGGCGACTGTGATCTATCAGGCCTTGCTCAAGGGGAAAAACCTGATTGAGCGTGGTGAGCGGCGTGCCCTGGCGCTTGAAAAAGTTATGGGAGATCTTGTGTCTACTAGATCTCTGGTCTCGCTCAGCTATGTGAAAGTTTGCCATCCTGATACATTTATGGACGTACGTGAGGCTACCCCCGGAACTCTCTTAACCATTTCTGCCCAGGTTGGTAGTGTATATCTCGTTGACAATATTCTCTGGATGAGTGACGGTCAATGGCTTCTGTAACACATTCCCTGATCACTAATGTTTCCCGTAACTCTTCAGGTTTCCTCGTCATTTGCAGTTGCCATGAGTCATCCTGGTGTCTCTTCGGGTCTCCTGGCCACCGCAGGTGGTGCACTCTAATGAGTCATCCCGAACTTTTCCGGGACATGAAATGCCCTTTTGACCTGTTTGGCAAGCGGGAGTGCAGGGTTTCCCTGCCAGGGCTTGGGGTGTCCCAACCCAGAAACCCTGCCCCGGTTTTGGGAACTTTTTCAAAAGTTCGGGATGACTCATTGCTTGCGAACTGCCGTAGGCAGTGAGGAATCAGGAAAAGAGGGTAACTGGTAATTTGATGGAAATGAGTCTATAATTGGGCAAGGGGTGATCAAGATATCCCTCACCCTGAGAGCAAAGGCTGTTAAGGAGGCTATGATGCCTGGTATCATCGGTTCACTCTTGCTGACTACCATCATCGCATATTTATGGGGTTCACTTCCCTCCGGCTATTGGATGGGCAAAATACTCCGTGGCAAGGATTTTGATATACGTGAATATGGGAGTCGCAAGACTGGAGCAACCAATGTGTTGCGCACGCTTGGCAAATTTCCCGCTGGCATTGTCTTTATTCTCGATATCTCAAAAGGGATTGGTCCAGCCCTTCTTGCTACCTTTGTGCCCTTCTTTCAGGTTGGTGGTTGGGGACCCCTTATCATGGGGCTGGCAGCCTTTGTAGGTCACTGTTATCCTGTCTTCATTGGCTTTAAGGGTGGTCGTGGAGTCTTAACGGGAGCTGGTGCCCTCCTTATATTTTCGCCGTTGACCTTTTTAATTGCTGCTATTACCTGCTTTAGTACCATTGGCATCTCACGCTATGTTTCCCTTGGCTCGATTGTTGGTTGTCTGACGACGATGATTTGTGGGATAGCTTTTTACTTTCTCGGTCTGGCCAACCCTGCTTTCATAGGCCGTGTGACCTTTGCCCAGTTTATCTTTATGGTACTGGCACCTCTCGCCATTATCCTGTTCCATTCTGACAACATCACTCGCTTACTGTCTGGGAAAGAGCGTAAGCTAGGGCAGAAAGAAGTGGTTCCGGCAACATCTACGGGCACATCTTCCAATGTATCAGTGTAATGCATTCAGGCTCCTGTTTCCAGACTCCTCAGCGCCATAGGCACTTCGCAGGACCTATTGAGTGAGTTTTGTGGCCTGTGTGTCAGAAGCTGCGGCGCAGCTTCTGACACACAGGCCACAAAACTCACTCTAAACAAAAGCTAGCCACCGCAGGTGGCGAGGAGATCCGAGCCGTTACCCGGTCTCTTGCTCATTTTGGAAAATTGGCAGGGCACCAATCATATACTCGATGCCAGAGACGACTGTCCAGATTGTTGCCAGAATAATCAGCGCATCGGCAACCAGAAGGAGGATCTCACTGAATACCAGGGCATGGTTGTCGATAATATGTATAGGCGGAAATAAAGAGAGCAAATGTGCGTTCAGTCCTTTTGCCAGCAGCAAAGCACCTATAGCCAGGAGCGTGATAAAGGTTTTCTGCTTTCCCCATACACCGGCAGGAATGACTCTTCCTTTTGCGGCTGCCATAGAGCGTAAACCAGTGACGAGGAACTCGCGTGAAATAATAATAAATACCACCCATGCTGGAACGAGTGCGATTTGTACCAGGGCAATGAGGACCGCTGCCACAAACACTTTATCGGCAGTCAAGTCTAGAAAAACGCCGAGCGAAGAAACCACTTTGAGTCGCCGAGCCAGATAGCCATCAAGAAGATCGGTGATGGAGGCCAGAAAAAACAATGCTGTTGCTACCAGGAATGCCCAGGGTTGGTTGACGAGAACCAATATAAATACCACAACAGTAGCAACAAGACGACTTAAGCTTAGTAGATTTGGGAGGTTACGCATACCTGCTCCTTGTAAGACAAGGTGTCTGCACTAGACAGGACACTGCTCTTCAGTTTATTCATCAGTGCGTTGAAGGTTTTTCCCTTGAAAGGAAAAAGTGCCCGAATGTGTCAAGCTTGACAAAAATATTTGTGCCGAGTAAGATCATTATAAGCGAACTCAACGCTGTTGTATAGTTAGTCCATCCCAGGGTACACGTCACTGTTTGCACAGAAAAAAAGGCCTGACGTAGGGGCGCGGTTCACAAGCCCGTAACCGTTTTACTCAAGAAAGAGAAAGTGGGGATAGCTGATGTCGGAACAAACGTCGCAAGGTCGGTATGTTCCTTTACGTGTCCGCTTTCGTCCACCTGCTGATCAAACTCAGTGGGAGCGCGGACAGACTTTATCTGCTAAGGTTCAGCCAGAGGGGCCAGGCCTCACAAATACTTCTGAGGCCCAACAACATGCTCGCCAGATTAGAGAATTGCTTCGTATGGCTAACATCCTACGGGCTGGTATCAGTCTACATGAAGTGCTTCAGCAGATTGCAGCCTCTATTACGAACTGTACAGGCTTTCGTATGCTCTCCATCAGTTTAGTTGAGGGGGATCGCCTGTCGCGAGTAGCTTTTGCCGGCATCTCTGAAGAGATGGAGCAGTTGTTGCGAGAGACACATGATCCTATTGAGAAGATGGTTCGGGTCATGCGTCCAGAATTTCGTATCAGTCAGAGCTACTTTATTTCTCATGAGCATATCGGGATTTTTTCGGGGACAACTGTCGTTGTGAGCAAAACTATAGATGAGCGCAATGATGGTGGCTGGCATCCTGAGGATGTTCTGATTGTGCCTTTATTTAATCGTGGAGATCAAGCTCCGCTAGGTTTTTTTTCTGTCGATGACCCGGAAGATGGCAAGGTGCCGACGTTGGAGACCATAGAGGTCCTGGAGCTTTTTGCTTGCCAGGCGGCTGTTGCTATTGAAAATGCACGTATCTTCCGGGAGCGCGAAGAGGAACGTGTGGCTCTCGAAGAGAGTATTATGCTTCTAAGAGAGGATATGGAGCAGATTCAGCGTGGGGATCTGCGTAAGCGTACCCACCCTGCTCACCCAAAGTTGCAACCTATTGCAGATGCTATCAATACAATGGTCGAAGAAATCAGTGGCATCTTAGGAAGCATGCAAATGGTAACGCAGGGTGTCGATGAGCATATGCGGAATGTACAGCATACCTCTGAGTTTCTGGTACGTGATACTGGTCAGCAGGAGCGGCAGGTTCATCAGATTTCCTATGTCGTTGGTGAAATCGCAGACATGATGCATTATGTGTCTGATCGTGCTGGCATCTTATCAAAAACCGCTGTTGAAGCAGTAGAGGTCACCCTGGAAGCACAGGGAGCGGTTGATCGTGCCGTAGACGGGATGACGATGGTGCGAGAGGCAACAATGCAATCAGCCCGTACGATGAAGCGTCTGAGTGAGAGTGGGCATGAGATTAATAAGACGGTCTTAGCCAGTACTGACCTGACTATGCGCTTGCACCATTTATCGCTCAATGCTGCTATCGAAGCCTCACGAGCGGGGGAACATGGCAAAGGCTTTGCGATAGTTGCGCAAGAGGTACGAACATTAGCCCTCAGCAGTGCTGAGGCTGCGCAGAATATTGGTACATATATCCGTACAATTCAACAGGAAACAACTGCCGTTTCGCAAAGTGTTGAGCAGAGTACCCAGCAGGTTGTGATGCAGACTGAATTGGTAACTCAAACAGGTGTTGCGTTGGAAGCGATCAGTGTGATCACTGAACAATTAGCAAATCTGATCCAGGGCATTTGTGCCACAGCAGAGAATCAGGTACAAGGATCACAACTCGTTGTGAGTGCGGTTGGCGAAATTCTACGGATGACTGCTGATATTACACAACATATGCGAGAGATGCAGCAATCCCTCTCTCATCTGGTTGAGTTAACCAACTCCCTGCGCTCTCGTCTTTCAATGTTCCGCATCAGTCAGGAATCTCAGGACTAGGAAGAGGTATTCACTGGCGGAAGGCATTTTCCTTTCTGAATACGGGCATGGTGGAAGCCTGGTTTCTGTTTCCGTTCCAGTTGCGCAAGTTTCTGCTTCTGCCTCGGACTCAATTCGTATTCCCGATAGATCAATTTGCCGATCTTCCACCCAAAAAAACCACCGAGAATGGCCCCAATAATTGCTCCTGGAAGTGTCGCGAAACCGAGAAAGCCTCCATTGGATAAAGATACTGAGATGCTGGTGATAAGTAGGAAGGTGAGCAATAATCCGACGACTGTTCCAAGGCAACAGCCAAGCGGTCCACCATGTGTCTCACCCTGTGCCTCTGGTGGTAGGAGCGACTCAGACAAGAGCGGTTGCTCCGTTGCTATCTCTGCCGATGCTGTATGTTCGGTTGGAGAAAGCGTGTCTTCCTCTTCTTGAGAAGGGGTCGTTGGGTTCTGGTTGTCTTCTGGCAAAGGAGCATCTGGAGATGTCAACACAAATATCAGTCCTTCTAGTGTGTAATGCTATGCAGGCTGGCGGCCTCTTCTAAAGAGCCAGACCTATTTTAAAATGTTCCAAACTGGCGGTCTCCAGCATCTCCCAGGCCTGGCACAATATATCCGAGGTCGTTTAACCTCTCATCGAGTGCTCCAATGTAGATATCGATATCGGGGTGGGCCTGCGATAAGCGTAAAAGTCCATACGGAGCGGCAATAATGCCTACATAGGAAATACGTGGGATGCCCCGGTGCTTGAGGATGTTGATGGCATCGATAGCTGATCCCCCTGTTGCTAGCATAGGGTCTATGGCATAACATACCTGGAGGTTTACCTTGTGTGGCAACTGGTTATAGTACTCCAGTGCTTGCAATGTATGCTCATCGCGGCGTAGTCCCAGGTGCCAGGTCTGTACATCGGAAAATACCTCACGAAATCCTTCTGCCAGACCAAGGCCGGCGCGTAGAATGGGCGTGACACCAATACCACCTGCCAGACTATAGCCCTCCATTGCTTCCAGGGGTGTTTCAATGGTGCCTCTCTTGAGGGTCAGTGATGCCGTCGCCTCGTATGCGAGGAGTGCTCCAATCTCTTTCACCAGACGGTAGAAGTCGGGCGGTAGTGTCGTCTTATCGCGTAACGTCGTCATTTTATGAGCCATTACCGGATGCCTGGATATATGCACGCGTGGGAGATTTAACACCTCGTCGCGTGTCGGCTGAGGAACGCCCTGCATCGGCAGTCTTGGCCAACCCTCCTGGGCGCTTGTTTCGATCATAAAAACCCTCCTGATGTTTCATTATCTAATGAAATTGTATCAGAGTTATGCTTTTACGTCGAGTTCAGGGATTGACGGCGACATCTGCCAATTCTCCACGCATTACCGTCACAGCCTGTCCCCCAGAAAATCACACGATCCCCTTTCACATATACACGTACAACGCCACCGCGTGGCGAAGCCTGGTAGCCAACCATGGCTTGTTTGCTAAGCCTGCGACTCCAGTAGGGAGCAAGACAACAATGGGCGGAGCCTGTAACAGGGTCTTCGTTCACTCCCACCCGTGGACCAAAGAAACGTGAGATGAAATCATATCCTGGCGTGGTGGCACGACTGGTAACCATCACACCACGAGCGGGTACACTCTGTAGATCTGAGAAATTGGGCTTGATAGCTCTCACAATATCTTCCGACTCAACCTCGATCAGATAATCAAACTGATTCTTACCCACATAGGTTGCGGTGACACCCAGGGCTTCCAATAGACCATGAGGTGCATCTACTGGCATCTCCTGTTTGGCTGGAAAATTGAGTTCGATCCACTCTCCCTTACGATCAGCCGTCAAAAGTCCACTACGTGTGTGAAAACGGGCCTGCTCTTCTGGTTGGAGTTGACCTGACTCCCATAATACATGGGCACTCGCAAGGGTGGCATGTCCACAGAGGTCAACTTCAGCGACAGGAGTAAACCAGCGCAGATTGAAGCCATCCGCTTGACGTAAAAGAAATGCTGTCTCGGAGAGATTCATTTCCATTGCCACATTGTGCATCCACTGGTCGCTACGTGGCTCTGGCAAGACACATATTGCCGCAGGGTTACCCGCAAAAGGTGTAGCTGTAAAGGCATCAACCTGGATAATAGTTAGTCTCATAAATTCTCCTCCTGCTCAGGTATCTGAGTGCGCTTGTAGAGTGCTGCTATGGGAAACGTGAGGCCAATACTTGCCAGTTCTACCTCCTGACCTGATCCAAACTGCTGGTAGGTCCATTTCCTCCCATCTTTCTGGCGTTGGAATATCTCTACGTTTTGATACTCAGCGCTAATTAAAACATATTCCTGGATGCTTTGGACCTGCTGATAGTAGGTAAACTTTTTCCCGCGATAACATTTCTGTGCTGGGGGAAAGTACTTCTACGATGAGCCTGGGAAAATAGATAATATCTTCCTGGTCTGGTATATCCTCCGGACTGCAACTTATGCGACATCCGGGTAAAAAGTATTTCTTTTCAGTGACCTGTACCTTGACATCTGATTGGAAGAAACGACAGGGGCCGTTTTCCAGGTGCCTGTCTAGCAGACTTGCCATGTTGTATGCAATAGCTGCATGGGCACGCGTCCCGCCTGACATAGCATACATATGGCCGTCTATGTATTCATATTTTACGTCGGTGCTGGCCCGATCTATCTCCAGGTATTTTTCCGGACTAATCCAGTGTTCGTGCTGTACGGCCATTGTTTTGCTCCTTCCTCACTGGTATTATATCATCTTCTAGCTATGAGGAGAGTCCTTATGGTAAGAATCCTGGCTCTTCTTCCATTTTGAGTATGCTGAAAAAGAATAAATAAGCAGAGTACGAAATGCTACTATAATATCGTGGAGGGCTAACAAATGGAGACAACCGTCACAAATCCTATTGATGTGGTTATCAGTTTTGATACAACTGGAAGCATGTATCCTGTCCTCACTCAGGTGCGCCGTAAAGTCAAGGCAGCGGTCAACCGTCTGATGGGTGAATTGCCAGGTATCCGCATCGGTATCATTGCGCATGGGGATTATTGCGACGCTGGTCACACATATGTCACCCAACACCTCGATCTCACATATGATACAGCAGCCATTACGAGCTTTGTTGAGCATACCCAGGCAACGGGCGGAGGCGATGCCCCGGAATGCTATGAACTGGTGCTTCACGAGGCACAGGAACTTGCCTGGCGTCCTGATGCAACTCGCGTCTTTGTATTGATTGGTGATGATGTTCCTCATCCCCCAGCAGCGAATCCCCAACGCCTGAACTGGCGTACCGAAATTGCGACACTGACAGCTCGTGGTATCAGTGTCTATGCAGTCCAGGCACTCAATCGCCGTCACGCGACGCCATTTTATAGAGAGCTGGCAAATGTGTCGGGTGGCTTCCATCTGAACCTGGACCAATTTTCCGAAATTACCGATATGATCATGGCAATCTGTTATCGACAAGATACTGACGCCAAACTCCAGACGTATGAGCAAGAGGTTCAGCGTGAGGGGCGCATGAGTCGTTCGCTCAAGCGTGCCTTTGCCACTATGCAGGGACGTGATCTGGTTGCAGAGGCGGGACCAGTAGATCTGCGTGCGGTACCCTCTGGACGCTTCCAGGTCCTGGAAGTTGATGAGTTTGTGTCCATCCAGGAATTTGCGCAACGTAACGGACTGATCTTTAAAGCGGGCAAGGGCTTCTATGAATTTACTAAGACGGAGACTATCCAGGCCCGCAAAGAAATCGTCTTGCAGCACCGTGCGACAGGGGATCTCTTTGCCGGAAATCAGGCACGCGTCATGTTGGGCCTGCCCATCGGCGAGAATGCACGCATCCGACCAACTCAACTGGAAGAATATCGTGTCTTTGTCCAGAGTACATCCTATAATCGTAAGCTGATTGGTGGGACACGCTTCCTCTACGAAGTCGCAGACTATGATCCCAGCGACTCCTCATCAGAAACGGAGGGCGAGGTTGCCTCTCCTGCTGCCTCCTGATAATGAGGTATGCCTCAGATTCTGGCATAAATGCTTAATGAGTGATCCCGAACTTTTTCAAAAGTTCGGGATGACTCATTGGTTTCTTTCTTTCTCTGCCTTTTCCTGTCACATCCCTGACAATACTGAACTGAACAAGATATACTTCCATTGTAAGTGATTGATTATAGCAATCAAAAAAGAGGAAGAGAACATGCCAGCCATAAACGTCAACGATATCACGATGTATTATGAGATCCACGGTGAAGGTGAGCCAGTGGTCCTGATTGCGGGGCTGAATAGCGATCATACCCTGTATCGGGGAATCATTCCCACGCTCGTGGAAAAATATCAGGTCGTCGCATTCGACAATCGCGGCGTGGGGCAGACCGACAAGCCGGATATACCCTACTCCATAGAAATGATGGCTGACGACACGGCAGGGCTGCTAAATGCGCTGGGTATCGAACAGGCGCATATTCTTGGCACATCCATGGGAGGGCGCATTGCCGTGGCCCTGGCGCTCCAGTATCCCCAGCAAGTCAAAAGCCTGATCCTCGTCTCGACGATTGTGAAGAGTCTGAAAGGGACTCCGACGACCTGGTCGCGTCTGCGGGTCAGCCTCATGCTTAAAATACCGATGGTAAGAGGTCCGCATCCATATTATGCCGTTGTCCGGCAGCTTGAGGCATCACGAGCCTATGATTGTATGGACAGGCTCAGCGAGATTCATATGCCAACGCTCATCCTGCACGGAAGGAAAGATAAAACCGCTCCCTATCATCTGGCCGAAGCAATGCAGAGCGGAATAAAGGGTTCAAAAATGCTTACCTTTCCTGGCGGCCATTTATTTTTCATTTTGAGACAGAAGCAATTTATCGAGGCAATAGGAGATTTTTTGGATTCGTCCAAATGAAATTTGGATGTGATGCTCGCTCTTTTGCTCCACTACAGAAATTAAACAATATCTACGGAAGAAGACGATTAATCATGATTTTATTATAGAAGACAAGATATAGTAGATGTATTCTGATGAGAAAAAACCGGGCGTGCGATATCAAATGTTAGTACCCAATTCTGTGTGATATTCTGTAAAGGTCTTGAAGCGAAAAGTGTATATAATAGGAGTCGGTTATAACCATAACCCATGAATTTCTGACTGCTAGATAGGAAGAAAAAGAAACGTCGAATGAGATGAAGGCTTGCAAAAAAGGCCAGAATGGATACAATAGCAGCGTCACATAGCAAAATGGCTCACTCATCCTGCCTCGACAGGAAATTCAAGCAGAGTGGGAAGAAGTATGTCGAAAAAATCAAAGAGAACAAAACAATCAAGGCGAGATCAACAAGCAAGGTCAATGAAACAATTGCCACAAAGGGCATCGATATCATCGCAGATACACGAACGATTGCTTAGTCGTTTTCAATATGCCAGACAGCAGATGCTCATAGGCGATTTTGCAGGCACCATCAGCACCTGCGAACCCTTGCTCAACTCTCTGCCCAGACATTCAGAAATGCATATGGAGATACTCGTGACGCTGGGGCTTGCACATGGCATGCTGAAACATTATCAGCAAAGCTATGATATTTTCGGCGAAGCGATCGGTCTTGATCCCACAATGGCCGAGTTATGGTACAACCGTGGCCTGGCCTGTTCCTTTATGGCACGTGCTGCTGAAGCTGTGCGGAATTTTGAGCGTGCGGTCGAACTCACAAAGAGCGATACGAGCGAAATAGCCCGCAAGTTCGCCGCACAACTGGAGGAGAGCCGTCAGGAACTTCAAGAAGTCATGCAGATGCACGAAACGGATATCACACTTGAGCAATATACTGAAAGAGAAGAGCGTTTCACGCAAGCAATGAGTCTGGTGAAGCAAGGGAAATGGCCAGAGGCCGAACTGCTCTTCCGACAACTTACCGAGACGAAGAGCCGCATACCATCGTATTGGGGAAACCTGGGTGTCTGCCTGATGATGCAATTCCGTTATGATGAAGCGGAAGGCGTCCTCAAGCAAGCACTCACTATTGATCCAGACTATCCTATCGCACGCGATAATTTGAAAAAGTTGCCGGAAATTCGACACTCAAAGAGACCCCCACAGCATAAATTGATCAATCCGTCTCAGGAAGGGGATGTGAAACAATCTCTTGCCCTGTATGAGAAGGACGAGGAAGGTGAAGTGACCTCCAGTGCTCTCATTGAGAAGGTTGGGCATGTCGTGACAAGCACCTCGAGACAGCTTGGAAAACGACCCCCACGTTACGACTTCTTCCTGAACACGCACCGGGATACACGTTTTACAATCTGTCCACGTTGTAATATCAAGACTCGACCCCGCAAGTTCTCCCTGGTCATTCACGTGAACCCCGGTCATATAACCATATTGGAGAAGATATGCCGATTATGCTATGTCTGTGGCTTGCTGATTGTTCACCAGGATCAGCTAGAAGCGCAGCTTGTCACCCAATTTATGGGGATTAACCCGGAGGCTATTGGCAGCGACTATCAAGTCGTAGGGACTCTGGATAGAGAGGAGTGGAACAAGGGAAAAAAGCAAGAGCTATTGTCTTTTGAGCAAGTGAGAGAGTACTTACACGACTTCAAAGAAGTGGTCACGTTTCATCGAGTGCCTGTGGAGAAGTAACTCCTGGGAAAGTTGAAGATAGTTTTTGAAGAGTAACAACGGTGGATATTCCACTACCGTTGTGGAAGTGGAATATCCACCGTTGTTACTCTTCAAGGGGCCAATTCCAGGCTGGCTGTTCTGGCTGACGCGTCTGTGAGTGATGATATTTTTGCAATCTCAAACGAGATGAAAGCCCTCTGGCGACAATTTATGAGCACAAGGAGTTTAAAAATGGCACGTATGGAAAGAGAAACAAGAAGATACATCACGTGGCTTCCTTTCCTCATTGACTCTGTTTTTTGGACGCGTCGAGGATGGCGTATCGGCGAAAAAGAGCGGATTGTGCCAGCGTCGAAGGTTCTGGCTCCTTTGTCCCTGTTGTTTCCCATTATCAGAGTAACCTACGAGCGAATAGTCGCCGGGGGAATGATGCCTCCTCTTCCTGGTTATCCGCCCGGTCCCCCAATTTATCCAATCATGCTTGATCCTGAAACGGGGAAGGTTATACCACCGGGAGTTCCTTTCCCGCCATCTCTCCCCTCTCTTCCACCACTCACTCCTAAATCCCCTCAAGAAGATGCCTGATTAAGAATGTGGGATCTGAAATTCAAGAGGCAGGCTTTTAATCACCGCGAAGCCGAGATCTTCGGAGGGAATACTATTAATAATGTCTGTTCTCTGCCATAGAATAGCGGCTTCTATTTGCCGAAACGTAAATGGATTTGGGTCCAATGTCACTCCATGATGCCAGAGAGAAGACGACCAGACTTGCTTTGAGTAGATATTTCCTGGGAGATAGGGAACTATGGTAGGAATCTGGAGAGCGCCCGCAATATGACCTGGTCCTGTATCATTAGATAGCACGAGCGTAGCATGTTTTGTGAGTATTGCAAGATCACGTAATGAAGGCGTTTCATATACTAAAAAGCGGGCATTATTGGCTATGCCAGTAAAATCGTGGAATTCCTCCACTAAATCATGCTTTCTTAAACCCTCTGGTTGCTCTTCATCAGGTCCGCATGCGATAAAGAAATCTATCTTTTTCTGAGGAAAATTTTGTGCAACATAATCACAGAGCATGATCATTACCTCATCCCACCTCTCATAACATTTTGCGATCACAACCGATTGAAAAAAGCACATAACCTGGATTGCAGCCAGATTTAGCTTAAATTCTTCTGCTAAAAGCGCATACCTCTCGTCATCTTCCCTCGAAAGTAGCATACGTGGTTGAGCTTGCAGACCATCAATGGACTGCTCTGGCAAACCAAAAAGATCCTCTATAAAGTCGGCATATCTTCTCTCAGGGCCACGATGAGCATAACTTCTCACTCCCACTCTAAAGAGATGCTTCAGAGTGACAATCTTTTGGGTTGAACGGATTGACTTGCTGCAATCTGTAAGCAAGGCATACCGTCATTTTTTCCATGGAAATCGAGTATGAGGATATTGTTCACCTCCATTTGAGAGGCTATGATCTCTGTTGCATCTTGATCGGGAGGGAGGTGACTAATAGTAATATCATCCCAATATTTTTCCCGATAGTCTCTCTCAGCAAATAATCCTCTCGCAGCTTCATCAACCATGATGTTCAGGGAGATACCAGCTTTCCCAATAGAACGGAGAGCAAGGAGAAGAGCTTCGAGAAGAGCCGTTCCAATAATACACTCCCCCAATCTACCAGCTTTCCCTCCTGAGCGCACGATTATTGCATCAGCGTGTTTAAATGCGTTACTGGCTGTAGCTACTATCTCCCGTTCAGATTCTGATAAGATGTAGTCTTTGTCAGTGGCACGAGCATGCATAAAAGCCATCTCAGTGATCTCAGGTGAGGAACTTTGAGTATCCTGGTTAAGGTCTTCTTTTGACATTTGCGCTGTCCTTGATGAGATTGAGAGACTATTGATCATCTCTCATGCCAATTATAACCCCTATCTATCTCAGCAAAAAGAGCCAGACCTTTCAGGGAGTCTTGTATTTATGAGTAACCAAAAGTTATACTTGAGAGGACATTTAAACACATGCACCGCTGCATCGTTAAGAACAACTTCGCCGCCTTATGACAAGAGTTTGCCCAAACAAAAAATCTGGGGTGCAACTTCCCTGGATAAAGGAGGCACAATGCTCACAGGACAAATTCTCCTCCAATTAATTGTCATCTTGCTTGTGGTACAACTATTTGGCTACATTAGCCAGCGTATTGGACAGCAGTGGGTTATCGGTGAGATATTAGCGGGACTTGCCCTGGGCCCATCGCTTCTTGGTGCATTCTGGCCCAAACTCGAAACACTGTTGTTTCCAGCAAGCACGCTTCCAACACTCCAGACACTGGGTGATATTGGCCTGATACTCTATATGTTCTCACTGGGGGCCAGACTCGATGTTCATGTGATGCTTCGTCAGAGTCGTAGTGCTGTCGTGATATCATTGAGCAGCATGCTCCTGCCACTCGTCCTGGGAGGCATTCTCGGCTTCTACCTGTATCCAGGCTTTGCGGGACCGAAGGCAACATCTTTTTCATTTATCCTTCTTGTAGGAACCGCAATATCCATCACTGCATTTCCAGTACTGGCACGGCTTCTGGCAGAGAAGAAGATGCTTGGTACGAAAATTGGCATGTTGGCACTTACCAGTGCCTCTATTGGTGATGTGATTGCCTGGTGTCTCTTAGCTCTCGTCGTTGCGGTCATCCACGGACAGGGAAACATATCAGCACTGCTCACTGTTGGGTACACCATCCTCTTTGCCGCAGTTATGCTCTTTGGCATACGTCCGTTACTCAACTTAGCTGCCAAACGTATTCCATCAAAGCAATTCCTGCTTGCGCTTAGTCTTATCGTTCTATTAGCTTCAGCATATACGACGAACGCCGTTGGGATTCATCCAGTCTTTGGCGCATTTCTTGCGGGAATCATCCTGCCACGCAATGTGGCCTTCACGCGGCAGATCCGTAGTGTCGATCAGGTAAATAATCTCCTCTTTTTGCCACTCTTCTTCGTCTTTAGTGGACTCCGAACTCAGATTGGACTTATTCAAGGTCCCACGCTCTGGCTTATCTGCCTTCTCATCTTAGCCATCGCCTGTGTAGGCAAAATCCTCGGCGGGACCCTCTCTGTGCGAGCTCTGGGTGAGTCATGGAAAGAAGCTCTCAGCCTTGGGGTGTTGATGAATACGCGAGGGTTGGTTGAGCTGATTGTCCTGAACATTGGGCTTTCATTGGGAGTGCTCTCACCAACAGTGTTTGCTATGCTCGTTATCATGGCCGTAGTTACTACGATGATGGCTTCACCTCTCTTACCGCTATTCGGTTATCGCTCAGTAGGAGTTGCGGTGGAGTACGAAGAAGCGATCGAGCAAGCAGTACCGTAACACGCGAAGTGAGGACTGGAGTGCCGATTGATAACCTCGGCAACCAGATTCTCTGAAGGTATATCCGCTAAGGATGCCAGTGACAGGTCTGCATACTCCAGGGAAGGGGAAGCTGACCTGTCACTGGCTTGAGTACAGGACTTGCAAACCTGTGTTACCATGCCAGGGTATGGAAATCAATACTCAAGCAGCAGAAAGGAACAGATATGCATCGTATCTGTGTTTTCGCGGGATCGAACAAAGGCATACGTCAAGAGTATCAACAGGCAGCACACGGTCTCGGTCAGGCAATGGTAGCACGTGGATTGGGGCTTGTCTATGGAGGTGCAAGTGTTGGTTTAATGGGCATCGTCGCCAGTTCAGTGCTGGCGGCAGGAGGTGAAGCTATTGGCGTGCTACCTCGTGGACTTTTCAAACGCGAAGTAGCACTCCAAAACCTGACAACGCTACACCAGGTTAATAGTATGCATGAGCGTAAAGCATTGATGGCAGACCTCTCTGATGGCTTTATTGCGTTGCCAGGAGGTTTTGGTACCTTCGATGAACTCTTCGAGATCACTACCTGGGCACAAATTGGACTTCATAGTAAGCCTATCGGGTTGCTTAATGTTGCAGACTACTTTACACCACTGCTGGCCCTTGTCACCCATGCGGCAGAAGAAGGCTTTATTCAGCCATTTTGTACAGAGCTTCTGTTGCATAAAAAAACGCCTATTGATATATTAGATGCTATTGCCGCATTTGCGCCATCGGAGAGCCAATTAAAGTGGTTAGAGCCACCCCTGGAAAGATAGTGAGAATGAGACCTACCCCTACGGATGAGTGAAGAGCAGAAAATCTATACACAAATGCACCAATTGCACGTCACCAATCATGCCTTACGTCCGTTACATTACAGTATAGTACTATTTACACTGCTCATCCATTGTATGCCAGAAGGAGTTTGTCATGCCTCGTGAAGTTATTCCACCAGCGGCACAAAGCCCGCAGAACAACACAATATTAATTGTCGAAGATGACGAAGATATCAGATATTTTCTTCAAGAAATTATCGAAGAGGAGACGCCATATCATACAAAGAGCATAGACAATGGTCAAATAGCTCTAGAGCAAGCCCCTCACATTCGCCCATGTCTTCTGTTATTGGACTATCGGCTCCCTGGAATGAATGGATTAGAGTTGTATGATCACCTTCAGCAGGTAGAGGAGACACGTGGGATTCCTGCCGTTATGATGAGCGCAGCCTTGCCGAGCAAGGAGTTAGAGCAACGAGGGATTTATCAACTACGCAAACCCATGGATATTGGAGGCGTGATCCGTATGGTGACGCATGCTATGGTTAGTTTTGAGGAAAAGCGATTACACGAACAGTACAATCGAACGTGAAAATCCTGGAAGCTACCTCTTCCTTTAAGAATTTGGTACAATAGGTGTATTCGAAAGAGATCGGTAGTGATCCGTACAATGAGATTAGGAGGAACGTTTCGTGGCAAATAAAGAGCAAAAAAAGGTGCAGAAGGCACCTCCCAAATCTAATAAACAGAAGAAAGAAGCACAGAGGGAGAAAAAGGCAACCAAGACAGGTGCTGGACTCTCTCTGAAAAAAGAGTAATCTTACAAAATAATTCTGGTGGAACATATATCAAGCCCTGTATATGTTCCACCAGAGTTGACTGTATCACCAGTTTCATCATCTCACCACAATTTTCTCCTGTAACTATATCATTTTCCCTTCTCTCATACGTTATCTAAAGTATGAGGCAAATCATTTGCAAAACAATAAGATCAGGCGTGAAGTACATACTTGACACTCTTGTTACAATGCAAATGGAAAGCTTTTAACAACAGGTACCCTCACACTGAAGGCGAGGGCTTGACCAGTCGCAGAGAGAGAACATGCGAGACGAGTCGGCACCGATTCACTCTGCCTCAAAGCTGGGGTCTCTGTGCCGTATGGTCCGATGAGAGGAAATGGGGGTGTGCATGCAGCCAATATCCCACGATGCATACAAGCGCGACATCACCCAGGGGCAATGGGTAGAGAAGGCTAAAGTACAACCAGACGTGTATGATGGGCAAGAGGACCAGTGGGCCGTGCTTCGACATGAGGTGGAAAGAAAGGATCTCCACCGACAGGAAGAGCGAAATCGGCCAAATTGGGATCAGCGCAACACGGGCGAGGACGCCATTTCTTCCAGGCATTCCTTTGAACCACTTACTGAGGCACAGCACCATGTCGATATCGTGGTGGTGGGCGTTGGTGGTGGTGGTATGAATGCAGTCAGTCGTATGATAAATGCGAGAGTACGCGGCGTGCGCTTCGTTGCTATGAACACTGATGCCCAGGTGTTAGCCCTCTCACAGGCCAACCATTGTATCTGCCTGGGTCAACACCAGACAAAAGGTCTGGGGGCTGGAGGCAATGCGGCCATAGGTATGCGTGCTGCCACTGAAAGCGCCGCAGAAATTCGTGCTGCTCTGGGTGATGCTGACCTGGTGTTTATTGCTGCTGGTATGGGTGGAGGTACAGGTACAGGTGCCGCTCCTGTGGTTGCTTCAATTGCAAAAAAGCTGGGCGCTCTCACCGTTGGCATTGTAACATACCCGTTTACTTTTGAGGGTTCTCGACGGCGACGTGTGGCCGAACAGGGTTTAGGAGAGCTTAGTGCAGAGATCGATGCACTGATTACAGTTCCCAATGATCGCCTGTTGACGACCGTAGCCAGAGATCGTAGCCTGTCTGAAGCCTTTAAGGTCGCCGATGATGTTTTGCGCCAGGGCGTCCAGGGAATTGCTGAGGTGATCAACGTACCGGGTATGGTTAACGTGGACTTTGCTGATGTGCGTAGTGTTCTTCGTGAAGCCGGGACGGCACTGATGAGCATTGGATATAGCAAGGGGCGTAACCGTGCAGAACAGGCTGCCCAGGAGGCTATCGCAGGTGGTTTTCTCAATGTGACCATTCGTGGGGCCAAGCGTGTTCTTTTCAATATCAGTGGTGGCGAGGATATGACGCTTTTTGAAGTCAACGAAATTGCAGAACGCATTGGCACGGCTATTGATGATGCGGCAGACATCACCTTTGGTGCGGTGATTGATCCCGCGCTCGATGATGCTATCCGTGTGACATTGATTGCGGCTGGTATGGAGGAGATGCCTACAACAAGGCTTCAGGCTGTGCGTCTTGATCAACCAGGGCAAATTAGACGCCCAACAGTAAGCCAGGGGACAAATCCGGTGTATCCGTGTCACCAAATAATCCAGCACTGCCAGTGACGCCAGTGCCTCCAAGAATGGCACCACCACGGGCCCCAGGCGCGGCACCACCGCTCCTCGCCACGCACTCCGCCGCCGCCTGTGCGTCCATCTGTACCGCCGGCACGCCAGCGTAGTCTGAGCGATCTGCGTGGTATTCGCAGCATGGGTCGCCGCCAGGAGATGGCCAGGAATCAGCAGGAACTCAATGATGATGAAGGCATCGACGTCCCGCCTTTCTTAAAACGATACGAGTAAAGCCTGAGAGACGGCATGAGGTTTGTCTTCTTCGTGTGCAGTACGAAGAAGACAAACCTCATGCCATCAAGTCAGTTTGCTCACAAATCGTAGAGACTCTCTCAAATATTATTCCTTGGTGCTGGAAGCAGCGCGACCTCGCTCACCACCTTTTTTCCCGATCTTCGAGTAAAACTCTGACCCCTGCTGACGCTTCGTAGACTCGCCGCCCTTCTTTCCAATCTTTGAGTAGAACTCTGGACCACGTTTCTCTTTAACCGTTTCGCCACCCTTCTTCCCAATCTTTGAGTAGAACTCTGGACCATACTTCTCGCGTACCGCCTGGCCGCCATTTTTTGCCTTTTGCGATCCCGGTTCTGGTCCACGCTTGCTGTTTACCATAGAAAGTCCCGCCTCTCTTGAAATCCCACATTTACCCAACATACAATGCGGTGAGACATCCTGGATATAGAACATCTCGCTGCTTCCCTACTGCGACTGACGTCCTCGCGCCTGCGCTATACGATTGGCAATGAGTGCGGCTGTAATCCCCGCTCCAATGCCATTATCAATGTTCACTACTGAAAGACCAGGTGCACACGTTTGCAACATCGAAAGCAACGCCGCAACACCTTTGCCACCCATTCCATAGCCAATTGACGTTGGTAATCCAATAACAGGAACTGGAACCAGACCCGCTACAACCGAAGGTAAGGCACCATCCATCCCGGCTGCGACAACAATCACATCGACCTCGTTGGACAGCAAGTCCCGCAAAGGAGCCAATAAGCGATGCAACCCGGCGACTCCGACATCATAGATACATGTGATCTGGCAGCCCATCTCTTCCGAGATGAGTGCAGCCTCCTCCGCCACAGGAATATCAGAGGTGCCAGCGCTAATAATTCCTACATGTCCTCCTGTGCTTTTTCGTTCGTAGTCTGGACTGTAGATAGCCATAGCGCGAGCAGCATTCCATACACGAACAGTGTATTCACAAAACGTCGCCTGGACGAGTGCGATTGACTCACCTGGTATCCGACTAATAATGGCGCGGCCAGATCCGGCGAGTAACCCTTGCGCCATTGCAATGATCTGGGTCGCCCCCTTTGTTTCACCAAAGATGACTTCTGGGACCCCTTTACGTCGCTCACGATCTGCATCAGGACGAGTCTCAATAAGAGAAGGAGAACCGTGAGTGCAATCATTTAATTTTTGATATATGCCATTGGCAAGAGGGGCTTTATCCACTTGCTCGTAGTTCCGCGTGGTTTGCCAAAATTGTTGCTCATTGAGCAGTTGACTTAAAAGCTCTAATTGCTCATCATCCTGATGATTCACAAAATCCACACCTTTATTAGATCATTACACAAACATTGCTCATCTGATCGTCATACAATCATTTACAGTGTAGCATAGTCTCACACAATCAGCAAGTCGACAACAGGGCAAGGACGCGCATCTTTTTTTACCTGTCGGATGTCAATAGATTGCCCTTCTTCCTCACCAGATTTGAGAGACGGACAAACATGAGCAGGCTTTTACAGGAACGAAATATCCCCCAGTTGGGGCATACCACCTTCATTGCGAACATCTATGGTATACTATACGAGTATCTCCAACGAACGGTTACAGCTCTCTGTTTCAAGGTAACCGCTTTAGCAGAGAACATTTACAGTTTGTTTCTTGAAAAGAACTTTCAAATCTCTTTACCATGAAAAACATTTCTTATCTCGGGTGTGGTCTTACATTGATCGGATTACTCCTCCTGTTCACAGGATGTGGACCTGCGCTCAGTCAGGCCAATTCGCAACAGAATGTAACGATTAACAAGTCCTTTCAATCGCTGGGGACGCCTATACCGACTGTTCCTCCCTACCGATGTGGGGCCTGGACAAATAATGCGCCCAACGCATTCAGTACGATTACTATTTATGCCAAACTCACCAGGAATATCATTGGTGTTGAAGGGGCAAGGGCCACAGCCGTTGCTCATTTTCAAAATAGCGATGTGACGCTCGACCAACAACCCGCCAGTGATGGCGGTGGCTATGTTTCTTTCACCCTTTCATTAGAAGGTCGCCAACCAAGACAGGTGCCCGCAACAATTGGCGTAGCCTTTACAGTAGGGAATGCGACAATCACCTGCACACCGGCATTTTTCACACCAAACTAAGTACCTGACATGCAGGGCAAAAATGGGAGCTACGTTGAGCAATTACCATACGCTCAATGAGCGTACCACAACGTATACAAGGCTTCCCATCTTGTCGATAGACACGTACATGGTTATAGTTATCCCCGGCTTCGCCCCAGAGGTCGCGATAATCGTGAAAAGATGTTCCCCCATGTTCTATTCCCAGGGTAAGTACTGAGACAATCCCTGTATGGAGCTTTTGTATCTCAAGGGGAGTGAGCGTATCGGTACGGCGCAATGGGTGGATTGCAGCATCGAAAAGTGCCTCATCTGCATAAATATTGCCTACGCCCGCCACAACATGCTGATCTAGCAAAGCCTGCTTCGCGCCTATTCTGCGCTGAGCCAGGGCTTCTGCCAGACACTCAACCGTAAATTCTTCACTGAGCGGCTCCGGCCCCAATCCAGCCAGTGCTGTGTTTTCGCACTCTCGCGGCCACAGTTCGATGCGCCCAAATTTACGAGGATCGGTAAAAAGTAAACGGCGTCCATCCAGGAAATTGAAACAGGCCCGACAATAACGCATCGTCTGATGATCAGAAAGACCAGACTCGGTACTGGTAAAGAAGGAAGGGCCTTTTGTGCTCCAGGCTCTGGGGTCTACCTCTCGTAGATGGCAATCGACCTCCCAGCCAGGAGACAAAAGCAAACAATTACCTGTCATACGACGATGGAGGGTGAGAAGAAGATCACCACTCAGGTCAAATAAAAGTAATTTACCCCGTCGTCGTATGCCTTCAATGCGACGTCCGACAATTTCCGCGAGAAAATCGGCGAGTTGGGGATGACCAATAATGCGATCCCAGAAGACCTCGACCTCTCGAATGGTTGCCCCTACCACTGTAGCGCGTAACTGACGTGCTGTATACTCTACTTCAGGTAATTCAGGCATGAAACTTTATTTTACCTTATCTACATTTATCGAATAAATTGCATCATTTATATTGCTATCTTAGCATGAAAGGAATGGGGAGTCAATCGAGAGGAAGCTCCCAAACCCTATAGCCGACATCTGTGTCTTCTATCAGCACCTGATTCGATTGGCGTAACAACCTGATAGCGACCCAGACATCGCCAGCGGCACCCGCAAAATTCCCAGTCGTAGCAAGGAGTAGATAAGAAGCAAGAACAGGGACAGACAATGTGAGGATGATACCTGTCAGCGTAATCACGACAAGGGGGGCCAGTCCTACCGCAAGATATTGGTTACGACGAAATAATTGATTGTTTGCACCACAATAGAGCGCAAGCGGCAATTTTGCGCCGAAGTGTGGTTTCCCTCCCCATAGTAAGAAAACAAGACCATGGATTGCCTCATGGATGGGTAAAATGAGGACATACCCGATCACATTGATCACCAGCCACAGAACCGCTCCCCATGGTGTTATACCAGGATTGAGTGTATGCATCTGCCAAAAGTAGACAGAGTAGTTCAATCCTACAAAGAAAACACTCCCCACGACGAACATCAGCAAGCTTAACAGAGCCAGTGGGGTTAGCTGCGTCGGTTCCAACAATGCTAACTCCTCATGCTTGTGGAGCTGACCAGCATCAATGGCTGCTTGTTGTTTACGGCGCAGAGAAGAATGAAATCGATCAATGAGCGTTAATGACATCATTGGCAACTTTCCGTAAAACTCTCCTTTCTGGGGACTCTCATGCCTTCAGGCTGAGGGAGGAAAGCAAGCTGATCTTCTTACATCTAGTTGGGCAGATTTAGCAAAACTGCTTCGATCTGCTGCCATACCAATTGTTCAGCCTGAGTATTGGTCAAGTGCTGACCTGCCTGAGTAGCTTCCTGTACGAGCTTGAGTACACGCTGCCGAAAACTGGCGAGTTGCACCTGCTGTTTCTCTAGAGAGGGGACAATATAGAGATCGACCAGATCCGAGTTATAGAATTCTTTTGGCTCGAAGGCCAATGCCACCAGGTTGGTGAAGCCTCGGATAAGTGAGAGGCGTGCCTCCGTAACAAAATAATCGGGTTGTGTACAGGAGACCAGGAGACATCCTGCCACACGGTTGGCAAAGAGAATTGGACAAGCCGCAGCGCTCACTTCATGTTCCGTCAGATAAGCAGGAAGAAAAGTCTTATTGGACCTGATATCTCCAACTTGCTCAGGGCGACAAGAGACAGTCACATGTCCAACCAGCGACTCAACGCCCAGGAAAAGCGCTTTCTCTTCCAATTCGCCTCTCCAGGGTGGTGTTCCCATACCTACGCACTCACGTAAACTACGGATCTTCCCATCACTACCTGGAGGCATGCAGCGGACCACCGTAATCGAGAGACCTACACCGTCGGGATCAAGCTGTTTCAGAGCGCGTTGCAAGATAATGCGCACAATTGACCAGAAGCGTAACACATCTGGAGTTGTAGCGCGGACCTCCAGTACGTCCATCACTAATGGATAGAAAAACTCTTGTGGAAAAGCATCAGCCTCAAAATCTGAGAGATCATAGAGCATTTTCTCTACCGATGGAAGAAATTGAGAACGCTGAGGCTTGGATAAAGCGCGAAGCAATTGACGAAGGTTATGTGGACGAGGAGAGGACTCCCCATTGATCCAGCGAACGAGCGTTATTGGATGCACATTGATTTCATTTGCAATACGATCTCGTTCCGCAGGATTACTTATGATATTCCCTAGCAGTTCACGCCAATCTGGTAGTAACGACATCTCTCCATCCCTACTGCTATTATTTACCTACTACACACGTACTTCCCGTATTTTATAATATCAGAGTTGTGGGGTAATGTCAACTCTGAAACTTTTCTTGCGAAAACGGCTTTTTCAAGTGGGCAACTCTTGAATTAAATGGTATGATGACATACAAATACCTGAGAAGCAAGGATATGCGATGATCGATATTTGTCTACTGGGCACATGTGGCATGATGCCCCTACCTGGGCGCTGGCTCTCCAGTGCACTTGTACGCTGTGGTGCCACACTGACCCTCTTTGATTGTGGTGAGGGGACACAAATTCCCTGGAAATCACTCGGCTGGGGTTTCCGCCAACTGGGAGCGATCTGTTTGACTCATATGCATGCAGACCACGTTGTAGGTATACCCGGTGTTCTTTTTATGGTTGCCCATGCTGGGCGTACCGAACCTGTGGATCTTTATGGACCTGTGGGTACGACCTATGTTATTGAAGGATTACGACGGGTTGCTGCCGACCTCCCATTTCCTCTGCATATCCATGAATTGAAAGGTGATGAGCACTTTGATCTTCCGGGTGGACTGCATGGTTCCTGTGCTCCGGCTTCACATGGTATTCCTTGTCTGGCCTATCGTGCTGAACTGGCACGCAAACCAGCTTTTCAGGTAGACAAAGCCAGGGATCTAGGATTACCCGTACAACTCTGGTCGCGATTACAACATGGCGAAACACTGGAATATCAAGGACAAACGATCACTCCTGACCATGTACTTGGTGCTCCCCGGCGAGGTATCTCATTCGCATTTATCACTGATACACGACCAACCAGAGACTCTTAGCACATTAGCCCACGATGTGGATCTGCTGATCTGTGAAAGTATGTATAACGACCCGGAAGATTTGCCACTTGCACGCGCTCACGCTCATATGCTTGCTGAGGAATCAGCTGGGATCGCGCAGGCGGCAGCCGCTCATGCACTTGTCTTGACACATTTTAGCCCTAAGATGAATGATACATCGCAGGCAGAAAAAGCGGCACAGCGGGTTTTCCCCAATACGCGTGCAGGAAGAGATGGTATGGTCATCACGCTGGAATTTTCCTGAAAGCACTAGCCAGCCTCAAATAACGGCTTCATCTCTGTCTCACTTATTTTTACAGGCATCAGATGGCCTTGTAACTGAATTGGTGGATGGCATTTCTTGAGGTAGAGGTCGAAGAAACTGACAATCCTCTCTATGTAGGCAACACGGTCAGCAAAATATGCTCCACAATGCTCGGTGTCAGGGAGAAGCCACAGTTCTTTGGGATCGCCCGCTGCCATATACAGAAGCGAAGCATCGTGAGGGTCTACAATGGAGTCTTTCAGACCATGGATAATCAGAACGGGGCGAGGTGCCAGACGATTAATATCACGCAAAGGCTCAACCTGGTTGGAACGATATCCCGCCTTCCACCAGAGCAGCAGATCTGTTATCCGATCAAACAAGGCAAAGGGCATATGTAAAGTACGATGTACGGTATACTCGATCGCGCTCTTATGAGTTGCAAAGGCGCTATCGGCCACCAAAGCCTCTACGTCCGTTGTTCTGGCGCATCCCATAATCGAAACTGCCCCGCCCATCGAATAACCGATAGCACCCAGCCGAGTATGGGGTGCACGCTGTTTCGCATAGGTCACTGCTCCAAGAAAGTCGTTAATTTCGCGATAACCTAGCGTTACCGGTTTTCCAACAATGCTCCCATGTCCATAATACTCAAAGACCAGAACATTATGGCCTGCATTCCAGAGTTGTCCACATACACCCAGAACGTCAGAGCGTCGTCCACGATAGCCAGGGCAGATAATAATTGTCGTTGTGGCCTGCGTATGAGGAATATACCAGCCACTCACCAGATGATCCCCATATTGTGGAGGAAATGCCACTTCCTCGGCAGGAAGATTTAGCTCAAAAGGGCTAAAGGTATAGAGGTCTATAAAAGTGCTAAGCCGCTTGGGACGTGTCAGTGTGTCGACAATATGGAGTGCGACCACAAAGATAACCCCAAGGATACCAACACTTCCGCCCAGGCCACCAAACAAGATGTGTTTTAATGAGGGTCGAAGAAACCGCATGTTCTGTAATTTGAACATAAGGTTGGGCAACCTTTCTAGCCTTACCGTTATAGAAACGATGCTCTATCCTGGAATACTATCCGGAAATGCCTTACAGTGACTTGCAAGAGTTCTTTGTCCGACAAGACAGGAGAAGTCTGGGACAGTTGTCTGTGTTAGTCAAAGTATACCATGTTCATTAAAAGGGCGGCTAGCGACCAATAGCTTTTAGATACCTGGAAAGGTATTTGACCTTTTTTGTACTCTAGAGCTACTCCTACTGCTACCTGGACGGAACTTTTGGCAACCATATGACGTATATCACAGTAACAAGTTCCTATGAATGTTGTCCAGGTGATCCTTTCTCCTTCTACCAGGAGGCTCGAAGCTGGTCACCTATGCAAATAACCACCCAGAGGCTTCGCTATGGAGTAGTTGTCCATGAAAGCGTATATATCTTCATTCTGTAATTGGTGCAGCGGCAAACACATGCTACCGGTGTTATGGTTCTTTGCTTCCTTGTTGGGTACATTACTTGCTGGAGGCGTGCTTTTTCGTAGCTCTACCATTGGTAATCTCACCTCCATCATTGTAGAGGTTGGACTTGATCCGCTGCGTGCTCAACTTATCTCTGCCCTTATCATGACGATGGGGACAGCTCTCATTGGCGCATTTCTGGGACGCCGCAAAGTAGGGACACTGATAGGCGCAGGCATCGTCTTCTGGTTTAACTATCTGTCCAGTTTTATCCAGCTTGAACGATTGCCTACCTTCGATCCTGGTGGACATTTACAGATCCTCAATACTGTGACATTACTACATACATCGTCGAAGATGATGGCACTTGCACTACTGAGCGCCTTTATCGGAAGCGCTGTTGGTACCACCCTTGGTGAGGTATTACTTGATCCGCTGTATCAACTGGTAAGGCACATGCTACACATCTTCTTTGGCATCCCAGTGCCTTTCACCAGAAGTACAAAACCTCATTTCTTGCCTGTTGCCCCATTGACCAGTATCATCAGCAAGTGGTTGGGAGCCGCAATAATAATTGGACTCCTGATACTGACATTGAGATCCGGTGACATGTTTATCTTCTCACCGGATGTGGGTTTACACAACCCACCAGACCTTCACAACACCGCAGGCATACTTTTCCATGGCACCATTGTACAGGATAGCGTAGTTAGTTCGGCGCTTGGCGGACAACATAAGTCGTTTCAAGTCTACCTCCCTCCCTCATACAATACGCCACAGGGAAGACAAAAGCACTATCCAACACTCTACCTGCTGCATGGCTCACCGGGCAAAGATATTGACTGGATTAAAGGCGGTAAGGTCAGCGAGTCTGCTGATATCCTGATCGCTACACACCAAATTCCGGAACTGATCCTGATCCTACCTGACGGGAATGGGCGCCAGGGAGAAACCAGCGAATGGGGCAATAGTTTTGACCAGCATCAGCTTATCGAGACATATACAGTGCACGATCTGGTACAATATGTTGATCAACACTACCGTACTATTCCTGATCCGGCTCACCGTGCCATTGGTGGACTCTCGATGGGTGGTTTTGGTGCTATGAATATCGCCGCCCATCATCCTGACATCTTTGGTACGGTTATCTCACTGGGTGGATACTACAACGCTGAGGGAGCTATCTGGGGTAAAAGCATACCATACAGGCAAGAGAATAGCCCGGCCTATATAGTGCCACGTACCAAACAGGACTGGAAGCTCCACATCTACCTTGGGGCGGCGACGAAGGATCAACCTTATTATAACGATACCAGACTGTTTATGCTAGAACTTGGTCTGTTACATATTCCTTATCAGTTTGATCTGGAGAGGGGATATCATTCATGGGGAGTCTGGCAGGTACAAATGTATCATGCTCTGGTCTGGCTCAAATGGAAATAGTGACCCTCGGATAAAAACTGATTGTCTGGATACACCCTGCTATGGTATACTACGGGAACAAATTATGAGCAGTTAGTGTTTCTTTCTAGAGGAACGCTATGCAACGGCAATCCACAGAGACAAAAATTCGGCGAAAGGAAATTAGCGTCAATGCCTAAAAAGGGTGAACTTTCAAAGACGGCGCGTGCATCGCTGGCAAACCGCGAAACAATCAATCATGAGACCGATCGCATTTGTTCAAAGTGCGGTGAGCGTATCATGCTTGTAGACTTACAGCCTGTGAAGGTGGTTGGTAAAGGCATGGTGTTCTATCACAAGGAGCATTACAAAGTACAATAGGCTCCGGGCCAATCGAGCGCATTTTTTAAATTAACAAGCCCCTCACCTTCAGGGCTTGTTTCTTTTTGGCTTTTTGTTCCTCTTGACAATCCTCTCACAAGCTGACACAATCGGCACAAGCATACAGACCAGGAGAAATTTTCAATGGTACAGTCATTAAACCAACCCATAGACGATACAGCTATGGCTCAGCCAGCACTTCGTGTAGCCTTCCAGGGTGAACGTGGTGCCTTTGGTGAAGAGGCCGTATACTCATATTTTGGGAAAACCGAACCACTTCCTTACCGCAGTTTTGCCGACGTTTTCCATGCCGTTGCTACGGGTGAGGTAGAATACGGGTTAGTGCCTGTAGAAAACTCGCAGGCAGGCAGTATCAACGATGTCTACGACCTGCTTCGCCAACACGACCTGTTTATTATTGGCGAGATAGGCCATCCCGTCAATCACTGTCTGCTCTGTCTGCCAGGACAAAGACTCAGTGATATCAGGCGTGTCATTTCACACCCGCAAGCCCTGGCTCAAAGCGATGTCTACCTGCGTGAACTTGGTGTAGAGGTCGTTGCAACTTATGATACTGCGGGGAGCGCAAAGATGATCCGTGAAGAGCTTCTTGAAGGCGTTGCAGCGGTAGCAGGATCTGGAGCAGCCGAACTGTACCAGTTAGAGATACTGGCACAAAGTATCCAGACCATCAAAGACAACTACACACGTTTTATCGTACTTGGCAGAGAACCCACACTGCGCCGCGCGGGTGATGCTAAAACGATGTTAGTCATAGCAACAGCTCACCAGCCTGGTTCGCTCTACCAATGTTTGGGTGTACTTGCCGCCAACAAGATTAACCTGCTCAAGCTAAAATCACGCCCTTCGCGCCAACGAGCCTGGGAATATGTATTCTATCTTGACCTGGAGGGACATCGCGAAGATCAGGCGGTACGTAACGCGCTAGCAGATCTGGCTATCCACACCACTTTTTGCAAGGTACTGGGATCATTTCCGAGGAAGATCTGAGCGCATTTCCAGGGCGATCAACTCCCCTTCTGGTTGGTTGAGAGTAAATTGAGAGGTAACTCTTCAGGAGGGGGTGCCTGGGGACGTCAGTCCCCAGGCCGGTGCGCGAGGTGTCCTCGCACATTCCCCCTTTTTCAAAGGCCGCCGAAGGCGGAGCAAGAGGGGTACCTGAAGAGTTACATTGAGAGAGGCGTTTTTAGCGCTTGATCGTCAGGGTATTGACAAAATTAGTCGCCAGTGTCTCATAGGCCTCGGCATAATACTCTTCGACTCTACCCGCATCACACAATGTGGTCAAGACAGGATCAATTGGCAAATTTCCTAGCAGTGGCGCACCAGTCATACCTACCAGTTCTGTACTATTGCTTGAGCCAAAGATTTCGTAGCGCTCGCCATTTGGCGTTTCGAAATAGGCCATATTCTCGACAACACCTACGATGATCCCTTTGAGCTGGTGTACCATGTTAATGCACTTCATCACCACCATCGTTGCCAACATTTGGGGTGATGAGACAATGACAATGCCATCAACGGGAAGCGACTGCAAGACCGTCATCGGTGCATCGGATGTACCCGGTGGTAAATCTACTAACAGGTAGTCAAGCTCACCCCAATCTACATCACTGTAGAACTGTTTGATAGCACCAGAGATCATTGGGCCACGCCAGACTACAGGATCGCTTTCTTTCTCAAGGAACATATTCATGGACATGACCTTGACGCCACCCTGGCTGACCAATGGTTCGATACCACCATCAGCAGACTTGGTAGGTTGCCCCTTTGTACCAAACATACGTGCTATGCTGGGACCGGTGATATCACCATCCAGAACGCCCACGCGCAATTTCTGGCGACGCAATGAAACTGCAAGCAATCCGGTCACCAGCGACTTACCAACGCCACCCTTACCACTCATAATCGCAATCACCTGTTTGATTTTACGGTCAGCTCCTCCTGTTGCCATTGTCAGGGGAATACCACGCCCGACAGGAGCTTTCTTGGGAGCAACAGAGATTGGTTCGCCATTAATTGAAGCGTTCAAATCCTTGAGCAAGATATCAAGCTTCTCCGGAGAAAAGCGATGTGTACGAGCTCCTCCCGCAACACTCTCTCTCGAGCCGACAGCGCAAGCAGTGCAAGGCAGACCATGACCATGAAAGACTTTCACCGTTGCGGGATGTTTGGTCACTACATCATGAATGATCATGTCGGCTGTAATCGTTTCCGCCATGTGTGTTATCCTCATTAGCAGCACGGAAAAAAGACTCCAGATGCCGCTCTCCTTTGTTTAGATTGAACTGTTTTGAGTGAAAAAGAACTAATTCCGACTTATTTACTATGATATTATAGCACACATTACAGCAGCGTTACCACAGAGAGCAGGACCATTATCTATCCAGCGTGTAAAACTTCTGGCTTCGGATATGGGGATAAAAACGCAGTTCCCTGGTTTGGGGATGAGGAAGGAAGGAAACTCTCTTTACATACCTTTCCTTCGGATGTAGAATAAACGCAGAGAAGCCAGAAAGAAACATGTAAGCTGTGACCAGTAACGAACAGGACACACAACTCAATACGGAACGCACTCTCAAACCGAAGAACTCGAAATCTGCGGTGTAAGGCCTGACTGCAGCAAAAATGTTCTCACATCTGTAAAGGAAACAAATAATGGAGGCAGAAAACAAATCCTCATATCTCAAACAAGTGTCCATCTTTGCGGGCTTGAGCGATGAAGAGATTCGCGAACTGATGTCCGTGGCACGACGGCGTACATTTCGCAGTGGTGAAGTTATTTTTCACCGCGACGATCCTGGACAGGTACTTTATGTTATCAAAGAGGGCAACGTCAAAATCTGCCTCATCAGCCCTGATGGACAGGAAATTTCTCTCGTCGTCTTTGGCAAGGGGGAATATTTCGGAGACCTTGCTCTGCTTGATGGATTACCTCGCTCCGCAGATGCTATCGCCCTGGAAAAGGTAGAGTGCTATACACTGCAGCGCAGCGATTTCCAGAAAGCAATTATGAATAACCCAAAGATTGCGATTCAAGTATTAGAAGTGCTTTCCAGGCGGCTACGTAGCACAGATCAGCAGGTCGAAGATTTGATCTTTTGGATGTGTACGGGCGAGTAGCCAAGAAATTGCTAGAACTGGCAGATAGCCATGGTGCTAAGGTTGAGAATGGTATTCGCATTGAAGTCCGCCTGACACAACAAGAATTGGCATCGATGGTGGGGGCGTCACGCGAGAGTGTCAATAAGGTCATGGGCTATTACACCGAGAAGCAGTTTATTAGCACAGATAAACATCGCATCACCATACACCGCATTACCGATTTGAAACGGCGTATTTACTAGCCCAGGACTTTTGGGAAGGTGTGTTACTGGCTGTTAAGCTTGTACGTTAGCAGATGTGAGGAAGCATGCATTGTAAGGAATATAGTATTCTTGGAGAATACGACTACGACGCGAGACAAACAGCAAGCAGCACAAGATACAAAATCAAGCATACCAGCCATTTTTCTATCGAGAACTCCATTACCCGACATGGGAATGAGGAACCGAATATTGGCGCTGATAACCGCATTACGTCCTCGCCAGTGGACAAAAAATTTTGCAGTTTTTATTGGCCTCGTTTTTGCACAACGACTCTTTTACCCACTACCCTTTGAACGGACTATGCTGGCCTTCTTAATCTTTTGTCTGGCCTCTAGTAGTATCTATCTCCTCAATGATCTGGTTGATTTAGAGAATGATCGACAACATCCCGTTAAATGTCTACGTCCCTTAGCCTCTGGTCAGTTGTCTATTTCGTGGGCCATCGTGACGATGAGCCTGCTTCTTCTGTGCTGTTGCGCATTGACACTGCTGATCTTTGCCATCCCAGTCCCACCGCAGCAAGACATCTTTGCTTCGCTGGGAAGTGCCAATGTGGTCTTTGCATTGACTATCGCTATATATGTGTTACTCATGGTGTTCTACAGCTTTCGTCTTAAGCATATTGTACTCGTGGATGTCTTTGTTATTGCCAGTGGTTTTGTTCTACGTGTTCTGGCGGGAACAGTGGTTATCCCCGTATACATTTCGCCGTGGCTCTACGTCGTGACCTGCTTTCTCTCACTCTTTCTGGCGCTGAGTAAACGACGCCACGAACTTGTACTTTTACAGGGGCAGGCCAGTCATCACCGCCAGATTCTCAAAGAGTATAGCATTCCCATGCTTGATCAGCTTATTACCATTGTTATTACTGCTACTATTATGTCGTACAGTCTCTACACTATTCAGGGGACAACAGGAAATCATCGGTTACTGATTACAGTGCCACTTGTACTCTACGGTATATTTCGCTATTTTTACCTAGTCTATATGCGTATGGAAGGAGGGAATCCAGAAGAAGTCCTGAATTCGTGACCGTCATATGCTGGGAACCGTTACGTTATGTACGATACTTATTATTGTAGTACTTTACCTATTACCCCAGTAAGAAATAGGGAGGGTCATGGTCGAAAAAAACACAATTACAGAAAAAATACCAAGCATATCGCCTATGAATGAATGCTTATCTGGTTTCAAACCGGCGTCATCATCGGCTTACATTGGAGAAAAGGTTGTATGAAGACATTAATTATTGTTCCAACGTATAATGAAATAGAGAACTTGCGACCAATCTTAGAGGTCGGCGTTCTCACATGCACCACAAACCCACATCTTGATTGTTGATGACAACTCACCGGATGGAACAGGGAAACTGGCGGATCAGATCCATGAAGAGGACCAGCGTGTTCATGTTCTGCATCGTTCCGGTAAACTTGGCCTCGGCACAGCCTATATTGCAGGGTTTAAATACGTCATAGAGCATGGCTACGACGCGGCCTTCGAGATGGACGCGGATTTCTCGCACGATCCACGTTATCTGCCCGATTTTCTGAAGGCGATCGAGCATGCGGACCTAGTGATTGGTTCACGCTATGTACGTGGCGGTAGTACCCCCAACTGGTCACCAATTCGCCGCATCATCAGCGGTAGTGGAAATATTTTTGCACGCTTTATGCTGAGCATTCCTATACATGACTGCACCGCAGGCTATCGTTGCTATCGTCGTGAGGTATTAGAGAGTATCGATCTGGATACTATCCAATCACAGGGCTATGCGTTCCAGGTAGAACTCGCATATCGTGTTATGTGTCAGGGCTTCCGTATCGTTGAGATTCCCATCACCTTTATGGACCGACGCGTAGGCAAATCCAAGATGTCGCGTAAGATCGTTGTCGAGGCCTTTTCCTACGTTTTGCGTGCTCGTTTTGGTAAGCAGCCAACGGCGACTCACTCAGTAGCCGGGAGCCAGCCACAGGCGAGCGACGAGCGTATAGAGAGCAGGGCTGAGCCTTCAGTTGCCAAGAAGTAAAATGTAAATCAGTGCAAACCCATAAAACAGAGGAAGTCTCCACGTTACCTATGGCGACGCGATGACTTCCCTTTCTTTTTGCGAGGGAAGGAATCATATTCCAATTCATCCTCTGGCTTGTGCGAGGGATCCATGCCATATACACGGCGCATGACTTGACGGTGATGTGAGCGTATGGCAACATCATGAGAAGGTGCGTTTAGCTGTCGGACCAGTTGCCCTGTTGTATGTATATTGCCTCCCTGTCTGGCAACTGTCTGCCGCACTTCCTCGTCGTTACTATACATCTGTACTTCATGTCCTGCTCTTCGCGCTTCAGTTGTCAAACGTATGATTACACAGTCCGCCGTTTCGCCATAGCGAGAGAAGATAATACGTATGTGGTCATCATGACTCTCCTGTTCTTTGGCTCCATTCCCGTCAAAGACAATAATGACATGGTGCATCGTGTGACGGTAGCGATTCTTCAACTGCCGGATGAGCACGTAACGGGCCTCCATCAGGCTTTTAGTTTCCAGAGATTGGAACATCAAATTATTTTTGATGACATTGTAGCCATCAACCAGAATATAACTATCCATAGCATAATCTCATCCTTCTAAAGACAACTTGTTAGGAACTATGTCCAATTAGTTGCCAAAGATACGCTATTCTGACACGGATGTCAACTAGCAATGCTTTAGCAATAGATTCATTTACATTAGAAGAAACGTTTTTGTTGATAACAATTAAAAATGTAATAACAAAGATCAGGAGAAAAAACAATGTCAGCAAATGCCTGACTCGTCTGTTATTTCGTCTACTACGCCGGTGTTTTTCCACTGGATGATGCGTTGCTAGAGACGATGAGGGAGAGATAAGCGACTCTTGTTTTGCTGCTTTTAGACTTTCACGTTGCCTGCGAACAGCTTTTTTAGAAGTTCTCTCTGGTCGTGTAGGAAGCAAATCAATAGAAGGTGTTGCACCCGGCAGATGTCCTGGGCGTATGCAGATGAGAGGAGTCAGAACGGGCTGTATGGTTGTAGACTGTATTTGAGAAGATACAGAACGTGTACCACTGAGTGGAGGTGATTCCAGGCGAAACGACAAGCCTGTATCCTGGATACAGGCTCCACACACACAATGCACTCCATCCCAGCAATTGGGGCAGGAAGGTCTCCGACAACGAAAACAGAAATGACACATACTTATAAATGCAGATTCAAGAGCAGCAGATGGAGCCTGCCAGAGATTTTTGTTCCACTGAGGTGGAGCATAGACTGCCTTACAAACGATGCATGTCATCGTCCCTCGACGTTGGGCAGAGGATGAACGGTCTGTTTGTTCAGGATGTTGAGCAGACATATTTTCGGTCATTGATACCTCCACGTGAGTGACGAGCGGAGAGCAAACCCGGTGGGCATTTGATTATCCACAAGTAGATAGCATGATAGCTAATTGGAATAGTACTCTCTAGTTTCTAGAGTAGCGCTATTTTTACCGTTATGTCAATATCTATTCGTGTTGGTTTCATCGTATCTCTCCAATTGCAATGCAACCAGAAGGTACTAAGAAAAGTCCTATGCTGATTCTCTGGATACTTGTAGCCCTTCCTCAGTGAGCAGCGTAAAGTGGGACACATATAAAATATCAAACGATAGGTGTGGACATTTTAAAAAAACGCAGAAAAGTCAAAAATTGGTAGTTTGAGGTATTGACAAAACAAAGCTTGTCTGATATCATTCTTTCCACGTGAGGAATGTTGAAAAACATGAACGAACGTATGAGGAGCCGTGGTGTAGTGGCCTAACATGTCTGCCTGTCACGCAGAAGATCGCGGGTTCGAATCCCGTCGGTTCCGTAGCTGGTAAAAAATTGTGGGATGATTCTGTGACAACTCAACCAGTCACAGAGCATCCCACTTTTGATTCTCCTCCACCAAAAAAGCGACGTGCAACGTCCTATCAACGTCGTCCAGGCCCCAAAAACCCCAACTATGGTATTCCTCCAACCCAATGGCCTGATGTCATCTGCCGCATCGAACAAGACGAGCCTCTACGACAGATCGCCAAAGACTACAATGTTTCCTACCAGACCATCTGGCGTATTTCTCATGCTGCTCGTAAGCCAAAAGAGGTTGAATGAATGACAACCATTCTTCAACCTTCTCTTAGAGCAACTGATGCCCATCTCGCCGTGCTATAATTTCCCAAGAAAAAGCACTTTTCAATATGATCAGCCATGTACTGAAGAGAGAAAGAAAGCTTTGACCAGGGTCTGAAAAGAAGAGGAGATGAAAAGGTGTCAGAGAAAGACAAAAGAATAGCAGCCTACACGATAGACCTACAACCGGGATATCATCGTTATGTCAAGATCGAAGGCATTGGAGAATGTCGAGAGCACTTTATGAAGCTCGTCCAGGAGATAGACCAAGGGAAACTGGATATTGTGCTCGTTGCCGGTGCGCAACTTCTCTTTGTTGATACGTCTCCGATGTGGATGGAAAAATTTATTGCGAGTGTCAAGGAGCATTTCGTCCTGATCGCTGATGCGAGTGAGCGGAAAAGACTACGATCTTCGCAGGACAGAAGACGAAAGAGCCTTTCGTGCGTTGGGAAAGAA
>CAWFFV010000118.1:0-14802 GCA_963814985.1 uncultured Chloroflexia bacterium | reverse complement strand
GATTTACAAACCTATCGAGATACATTATCCTACTCAAGACGGTACATTCATAATTCGTAATTTGTAGGATGGAGGTTCTAGCATGTTTGAGGAGTCACCAGGACTTTTACTAAATCCTGATGCTATTCCGGGGGAACTGAGCGTCACCGATCTTGTGGATACATTCTTTCTCGCTTACAATGCCGCCCGTCTCCGTGAAGCCTGTCATTTGATGACAAAACAAATTCTTCAGTCGAAGGTGACCGTTGGATTAACACTTTCAGGCGCTTTGACCCCAACGGGACTTGGTTCTGCTGCTATTGTTCCACTCATTGAACGTGGCTTTGTGGATTGGATCGTCTCTACAGGTGCTAATTTGTATCACGATCTCCATCGTACTCTTGGTCATCAACTCTACCAGGTTCCTCCTCAAGCAGATGACCTTTCTTTGCACGAGAACTAATCATCCGTATCTATGACATTATTTTTGAAGAACAGGTGCTTCTCAATACAGATGAATTTCTGATGCACTGCCTTGTTCTTCCAGAATTCCAGCATCGCATGAGTTCAGCCGAGTTCCATTATCGTCTGGGACGGTACACACTTCAGAGGGAGAGAGCATTGGGTACTCGGGCACTGTTTTGTCCTGTCAGCGGCTTACAAAGCGGCTGTGCCGATTTATACACCCAGCCCTGGCGATTCTACAATTGGCATGAATGTGGCCGCTTTGCGTGCAAGCGGCTATGAAATTGGTTTCGATCCTGAAACTGACGTTCTACAAACCTCCGCAATTGTCTACCGAGCCAGGGAACAGGGTGGGGAAAGCGCGGTTATTATTTGTGGCGGCGGTGCAGTTCCTGAAGAACTTCGCACTGCAAACGCAACCCCAACTTCAAAAAATTTTGGTATGGAGGAGAGTGGACTGATTGGCGTCATTGAGTTTACGGATGCTCGTCCTATACAGGGGGCTTGTCGGGTGCTACTCCACAGGAAGCAGTTACATGGGGTAAGATGAATCTGATCGAAGCTCTCAAAAAGCGGTCACGTGCTATACCGATGTGACAATTGCCTTGCCCATTTTCACTGCCTATACCCTGGCTCAATGTCAGCCACGCCCGTTACGGCGTCTGTACGAGCACCTTGATGATTATGTTCAAAAGCTCATGAGCACCCCTGCAATTAAACAGGCAGCAACACAATATCCTCCCTATAGAATTATGGGAAGGGATATTCTGGGAATAATTATAACCAACCTATTAGTTATGCTTCAACGGAGGCAACATCTCATGTACATGAGGGTGACTCACCTACTACCGGTGACAGAGGTGGCTGTGGTAGCATGTTGAGCAAGCTTGGTAGGTTTTTCTCTTCCCGTTTAGGAAAAAAAAGCAGGCGGGCGATATTCGAATGGGAGCGTAAGCAACAAGAAGAGAAGGAGGTACATCTCAAATATTAGGAACAAGAACAAGCGTTACTCTTGGCTGAAAAGGTATTGATAAAGCAAGGGCAGCAGTATTTTGGACAAGTGGACCTGTTTTTGAGTGTTGTTGTTTTGTCGCAGCGGTCTATGCGTCCGTTAGGTCTCCTATGCCAGTGAGTTGCTCCTGGAAGAGGACCAGTATGATTGGTGTCAAAACCTGCTCATAACGTATGAAAAGTGGAATAAAGCTGGAATGATGATGTCATCTCGACATCACGAAAACTCAGATGATATCTCGGCGTAACACGGCTTGTAGAGCGCGTGCGCATGGTGGAAATTCGTCCGGCTCTCCCTGTATTTTGCCATGTCTTTGGCTCCTGGCCGTACAGGACATTGCGGGATTGTTGCCGTCAGCTCCAGGCCACAGGAAGGAGAAAGCCCTGGTGTTGGAGCAAAGCGGGAGATCGAGGTGTGTGAGCTGAGAACGTTGTGCAACGGGTCAGCTCGTTCGCCCCGGCCGTGAGAACAAAAGGCCTCGTTTTGCGATTGAGTTGTTTTCCTTGGCCTACCTCGTATGATGTTTATCTCATCCAAAGTTGAGCATTAGTATAGGTGACATCAGTGACATTGCCATAGAGCGGATTGGCAATGAGTTCGATCTTTCCTGAAGTATAACTGCTGTCTTGTTCCTGATCAATTTGTTGCTCATTGACATAAAATGTCAGAGTCTTACCAAGAGCAACGACAGCAATTTTGTTCTGCTGTCCCAAGCCGGGATTGATCGTGGCGCTGCTTTTCGATTGCAGAGTGATGGTATCAGAACCAGTTTCGCTAATATATTTGGAGATCTTATATATCCCATTCTGACAAACGGAGAATTTGTAGAAGTGCCCATTGTCATCATAACGAAATGTCATTCCACCACAGTCACCCTGAATAATAGTCAACGTTACCTCAAATGCAAAGTTATTGAAAGTTCCGCTTGCAGGACAGCTAGGAAAGAAAAACAGTGCCGTGAGAATCATGCTTCAAGCATTTTTCACCATCTTTTCTCCTCGCGCTTCACCTCTAAAAAACTCAATTAGCATGGTCTGTCTCTGTGCAAAGACGGAGGGAGTCTTCAGAATCATCACCATAGAGCAAAGCCAAAGAAAAGTGCCCCCAAAGAGCAGGAGAGTACATTTCTTCTAGAGGCAGAACAAGACAGTGAGAATCGGACAAGAGGATTCTCTCTCATTCTGTTTTTGTCATCTGTGACACTGAACCGGTTAGCAAAAGGAGTTTCTCGCATGAAAAAACGTGCCAGCATGCTACTTGCGATCACCGTTGCATTTCTGCTCGTTGCCACTGCGTTTCTTGTCTTTCATCCCGCAGGAGCAGCCTCCCCACAGACCAGTCGGACACACAAGCATCACATCCCCCACTTGTTCTTGAAACACCACTTCCAGTCTTCCAACGCTCAACTACAACCAGGAAATAATCTCAATTATGGTGGCGGGCCGGTTATGACTGGTACGACCAATGTCTACGCCATTTTTTGGGAGCCGAGTGGGAATGTCTCTGCCAACTACAACAGTCTGATCACACGTTACTTCCAAGATATTGGAGGAAGCCCACTGTACCAAATTGCCAATCAGTACACACAATCGGACGATGGGTTTCCTTCCAATGCTGTGCTGGCAGGTTCGTGGATCGATAATGGGGCCTATCCCGAAACTCCATTACTCGATAGCGATATCCAGAACGAGGTGACAAACGCACAACAGGTCAATACTTGGCCATCGAGCATGAATAACATCTTTTTTGTTTTCACTGAGAGTGGCCAGGACCTCTGCATCGATAGCTCACAGTCACAGTGTGCCTCGAATGCATTCTGTGCGTATCATAACTTCTTTGGCACCAATACCATTTATGCCGCAATGCCCTATGCAGCAAGCTTCTCTTGTAATCCAGGTTCCAGTCCCAACAACGATGATGCTGATCAGACAATCAATGTGACCTCACACGAGGAAATCGAGGCCGCAACTGATCCTCTGATTAATGCCTGGACCGACTCCAGTGGTCAAGAAATCGGTGACAAGTGTGCGTGGACATTTGGCACACTCGATTCCCAGGGCGCAGATGTGGTTTGGAATACCAATCCTTATATTGTGCAGCAGGAGTGGGATAACAATACCAGTAGTTGTCTGCTAGCCCCTAATTAGTCAAACGTGTTGCACAACGTATCCGCTCTCTAGCTTCCGAAGGGGGCACAGCTATGAGGAGTTGTGGAAAAATGACAGAATCTACCCACAACTCCTCATACACCATCGTAGTGCTCACTCACGCACACAAGAAGTAGGGCACCCCAACAAGTGATGTGTCCCATAGCTTTTTGTAAATAGCGGGGCGGGGACCAACTCTCTAAAGGTGTCAATGCTTTCTATAACACCCTCACAATTTCTCATAACGCGCCCGTTTTGTACAAGGTGCCAGCGCGTGACCGGAACAGACCTTTGCACAACACTCCCGGCCTCGACTATCTACGGCGATACATCTTACAGTAGCCCTCGTACCCGCCCGGATCGTGTGCAAACTGCTCATCCGTGGGACGCCAGGCGCGTAACTCTTGCGGAGCAGAGTTGGTAAAAGCAATGATCTCATGATCACCTTACTTCTGACGTTGTAGCAGCCTGCGCCTTCCAGCAAACATCGCCAACCACAGAAGACTACTGAGAAGAACAACAAGAAGACTGCTCACAATGGCTTTCTTTACTTCTCCTATACTTATATAACTCCCAATAAACACAACACCCGCTGTTATCGTTACGATGATCATTTCAACAAAAAAGTACCTTTTCCCAAGACGAAATCGGAGCACATGTCTTGCAGCATACGACCCTAACGAACAAAGGCCGCCCACAACGGCGATAAACGTACAGCCAATGATGAGGCTCTGAGTCATATCAGGACCTCCAAGAAAAAGCAGACTCACGATCACGATCGTCTCGCTCATCCCCAGACGATCGTACTTCCGTTTCTCCCCCTCCTGCATGCTCTTTCCTCCTTGTACAAGTCATTGCACAATACTCTACTCTTCCGATTGCTCCGCTTTTTTGCCCTGCTGGAGCTTTTTCGTTGTGGCGCTGCTCACAAAGACCGCAATGCTTTGCGTCTTCTCATCGATTTGGGGATATCCTTCCAGGATGAGCGCGTCCTCTGGATCATCCATCACCTGCGCCACTTTGCGCCACTGCTTGGCCGCTACAAACACAACATAGAGTGTGTTCCCTGCATCCGCAGGTATGGGCACACCCTTGGGCAACGATGGAACTTTGCTATCCTTCATACTCAAAATAAAGCAGGTGCCTTTGTCCATGACCTTGCGGGGTCTTCCAACAAGTGTTATCTTCACAGTGCTCAGGACTCCTTTCTCTTGTCGTATCTCTTCAATGACCGTCAAGCGATCTTCCCACTGAAATACCTGGACGGGAGCTGGCGAAAGCCGTGATTTCGGTGAAGACGGTGGTTGTGATGCTGGCTTCGCTTGGGGCGGCCACTCTGTTGGCACGTTCCCTCCAGGCCAAAACTTCCCTGGAAGCTGCTTCCAATACTTCTGCTTGGCAAGATGAAAGAAGACCCCTCCAATGGTTCGACGCCGTGAACCATCTGGAACCATCATTCCTCCTTGCTCCTCCAACTCCATCGTTTCTTTCAGCAGTTCTAATGTCTGCTCTTCACCAATTGCAAGCACAATGAGGCCTATTCTCAAGCATGCAGAAATGTGTTTCTCATTCAGCCGCTCAGCCAGGGACTTCACAAACTCCTTATGCGTCTGGCGTTTGAGTTGCTCTTCTGTTTGTTCTAGAGGCAGCCTCTTCCCCTCTTTTGGTTGCCCTTTGCTATACGCCAAAAAGAAATACACCTCCCTTGAGGTTCGCCGACCTGAACCATCCGGTAACTGCATTCCCCCCTGGGCTTCAATTTGCAGCGTCTCGTCCAAAAGTGCACGCGCTTGTGTACGTCCCAGTGCCCAGACAATGTTTCTGATCTGTCGCCTTCGAGCCTCCAGGTCTTCACTCAACGCGTCAGCAATCATCCCTGCTACTTCGCCTTGCGACGGCTCTCGCGTTTGTTCTTTCTGTTCGTTCAAATTGTTCTCCTTTCTTGTCTCTTCCTCTCCTCATGTTGTGCAACGTACTAGCTCGTGACCGGGTCAGCCCGTTACACAACATCCTCAACCCACTAAAGAGTGTTTATCTCACAACAAAGTAGAGTCGTTGTGCTAGCTGGTCATTCCAATATAATTCTACTTTTCCCTCTGCTGGCTGTGTAAAGGCTATCGAAGCACTGCCATTTATTGTCATCTTTGTATTAATCTGCTGACTTTTCGCTGATCCAAAGTAGAGATTGTTCATATACCACTTAACAGTTACTACCCCTGCCTTGTCCGGTAACTGTACACTATAAGTGACATAGAAGGGAATGCCCACCTGGAAGGTATTCTGTGGTTGGAGCGCAATATTGTTTGGATCAATACGCAGCGTGGTGGCTGCCGCAGGAATAATGTTAGAGGCTGGTCCTCTGTCACTTTTGTTTGGTGGGTCAGGCAATGGTTGCCCCTTACCAGTATATATTGTTAGAGTTGGCATAGGAGTAGCAGTGAGCGACAGTTTGGTAGTAGACGTTAAGGTGGTTTCTCCTCCTCCGCAAGCTGTCAGCAAGAACGTGAGAATCACACTACAAAATATAACAGACATGACTCTTTGTAGTATTCGCTTAACGTTCAATATCATGTTCTTCTTATCCTTTCTTGTTTCTTACTCTCCTCATATTGTGCAACGTACCAGCTCGCACCTTGGTCGGCCTGTTGCACAACTCTCTTGACTACCCACGGCGGTACATCTTGCCAGCTCCCTAACTGGCCAGAGTATTGCACAACTGCTTTGTCCCACAGTGTCCCCACAGGATAATGACCATTACAGTACATCAAACTCTGATGATCATCGGGTAGCGCCTGCGTCTCTCGTCTTACATCCAGACACGCAGCGCATAATGGCAACCGTTGATGCTGAGCAAGCCATTCTCTTAGCCCTAGATGAGGCTGCTTGCTCAGATAGTTAGCCAATGTATCCCAGTGCTTCGTTACTACAGCGGGCGCTATCGACACGCCAGGCGCGGCGTCTAACACCAGATTGCCGAAGATCAAAGAGACATCAACCTTGTACTTGATCCTGGCAGTGTGCAGGATTGTTTGAGCGTCTAGTTTGGCCTTGATCATCGCCCGGCCTCCTGTAGCATATGCAATAGTGCATCACCGTAAGAGTCAACTTTCTTAGCAATGGTCTCATACTCTTCATCTCCTACCTTGTCTGGTACGCCGATTCCTATGCTACCGTCTTTCCTAAGGCGCAAGTGATAGCCAGGCTGTGAGCAGAATAGATGGTAGAACTCGCGTGCTGTTGGAAGTTGTAACGATAGGTGTAACGCTTTTTTGGAGGAATCGTTACGTGTCTCAGACGGCTCTACAGGCGATGTTACAGATTGTTGTAACGATGTAACGCTTTTTTGGGTCCTATAGTCTGCTATAGGGGATAATATATATTTCATATCTCTCTCCACGGCGTTATTTAATTGTTCCCGTGTAGGTGATTTTTCCGATTTAATCGTTACATCGTTACATGGTAGCTCTAAATTGGCTTGTGATGCTGTCTGAGGTGGTGTAACAATTCCTAAAAACATCGTTACACGATCGTTACAATCGTTACAAACAGGTATGAGCAAAGTGTCATCTTTAAGGTTGTTATGTATCCCCTCATACTCCTCATCCTCATATCGAGAGCGTATCCCGTGAAGTACTCTTTGTGGTTTGCCGTCGTACCGTTCTGTTTTCTCACCCGGATATACGCCGATCCTCATGTCTTTGAGGTCAGCAACCATTGTGAGCTTCGAGTAGTGCTTACTATGTCCGTTGTCTTCTCGGTACGTTTTGAATTTGTCAAAGAGCAGACCTGTAGGGATTTTGGCCTCTTTTTCGAGAATGCAATACTCCTCGATGAATGCCTTGAGTGCGTTGCCGTTCGTCTCGGCAGTATTGGAAAGTTGTTTCATGTGGGATGATTGCGGATAATACCAGCGGGCAAGTACCAATTTGGCAAGAACGATGCAGGTGGGAGCGAATGCTCCCAGTTCAGGCAGAAGGCAATCCTCAAAATGTCGTGGGTTCCGGTCTTCTTTGGGGCGCGTGTACGGTGCCTGCAAGAAGATAACCCGCTCTTTCAGTGCAGAGGCCATATCTTTATATCTGGGCATATCGTTGGTACTGAGCAGGATTTTGGGCCGCCATTGATTGCCTTTTTCCTCATCCTTGTTCATTCCTCGCATCTCAACGCCGCTATGGGCGGTCATATCCTTAACGATCCCTTCGGCTCGTAGGGCATCAGCGGATACCAGCCGTTGCTTATTGCGTGCATAACGAACGCGCTTCCCTTCCAGTTCAGTCGAGAAGAGGCTATCCCCCGCAAAGTCTGCACAGTTGCTTATGATGTGTCCACACACGGCGTTTCCCACGCGCAACATGGTAGACTTTCCTGCTCGTTTGGCACCATAGAGAATGCAGAAGTTATGCATCGAAGTATCCCCTATCAGTGCTAATCCTAGATGCGCCATGTATGCCTGAGCTGCATGAAAATCTGGTGTACGGTTCCGACTCTCATCATCAATGACACAAAGCGTCTCGGCGATGATGCTGGAGATGTTGGGCACTGGGAGCATAGTCATAGTCCAGGCAGTACAGCAGATGATCATCCTTGCAGTGTGGCATGATGGCCATAGAGACGATATGCAGTGTCCCATTGCGAAAATTGACGAGATCAGATGTAGGAACGAACTGTCTGGAGCATTTACCCCTGGCTAGACGGTGTACACAGTCGAGGGTTCCATTACTCTTTACCACAATTTCAAACTCATGCAAAAGATTGACAACAATCGTGTCGATCTCATATTTTCCTGACTCGTCGCTGTATGGCTCCTGCCAGTGTGTTCCTACCCACTTACGCCAAGTCGAGCGTTCCGCGTCGTATGCCCATTGGTCAGCATAACCGGTCATAGAAAGCTTGTGCTACATGGTCTAAGTCAATCTCCGACGATTCAGTAGAAGTATTTGCAGCTTTACGTTTCTCATTGACGGCAGCGTCAAGCTCTCGGAAACTGAGTCCTTTGGGGAATGCATCTCTGATGTCTAGCTTAATACTTGCGTAGTCCTCCCGTGACATCTGAGCTAGCAAGTCAACCGTCTTCAGGAGGGCTTTAGCATCTTTCTCTGCTATGGCTTTTTGCACTGGTAAGAGGTCAACCAGCATGGTTCCTGTATCCGAGTTCATCTCTTTGGCTTGGTCGAGTGCCTTTTGGAAGGTATCCCAAAAGGGCTGTTTAGATTGCTCCTCTCCCATACGATTACAGAGTTGCTTATGCAACTCGTTGGGGTCCTTTACTCCCGTTAAGGTGCGCAGTGGAACACGCAAAATTTGCCATTGGTAGCCCGTTTCCTTTAATCGTTTTTGGACAAGGTAGGGGAAATCGATCCCGGCCTGGTCAGTTTCTTCCTGGATAACGTAGATGACAGGGATATCTTTAAGGAGAGAAGCATCAAGCGTTTTGTTGACGGCGGTTGCGCCTGGAATCCCTAAAGCAGGTATCCCGTGAAAAGAAAGTGTGGCCCAGTCGCTTTCACCTTCTTCAATAACGAGTTTGCCTTGCTCTCTTGCATTGTGGAGGTACTGTAGTCCATAGGCTGTTTCTCCCTCATCTCCCTCCGACCATACATACGGGGATGTCTTTCCCTTTCCAGAGTTCAATGCGCAATTTAAAGCGAGCGTGTGGAGATCCATCGGCATGATAGTAAGGGACCTTTACGCCATACCTTTTGTATTTTGTTCCATCGGCTTTGTGGAATGTGGCTATGCAGTCTTCCCAACCAAGATTATAAAGAAATTCCCAATCCAGCTTGAGGTATTGAGCCAAATCAAAGAGCGTGATTGGGGATTGAGCACGCTCGTATGCTGCTATCCCTGGAATGAGTTTCCCGCTAACTCCAAACCCCTTGAGGATTTCGGAGCGTGTACAACCGCCTGACCAGCATTTAAAATGTACAGTCGCCTGACCATCGTCGCCTATTGCCTCCCAGTAATGTATGCTGGGATTGAGGTCTCCCCGCGCATGGTTGGAGCTTGGACAATTGGTGATATGATAAATCCCATTTACGCGGGGTTCCTGTCCGCGTTGGCTTATAGCGTTATTGATGATCTCAAGAGGTGAACAATTAGAATGGAGGGGGCGTATGAAAAAGTTGACTCCGTTGGCGAATAGTAAAACGGGCTGGGAGAATCCCCGTCGGATCATTGAAAACACCTTTTACTCTTTCAATTTGATCATAAGCGTCGTCAATACCCAAGTAGAAGAGGCAAAAATATGGAAATCAGGTAATTCGTGTGCATCTTCTCCCTGTCATGCCATTGGCCAACGGAGTCAACTTTTTCATACACCCTCGTTGACGGATCTCCCATCGTTCTTCACAGCTCACAGGCGGTCCCATTCTTCCGCTGCAATCACCCCTTCCCTTCCCAGTTGCACCACCAGCCGCATCTTGAGCACTCCCACTGCCTGAGATGCCTCCTCCTCTCTCAGTCAGGTGGCATCTCCTCTCCCTGGACAACATGAGGACACAGCAACTTCTGAGATCATCCTCAGGATCGCTCGGCTGGCTTCGTCTGGTCTTTCTCTGGCTAGCTAGCAGGTGGCTCTTCAACCCTCAACAAAAATGGCTCACATCGGCAGATGGTGCTTGCGTGCATCTGTAGCCTGTTCTTCCAGAGCCGACAACCGTTGCGCTTTTTGTTCTCAGAAAGCCCTCTTCACCATCTCTTCTGGCAGTGATGAGAGGATTGTCATCCTGTTCGAATTCTCATCATCCTCCAACGATGAATTCCTCTTCAGAAATGAACACCCCCCATTCATGCCGTTGTCATCACCTTCTGCTATATTTGGGACAGAATCAACGAGCAACAATTCCTGGGTATGACGCGGTGGAAGATGGGAATGGAGACAAGCAATCGTTGTGGGGAAAGGGTCGCGGCCACGCCGGGAGGAGAGAATCGATTGCCTATCACAGGAGGCGTTGCTCTCCGCAAACAGAACAGGACAACAGTCAGCACAAACTCCAGAGGGAGGCCCAGCATTTCAGCTATCTGAAGCATGGGAATTGACGCTTCGATGCCCGGGAAATCCACTCCCTATCTGGTAAACTTGACCGAAGAATTGTCAATTGAGCTCCCTTTGTAAAAGACTTGTGGGCAGAAACTGGATGATGTGGCTCTCTTGTGAATTTGACCTCTCAAAGCTTAGGCAGCGACACATTCGCTGGATTGGTGACGGCAGTGGAGCAGGCAAGTCGACTGTCGCGCCGCGGCTTTCGGAGAAGTACGGAGTTCGTCTCTACCACTGCGATGACATGCAGTCAGCACACACTGTCCGCTCCAATCTAACTGATCATCCCATGCTCCACGCCTTTCTCGCCATGACGATGGACGAGCGATGGGTCAAGCGGACTCCGCTGGAGATGTTTCGCACGTTTCACGGCTTTCACGGGGAAGGTTTTGGACTCATCCTGGAAGATCTGCTGGACCTGCCAACCGATGTGCCCGTTTTGGTCGAAGGGTACAAGCTTCTGCCTCGCCTCATTGCCCCATTGCTGAGCCGACCCGATCAGGCAGTATGGCTGCTTCCTACTCCTTCATTTCGGCAGACTTCCTTCCGTCGGCGTGGCTCATTCTGGAGCATTGCAGGACGAACAAGCGATCCGCAAACGGCCCTGGCCAACCTCCTTGCGCGTGATGCACTCTATACAGAAGAGGTGGAAAAACAAGCTGCGACTTTGCAGCTCACTCGCATCCAGGTCAACGGCAGCGTAAGTGCTGATGAGTTGGCGACCCGTGTCGCCCAGTGCCTCGGCCTCAAACGACAGTGATGTCACTCCATGTGCTAAAAAGGAGCACTGATGATTCAATTTCCACGTTGTCGGGAGAAGAAGCCACACCGGGAGCGGTTTCACCTGAATGACGACTGCCGATTCCCACCCTTGTGTGCTTGCAAAGGAGGGTTCGCCAGCCGTATCACCGTTCGGGATGACTCATGTCTTGTCTCTAGGGTCTCTGAAGACTTTTCTTGATCAAGCTAAGAGTGTCATTCTGCTCCCCTGAGTGGGTCAATCTGCAATTAGCTTGCGTAAGAACGGATCGTCGCTCCAGAACAGGCTAAACGTCGAGAGCGCAGACAGCGAGCACGACTCAAACGATTAGCCGGATCGGGAGCCGCCGTTCTGGCTTATGCAAGTTAATTGCAGATTGACCCACTCAGGACTTTTTGGTGACCCTGGCAGCTTCCAGAATCGTCTCGGCGACTTGGTATGGGTGTGAAATTGGTGATGCATGGCTGGAATCCAATGTGCGCGTAGTTGCCCCCATGCGCTCTGCCATCCACCGCTCGAGGTCTGGATTGGTCATCTTATCATCTTCTGAGACCAGGCACCACGATGGCAAATGTTGCCATGCTGCAGGTCCAGCTTTGGCACCAAGGCATGCTCCTGCCAGAGGCTTCTGGACGGTCGCCAGAGCACGGGCCTGCACACGATCGACATCCGCCGCAAACAGCGCTGGGAATGCGAGAGGGTCTACCCTGACAAAGCCATCGGGATACGCAGGGACCAGGTGATTGACAAGAGCAGTCGCGGGAAATCGACCAAGAAGATCCTGAAGCGACTCTCCTTCGGCAGGCGCGAAAGCCGCAACATACACCAGACTGATCACATTGGGCTGGTTGATCCCCGCTCCGGAGATCACCACCCCTCCATACGAATGACCAACCAGTACTGTGGGTCCTGAGAGCAAAGCGAGCGCTGCACGTACGACAGCAATATCATCCTCTAACGAGGTCAAGGGAAGTTGCACGGCGAGAACATGATGTCCTGCCTCTTGCAGAGTCGGGATCACTTTGAGCCAACTGGAGCTGTCGGCGAATGCCCCATGGACCAACAGAACATTGATCCCCGATGGTTTGTGGGCGAAAATCGGGCCTTTTTGCGAAGGTCCAGCCGCCAGGGCCATTGAGGGTGCAAATTTCACAAGACCCGCTCCCAGAGCTGTCGAGACAGTCGTGAGACCGATGCCCTTGAGAATTCTTCGGCAATTCAAGGGAGAAATGGTCCTTGTCAAGAAGCCATCTTTCCGGGATGAACGTGAGGGAAACAGCATGTCCATTCTTCCTTCTGTAAGGTTTTCCTTCCATCATATGAGAGACGATCTCTTTGTTTCCTTTTTGCAGAGAGTGCTGCCATGCAAAAGGAGCCTGATTGAAACCTCCCACCGCCCTTCTCCATGGACCCCCAGACTCCCTCACCACAGGATTGAACTCCGTGATGAGGGAGTGGACTTCCATCTTAATCTGTCAAGGCGTCGTCGAGGACTCCCGCAAATGCGATCACAACGCCTCCGGTAGCATGCTTGAAGGTAGCGCCAACAAGAGGGCCAGCCTCTGCTGCTGCAGCGCTGGCAGCCGCGTAGTCGGCAAAGTACAGGTCCAACAGTCGATACGCCGGGGTCGGACTCCCGTCTTCCTTCGGCCAGACCTTCGACGCTTGCAGCCAAGTCAGGCCGGGGAGTTTGCGTGCCAGCGCAAGCTGCTCAGGGTAAGCCTCCTCGAAGGCGGAAGGGTCAGTGGGGTTGGAATAGACGAAGGTGATCTTGGTCGGCATGCCTTTCCCAGTTTTCGATGTCATATGTTCTGTTTCCTTTCTGCATGAATATCTGGTGAAAATTGTCTCCGATAAAGCACTTCTGATGCTGTTTTCCGAGCTGCAACACACATGTCTGCTCAGCTCACCAACAGTAAAAATCACTGTCCCTATTGTAGCAGCAGTTCAAGGGACAACTTGTCCGCCGGGCAGAGGGGTGAGAGAGGGCCAGTCGATTTCTCGAAAATGGCCTGCCGGCAACGAGATCCAGTAGCAAGTCACACAAGCCTCTCTCCCCGACAGAAAATTTGTTCTAGGAAGAAGGGGTAAAGAAAAAGCGGTAAAAGAAGGAAAAAGGAGAGAAAAGGCAAGGAAGCAAGAAAAGATCGTCCTCTCTGAAAACCAAAAACAATCAGGAGGACGATCATGAATGCATCCGACCTATTATTAGACCAATGGACCAAACAAGTCAAGGAGGTGTTCCCAGCTGCACCACTATCAACAAGAAACGTTGGCGTTCGTGGTCCAAGGGATCATCCAATCAGGAAACGCGGTGATGCAGAGAGTATCAGAAGCAATATGGGAATAGACAGATAGTGACACCAAAATGGTGAGTCATGAGCGGCGTTTACAGCGATTTATAGCAAATGACCGTTTTGATGTAGAAGTACACTGGAAGGACTTTATTCAGAAGATATTGCTATACTGGCAGAAGAAGCGAGTAACGTTTATCCTGGATAGGACGCCCTATACGCAAGAGTCAACGATTGTGTATTTAGAAATATTGGTGCAATCACGGATATTACCCGTAGCATGGTGCGTCATGCCACAGCAAGAAAATTGGGATGAGGGACAATGGGAGATCATTGATCGGCTGTTTGATCAGGTATCTTCGCATTTGAGCAGCGCTGAATGCACACTTCTGGCCGATCGTGGACGCAGCGCTTAAGGCTGATTCAACAGTGCAACAAGCTGGGATGGCATGACGTGCTCCGCATCAAAAATGAGGAGTGGTTTCGACGAACATTTCATCATTATTATCGAGATTGGGAACAAGGCAAGCAGATCGTGAAGAAAGGAGGTGATCAGTGGTATGGCAAGGTTTTGGTGTGGAAAGAGCATCAGTTTGAAACATGGCTCAGTGCGTGTTGGGAACCAGGATACGAGCATGCATGGTTTTTACTATTGGACCGGAAAGCATCGCATAAACGGGTGAGTGAGTATGCAAAGCGTATGAAAGTCGAAGCAACCTTTCAGGATACAAAGAGTAGAGGATGTTAGATTAAGCAGTGCAGTCGCTTTACGAATCGAGAACATCTCTCTCGATGGCTCTCCGCGGTATTTCTCTCAATTTGGTGGATTGCACATTTAGGATGTAGTTGTCTTCATCATGGGCATCGAGAGCAAGTGGATCGAAAAGATCGACGTGACAAAGGGATGTTGCGTATTGGCCGCTTGTGGCTCAAAGCAATTCTCAAGAAGGCCAATCGGGCTCTTTGTCCCAAAACCTCAGTCTGGTCAAGACACGATTGACCAATTGCTTGCCTTTTTCGCGTCGCAATCAACGCCTGTGTTTCTCTATTTACACGTAATGACTGTTTTACCAACATAGAACAAACTTTCTGTCGGGGAGAGAGAT
>CAWFFV010000117.1:0-23307 GCA_963814985.1 uncultured Chloroflexia bacterium | reverse complement strand
AATAAAGGACAATAACAAGTCGGATTAACGCTTCGTATACTGTGGAGCCTTACGAGCACGTTTCAGACCTGGCTTCTTACGTTCCTTCATACGTGGATCACGAGTCAGATAGCCAGCTTTACGCAAAGTAAGCTTAAATTCCGGGTTCATGCGTACCAGGGCGCGCGTCAGAGCATGACGGATGGCCCCTGCCTGACCAGTAGTGCCTCCCCCAACGACACGAACAGTCATCGTATAGGCAGTGCTCAAATCGAGAACACGCAAGGGCGAAGCAATCGTCACCATATGCGCATCACGTTGCCCAAAATACGTCTGAGCATTCTTGCCATTGACGGTGATGCTGCCATCACCATTGGGGAAGAGGCGCACGCGGGCTACAGCCGTCTTGCGCCGTCCCATGCCATAGTAGTACTCACCTTTGATGGTCTCGGCCAAGGTAGGTTCTCCTCTTCTTTACTTTGTCTCTGCAGACTGCTTCAACAACGCCTCTGGTCCCGTCCAGGCTACTGGCTGCTGGGCCTGATGTGGATGTTGCGGACCAGCATAAATCTTCAGGTGCCCCATAATCTCGGTTCCCAGGCGATTGTGCATCACCATACCACGAACCGCATGTTCCAGGGCACGCCCAGGATATTTACCACTAAGCGTATCACGCAACGTTGTTTTCTTCAAACCGCCCGGATACTGCGTATGGCGATAGTAGACCTTCTGCTCCAGCCGCTTGCCAGTGACAGCAATCTTTTCAGCATTGATCACAACCACAAAATCTCCGCTCTGGAGGTGTGGTGTGAACGTAGGCTTGTGCTTCCCGCGCAAGATCTGAGCGATCTGCGATGCCAGACGACCCAGAACCTGTCCCTCGGCATCAATGACATACCATTTGGGTTGCAGCTCAGCGGCCTTGGCGCTATATGTCTTCATCATCGTTCGTTCACTCCAAATTCTTCAGGATACTTAACCTGTACCAGACACAGCCCATGTGATGGGGCCGCCGAGCCAGGATGCGTCTTTTCTGCACGTTGCACAATCATAGCAAACTCATCAAGACAGAGACGCTTCTGCCCTACCAGCAACAGCGTACCAACCATTCTACGAACCATCCCTGTGAGAAAGGCGTTCGCTGTAAAATCACAATAGATTAGTTCTTGCATCTCTTGACGTACGCAACGTGCCTGCATCACAGTACGAATACAGTGATGTGGCCCCGGTTCAACATTCGTCTCATCAGGACTACGCCCAAAGGCTCCGAAGTCCTTGCGCCCCAACAGCCACTGACACGCCTCTTGCATGAGATCCACATCCAATGTTCGTGGATAGTGGTAACTATAGCGTGCTCTCAACGGTGTGGGAGCACACTCATTCCAGATCGTGTAGCGATAGGAGCGACTCAACGCGCTAAAGCGGGCATGGAAGCGTTCATGTGCTTCTCTGATCCACCGTACAGCCACAGTAGAGGGTAAGACCGCATTGAGTGCTCGCTGCCAGACCTGCGGCGTTAAGCGCGCTTGTGTGCGGAAGTGTATGACCTGTCCGCTAGCATGCACCCCGGCATCAGTCCGACCAGCTCCGTGTACCACGCAAGCCTCGTGCGAGATGCGAAGAATTGCAGCCTCTAGCGTTCCCTGCACCGTTGCCCCATGTTCCTCAGGCTGACGCTGAAAGCCATGGTAGCCAGTGCCATCATACTCAATACCGCACGCAATATTCATGATCTTCCAATTGCAGGGATCTGAGAGAGAGTCCCTAACAATTACCGCCTTTACTTGTCAAAGTTCATCAGTGTCTAGACGAGAGCAATCTGTGCCATCTCAGCGGCATCACCCTTACGTCGGCCAATCTTCGTAATACGAGTATAACCACCATGACGATTGACATAGCGAGGAGCCAGTTCTTCAAACATCTTTTTAACCACCAGCTCATCAGGCAGAGCACTCAAAATAGTGCGCCGTGAATGCAACTCGATAACCATGGCCTGATATGCTGCTTGCAATGCTCTCTCGGCTTCATCCTCGTCAGAGATAATACGGAGCAGTTCCTCGCGACGGTTCTTGAGCTTATCTTCCAGGAACTTGCGCCCCTTCTCGGTAAGCGGAGCCTTCAACTGCTCGGCACGTTCCTCGTTGGAAGCAACCTTGCCCTTCAGTGAGAAGCGGCCACGACGAGCAAAGGCCAGCACCTGAGTAGCCTTCTCCTCATCGGAGACGACCGAAGCCAGATATTGCTGGGCACTTGTACGCCCCTTTACGGCCACATCAATCAGTTTTTCTACTTCACTACGGATAGCACGGGCACGTGCCTCCGTGGTCTCTATACGGTCATACCGAATGAGTCCTGCCATCAGATTACGACGCGCAGAACGACGGCGCGGCTCTGGCATGCTCAAACGGTTCCCGGCAACTCGGTGCCTCAACTCATTCCTCCATTTCGTGATCGCCGTCCATATCGGCTCCGACGGTGCTGACGCGCGGATTTGGCAGGAAATTGCGTACAAGCAAGCGTTCGCGCAACTCCTGCAAGCTTTTCTCACCGAAGTTACGTACACCCAGCAGATCTTCCTCGTTCATCGAGAGCACCTGGCCCACCTTCGTGATATTGCTGCGCTTGAGACAGTTATAAGCACGAACCGAGAGATCAAGCTCTTCTATAGGGGTATCATAAATCTTCTGTGGGATTGGCAAACTGCTCAAAGGTGCCTTTTCAGGCTCAGGCAGAGAAGCACGGTAGTTGGCAAGCAACGTAAAGTGTCGCACCAGGATATCCGCACTCTGACGCAGCGCCTCATCCGGCGAGATCGTACCATCCGTCGTAATATCAAGAACAATCTTATCAAAATTGGTCATCTGCCCTACACGCGTATGCTCAACCGTGTAATTCACTTTCTGGACAGGCGTATAAATGGCATCAACCGGAATAACGCCTATAGGCTGATCCTCTTTCGAGTCGGCAGGAACATAGCCTCTCCCAGTATCAACGACCAGTTCCATATCGAGATGAGCATGTTCATTGTCAAGTGTCGCAATATGGAGTTCAGGGTTCACGATCTCCACAGAGCTGTGAGGTACGATATCCGCGGCAGTGACTTCCCGCTCACCGTTCACTTCCAGACGCATAGATACGGCATGGTCTGAAAAACTACGCAGTCGCAGCTTCTTCACATTCAACACAATATCAGTCACATCCTCCATCACATTAGGGATGTCCTGAAACTCGTGCTGTACACCCTCGATCCGAATAGAGGTCACCGCTGCACCTGGCAACGAAGACAGCAATACACGCCGCAAAGCATTGCCCAGGGTCATTCCATACCCCGCCTCTAACGGCTCAATATCATAGCTCGCATAATTTCCTTGTGTCTTCGTATTTTTAATGCGAGGCAGAGCAATATCTAGCAAGGTTCAAACCCGCCTTTCTTTTTCCACCACTCTCTATTTCGAGTACCTTGTCGCTCCATTTAGCCAGGGAGCCTGAGACCAGAAACGTTGGTGGTCCAAGAGTTCTTCGCCCTGGCACGACCCACATAGGATCGCACAGGCATAGACCCATCCGCCGACTCAACAAGTTATCGCTGATAAAATTCAACCACCATCTGCTCATCGAAGGGTAGTTCGAGATCTGCTCGTGAAGGTATGGTTATGACACGACCAGTCATCTCATTGATATCCAGACGTAGCCAGCTGGAAACACCCTTCTGGGCCAGAAGCAACGTACGAGTCTTAAAGTACTCCAGACCTTTACTCCGCTCACGTACCGTGATCACATCATTCGGTTTTGCAATAAAAGAGGGAATATCCGTCTTGCGCCCATTCACGGCAAAATGCCCATGACAGACAAGCTGACGGGCCTGAGCACGTGAATCTGCAAAGCCCAGACGATAGACAAGATTATCTAAGCGCATCTCCAGGACCTGCAAGAGGTTCTCACTGGTCTTACCCTGGCGACGAGCAGCCGCATCAAAATGTTTGTGGAACTGACGCTCCAGCACACCATAGGTTCGACGTACCCTCTGCTTCTCACGCAACTGCTTTGCATAACCGGATTCTTTACGTACACGACCGCTACCATGTTGCCCTGGGCGGCTGCTACGGCGTTCAAGTGTGCACTTTGTCATGCACTTGTCGCCTTTTAAGAAAAGTTTTACCCCTTCACGCCTGCACAACTTGCAGACGGGACCGGTATAACGCGCCATTTAGTTGACTCCTCCTCACACGCGCAGCGTGGGTTACCAGGCTACACACGACGCCGCTTGGGCGGTCTGCATCCATTGTGTGGAATAGGTGTGACATCTGTAATTGAAGTGACAGAAAGACCTGCAGTTTGCAATGAACGAATAGCTGCCTCGCGACCAGAGCCTGGCCCCTTGACGTAGACATCGATCTGTCGCAGGCCATGATCCATCGCTTTGCGTGCTGCCGTCTCAGCAGTGACCTGTGCAGCATATGGAGTGCTCTTACGTGAGCCTTTGAATCCCTGACCACCAGCACTTCCCCAGGAAAGCACATTCCCATTAGGATCAGTGAGGGTCACAATCGTATTATTAAATGTTGCCTGTATATGAGCCTGTCCACGCGGCACGGACTTGCGCTCACGCCGCCTGACTTTGCCTGTTGGTTTCTTTTTGTCTGCCATGCTCGCAATACCTCCCCGGCGTTACTTCTTCGCTATAGCTTTCTTCTTGCCCGCCACCGTTCTCTTTGGCCCACGACGCGTGCGTGCATTGGTGCGGGTTCGCTGTCCACGCACGGGCAGGTTGCGGCGATGGCGCATACCACGATAGCAGCCAATCTCGATCAGCCGTTTGATATTCATATCTACTTCACGGCGCAGATCTCCCTCGACTTTATGCTCGCGGTCGATTACTTCACGTAAGCGATTGACCTCTTCTTCGGTCAGGTTTTTCACTCGGGTGTCCGGGTTAATGCGTGTTCTCTCCAGAATCTTGCGACTTGTCGTCAACCCAATTCCATAGATATAGCACAGCGAAATCTCCACACGCTTATCACGTGGAATGTCCACCCCGGCAATTCTAGCCATCTTTTCCTCCAGCTTGGAGTTGCGAGTTCCAATTTCGCTCTTTCCTTGAAACTCTGAAACTCTCTATTAGCCCTGTTTCTGTTTATGCTTTGGATCCTTGCGACAGATAACCATCACAACGCGATTGCGGCGGATTACCTTGCAGCTATCACAACGCGGTTTGACTGAGGCACGCACTTTCATGTCTTGCCCTCCTCGAGATAAAAAGTAAAAATTAGGACAAAGGCAAGAAGAAGCGCCTCATGCGTTCTCCATCTTACCTGGCCTGTTTCTATTCCAAAAGGTGCCGATTAGGAGAAAAGGAATAATGAAGGATGCTTATCCACACCTCACGCTTTCACACGCCATGTGATGCGACCTCGTGTCAGGTCATAAGGCGAAAGTACCACCTTAACCTTATCGCCTGGTACGATGCGCACAAAATTCATGCGGATACGTCCTGAGAGGACAGCCAGGACCTCATGCTGTTCATCAATTTCTACCTTAAACATGGCATTGGGGAGGGCCTCTACCACTTTGCCCTCGACTTCGATTTCATCCTTTTTTGGCATAGCATCCTTTCCCTAGCGGCGGGACTCACTCACTTACCCTCTGCATGTGCACTTACAAGGAGAAGCATTGTGTAGCAGCCTCTACACAAGCCATTAAAGTTGTCCATGCAGTTTCATTCTAATCCAGCTTATAGACTAGATCTCGTCAGGCATTTTCCTGTTCCGACCCCTATCGAGTCAGCTAACTCGATGTCGCCTGACGCACTCTTGAAAGTACAAAACGGCAGCAGTATCAACTGCTGCAGGCAACTATGAATTATAGCATACATTCTCACAAAAGTCGAGAGGGGAATTCATGTGCATGAACATTCCTCCGTTCACTCTCTACTCTCAGCGCCAAAATATCTGCGTCACCCTTCTGGAGTATGCGTTTACCAGGAATGCCATGTACGACTTCCTCGTTTACAGACGTACAGAGCGAATCCGGGTAACCATAATAGCCCAAAGAGCTTGATTTAGAATTTCTTTCAAGGAAGAATGCCGTGAAAGCGACAATCACGATTGTGCTTCCTGACTTCCTCTTTTCCCATGAGCAGAGACAACCCTGACTAGATCTCGTTGAACCTGCTCAATATCCTGGTTTCCATCAACCTCGACCAGCTTATGTATTTTCGCATAGTAGTCAAGGAGAAGGATAGTCCCATTAAAGAAAATGTCCAGTCGTTTTTGTATTGCATCACCCTGATCATCAGAACGCTGGTATAATTCGCTTCCATCCAGATCACACAGCCCTGGTAATTTGGGTGGATGAGTGTTTCCGTTGTAAATATGCTGATGCGCTCGACAGATATATCTCCCAGAGAGCCTGTTCAGTAGCACCTCACGAGGAACCTTGAGATACACTGCGCAATCAATCAATCGTCCAACACATTGTAATCCTTCATCCAGTGCCTGGGCCTGGGCTATGGTGCGCGGAAAACCATCAAAGAGCACTCCATGTATACAATCTGGCTCTGCGATGTGATCCAGGACCATTGTAACCGTGATATCATCGGGAACCAGCTCACCACGCTCCAGGTACACTCTGGCCTTTGTCCCCAGGTCAGTCTTTTGATCCAATGCTTGACGGAACAAGTCTCCACTAGCCATGTGGCGGACTCCCAGAGCCTTTGAAAGTCTCTGTGCTTGTGTTCCTTTCCCAGACCCCTGCGCACCGATCAGGATAATGTTCACGTTTTTCCTCCAATGGAAGTTTATGAGAGCGCTCCATTGCGTTCCCCCAAAGCACACCACGGGTTCTGAGAGCACTTTATCGAACTCCCAAAAGCACACTTACGAGTGCCGGAGGCCTTTAACGCGCTCTCAACGGATAACGGACGCTTGATTGGTAGAAGCCCAGTAAAACAGACACTGCTAGCTTCCTGATAGTGACACTACGATAGAAAACCAGAATAGTTACGCATGACCATTTGTGCTTCCAGTTGTCTGACAGTGTCTAGCACAACACCAACCACAATCAGAACCGAAGCACTACTCAGTAGTTGTGAATCGCTACCTACACGTGCAACAAACGGCAGGATTGCTACCAGGCCCAGAAAAAGCGCTCCCGCTAGAGTGATACGATTGAGAATATTCGTCAAGTATCGACTAGTAGGCTCGCCAGGACGATAGCCTGGAATAAACGCACCCTGTTTTTGCAAGTTCTCTGGAATATTCTGTTGTTGCCACATTACATACGCATAAAAGTACGTAAAGGCTACAACCATGACAAAGTAGACGGACCAGTACAACCAGGAAGACGTGTTCACCAGGTAAGTCGCCACCCACTGGGAAGAAGCACTCAACCAGGGAGTTGGACTGGTTGTCAGGTATCGCGTGATCACCGCCGGGAAGAGCAGCATCGACTGAGCAAAGATGAGCGGAATCATCCCTGCGCTGTTGACCTGCATAGGAATGTATGTTGTCTGCGCTGAGCCTACCAACATACCACGTCCCACCTGACGCTTCGTCGGGTAATGTACCGGCACACGTCGCTGCCCCTGATAGATGTAAACCACACCCAGGATTGTCACCAGGCCGATAATTAAAAAGACAGCGATACTGACAATTCCACTGCCAGCATTGGAAGTAGTGTCTACATAAGCTTGACTGATGAACTGGGGAAGACGGCTCACAATACCGCCAAAGATGATCAACGAGATTCCATTCCCGATACCATTTTCGGTGATCAGCTCACCAAGCCAGACCAGGATCATCGTACCAGCCGTAAGTGCCAGCAAAATCGATACCGTCTCTAACGAGTATTTCGGATCGACAAGGCTAAAATTCTGGAGTACACCTGCCTGCTGGAAGATAGCGCACTGCCCCAGCGCCTGTAAGAAAGCCAGCGGTACAGCGATCAGACGAGTGATCTGGCTAAAGCGCAAGCGTCCAGCCTCACCCTGGTTAGCCAGATTTTGTAAGGCCGGAATGATTGGCTGCAAAAGCTGCATCACAATGGTGGCCGTAATATACGGATATACTCCAAGCGCGACGATAGAAAACGTCTGCAAGGACCCACCAGAAAAGACATCCAGGAGGCCGAGTAGTTGGCCGAGATTTTGATTCTGATTCTGGCTAAAGAGATTAGCCAGAGATTTCTGTTCGGCAGACGTCAAGGGAACAGTAATGTGCGCGAGAATGCGAAAAAGCAGTAATATTCCCAACGTGAAGAGAATCTTGTTACGTAGATCAGGCACTGTCCAGATACTGCGCAGTCGTTCCCACATGGGAGCCTCCTTTTATGACCAGACAAAGATAGTTCTTCTTCAAGATTTCTACGAACAAGATGCCAAAGGGGTTAAGCTTTGGCATCCTGATACTCATTTGTCCTGGTCTTGCCATCTTTACGTCGTTTTGTTTGCTCGTAGACTTTGGTTGGAATGATCTCGACACTACCACCTACAGCTTCAATTTTGGCACGCGCACTGGCGGAAAATTTATGAGCATGTATAGTTAGAGCAAGACCTAGATCACCTGTTCCTAATACCTTGATCAGCCCTTTACTCTGGGCCGGAGTTATCAATCCCGCTTTGGCCAGATCTTCAGGTTTCACCTGGGAATCACCCTCAAATAGTATGAGATCAGCAAGATTAATAATAGTATATTCGTCGCGGAAAGCCGTATTGCTGTTGCCCAGACCACGAACGAATGGTAAACGCTTCGACAGGCGAGTTTGACCACCATTAAATGCACGATGGACCCTGCCGCCTGTACGCGCCTTCTGACCCTTAGTACCGCGGCCAGCGGTCTTACCTCGTCCAGAACCGTGCCCACGCCCAAGGCGTCTTTCAACTTTGTGCGAACCAGGAGCTGGCCGCAAATCAGAGAGTTTCACTGACAGCCTCCTCCACCTGCACCAGGTGAATAACCTTGCGAATCATGCCACGTACAGCGGGCTGATCATCATGCTCAACAGTGTGCTGGAGCTTACGCAAACCCAGCGCACGAATCGTCGCCTTCTGGTCTTTTGGGTAACCGATGGAGCTTTTTACCCATTTTACACGTAATTTTGTCATTGTTTACTCCTATCGGCGGCGGTCGCCGCCACCACCACCACGACGATCACCGCGATCACCACGATCGCCACCACCACGACGATCACCGCGATCACCGCCGCCTCTGCGGCCTGATGTCGCCCTGGTCTCACGAGCTTCCTCTTCACGAGCGGCCCGCGCTACAGCGGCTTGCTCTGCGGCACTGGCAGTTGCGACAGCAATTTGCTCAGCACGCTTCTTGCCAAGAATGTCGGCAACAGTCTTACCACGACGTGCTGCCTCAACCTCTGGAGAGCGCAACTCACGTAGAGCTTGTAAACAAGCCTGGACCGTATTCGCTTTATTGGTACTACCCAACGTTTTTGTTAAGATATCACGGACACCAGCCGACTCTACGACGGCGCGAACCGCCCCTCCTGCGATAACACCAGTACCGGGGGCAGCCGGCTTAAGCAGAACTTCGGAGGCACCGAAATTTGTTTTCACCATGTAAGGAATAGTCGTACCAGCCAGCGGCACCTGGATCAGGTGCTTCTTGGCGTCCTCTACACCTTTACGAATAGCTTCTGTGTACTCTGCTTGCTTTACCAAAGCCATAGCCAACATAACCATTGCGATCACCGACTACTACCAGGGCACGAATACTAAAGCGTCGGCCACCTTTGACCACCTTCGAGACGCGGCTGACCTCTACCACAGTCTCTTCCAGGTTTAGTTTTGATGCATCAATTCTTGCCATTTTATCTCCTCGCGGCCCTAGAAACTCAGGCCTACTTCACGAGCGCCTTCAGCGAGTGCTGCAACTCGTCCATGATAGGCGTAGCCACCACGATCAAAGACAACCTGACTCACGCCCTTTTCTTTTGCACGCTGGGCTACAAGCTTACCAACTTCACGTGCAAGCGCTACTTTTTTGTTATTGGCAATGGGAGCAAGCGCCTCAAGCGGTGTTTTCCGCTCACCTTTTTGGGCAGCAGGCAACAGCGTTTTTGCTTGAGTTCCAGGTTTGCCGCCTTTCCCAACAGGAGCGCCCTTTTGCGACCCTTTCCCAGCAGGTTTCTCGGTTTTGGCTGCTTTACCTTTGACAGGCGCAGCTTCGGCTGCTACCTCTACCAAAACCTCTTGATCCGCCACAGGCTTTACAACAGGAGTATCCGTCACAGCAGGCTTAAAGTCGCGCAAACTCACATCAAGCGAGGAAGCTGCAGCCAATGTCTGACCTGTCGTGTCGTCTATGACCTGTGCATAGATATGGTGTCCACTACGGAATACGTTTAAGCGTGGGCGTACCTGCGAGCCTTCTAAACGGCGTCTTATACGCTGGTGCCGCCGCAGCCGCGCCTTATTTGCGTTAAATTGTTTAATCATAGCTCAAGTGCAAAAGACAAACGTACGAAACATCTCGAACTCTATTTCTGAAGAGAGATACTTCGCGTGGTACGATCTTTCGCAACTCCCCTTTCGTTTCCTGGATAGATACAACAAGGGAGGGATTTTTGAGATACGTGGTCGGCACTACGTCTCTCTTTCTCTCCCTCAGTTGTACGTTGCAAGATTAGATACGACTAACCTACTTCTTTTTGCCGCCGACTTTCCCGGCTTTACCAGCCTTGCGCCGAATTTCTCACCTGTATAGCGAATTCCCTTGCCCTTGTATGGCTCAGGTTTGCGTACACGGCGAATGGTTGCAGCGACCTCACCCACAAGTTGCTTGTCGATGCCACTGACGCTGACTTTCGTAGCTTTCGTTGCCGGGTCCACACCATCAATTGTAAAAGAGACACCAGCAGGTGGTTGCACTTCTACAGGATGAGAATAGCCCACCAGAATCACCAGATTATCTCCAACCTTGGCTGCGCGATAACCTACACCGTGAATCTCCAGTTGCTTTGTGTACCCTGCCGTTACGCCTACCACCATGTTGTTGATAAGGCTACGGTACAAACCATGCTTGGCCCTGTGTTCCTTGCTATCCGATGGGCGATTCACCTGGAGCGAGCCATCTTCAAGCTTCAGTATCAGGTCAGGATCGACCTGATATGAAAGCTGCCCCTTGGGACCCTTCACTGTCACAAAGTTGCCTTCGGTCCAGTTCACCTGCACCTTTGGCGGCACTGCGATTGGAGTACGTCCAATACGAGACATTCCAGACCTCCCTCTACCAAACGTAGCAGATAACTTCGCCACCAAGTCCCTGCCGATAGGCGCTTGTGCCAGTCATCAGACCCTTCGGTGTCGAAAGAATGGCTATCCCCAGTCCACCACGGACCCTTGGGATAGTCGCTTGTTTTGTGTAGACACGTAGACCTGGCTTGCTGACGCGCTTCAACTGCGACAACACGGGCTTCTTATCTACATAACGTATCGTCAGACGGATCGTACCCTGTGGATTATCTTTCAGGATCTCGATGTCCTTGATATATCCTTCTTCTTTCAGCACACGCGCAAGACTCAGCTTCATTTTCGAGGCTGGAATCAGTACGCGAGTATGTCGTGCTGTAACCGCATTGCGAATACGTGTGAGCATATCCGCAATCGGATCAGTCATATTCATGGAATACCCTCCACAATCACAAAAGAGCAAAAACGTACCTTGAGCATCTCTTTATCTCAGCGTTTCCGTCCCTGTGTCCTTTCATCTTCGCGACTACCAGCTCGATTTCGTCACGCCGGGCAACTCGCCGCGCAATGCACGTTCGCGGAAGCAGATACGACATAGACCAAATTTGCGCATATATGCACGAGGTCGCCCACAAACCTGGCAGCGGTTATGCTGCTGTACTTTGAATTGGGGCTTGCGTTGCGACTTCACAATCATTGAGAGTTTTGCCATCTCGCCCTCCAGCGTTACTTCTTAAAGGGCATGCCCATCAATGTGAGCAGCCGCCGTCCCTCTTCATCGGTACGAGCTGTTGTGACTACACTTACTTCCATGCCGCGCACCTTATCAACCTTATCATAGTCAATTTCGGGGAAAACCAGTTGCTCGCGCAAGCCCAGTGTATAGTTACCACGGCCATCAAAGGCTTCCGCGGAAACCCCCTGGAAATCACGCAAGCGCGGCAGAGCCACATTCATAAGCTTGTCAAGGAACTGGTACATACGATCACCACGCAGTGTGACCATGCAACCAATCTGCATTCCTTCACGCAATTTAAATGTGGCAACCGAGCGCTTAGCACGTGTAATCACAGGTCGTTGCCCGGTGATGGCGGACAGATCAGCAACAGCAGCATCCATTGCCTTCGAGTTCTGGATGACTTCGCCCATCCCGATATTCACAACGACTTTGTCCACACCAGGAACCTGCATCGGGTTACGGTAGTTAAACTCCTTATGCAGGGCTGGCATAACCTCTTGGCGGTATTTTTCTTTCAAGTCGTGATGCCATAGCGTTTAACTACTCCTCGTGCGATCTTCGATGATTTTGTGACAATTCTTACAAACGCGCACCGGACGGACTTTCTGATCGGCTCCCATTGGGCGGCGATCATGCGCGACACGGGTAATTTCGCCGCACTCGGTACATTTGAGCATGACGTTTGAGACATGAATAGGCATTGCCTTCTCGATCACTCCGCCTTGTCGAGTCTGGCCTTGCGGACGCACATGCTTCTTCACAATGTTCAACCCCTCAACGATCACTTTATTGACCTGGGGAATCGCCCGCGAAACTATTCCTTCCTTCCCCTTATCTTTGCCAGTGATAATCAAAACGGTGTCGCCCTTTTTGATATTCATTTTGGCAAGATGGAGAGGCTTTTTCTCTTTTTGTTGTATTGCCATCTTTTCCCTCGATTAGAGCACTTCGGGCGCTAGCGAAATGATCTTCATAAAGTTTCGCTCAGCGCAGTTCGCGGGCTACCGGGCCAAAGATACGTGTGCCACGTGGATTGTTACCAGCAGCAATGATGACTGCAGCGTTCTCGTCAAAGCGAATATGCGAACCATCAGGACGTGCATACTCCTTTGCCACACGAACGACTACAGCATTCACGACTTCACCCTTCTTAACCTGTCCATTGGGCGCAGCCTGCTTCACAGAAGCTTTTATCACATCTCCGATTTCGGCATACCGTTTGGCAGAACCGCTCATGACACGAATACACATAATCTCTTTTGCGCCAGTATTATCAGCGACTTTCAGACGTGTTTGTGGCTGAATCATCAGACTGTTTCCTTCCCTATTGCGCCGACTCTTCGGTCAGGTTAGGATCAGCCTTTGCCAGCACTTCTTCAACGGGTACAATACCGCTGCCATGCTTGACGATCTCAACCAAACGCCACCGTTTCGTCTTGCTCAGTGGACGGCTTTCTTCAATACGAACCATATCGCCTATTTGACAGATATTTGTCTCGTCATGCACCTGGAAGCGCTTTGTTTGCTTATACGTACGCTTATAGATACGGTGTTTTTTTAATGACTCTACGACAACAACTATCGTTTTATCCATTTTATTGCTGACCACACGCCCAACCTTCTGTTGACGACGGCTTACTTCAGGAGCCGTTGCCACATCTGGTGCGGTGGTTGCGCTCTGCTGTGTCATTATTCATTCTCCAACGTTGTTAGGTGATGCAGCAAACGCGCAATATCCTTACGGGTCTGTGCAAAGACGCGGTTGTTCTTGACTTCACCACGCTGCTGCTGCAAGCGGAGATTGAACAGCTTCAGCCGCGCGTCCTTGATCTGCTGCTGTGCTTCAGCGACAGAATACTCGCTTATCTGCTTATGGCGTTCACTAAGCTTCGACACTCTCCGCCTCCCCTCTTGTAATAAAGCGTGTCCTGACTGGCAGCTTATGACTGGCCAGGCGTACAGCTTCTTTGGCGATTTCTTCACTCACGCCACCGATCTCGAAGATGATACGCCCCGGCTTAATAACTGCAACCCAATGGTCAACAGCACCTTTTCCGCTTCCCATACGGGTTTCGGCAGGCTTGGCAGTGATGGGCTTATCAGGGAAGACGCGGATCCATACTTTGCCACCACGCTTCATAAAGCGGGTCAGCGCAATACGGGCCGACTCTATCTGACGAGCCTCCATCCAACAAGCTTCAAGCGCTTGCAGACCATAATCGCCGAATGCGAGAGTACTGCCTCGCTGGGCTTCGCCTCTCATGCGACCGCGATGCTGTCGGCGAAATTTTGTACGTGACGGTGCCAATAACATGGCTTAGCTCTCCTCTACTCGCTCTGAGCGGCACCTGGGTCTGTCGTCGGTGCGGCTGGTGGTGGGGTGACCGGTGCTGCGGAACTGGCAGGTGCTTGCTCGCTACGCGGCGGACGGTCGCCATGGGGACGCGGTGGCCGATCTCCTTGTGGACGTGGAGGACGCGGACCACGCTCTCCTTGTGGTCGATCTCCTTGCGGACGTGGTGGTCGGTCTCCTTGTGGTCGATCTCCTTGCAGACGCGGTGGCCGATCTCCTTGTGGTCGGTCTCCTTGCGGACGCGGACCACGCTCTCCCTGTCCCTGTGGGCGTGGGCCCCGGTCAACACCACGCGGTCGGTCTCCTTGCGGACGCGGACCACGCTCTCCTCGCTGCCCACCACCGTCACCCTGACGGCGACGATCACCACCACCACGACGCTCACCCTGCTCACGCGGAGTAAACGTGGGTTGTGCTACAATTTCCTGAGGTTCCCCAGCTTCACGACGCTTGCTGGGCAGAATATCGCCCCGGTAAATCCACACTTTGATGCCAATGACGCCAAAGGTTGTATGTGCCTCAGCCAGACCATAATCAATGTCAGCACGCAGAGTATGGAGAGGAACCTTTCCCTCAACCTCTTTCTCGGAACGAGCAATTTCTGCTCCTCCCAGACGCCCACCAACGATGACCTTAATGCCCTTCGCATTAGCACGCATTGACTTCTGCACAGCCTGCTTCATAGCACGACGGAAGGAGATACGCTTCTCCAACTGTTCCGCGATGCTACGCCCGACTAAATATGCGTCTAGCTCCGGCTGACGGATCTCGATGATCTCCAGGCGCACGCGTTTCTTGGTCTTGGCTTCGAGAGTTGACTTGAGCCGCTCAACTTTTTCACCACTCTTACCAATAACAATACCAGGCTTTGCTGTATAAATCTTGACCAATACCTGATTGGCAGCGGCACGCTCAATCTCAATTTTTGAGACGCCTGCGTTCGCAAGCTCTTTATTGATCTGCTTACGTAACAGAAAATCTTCCGCCAGGATATCTTTATAATCACGCTCGGCATACCAGCGAGACTGCCAACCTTTAACGACGCCGAGCCTGAACCCTGTGGGATGCACTTTGTGTCCCAAAAGTGTTCTCCTTTTCCACTCATTCGGAAACGCCACGAGTGCTTTTACACTGCGTATGATCCGAACGCAAAGTAGTCTTCTTAGCGGCCAGAGTCAGTCGGATCATCGGACACAACCACCGTCACATGACAGAAGCGACGCAAAATGCGAGCCGCCCGCCCATGAGACCGAGGTTTGACACGTTTAATCCGAAATAAATCATCCGCCACAATATTGAGAATATACAGGTCATCTGGATTGAGATTGTAGTTATTCTCCGCATTGGCCGCTGCTGACGCCACTACCTTACTGACAGGCACTGCGCCAGCATTAGGCAAGAATTGAAGAATAGCCAGAGCCTCATTTATTCGAAGCCCCTTCACCGCGTTGGTGACCAGACGCATTTTGCGCGGCGCAATGCCAATATCTTTTGCAATAGCCCTGACTTGCATCTCTATTTTTCTCCATATGAGTCATCCCAAACTTTTTTAGAGCCTGGGGTGTCCCCCATAAGCGCGAACTAAGCAGAGGGATCCCCCTGCACTCTTGTTTTTCGTGCCGCTTCCAGCGGCAATAATAAAGAAAAAATGTATTGGGGACACCCCAAACCCCGGCAGGGAGGACCCTGCACCCCTTAGTCCGCGCCTATGGGGGTGTCCCCAGGCTCCGGCAGGGAGAACCCTGCACCCCAGATTTTGGGAACTTTTTCAAAAGTTCGAGATAGTTCATATATGCTTCACTACCTTACGGAAGTGGTCTTTTCATTCTTACCACCCGCATGACCACGGAAGTGTCGTGTGGGGGCAAATTCACCTAACTTATGACCCACCATGTTCTCAGTAATATAGATAGGGACATGAGTCTTTCCATTATGGACACCGATGGTCATACCCACCATCTCAGGAAAGATCATCGAAGCCCGCGACCACGTCTTGATCAAACGGCGATCGCCACTGCGCTTCATACCTAACACTTTTTTTCTGAGTGATTCATGAATGTATGGCCCTTTTTTCCTTGAGCGAGACATTACTTCCTTCTCCTGCCTGCATTACGCCGTCGGACTATGAAGCGGTCCGTTCTCTTATTCCTGCGGGTCTTGAAACCCAATGCTGGCTTGCCCCAGGGCGTCTGCGGCTGCCCACCAATAGGTGCACGGCCCTCACCACCACCATGAGGATGGTCACGTGGATTCATTACCGAGCCTCTGACTGTAGGACGGCGGCCCATATGCCGGGAACGTCCAGCTTTACCGATGCTGCGGTTCTCATGGTCAACATTGCCGACCTGCCCAATAGTCGCCATGCAGAGGATGTGAACATTGCGTTGCTCGCCGGAAGGCAAGCGAAGAAGCGCATAATCACCCTCTTTAGCCATCAATTGTGCGCCTACACCCGCTCCGCGTACCATCTGGCCGCCACGCCCACGCTCCAACTCAATGTTGTGAATGGTTGTGCCAGTCGGAATATTCTTCAGGGGAAGAGCATTTCCCAGCTTAATATCTGCCTCTGGTCCTGCTACGACACGGTCACCAACTTTAAGGCCATAAGGGGCAAGAATATAGCGCTTTTCTCCGTCCAGATAGTGCAACAGTGCGATACGAGCCGAGCGGTTTGGATCATACTCGATAGCGGCAACCTTGGCGGGTACACCCAGTTTGTTGCGCTTAAAGTCGATTATACGATAGGCACGCTTGGCACCACCGCCACGATGACGTACGGTGATTTTTCCCTGGTTGTTGCGTCCAGCATTTTTATTGAGCTTGACGGTCAGTGATTTCTCTGGCCGTGTCTTGGTAATCTCCTCGAAAGTCGAAACCGACATGCCGCGACGCCCAGGAGACGTTGGTCGATACTGTCTAGTTGGCATCTCTCAATTCCTTACGCCTTCAAAGCGTCGATTGTTTGTCCTTCGAGTAAGGTAACAATCGCCTTTTTCCACTCACGGGCTTCTACAGGTCGAGGAGCCGCTCCTCGCCGCCGAATCATCTTTGCCTTACCAGGCAGGCGAACGATGTTGACCGAGACAACCTTCACGTTGAAGAGGGCCTCGACCGCACGGCGTACATCAATTTTGTTAGCATTCAGCGCCACTTTGAAGGTATATTTGTTCTGCTCTTGCAGTTTCACCGATTTCTCAGTGACGATACCCTGACGCAGTATTTCTGTGATTTCCACAGTCTTCTCCTCGCTCGCCTACGCTTCGCTATCCGGCTGAGATGTCTCTTCATCCTGGTCACCAGCGGCAACCACGACTGCTTCGACCTCGCCAGCGATCTTGAGACTTGCCTCCTCAGCACTCAGGCCTTCGCCAAAGACCATCTCAATCCAACGTATGGTCTTGACTGGCATGACAACATAATCATGCTTCAGCAGTTCTACAACATTGATCGAGGAGACGTGTTGTACTTTGGCGGTTGGAATGTTCCGTATTGATAACACAACATTCTCATCGCGTTGTGGTAGCATCATCAGAACGTGCTTTCCTACGCTGGAGGGCAGTTTTTCCAGGATCGTCAGCATGTCTTTGGTGCGCGGTGTCTCTAACGACAGATCATTAACCACAACCAGACTCTCGTTAGCAACCTTATCTGACAGGGCCGAGCGAATCGCCAGACGACGCATCTTCTTCGGGACATCATGATGATAACGGTGTGGCTTAGGACCAAATACAGTACCACCGTGGCGGAACTGGGGCGCGCGAGTACTACCCTGACGAGCGCGACCTGTTCCCTTTTGCTTATACGGTTTTTTATTTCCGCCCGATACTTCACTACGAGTCTTGGTTGAAGCATTACCTTGACGACAATTCACCAGTTGTGCAGTAACAACCTGATGGAGAACCGCCATATTGGGGGTAACTCCGAACACCTGCTCGCTCAGTTCGAGCTGTTCTACGGCCTCGCCGGCCATGTTATACACTGTAGTCGAGGGCATTTCGGTTACCTCATCACATGCTTCTTAATCATGAGCAAACCACCATTGGCACCAGGCACCGAACCCTTTACCACTAGCAGATTACGCTCAGAATCAGCTTGAATCACTTGCAATTTCTTTGCTGTCACGCGCACATTACCCATATGACCTGCCATACGTGTCCCCTTGAGTACGCGACCAGGGGTCGTACCAGAACCAATCGAGCCAGGAGCACGAGTGCGATCAGACTGACCATGCGTCTTGGGTCCACCTCGGAAACCGTGGCGTTTGACTCCACCCTGGAAGCCTTTACCCTTGGAGGTGCCGACGATATCAACCGATTCGCCATTTCTAAAGAGACTGGCGTCAAATTTTGCACCAAGCTCTATCGTCTCCGAGGGTGTACCCGCTTGCAATTCTACTTCACGCAACACTTTGAATGGCCCTAGCTCCGGCCCTGGGCGGCGCTGGCGATTTTCCTGGATCTTGAGCAACTTCTGAACTTGCTTGCTTACCTTCTCGGTGGTAGCTGAGACTGTCTCAGTTTGTGTTTCCTCTTCAGCGGTGCCAGTCTCCGCTTTGGATTTAGCACGTTGCTCTTGCTGATGTGTCTGTAACTTCTTGCGTTGTGCCTTCAACAAAGGAAGACTCTGTCCAAGATGCCCCAGTTCCGGGCGTGTTACATTCTTTGTTGCAGTTTGCTCAAAACCAATCTGGACGGCTTCATAGCCATCACGGGCAACGGTCTTGATCTGAGTCACGACACAGGGGCCAACCTCTAGAACGGTGACCGGAATAGCCGTTCCATTAGGGCCAAATACCTGGGTCATGCCGATCTTCCTGCCCAATAATGCACTTAGCATATTCTTATACCTCTCTACTCATTCAGAAACGATGCAAGCGGAGCATTGCTCCGCGTCATCTGAATACAAAGTAGTTTCATCTTCTTCTCACTGTAGGGACTTGCTTAAGCAAGCCCTTCCCCATGTTCTTCGCCTGTAAGGGCTGCCTGAGCAACACCCTCACACGGGACTTCATGGCTTACAGTTTGATTTCGATATCCACGCCTGCGGGCAGATTCAAACGTGTCAGAGCTTCAACAGTTTTATTCGTCGGATCGATAATATCAATCAGACGCTTATGCGTACGAATCTCGAACTGCTCACGAGCATCCTTGTCAATGAACGGTGACCGCATTACTGTATATTTGTCGATCTCCGTAGGCAGTGGCACTGGACCTGAGACACGTGCCCCTGTCTGTTGCGCGGTATCCACAATCTGCATTGCTGACTGGTCGAGGATTCGATGGTCATACGCCTTAAGGCGAATGCGGATACGCTGTTTGGTTCCCGTAGCCATATCTTTCTCCTGAGATGGTTCAGAAAGGCCTCGCTCTATGCGAGGCCTCTCATCACCTTAGCTTATGACCTGTGTGCAGATACCCGCGCCAACGGTGCGGCCACCTTCACGGATGGCGAATTTGACGCCTTCTTCCATGGCGACTGGCTGAATCAGCTCGACGGTCATTTCGATGTTGTCACCAGGGATCACCATCTCGACGCCTTCGGGTAGCTTGATTGCTCCTGTAACGTCCGTGGTACGCACATAGAACTGTGGGCGATAGCCATTGAAGAATGGTGTGTGACGCCCACCCTCTTCTTTAGAGAGCACATACACTTGAGCCTTGAAGGTCTTGTGTGGCTTGATCGAACCCGGCTTGGCCAGACACCTGCCCACGCTCGATGTCGGCACGCTCAACGCCACGCAACAGGCAACCGACATTGTCACCCGCCAGCCCTTGATCAAGCGTCTTCTGGAACATCTCTACGCCCGTCACGATGACTGAGCGGGTATCTTCTCTCATTCCAACGATTTCAACAGATTCCCCAACCTTGACCACCCCACGCTCGATACGTCCGGTGGCAACGGTTCCACGTCCTTTAATGCCAAAGACGTCTTCTACAGGCATCAAGAAGGGCTTGTCGGTCGCACGAGGGGGAGTGGGAATATAGGCGTCCACTGCATCCATGAGCTCCCAGATACATTTGGCATTGGGATCATTGCGCGAGAGATCTCCCTTGCTTTCCAGAGCTTTGAGGGCTGAGCCACGAATGACGGGAACATCATCGCCAGGAAACTGGTACCTGGAGAGCAGTTCGCGCACTTCCAACTCGACCAGTTCGAGCAATTCTTCGTCTTCCATCATATCAACTTTATTGAGGAAGACCACCATCGCCGGGACTTCCACCTGACGAGCCAGCAGCACGTGCTCACGAGTCTGAGGCATAGGGCCATCAGGAGCACTTACCACCAGGATAGCGCCGTCCATCTGTGCAGCACCAGTAATCATATTCTTGATATAGTCAGCGTGACCAGGGCAGTCCACGTGGGCATAGTGACGATTCTGGGTCTCATACTCCAGGTGTGCGATAGCAATCGTAATACCACGCTCGCGCTCTTCCGGGGCCTTATCGATCTGGTCAAAGGCCGTGTACTTAGCAAGCTGAGCGGCGGCCAACACCTTCGTGATAGCAGCTGTCAGGGTCGTCTTGCCATGGTCGATATGTCCGATTGTTCCCACGTTCACATGCGGCTTTGTCCGCTCGAACTTCTTCTTCGCCATTTGTATTCCTCTTCGTTTTTTCAAACCTATTCTGCAACAATGCAGAATGCCAGTAAAAAGATAATATGCGCTCGGGAGGCCTGTTCCCTGAATTCGGCACCGAGCACTGTCAGGTACAAAAATTGTACTTTTTTGCGATGAGGAGGGTTAGGACATGATCAAGCATCCTGTCCCAACAAACCTGTATGCTCTGTATAAATTGAGCCGCTACCGACTGGCTTTTGTGATGATCTCTTCAGCAATTCCCTTCGGCACGGGATCGTAGTGATGCGAATCTCCATTGAATAATTTGCACGCCCACTTGTCATAGAACGAAGGTCGTTCACGTAACCAAACATCTCAGAAAGGGGGACATGACCCCGCACCACATACATCGTTCCACGGCTCTCCATGCCCAGGATAGTTCCACGGCGTCGGTTGAGGTCACCGATGACATCTCCGTAGAATTCCTCTGAAGTGGTTACTTCCACCAACATGATGGGTTCGAGCAGAATAGGAGCGGCTTTGCGGGCTGCCTCTTTGATCGCTATTGAACCAGCAGTCTTAAAGGCCATTTCACTTGAGTCAACGTCATGATATGACCCATCATAGAGGGTCACCTTCACATCAATCATCGGATAACCAGCAATAATACCATTCTCCAACGTCTCCCTTATGCCATTTTCTGTAGGCCTGATATATTCTTTGGGCACCGTACCACCGATAATGGCATTGACAAACTCAAAGCCCTTGCCACGCTCATTTGGTGCAACTCTGATCCACACGTCACCATATTGTCCATGGCCGCCCGTTTGTCGAACGTGTTTCCCTTGAGCCTGTGCTTCGCGTGTGATCGATTCACGATAGGCAACCTGTGGTCGCCCCACATTCGCTTCTACCTTAAACTCGCGGAACATGCGATCCACGATCACCTCCAGATGCAGTTCGCCCATCCCACTGATGATGGTCTGGCCGCTATCCACATCGGTATGGAGCTGGAAGGTGGGGTCTTCTTCTGCCAATTTATTTAAGGCAATTGCCATTTTATCCTGATCAGCACGCGTCTTCGGCTCAATGGCAATCAAGATGACGGGCTGAGGAAAAACAATCGACTCCAGCACAATGGGATACTGAGCATCGCTCAGCGTATCACCGGTAAAGGTATTACGCAGACCCACTGCTGCACAGATATCACCCGCTCGAATCTCATCAATATCCTCACGGTGATTGGCATGCATACGCAACAGACGACCAATACGTTCCGATTTCCCCTTCGTACTATTGAAGACTGCAGCGCCTTTCGCGAGCGTACCTGAGTAGACGCGCATGTACGAGAGGCGACCGACGAAAGGATCAGAGACAATTTTAAAGACCAATGCACTAAAGGGTGCCTGATCATCAACCTCACGGCCCACCACCTGCTCAGTCTCAGGATTGGTTCCAGTGGGAGGGGGAATATCCAATGGAGAGGGAAGGAAGGTGATCACCGCATCCAGCATAGCCTGCACGCCCTTATTTTTGAGGGCGCTGCCACACAGTACAGGTACAAGGATACCTGCAATGGTTGCTTTCCGAAGTGCGGCAACAAGGTCTTCTTTACTAATTTCCTCTCCCTCAAGATATTTGAGGGTTAGTTCCTCATCAGTCTCGGCAACACGTTCGATCAACGCTTCGCGATGCTGCTGGAACTCTGCTTCCATCCCTGTTGGGACTTCAGTATGATCCGATTTGGTTCCCAGATCGTCAGTAAAGATAACAGCGCGCTGTTCAAGCAGATCAATAAAGCCTTTGAAGTTACTCTCACGACCTATCGGGATCTGGATCGGCACGGGTACTGCGCCCAGACGATCACGGATCATTTGTACGGTGCGCCAGAAATCGGCACCGATGCGATCCATCTTATTTACCATGCAGATACGAGGAACATTATATTTATTGGCCTGACGCCATACCGTCTCAGATTGTGGCTCTACACCAGCAACAGCATCGAAGACAACAACGCCACCATCGAGAACACGTAAAGATCGTTCAACCTCTGCGGTGAAATCCACGTGCCCTGGTGTATCGATAATGTTGACACGATGATCTTGCCAAAAGCAGGTTGTAGCAGCAGACGTGATCGTGATGCCGCGCTCTTGCTCCTGGGGCATCCAGTCCATTGTTGCAGCCCCTTCATGCACCTCACCCATACGGTGAATCTTTTTAGTGTAGAAGAGGACACGCTCAGTAGTGGTCGTCTTACCAGCATCAATATGAGCGATAATTCCAATATTTCGGGTTTTTTCGAGCGGGAATTCTCTTGCCATGATGTATTATTACCAACGATAATGAGCGAAGGCTTTATTAGACTCCGCCATCTTATGGGTTTCCTCACGTTTTTTAATAGTTGCACCCTGGCCTGCGGCGGCGTCCATTAACTCACTGGAGCAATACGTCGTCGAAGCAAGTGTGCAGAATAAAC
>CAWFFV010000116.1:0-46026 GCA_963814985.1 uncultured Chloroflexia bacterium | reverse complement strand
TAGCAGCATCGGCGGCTGGTCTGGCCAGGCCAACTCTTCCACTGGCAATTCGGGCAACTGTGGCGACTCATCCGCTGACGATTCGGGCTGCAAGGGATCCATCCTATTTGTCATCCTTTGACACTCTCTTTCTAACTCATATATTAAATGCCGAATATCTGGTGGATCTGACGGTAGAGATCTGGCTGACAGCATTCCAGATATTCAAGTAATGCCTTATCGTAATCGGAAATACTCGTGCTCTTTGCCGGTTTTGGCAACTGGGAATCCATTATCACTGCCCTTGTCATAACATACGCGTTGCATCGATCTAAACGGATTGCCGCATTCAGCAACTCGTTGACCCTTCCCATGGCCGTTATCCCTTTATCACGAGGGTGTTCACCATCCAGCACAGCCAATGCCTGGAGATAGCGGGCTTTCGCTGCCTCTCTTTTTTGCTGCTCTTGATCAATTTCTTCAATGGCTACGCGTAACTGCCTTCTTGCAGACGAATAGTCCTCATTCGAGAGTGCTTTTGCTCCTACTTCTAAGGCGTGTATTCCATTTTTCCGCTCGTTAGGGATCTGTGTGACATATATAGTCTCTCCAATGATAACCTGATCCTGTTGCCCACCGATAAACTGACCATATACGGTACCCTTGTTCACGATATGGTGCTGACTTGAGTCATCCTTAGTATCCATATTGTTCCTTTCCTGGCTGCCAGTGGGCGATGGGTCTTCTTGAACCGATAGTTCTGACTTTCGGTTGACAGCAATACCGGCTGTTAATTTCTGCACAACCGTGCGAATTCCTTTAGCAACGTTCAGAAATGCTGTATCTCTGTCTTGCCATGTAGAAATTGGCGCAGCGTCTTTGGGCAAGGCTTGCAGCTTGCCAAAAGGCATTTTCAACCAGGAGGCTGGGCGAACGATCACGGGAATGACACGGGCAGTTCCTTGCTCATGTCGTATTAGAGCTCGCCGCATCTCTTCATTAAAGCAATAATCTGAAGCTATAAAATCGGGACTGATAAGAAGGAGGATAATATCGGCCACTTCCAGGTGATGAATGATGTTTGTTTCCCACTCTGCTCCTGGGCTGATATCTATATCTGCTTTTACAGTGATCAATCCTTCGCGTTCTAAAGACTTCAGTTGCGTCTTAAGATCTTGTAGAAACTCTTGATCTTTACGTGCATAACAACAAAATACAAGATAAGGCATTTCCATTACTATCCTCCGCTTGAACTATTCCTCATGGGCTTTTGAACTAAGGCGCTACATTAAAAACATACGATATATCTATCAAAAATTCGTACTTTATCTGGATAAATAACGCTTCTACTTTCACATGTTTTGATATTCAATATAATCAGCACAATATAACGCGAAAATTTATCTCTTATTGTTGGATTTTCATCTGGGATACTGCATCCGCAGAATTTTCACCCTGGCTATTTAGCATAGGTATGCAAATATATCTTTCTTTTCTCTCAAAGACAACGTCTCTTATTAAAACGTAGATTACAAGAAATTTAGTTGTTTAAAATATTGGTAAATAAGGGAAAATATCTCTGCTTCACGAGAATACAAGACACCAACGTTCAGAGGCTTTAACACCCGCAACAAATGCGCATGAAAACTTTCTTTTTCTCTCTCGCCGCCTGCGACGGCGCACAAAAGAGGTAAAAAGAGTTTTTAGGGACACCCCACACCCCGCCAGGAGGCTGCCGCCCCCTGGACCCCCGCTTTTGCGAACTTTTGTTTCAAAAATCCGGGATGACCCATGATATTCTCTCATCCCCGCTGACTGCGTTTGATTTCAAACTGCTCAAACATGGCCTCCCAAACCTCCTGGTTTTCCAGGCGCTCACGAGGATGAGCCACTCGTGCATTGATTGACGCAAAGATACAACACAGCAAACGATGTAGCACCATTGACGCCTCATCGTAAAAGCCTTCAGCCTTTTGCATGTCAGCACGTAACACATCTTTACAGAGAGTGGTGAAATTCTCAACATCAATACGATTTTGGTCAACCCTAAATTCGTAGGTTCCCATATTACGGAGATTCTCGTTGAACATTAAAGATTTGAGCGTATTGGGATCTAACTCTGTCCCATTGGCACGACAGGTTTCGGCCAGGGCTTCCATTGTCCAATTGACAAACTCAACCAGAGCAGGTAATTGCTCCATAGGAGTTTTCCGCTTATCCCACTCTTGCTCCATGCGACTGATCAGGTTAAGCAACTCAAAGTTTTCCAGGCGGAACTTCTCAGCAGGATCGGGTAAACGGACTCTGCCATTACTTATCCTGGGTACTTCCTGGAAGGCACACAAAAGTAATCTTTGCTGGACAAGTTGTGTTAACTCACGTGCAATCTCGAGTTCTGGACGCCGGAGTGCGCTGGCAACGCGTCGCACTTTCCGATAGATATTCACATGTGTGAGAAGTTCCAGGGTGCGTACATCAAAGCGCATGGTATAAGGGATGGCAGGGGACATCTGAAGTATGGTACGCATACGCTGAGGAAGGGCTTGAGACAATTCCTCCCACTCATCAATGTAACGAACAATTTCCAACGCACACCGCTCAACATTGATATCCAATGGGGCCTCTCCATACGGCAGGAGCTTTCGCACATCAGGAGTGGCTGTAAATTCATAGGTGCCATCAAACCATAAGGCCAGTTCACGTGCTGTCCAGAGGGCCTTGGTGCGTAGAGCCTCTTTCAGTTGTGCTTCTGTGATAGCCTCCATTGCAACAAGACGTTCTCCAATACGTTTGCCAAAGGGATCCTGTAGTTGCTTTGAGAATGCCTCCTCAATAGCCTGGTATGTGGTCATGCCCAGTTGTTGGAGTACATCCCCCAATGTCAAAGCACCGGGATCAAATTCGGAGCAGTTAGCGATTTTGCCCTTGTTGATGTAGAGTACACCCATGTGCCCGGTACTTTGTTGCTTCAGGTGGATGGCACCAGTCATCTCTTCCAATGCGACCATCTGCAAGACATCTACCAGGCTAAATTCTTTAAGTGAGCCAGACAGTACGGTGTCTGATGTCATAGCTTCCTCATGCGCCAGGTCAAGCTGTATACACTCTCTATCGCTACTGATGTCATTTATCATTTAAGTTTTGATAAATTTTTCAGAGCCCACAAAAAACGGTTTGCTCTACGTTATAACAAATATCAAAATCTGTCAACACGTATCCCTTTCATGCTCCATATTCGCTAGGACAAATGTCAGCGATCACTATTTTCAGTCGAGTTGTTGTCATCAATATAGTCTTTCCTGCTATAATGAGAAGTATGAGTATAAAAGATCGCATCGCCATTGTTACAGGAGCGGGACGCGGTGTTGGGCGAGCCACCGCTCAATGTTTCGCTCGGGAGGGAGCTCGGGTTATCCTCTTCAGTCGCACGCGCTCCCATCTTGATGAAACTCTGGAAGATATTACACGTCAAGGTGGGCAGGCTATTGCCATCGTCGGCGATGTTTCCCGCGAAGAGGATGTGCAGGCCCTCTTTAGACAGGTCAAGGACATCTATGGGCGCGTAGATATCCTCATCAATTGTGCTGGAATAGTTGCTGTACGCCCTTTTATTGAAATGGATGTAGCTACCTGGGACAGGATCGTAGGTGTGAATTTGCGTGGAACATTTCTCTGTTGTCTTGAGGCTTTTCGTATCATGGCGATGCAACATCAGGGAGTTATTGTGAACCTTTCTTCGCTCTCTGGCGTAAAAGGAGTCGAGAAGTTCCCCGGATTAAGTGCCTACAACGTCTCAAAGTCAGGTGTGTCTGGACTGACCGAGATACTCGCGGTCGAGGGAAAACCTTACAATATTCGCGTCTGCGCTGTGAGTCCTGGTGCAATCAACACAGAGATGTTACGTCAGGCTGCTCCTCACCTGAAAGCTAGCATGGCACCTGACGATTTGGCAGAGATACTCCTCTTCCTGGCTGCTGACTCAGGTCGAATGTTTAGCGGCAGCAATATCGAATTATTTACGAACGCGTAGAAGAGATCAATGTTCAGAGGAAACAATCATGGTTTACCTGACACGACGAGAAACCTTTAGTGCAGCGCACCGCCTTTGGAGCAACATCTCTCAGAAGATGAGAACTACGCCATCTACGATAAATGTGCTAACCCGAACGGACATGGACATAACTATATCCTGGAAGTCACTGTGCGAGGAACTCCAGATCCTCATACTGGTATGGTCCTCAACTTAACCCATCTGAAGAAGATTATGAATGAGCAGGTTGTGAGCTGGGTTGACCATAAGCATCTCAATTATGATGTACCCTGGCTGGATGGTATTATTCCTACCACTGAAATGCTTGTGATGAGATTCTGGGAACGCCTGGAACCTGGTTTCCCCGAAGGGCTGCTCTACGAAGTCAAACTCTATGAAACTGAGAATAACGTTGCTACATATCGAGGAGAAGGATGAGAATAGCTCTCGTTGCGCCACTTGTCGCTGATCTAACTGACCTTTCGCGTGCTCACTGCCGTGCTCATATAGAGAAACTTTCTCTCTTGAGCATATGCTGGATGCGTACGAGCGAGTTTACAAGGATCAAAAGATGGGTAGATAGCGCTCGATCTCCCAAACATGAACCTGCTGGCGATACTGTGTCCATTCGATATTCTTGGCATCCATAAACTCCTCGTAGATAGAATCACCAAGAGTCTCACGGATCAACGCATCTGTGCGCATTTCCTGCAGAGCTTCATTAAGCGTAGCAGGGAGCAAAAGAGAGCGTGGCCGTGACCATTCCTCTTCCTCGTGCAAGAAGAGATTTTCATCCATTGCAGCAGGTAATGTTAACTTGCGCTGGATGCCATCCAGTCCACAGCGTAACATGACTGCCAGAGCCAGGTAAGGATTACAACTGGGATCACCACAGCGTAGTTCGATACGCATGGACGCCTGAGGATCACGACTCATGCGCGGAACACGAATCAGCGCCTGACGATTCACTCGTCCCCAATTGACAAAGACAGGCGCTTCAAAGCCACGCACCAGGCGCTTGTAAGAGTTCACCAGAGGCGCAAGCACACCACACATGGCTCGTGCGTGAATTAACTGTCCGGCAATAAAGCAACGCCCAATTTCGGAAAGTCCATAGTCGGCATGCTCATCTACAAAAGCATTCTGGCCTGTTTTAATATTGAACAACTGTTGATGAATGTGCAAACCTGAGCCACTTACACCATAGAAAGGCTTGGGCAGGAATGTCGCGTAGAGGTCGTATTGTGCGGCAATAGCCTTAATTACATATCTGGCCCTCATCAGTCCATCAGCAACATGTAGAGCATCATCGATGGAAAAATCGAGTTCATGCTGGCCGGCGGAGACTTCATGATGGCTGGCCTCAATCATTATCCCCATTTTTTGCAGGGTATATACCATCTGGCGACGTATCGTAGAGGCGAGGTCGGTAGAGAGATCAAAATATCCCCCCTGATCATGGAGTAGCGGAATAGGAGTCTTACCATCAAAGCGTAAGAGGAAAAACTCTAATTCAGGAGCAACCAGGAACTTATAGCCCATAGAGTGTGCTTTCTCCTGGGCCTGGAGAAGAATAGAGCGTGGATCACCATCAAAGCGTTCTCCGTCAGGTGTACACACATCACAGATGACGCGAGCCACTGTGTCTTCACCGTTGAAGTCATTATGGGTATCCTGGTGCGGCACTGCCGTCGACTGAGGACGCACCTTGCCAGATAGAATCACAAACGTCGATAGATCGGGGAAGAGGTACATATCGCTCTCTGCAATACGTGCAAACCCCTCCAGAGAAGAACCATCAAACCATTTTCCATGTGTGAGACAATCAGCAAACTGCTCAACGGGAATCATAACGCATTTCGCCATGCCCGCAACATCGGTAAACTCCAGGTTGACGAAACGCACACGCTCATTCTTAATCGTTGCCATGATCTGTTCAGCGTTGGTAGCGTTCTGACTATCCACCATAATCGCTCCTTATTCCTCAGCGCCGTAGGCACTTCGCAGGCCGTTGTGTGTGGGTTGTGTTACCTCTGCCACAGGCGACAAAACCAACATAAAACGAGAGCGAGCCACCGCAGGTGGCGAAGAGACCTGAGTAGCTACAATATTAGAGTGTATCCTCAACCAACTCATCACGCTCTAAAGGTCCAATAGCAGCAATAGTCAACGGGTTGAGCGGCGAGAAGCGATGTAGTACATTCAACACCTGCTCCTGTGTGACCGCATCAATAGCTTCCTTGGTCTCTTGAATAGTTCTGAGTTTGCGTTCATACCACCAGGAGCGAGCAATAGCACCCATGCGAGCAGCCGAACCTTCTCCGCGCATCACATTCTCACTCTTCAACTGTACTTTGGCGCGTTCCAGTTCATCAGCAGTAATACCATCCTGCTCTAGTTTGCGCAGTTCATTGAGAATGACTTGCAAACACTCGCGTCCCTGTTCGGGCGTTGTACCCGCATAGATCCGCATGGCCCCTATTTGCTTATTTCCGGCAAGGCTAGCAGAAACCCCATAAACCAGGCCACGTTTCTCACGCACCTCGACAAAGAGACGTGAGGCCATATTTCCACCCAGGACCTCGCTGATGACCATCCCAGCGTAGTAGTCGGGATCAGTATAGCTGGGGAAAGGGAACATCATTCCCAGGTGCTCTTGCTTCCCTTCCTGATGTTCCAGGGAGACGCTAGTCGTAGGATTAAGCGTCTGCTTTGGGGAAGGAGTTGCATGGCCCTCCCAGGACCCGAAGAAATGTTGCATTTGCTCAACGACATGATCCCAATCAAACTTACCGGCAATAGAGAAGAGCAGATTATTCGGTTGATAACGTGCCTTCCAAAATTCCTGTAAATCTTTGCGTTGCAAGCCATTTATGCTCTCAGTTGTGCCCAGCATTGGACGACCCAGCGAAGTACCACGATAAAAATTTGCACGTACCAGTTCAAAGATGCGACTCATCGGCTCATCTTCGTGTCGGCGAATCTCCTGTAAAACGATATTGCGCATCTGCTCCAGTTCTTCGCGGGGAAAAGTTGATGCCAGCAGTATCTCATGGAAGAGTTCGAATGTGGCATCGAATTTGGTATGAACAATTTGCGACCAGACTTGCGCCGTTTCCAGGCCTGTACTGGCCCCTTTGCGTGCTCCTAACGATTCAAACGCTTCATTCAGAGTACGAGCATCCTTCTGCTTGGTTCCCTGGAAGAGCATATATTCAAATAGATGAGCCAGTCCAGGTTTTTCCTCCGGCTCATGGACGGCGGCAGCCTCTAATTGGAAGCCGAAGGTTGTTGAACTGAGGCTGGGCATGTATTGACCAATCATTTCAATACCGTTAGGTAGTTGATGATAGAAATAATTTTGCGGTAGCTGGTTACTCATATGGATAGGGACATTCCTTTCTCAACAGGGGTGGAGACACACATGGAAACATCGTCAGTATATCACAAGAGGAGAATGTTCCGTGATTCACTTGACTTTCATATCCTGTCACGAGTATACTCTTCATCAAGACATGTAATTTGTTTACAAATTACATGTAAGTAAATTTCTAGCTTACTAAGGAGAGAAAGTCATGAGTGAACTTGCGGAATCTCAAGCATCTGAACCCGTTCATATCGCAATTCCTCTAGAAAAATTCTCTAAGCAAGGCAAGGCGGTGCTGGCTCTGGCATATGAGGAGGGGTGCTCCTTTCGACACAGTTATCTTGGCACTGAGCATCTCCTGCTCGGCTTATTGCGCAGCACCGATAGCCAGGCGGCAGCGGCGCTGACGAATCTGGGGATTACGCTAGTGTTAGCACGCCGGGCCGTAGAAAAGCTCCTTGGCTATGGCGAAACGCCGGTTGAGGGGAAGCCGAAGCTCGCGCCACGCGCAGCCAGCGTACTTTCGCTCGCAGCGGGCGAAGCCGGGCAACTGAAGCATTCCTCTGTTGGCCCGGAGCACATCCTGCTTGGTATCCTGCGCGAGGGTGAAGGAGTAGCTGTGGGTATTCTGGCTGCTTTTGGGGCTGACGCCGAGAAGGTGCGCACGCACCTCTTCCAAACCATGGCTCTCGCTGGTGCCAGTGTACCAGGCGAACCAGCGCCTGCGAAAAACAGTGTGGTAGCCTGTCGTATCGATAAGCGCGATCTGGATGCTATTGACACGCTGATCGAGGCGGGCATTCGTTCCACGCGTAGCGATGCCGCGGCCTGGCTGATTCACGCAGGCATTGAGGCGAATGAGGCGCTGTTCGAGAAGGTCAATAGCACAGTGGCCGAGATCCGACGCTTACGTGCAGGTATGCAGCAGCTTATACAGGAAACTGAGCAGAAGGAAGCAGACAATGACTTTCTACATTAGACGACGGGAATATTTAATTGGCGGGTGGGCGTGAGCCACCAATGCGTGTGACAAGCAATCCCAGAATGGAAACCGCCAGGAGCGTCCCGGCAAAAACTAAGAAGGTCCAATTGGTACCAATATTGGGGGTAAGTACAAGGACAGGTAAGAAAGTTCCTACAATACTGCCGGCGGTGGAGATGGCATAGAGCATACCGGCTGTGTGTCCCGATTTTCCTACCTGTTCAACACGCAAGCGGATTGCAAAAGGCGAGACACAACCAAGAAGGACCATTGGTAGGGCAAAGAGCAAGACTATCGAGACCAGTGAGCCGTAAAACACATTGGTTGAGTAGGTTGCAAAGAAGTTGAGTGACCAGGTGAGAACGGGACCAGACAGCCCAGGAATCAGACCAATCAGCAAGGCTGCAACGGTGGTTAAGCCATAACAGACTGTGGGGGTGGGATAACGATCGGCCAGGCGTCCACCGACATAGTAGCCAATGGTAAGGTAGAGCAAATCAGCCCGATCAGGTTTGCCCACACAAACAGCGATGTACCAAAGTAGGGTGCGAGGAGACGTGAGGCCGATAGTTCAACCGCCAGTGAAGTCGCACCAGCAATAAAGACCAGAAGAACAAGCCACCAACGATGGAACGAGTGACCTGTAACAGAGGTCATCGTTCCTTCATCGACTTGGGCATCGTGTGGAGTAGAAGTGGGCATACACAGAAACTCTCTTTCGTTACAGGACTGTAAACTTTCTTATTGTTGCACATCTGGCGTTACAAGGCGAGAGAATACCTGCTGCTGCATAGCAAGAGCTTCCTGGCGTAAAGTGGTATAGGCTGGTGATCCCATTTTTTGTTCGAGGCCTGCGAGGAAGAGTTCCAATACATCCACAGTAGGGTCCCGTAGTGTTTGCCGAAGCTGTAGGGCAGTCAACAGGATAGCCAGCGCCTCTTGCAAAAGGTCCTGTCCATAGAATAACATACCCAGGTTGGTCAAAATCATACCTGTATGCTGTCGCCCTTGTAATTCTTTCTGCCTGTATGCCAGACGTAACGACTCCGTATAGTAATTGGATGCTTGCTGGTAATCTTGCTTGCCATGATAGAATAACCCGAGGTTATGTAGCAGGACACATTGCATAAGGGGATCTTGTCGCTTTTTATTGAGCGAGAGGGCACGCTCAAAATGGGCCCTTGCCAAATCGCCCTCACCACGAATACGTAATCGTTCCCCCTGATTAGTCAGTGTGGAAATCTCGCCTTGCAGGTCACCTATTTGACGCTGAATATTCAGGGCTTGCTCAAAATAAGCCAGACATTGTTGATACTCACCCAAACGCCCATAGAGCATCCCCACATGGCTACATACCAGCCCCTCATCACGTCGTACCAGAACTCCAAAAGGGGGTAACAGGGCTATATAAAGGCCGATCAATGCGTTCCATGCGCCCCATTGCACCATACTTTCGTGGAGTCCCTCTTTAAAGAGGAGATCACACGCACTTTGCCAGTGACAGCCTGAACAAAGGTGGCGGATCGCAGCAATAATCGGGACAACATCTTGCAGACCCTGGCGCTGTTCACGTTGGGGAGACTGTTTGTGTATCACGTCCTGATAGTAGGCAGCTACTCGCATATGGCCAGCCGCCAGAGCCGTTTGCAGGGCTTCTGGACTATCCGGTGTTGAGTCAAGTGGAACTGTGATGCTTGGGGAATACCGTGCCTCGCTCTCACGGAGATCGCAGCCTTTCCAGATAATGTTCCTGCGCATACTGGCGCAACAAAGGATGCATTGAATAACAAAGAGAACCATCCGGGTTCGGAGATACTTGTACCAGAGAGAGCTGTGTCAAGACGCCTAACTCGCGCTCTAAGGCCATCGCATTATCAGTTTCAGAAGAGTTACTACTTCCTGTCGCCGTCATCACAATACCTTGCAGTGGTACTGGTGCACGAAAGAGACTCAGGGCACGCATTAGCGCATATTGAATAGGATTGAGGTAGTGATAGACAGAGGTAATCAGATGGGATGTGACCTCACCAGCCCAGAAGGGTTGATAATCTGGTGAAGTGAGCAGGTAACTGAGTGAGATACCACTGAGCTTTACCAGGGCACCAAACAAGACCAGGGCAAAAACATGACCGGCACAACGTTGCCAGACAAGTGAGACCTCTTCAGGAGAACCCTGCACACCGCGTAGTTGGAGTAGTGCGGTACCCTCTGGCAGACTGATGCGCGTCACCAGATAGGAGCGCACTCGTGTCTCTTCTCAATTCTCATCAAAAGGTGAATGGTAACTGGTGAGCAGGATCCGGCTGGTACCCAGATCCGATTGGAGCATATCCAGAAAAAAGGGCAGGACACCCCGTCCTGCTACGCCCTGGTTTGTTTCTGGGTGTAACAGTGCTTCAAATTGATCTAATACAATCAGGGCATTATCTGCTGGACGGCGTAAAGCACGTATAAGCGCAGCTATTTGTTGATCAGGCTTCAATAGAAAGAAGCCTGGCTCCCGTATATTGATCCCAGTAAGAATAGCTGCAATGATATCGGGCAGGGTCGTATATGTGCCAATGCCCAGCCAGACCAGATAGCGGGGTGCCGGCAAATTTGCCTGTAGTGCCAATTGGAGACGTCGGAACAACAATGCTGCCAATATCGATTTGCCGGAGCCAGGATTTCCTGCGATGAATACAGTGCTGACTTGCGCATCATTTAACTTTCGCTGAAGTGCTGTGACTTCATCCGCACGTTGCATGATCGTTTGAGGATCAGTGGGAGGAGGAAGTGTAGTATTGATACCAAAAGTGAAGAGGCGCGATGATTGTTTACCTGGCTGTATGGCCGAAAGGTTATAGTCACTTTTCACTGTTTGTTTTATAAAATTCCTATGCGGTTCTCCCTGTTGCATAAGATAAAGACCTCCCTCCTCTAATAGATGCAAGTATAGCATACAGTGTAAACTCATCACTATGATAAAATAGCCTGAATGTGCTACTATAATCATGATTTATGACAACCAAAACTGGAAAGAGTGTAGAAGGAGGAATTTATGTTACGCATCATTTACATGGGAACGCCTCAATTTGCGGTACCGGCACTCAACGCTTTGATCGAATCTGCCCCCCCTGGTGTCCTTTTACCGGAAGGTTATGAGATAGTGACCGTCATCACGCGCCCTGATAAGCCAGCCGGACGTGGACGTGAGATGAATTTTTCAGCTGTGAAACAGACCGCGCTAGCTCACGGTCTTCCAGTTTGGCAACCAGGATCTTTTAAGAAAGCCGAAAGCAGTGAGGCTCTTGCAGCTTATCATGCTGACCTCTATGTTGTAGCAGCTTTTGGACAGATCTTGCCCCAAACAGTACTGGATCAACCGCGATATGGTACCTTGAATATCCATGCTTCACTGCTGCCCAAATATCGAGGGGCAAATCCTATTGCAGAAGCTATTCTACAGGGTGAAGGTGAAACAGGTATCTCTATCATGCTCCTCGACGCGGGTATAGACACGGGTCCCATTCTGCTCAAGCGTAGTATGCCCATTGCCGAAGACGAAACGACGGGTAGCCTCACAACTAAATTAGCTGATCTTGGAGCTCAGGCACTTCTTGAAGCATTACCGCAGTGGATTGCAAGCAAAATTATAGCAGAGCCACAAAATGAAGAGAAAGCTTCACATACACGTATGCACCAAAAAGAAGACGGGGTGATCCGTTGGGATCGTCCCGCCCTCGTTCTGGCTCGCCAGGTACGTGCCTATAATCCCTGGCCCAGTGCCTACACCTATTGGCGTGGCAAACTCCTGAAGTTAATTACTGCACAAGCTTTTACAGTAGAACCAGAGACCACTGTACCACCAGGCACAGTGAGTGTACACGAAATAGCTGGTCATCAGGTTCTTGCTATCGTCACTGGGGCAGGTTTCTTAGCGGTCAGGCAGTTGCAACTGGAAGGGAAAAAAGTCATGAGCGCAGAGGAGTTTCTGCGTGGCTACTCCCAAATCGTTGGTCAGGTCTTAGGCTAACTGCATCTCACTCCAGGCTCACCTACCTGTACAGCCTGTCCAGAATTATGTGCTCTAGTTGGTACTTGGTTTTGGACGGGTCACCAGTGCTCCAATGCCACACACAATAGCAATGGCAAGTAACCCAACAGCATGCTTAAGGTGTACGGCATTTGGGTCACCGGAAACAAGAACGTGGTGCACACCAGGAATGAAGTAGTAGATACTAAGAACAAGCGCAATGATTCCAACGACAATGGCACCGTAAAAAATAGCAGGGTTCTTCAAACTCAGTACCTTTCTTTCTGTTGTGGTCATGTCCCCTCAAGGACATGTCTAGCAATCGACAACGTAAAAATCTCTTTACAGAGGTGCTTATCCATCATTAGAAACGAGACAACCACAAGAGGTGTAACAGCAGAAATATTCACGGAGGATAACTCTCTCGAAGTTCTTTTCCTAATTCCTCAGGGTTTCCCTGACGGCACTTCTCACTCCCTGTTTTTGTGGGGGTTGTCGCCCTCTGCACTCCCACTTGCCAAACACGTAAAAACAGCGCATTTCATGCCCGGAAAAGTTCGGGAGTGAGCGAGGTTATGACTTTTAGACCCTGATTAGTGGCTGCGTACAGTCAAAAACAAGATCAGAGAAACCAGCCCTGCTCCCCAACAGTAGTAGGCAAAGGGATTAAGGCGTCCCGTCTCAAAATACTTCATCAGAAATTTGGTACTCAGGTACGCGGCAACTCCAGAGAGGGTTACCCCAATCAGGATCAAAGGCAGAGAAAACTGGTTTTGGTTGAAGAGTTGTGGAATCTCTAGCAGAGCTGCCGCCCCAATGAGCGGTGTGCCTAGCAAAAAAGAATAGCGTGCAGCATCTTCGTGTGTCATACGTATACCCAGGCCAGCCACCATTGTTACACCTGAGCGGGAGAAGCCGGGAATAAGGGCCAGGGACTGGGCCAGGCCCACAATTACGGCCTCTTTCCACGACAAGGATTTGAGAGGGCGGAAACGTGTCTCCCGTTCAGCAGCAGACATTCCTTGCAATTGAGCTTCTGAACGACGACGCAACTGCTCACCAGCAAAGAGTACAGACCCATTGATAATTAGAAAGGTAGCAGCAATGATCGGAGAGGAAAAGAGCTTTTCGAGGGGTGTTTGCAGAAAGACACCCAGCAGACCTGCGGGAATACACCCAATAATGATGAGCCAGCTTATCCACTCATCTGTCCCGGTGTGAACCTCACCTTCCTTTATACTCTTCACCATTGTTTGTCCCACTTGCAGCCAGTCACGCCAGAAATAGCAGACCAGTGCAATACTCGTACCTAGATGCAAAGCCACAATCAGTGGGAGAAAACAACTTTCACCACCACATGCCGTATTGTTGATAAGGTCTCCCCAACCGAAGAGTCCTGGCAGGATCACTGTATGACCAAGACTACTGATCGGGAACAATTCGGTTACACCCTGAAGCAGGGCCAAAAAAATGGTTTGCCAGAAAATCAGGCTCAAGATATTCAGGTTCATAGATTACTCTCTTATTGGCTTAGTTTGAGACTGTGTATTTTTGTTTATCAGCTTCAAACTCCTGAAGATTTTTATCAAAGACAGAATGTCCATCTTTTTAGCAAAGAAAAAGTAGTAGTCAGTTTTTGGTGGAGCCGCGGCAACTAGCATACTGGCCAGACCAGGACTACAAATTGGTGTAGGCGGGAAGCCTTTCTGTGTATACGTATTCCAGGGGCTATCGACAGCCGTAGCGCTACCAACGGTAAGCAGGGGGGCCCAGTACTGTGCCATTGATTGAGGTGGATTCTGGGTATCGCGTGCATATTGTACCGTCGGGTCAGCTTGCAAGAGACCTACAGTTTCATCATTTGGTCGATACACACGGTTCCAATAGACACTGGCTATATTCCCACGATCCTGATCAAAGAGCAATTCACGCTCAACAATGGAAGCCAGAATGAGCATTGTATACACACTCATCTGATTCTGCTGTGCCAGCTTATCAAGATGATTCTGTTGGATAGTATCACTCATAGTTTGCAGCATCATATTCACGACATCGCGGGCCGTGTCATCAACTGGTACCTCATAACTGGCAGGGAAAAGCAACCCCTCCATGCTTCGTCCATTGGGAACCGATTTCAGCAGGGGATATTTGCCAGCATCAGGAAACTTGCCAATATTTTTTGTATAGGTAAGAAATTCGTTCTGCTTTAAATTTCACAAGCCCAACACTGGCAAAACGTCCGGCAATCTGCTCAAGACGCCAGCCTTCTGAAATCACCACACGAATGGCATCAGGCTGAGCATTCAGCAACTGGTCGATAATATCACTAATGGTCATCTTTGTCGTCAGCTTTTTATAAATACCGGCCTGTAATCGTGTATCCAGACCTTTGATACGTGCCCAGACACGGAAAGCTAGAGCGTTACGGATGAGATCTTTCTGTTGGAGATTATCAGCAATCTGCGCTGTTGTTTCACCTGCCATAATCTCAAAGGGGATACTTCTACCTGCGCCGGTAGCGTCCACAGGTTGAAGGAAGATATCCGAAGTCGTATTCCATGCATAGTAGACACCGCTAAAGATGAGGGCACCAAGCAAGAGGACCGAAATGATGGCTCCTCGTGGCCCAATTCTTCTCATAATTTATTTTCCTCCGTTTTGCTATCCAGCGCAAAACCACTTGACATATCAGGCATCGTTGTATGAGAATCATCCCTGTCAGGAGGCACGGAGGGCGGCATTAGATTTTCTCTCTCCCTTCGATCCGTGTCAGGATACTGCGATGATAGATAATCCTGAAGGATGACAGTAGCAGCTAAAGCGTCAATCTCCTGCCCTCTTCGTCGCCGTTTTGTCTGGGTACGCCTGCGACCAAAACGCTCCTGACGTTTACCGTTCTCAGTCTGGCCTTGTTGTGAAAGTAAGCGTTGTGCTTCAACCGTGGACAGACGCTCATCCCAGAAGGTAAGAGGAATAGCAATATGAGGCAGCAAACGTTCAGCAAAGGACTGCACCCGCTCTCCTTGTGCATGAATTTGCCCATCCAGGCTAATTGGCAAACCAACCACAAGGCCTTCTGCCTCTGTTTCATAAATGAGTTGCTTAATTGCTAACCAGGTCTGGTTTTCATCACGGGAGATATGCAAAGTAGTGTAAGGAGAAGCTAGAAATCCTGTGGCATCGCTTACAGCTACACCAATCCGTGCCTCCCCAACATCCAGTGCCATTAATCGCGCCATATATTTTGTCCCTATACAATGATCTAAGTCAAGCCACAGACAGAAGCCATTATTTCATTCTAACGAAGAAGAATATATTTTGTCCAGAGAATGCCAGATTTGGGGATACCCATCAGCTAGCGCCAATGGGTATCCCTGGCAACTATTTTTGTACCGTGGGCGTTGTTGGTGCAGCGCCAGGTACAAGATTCACATGAATATGACCCACCCACCATGGTACGAAACTAACGAAGTCTGGAGATATCTTCACCTCGACGTCCTGTATGCCCGGTATGTCCGTGGTAAGGGTTGTCTGAGCATCCTTGACTGACTTACCAGCGATCCAACTTTGGATCTGTTCTATAGACATTTTGGGGATCACCTTGCCTGATGCAGGGAAACTGAGAGCCAACGATGTTGTATCGCCAGTTACCTTAATTTGATCTTGAGCAATCTTCACCCCGTGGTTGGCATCTACCGCGACAGCATAGTTTGCATAGTTCTTGTCTTTGCGCAGTGCTCCATTGAGTTGAGCAATAGAGGCAGACTGCAAAACGGCACTACGCACTACGAGTACGGTCACACTAAGTTTTAAGGTCAGCGGAAAGGCACCATTATCGGCAATCTGTCCCGCGACGGGTGGATTAACAAGAACATCCGTTGTGAGAGGTTTACCCATCACATCATCAGTAGTTACTTGTTGTTTCAACCAGGCATCAACATCGGGTTGAAGTTGCAAACGTAGCGTGGCCGTTGCATCATCAATATCTTTGCTTGTGACAGATAGAGCATTTCCAACCCCGCCCCCTGTTGTCGCAGTGGTATTGGTCACAGTCAACTTCAAATCAGCGCTACCTACTTTATTGAATGTGGCAATGGTATTTAAACTATCATCAGGAATAAGGACGATACTTCCAGCAGGAACATTGCCGTTCTCGCCCGGTTTTTGGCTTGAATAGGGACAGGAATAGGCTGCGGACTGCCGCTAGATGGGGAAATGACGGCGTCAGCCGTCGTTGCAAACAGCACCCCATTCCCACCATCGGTAGCAACCACAGTTCCCGTAGGAATTTCGATAACGGTATTTCCATTATTCGAAAAGAAAACATTCCCTGTAGCAGAGGCCGTTCCTACCTTGATACTTCCCGTCGCCAGCCCCATCCCGTTCGCCATAAAATTCCTTGTGAGCGTCTCAGCAGGCACAACACCAGAAGCAACATTGGCTTGACTGCCTGGACGTGCCATCAATATCACATTCGAAGTATAATCCCGTGCTGGGAGGGTGATCGTCACGTCAGCTGATGGGACAAAGTAGGCCGTACCACCAAGTATGAACAAGAGAAGAAGCAGGATGATCAGGAGTACCAGGCTACCATTTCTGCCACGGCGTGCTACGGGTGGTGTCCTCATAGGACGAGGTACTGTACCAATATGTCCTCCACCCGCCGTGCTACCCGGCGTCGCTCTACCCTGACGAGGTGTCGGCTTAGCCAGAGCAGGTCGATTGTGTACTTCAGGAAGCTGAAGTGGAACCGCCGCACTCTTATTCGCGGATGGAGGATTCAGCGTTCCTGACCGAGCGGGTTGCAGGTGAGATGACAGCCGTGGCCGTACTGGTATCGGAGGCTGTGGTGTCACCTGAGTCGGTAGTTCTTCAATGGGAGGTAGGGTATCTTTACTCTCAAAATCCTGACGTGGTAGTTGCTTAGATCCTCTGCCAGTCCTGCCACGACTACTATGAGGACGCATTCCATAACCGCGCGAAGGCCCTGTCAGATCCTGGATTTCATCTGGTGGAGGCTCTGTCCACGAGTGAGCCGCAGATGGCGTATCAGAATGGATCACAAAATCGCCCAGATCCCCCTGATCTTCGATCAGACCTCCTGTTCCCTGGTACCCGACCAGGCTTTCTGCATCTTCCACAGGCATATCTGTAATATTCTGAGTAGCATACTCCCTGGTATTAAATCCCCCAATGGACACAGAGCCATGCTGTTCTGCCAGGGGTTGAGGCAAGGCATCATCCATATAGGCAAAGGGGTCATCAGAGAAATTGGGAAGGGGAGTTATGCGATAATCGGGAGACTCCTTTGCGGGTGGCATCTCCTTCGATATGAGTGAGGACGGCGGCGATGGTGGTAGCGCATCAATATCATTACTGTGAAGGGCAGCCTGGCGAATATCCTGAGCCAGATTGAAATCTTCGAGTAAGAGATCAGGCTCTTCGTCTATCTGCGGCGAGAATGGATGAATGGGAGGCGAGGTATCAAGGCGAAAGTCATAAGATGGTCCAAACTGCCGATCAGAATTATCATGGGAAGATGAAAAAGAATCGATGAGACCGCCAGCAGAGGTCTCATTAGGACGAGACGGCCTGCTCTCAGGATGTTCGAGTTCGTCTGGATACCATTGGGACGATTGACCCAACTGTTGCGAAGGATGTGTACGACTGGTGCTTGCTGGTTGGTTGACCCTCTGCCCAATACGGTTCGCTGTACAGCGCTGGCTATCTTTCCCCCTTTACTCCCCGGATCACTGCGCGTAGGGCGACCACCTGTACGAGATTTCCCTGTTGGGGGAGACTCCAGCGAATGTGCAACTCTAAATTTCACAGCCTGAGCCACCGAGCGGATCTGTGGATCAGAGCTAATGATCAGGACATCTTTCCCCAACTCACGAGCACGCGCATGGAGCAACTTCCATGCCACATGGCTGCGTAGTTGCGTTTGTGCCGGAATGACAAGTGTGACACGCCGAGTTGTAATCCGCTCCAGACGCTCACGTACATTCGTTAGATCATCTTCAGGGCTAATGTAGATCGTTAACTCATCAGTCATAAGCCCGTTCACCCCCTATATCTCATGGACATGTGACAGCACAATAGTTCATGTTCGCACTAGCCGGGTCGAGCATGCACTCATATATGCATCGTATTGATCACGCGGTCAAGTGCCCTTTCCAGGACGTTATTCTCGTTTTGCAATTCAATCGCCTGATAAGCCAGGGCCATGGGCGTAATATCTTGCGCATTGATCAGCAGACCATCATGATCCGTGATGCTTGCCACCATCTCTGGCTGGACTGTTCGGATGATGGGCTGGCGCGAAAATGGGAGCCGCTCCGTCCAGGGAAAACTCTCCAGTCGCTGATGAATATCTGTCAGACCAGAACCGCCCCCCACTATATAGATAGCTGGAGGTAATAATTCCCCTTTTGCCAGTTCTTCGATCAATAATTCGACACTATCTATCCATGTCTGGCATTCTGGCGCAAGGATAGCCTCAATTTCATCGCGACCAGTCCCCTTGATCTCTCCATTACTATAGCTGATCTTCAGCCGTTCTGCATCTTTGATCGAGATACCTTTACTTGTGGCGATACGACGCGTAAAGGTTCTCCCTCCCAGAGCGAACATTCGAGTCTCCTCAATACCTCCCTGGCGTACCAGTGCGATGTCAGTTGTACCGCCGCCGACATCTATGAAAATGGCCCCACTATCTGCACTGGCATTTGTGCTCAAGCAGCGTGCTAAAGCATAAGGTTCTGCCACAATTGTCACCAGAGTCAGATCCAGCCCCTGTGCCACCGTCTCTAAGGCTCCCAGTTGCATTAATGGGGCAAAGGCACTAAACAGTGTGAGTGAGAAGTGGCGACCACGAAAGCCTATTGGATTAGATACAACTTGCCCGTCGATACGCACAGAGATCACGGCGGCATTAGTCAGACGTACCTCAATATTCTGGTAGCCCGTTTCTGCGGCAATACGCTCCTTGGCGCTCTTCAACAATTTCTGCTGCGCACTGGTAATGAGAGATTCCAACTCTTCTGCTGTAATCGGTTTCGCTGGTTGCTGCCGTTGTCGGCTCACTGAGGTAGAACTCCCTTTGACCAGTTCTCCGGCAATACCGACAACGGCAGATGGAGCAATGACCCCACCAGCCGCCTTCTCCGCTTTGAGCAGAGCTTCGTTACAGTTCGCAATGACACCCGGAATATCCGTGACGATGCCATCAGACATATGTGCATAGCTCTGCGGATGACGCCCTACCCCCAATACTTCGGCCTGATCTCCATGCACTTCGACAATAATGGCCTTTGCATAAGCTGTGCCAATATCAAGTGCCGTAAAAAGTTGACGTTCCCCCCCACCCTCCTCAACATCTTGCAGGTCATCAGACTCGCCATCCTCGTCGGAATAAAAATCATTCTCTTCTTGTCTTCTCGTAAAGAGACCACGCAGACTTTGAAGGAACTTGTTCATAATGGTTGTCCCGAACTCTCTTGCTCCATAGCTGTCTAGTTTTTGAGCCAGTTCCCTTTGATGCTCATTTGCTGCACTTCTTGTACGTTATAGCACAAAAGTCTATCCACTAGCAAAGCTCATTTGAGATGATCTTTTACAAACTTTACCACGAGATCAAGGGCGTTGCCTAGCTCAGCTTTGTTTTTTCCGCCACCCTGGGCCAATTCCGGACGTCCACCGCCCTTACCACCCAGGCGCTCACCAACGGCGCTGGCAATTTTGCCAGCATGGAGACCTCGTTTTGTCAAAGCTCGCATCAACGCTCACCTGGATAGCTATGCGCTCGTCAAAGCTGCTTGCCAGAACAACAACTCCTGGCTGACGGAGCTTGCTACGTACCATATCGCCCATTTCACGCAACACTTTATCATCTGGAACGCTCACGGTCGCTGCTACAACGGGCACACCCACAACGTCCTTCGCATGCTCCACAATATTCTCTGCCTGGCGCTGGGCAGCCTCACGCTGGAACTGGGCTATTTGACGGCGCGCCGCCGCCAGTTCCTGTATCAATTGCTCCACACGTAATTCCAGCGTATCCGGTGGCGTCTGCAGTTTCGCCGCCAGAGCATCGATGGTTGCACTGCGCTGCCGTAGATAGGCCTCAGCCCCTCGTCCCGTTAAAGCCTCAATACGACGAATACCAGCAGCAACGCTGGCCTCCTGTACAGTGACATACATACCAATCTGGCCTGTTGACACACAGTGTGTGCCGCCACATAATTCTGTGCTACTTCCCATTGAGACGACGCGTACCAGGTCTTCATATTTCTCTCCGAAGAGGGCCATTGCGCCAGTCGTCATGGCATCCTGCAAAGGCATTATAGTAGTATGAACGGGGAAATCAGCACGAATCCATCGATTGATTTGTTCATCAATTTGGGCCAGATCCGCAGGTGTCAGTGGGCGGGGACTGGTAAAGTCAAAGCGCAAACGCTCCGGCTCGACCAGAGAACCACGTTGTTCTACCTGGGGCCCTAACAGATTACGCAGGGCTTTATGCAATAAGTGCGTAGCGCTATGGTTACGCATGGTATCTTCGCGATGTTGCTCAATCACATCGGTTTGTACATTCTCACCGATGCGCAGATGGCCTTCGGTCAGTTGTCCATAGTGGACAATCAAGCCTTTTAAGGGACGTCGTGTATCCTGTACCTGGAAAACCCCCATTGGTCCAGTAATGCTACCTCTATCCCCAATCTGTCCGCCGCTTTCTGCATAGAAGGGTGTGGCATCAAGCAAGACAAGTGCTTGTTGCGGCGCGCTAATACTCTCAACTGCTTCGCTATTTACTATTAGACCAACCACCTTGCTACTTCCGGTGATGCCCTGGTAACCAGTAAACTCACCAGGACCAACCTGCGTAAGTAGTTCTGCCAGAGCGCGGTCATCTTGTGCTTGCACAAAAGCACTCGCCGATCTGCTCCGCTCTTGCTGACGTTGCATGGATTGTGCAAAACCAGAGGTATCTACTGTAAAGCCTTGTTCAGCCGCAATTTCTTGCGTCAGTTCTACAGGGAAACCATGTGTATCATAGAGCTTGAAAACCTCTTCTCCGGGAATTACCGTCTGGCGATGCTGCTTTAAATCTTCTAGCAATTCGGTAAGAAGTGCCAGACCAGTGTTGAGAGTCTGACCAAATTTCAGCTCTTCAAGGGTCAATATCTCCAGGATGCGCTCACGCTGTAGACGTAACTCACTGTAATGGTCACCCATCAGATTCACTACGACGTTAGCAGCCTCAGAGAGAAAGGGCTTATTCAATCCTAACAATTTGCCATGGCGCACCGCACGACGCAAGATGCGGCGGAAAATATAGCCGCGCCCTTCATTGCTGGGAAGTATGCCATCAGCTGCCAGGAAGACCAGAGCACGAGCATGGTCAGCAATCACGCGCAACGAAGTATCCGTCTCCGCACCCTTCCCATAAGCTATACTGGCAATATTGGCAAAATGGTCAATAATAGCACGGAGTGTATCGGTATCGAAAACCGATTCTTTTCCCTGAAGCACCATCGTCAGGCGTTCCAGGCCCATACCTGTGTCGATATTCTTTTTGGGCAAAGGTGTACGCGAGCCATCGATATCCTGGGAATATTGCATAAAAACCAGGTTCCAGATTTCCAGAAAGCGTTCACACTCGCAACCAGGTTTGCAATCGGGTCTGCCACACCCATGGGCCACGCCGCGATCATAATAAATTTCAGAGTCGGGACCACAAGGACCAGAGGCTCCAGGGGGTCCCCACCAGTTGTCTTCCAGGCGCACGATGGCATCATCAGGAAACCCTGCTATTTCGCTCCAATATTTGGGAGCCTCATCATCTGCTGGATGGACCGTTGGGTGCAAGCGGTCAGCGGGTAACTTCAAAATCTGCGTCAGAAACTCCCAGGCAAAGGTAATCGCTTCCCGTTTAAAGTAATCGCCAACAGAAAAGTTGCCCAGCATCTCGAAAAATGTGAGTGTACGCTGGTTGCCCACTATGTCAATGTCGGTGGTACGGAAACATTTTTGCACAGAGGTCATCTGTATAGCAGGAGGAGTTTCACGTCCCAGGAAGTAGGGAATCATCTGCTGCATACCAGCCGTCGTGAGCAATATCGTCGGATCATTCCGAGGCACAAGTGACGAGCTAGGCACCTTCATATGCCCTTTGCTGGCAAAGTATTCAAGGAAACGCGTACGGATTTCAGTGCTTGTCAGCGCTATTTCAATAGACACAACGACCTCCTCAATATGAACATCAACCTTTCATCTGACAATTCACCAGGTTCGATGGTCACTGTTACTTACCAAATTTTCTCTAACTCCTCAGGCCCCTTTTTCCTGAATTCTCAGCGCCTACGGCACTTCGCTGGCCGTTTTGTGTGGATGGTGTCGCCTGTGGTTGGAGGTTGATTGCGACGCAATCAACCTCCAACCACAGGCGACACCATCCACACATCATGAGAGCAAGCCACTGCCGGTGGCGAGGAGACCTGAAGCGTTAGAATTTTCCCCATAGACAAATGTAGTATGGTCATGAATGCCTTCAGCAGCATTCATATGATTGTTGTAATATAAGCACGAAGATATTATGCAAAAGGCTGCAAGCCTGGACGCAAGATATACATGCATGCGCATTATATCAAAGGAGAGAGAGCATCGCAATGGAGAGAGCACATTCCAGCGAAGAGGGCAAAAGCCGCACAAGTATCATCGTACCACCTGGAACGCTGATTGTGCTCTGCGGACCTGCTGGTTCAGGCAAAAGTACCTTTGCTCAGAAACTGGTAGATATCCACAAGCATAAAGGGTTTAAACCAACGATGATTGTCTCTTCCGATAACTGCCGCGCTATGGTTTGTGATGATGAAACGAACCAGAAAGTGCACCGTGATGCTTTCGATCTGTTCCACTACATTATTCATAAGCGTATGTTCCAGGGACGCTTAACCATTGCTGACAGCACAGCACTACAAACAGAGGCACGGCGCAGACTTCTTGAACTGGCACAACGTTACCATTATTATACCTGCCTCCTTATCTGCAATACCTCACCGGGCATATGTCTGCAACGCAACCAGAAACGGCAGCGTCTGGTTGAAGAGCAGGTCATCATCTACCACCTGGGGCTATTACAACAAGTTATCCTCGATGCTCCTAAAGAGAGTTGGAATCAGCTCCACATCCTGAGCGAACAAGATATGGATACAGGTATAGAAATCGTCATAAACTAGTACAAAGTTGTTTTTTATGTAGGGTGGGGTCTCTTTTCCACTAGAGAGTGAGCACAAGCAATGCGACGCAAGCGTAATGTGAACGGCAATGGATTATATGATGCAGACACTGAGCCGTTTCTTGCCAGTACGACGGTACCAATCTCCATTGAACATCTCCCTCACGAATCCTGGCTCCGACATTTCTTCCGTGGCATCGGCATGGGTATTAATGCTATCGTTCGCAAAATCAACCAGTTGTTAACCCTGGCCTTAGTGATTTTGTTGTTACTTCTCCTCACGCGCTTTCTGCTGATCTTCTTCGTTCTGAAGAGCAGCCAGTTTGTGTACTGGGTCTTCACGTTGAGTGCACCCTTTATTGGACCTTTTTACAATATGGTTCCCGCGTTGCCCTATCAGGGCTTTCGTATCGATATCTCAACACTTGTTGCCATCCTTACCTATACTGTGGGAGTGATCATCATACGCCAGTCCCTGAAAGTGTTATTTAGCAAACCAGTCTGATATCTCGGCTTTTGGGAAGTCATATGATATATAATATGGTAGAGAAATAGTTAGTGATCTGGTATCGACATGAGCATCATGTCGATACCAGATGTAATTACTCAGGTCTAATGAGTCATCCCGAACTTTTCCGGGACATGAAATGCCTTTTTACCTATTTGGCAAGCGGGAGTGCAGAGGGCGGCAGCCTTCTGCCGGGGTTCGGGGTGCCCCCGAAAAACATCTTTTCCTTCTTTTGCTCGCCGCTTGCGGCGGAGAGAGAGGAAAAAGAAGCTATTGGGGACACCAGGGTTTGGCAACCCGCAAGCCCCGGCAGGGAAACCCTGCGCCCCCGGTTTTGGGAACTTTTTCAAAAGTTCGGGATGACTCATTAATCAGGAAAAAGGGGCTTGAGTAGGTACTGCCAGATGTAATTACTGAAAGGGTCATTATTGACTATGGATACTCCGGTGCTCTGGAAACGGCCGGACCTGCAATTTCCTCATCCCTTTGATACCCTCCTCTTCGACGTTGACGGTATACTTATCAAAACCATCGAATCATTTCATGCTACCGATATAGCTGTAACAGAGTATGTCGTAGGGACGATCTATGGTCTCAACTGGGGCCAACACGAGGGTAAAAAGCTCGTCACAATCCAGGATGTGGATGCCTTCAAACGGGCAGGTGGCTACAATGATGACTGGCATATGTGCTATCTGCTGGTGACACTCTCAATTGCACGATTACGCGAGTGGCGTGGTACATCGCTAGCCGAACGCTGCATTCAGGAGTGGGCAGAACTCTCACGCTCTGCTCACCTGCAAGGACATGGCGGACGAGAGTGGGTTGACCACGCATTCCCAGCCAGCGCACGGCCAGATTATGCTCTCATTGGCGATCTGTTTCATGAATATTATTGGGGTGCGACAGGATTTTGTAAGCACTTCGGACGTGAGCCACGTTATCTGCCCAATGCTACGGGCCTTGTACATCTTGAAGAGATGCTCTACACACCAGATTTTCCTGGCAGGATACGGCAGGCAGGCATACAACACCTTGGTGTGATTACAGGACGCATCGGCCCGGAAGTCAAGGATGCTCTGGAACGTATGGAGGCCTATAGTGGGGAACGTTGGTGGGACGTAGTAATCTCTGCAGATCTTTGTGCCAAGCCCAATCCACAGGCTATGCGTATGGCAATAGATACAGTTGGAGCTAATGGTGGTCTCTACATTGGTGATACCGCCGACGACTACGATCTGGTATGTCGCTATCGGGCAGAGAAGGCCGTGGAGGAACCGGATATGCTGGCCGCGATGATTGTTCACGAAGAAGAAATCGAGATCTATAAGCGGAGAGGCGTAGATTTTATTGTGCGCTCGGTGGAGGATTTGTTATGGTGTTTGCCTGAAGTTGATCGAAAATAGTAGCTGAGGCAGGCTGTCTCTACAGAGATTACGATTTGCTTGACACGCTATCTACCATTGAGTACACTTTACCCAGGCTTAAATCAACTGGAAAGGGAGCACAAGCACAATGAGAACACAATCGATGGATACCAGTCCTGAAGCAGAGCGTGTGCTGGTTAGTTTGCTTCGCAATGCTGCCCTCACAAAAAGATTCGGTCTGGTTCGCTCTTTGACAACAGTTGCCGCAAGAGCAAACCAGCAGAATATTAAAAAGCGGGATCCTCACATTAATCAGGAAGAGATTGCAGTAGTCTTTTCACAATCACTACAATCCAAAACTTGCTTCTGGTTTGTGTCGGCCCTAAAGCATAGAACGACGCTATTAACCTCTGATCTTTTAGAAGCAATCACATCGATAGCAAAAACTTTTGAGCAGTTAGGGATTGCTTATTATCTAAGGGTACAATTGCAAACTCGCTTTACGGGATGCAGCGAGCATCCTTTAGTATAGATTTGGTTGCAGAACTCCATCAGGAACAAGTTGACAGACTACTGGATCAACTTAAGACAACATACTACTTCGACTTCAAGGATGTAAAAGAAGCCGTATGCAAACATACTTCTTTTGAGGGAATTCACTTTGAGTCTATGCTAAAAATAACCATATTTCTTGCTCAAAGCACTGCCTTCGAGCAAGAAATATATCATCGAATTCAGCAACGCATGTTAGTAGAGAATGGCAGTGCTGTTTGTATAGCTTCACCTGAAGATGTCGTTCTGACACACTCGCGGAGTATCGAGCAACAGGTGAGATCGCTGATGATCAATGGAATGAAATTTTAGGAGTTCTTAAGGTGCAAGCTAAGGAGCTTGATCTCACCTATCTTCAATACTGGGCAGAAGCACTTTCCATAAATGACCTCTTGGAAAGAGCATGTGTTGATGCTGGCCTTCTGGAAGAATAGTAGATCCAAGTGGTGGTAGAAGAGGATGTTTTAATATGGAAGATAGTATAAAAGAAGTGATGAGGGCATTAGTGCCTTTAATTGAAGTCTTAGAACAATTTGAGATTGCCTACCATATAGGGGGTTCTCTCGCAAGCTCTGCATATGGAGTATCGCGCCCAACGCAAGATGCTGATGTCATTGCGGATATACAACTCAAACACGTCAATACTCTGGTCAAACTACTGGAGACGGAATACTATATTGACGCGATGCGATACGAGGGGCTATCCGTCATCGATCTTCATTTAACGTCATTTACCTGGACTCAATATTCAAAGTGGATATCTTTATCCCAAAGGCTCATCCATTTGCACAACAAGAGCGTCTCAGGGCACAACCTATCATCCTTGAAGAGGGAAACCGTCCTTTCTACTTTTCCTCCCCTGAAGATATCATTCTCAACAAACTTACGTGGTACAAAATGGGCGATGAAGTTTCTCAACGCCAGTGGAACGATCTTCTTGTGTACTTCACAGACAAAAAAACTCTCTCGATTTCGCCTATCTTCGACATTGGGCCAGCAATCTTGCTGTAACAGATCTGCTAGCAAGAGCTTTTGCCGAAACAGGACTCGCAGAGAGGTAAGCCGATGCAAACTTTCAAGAGATAATAGATTATACAAAAGTGTCTATGATGCAAGGTTCATCATAGACACCGACTGGCACTTAGCTCTCACTTGTTCCGCGCTGCTGCGCTTCCTCAATCAAACTCACCAAAAATTGTAGCTTCTTGATGGTATGTTGTACGTTGCGTTTATTGCGTTCATAGCCGTCTGGCGCAAGTTGCTGAAACCAGATACGAATATCATCTTCAGAGGTATCGTACCACTTGGCATCGGCTTGCAAACGCAGATAGACACGCATCTGTGGGTCCTGCTTCTTACGGACAGGCCCCTGTGTTGTCTCACCTGCGCTCTCACGTTCATCGGCAGCCACCGCCTCGGCTAACTCCGTTGCTGGATATAATTCGTTGTAGAGGGCCTCTACATCGGCAGCACGGAAGAAAGCTTCGCGACCCACACCCCGGTGCGGCTTGATACGCCCTTCTTTGATCCATTGATCGAGCGTTACCCGATCAACTCCCAATCGTCGTGCCACATCGCCAGCATCCATAAAAGCGAAGCGACCACCACCAGGTTTGCTTACCATGGTTTGTTCCTCTCTAGCGTTGCTGCAAGGTAATCCCCAGACCATCAGGATCGTGCAACACGGCCAGTATTACACCAGAGGCCTGCTTCTGCGGAGGGAGCGAGAAAGGTACGTCCAGGGCTTTCAGGGCCTCGTAGGTCGCCTGTAGATCATCTACGACAAAACCAAGGTGTGCCTGTCCGGCGGGTGGTCGCTGTGACTGGAGAGGGGCGGTACTCTCACCCGATGTGTGCAACGCAACTGCTGTTGTGCCTGTGTTGAACTCGGTCCAACCAGGAGAAGTAAACTTCAGGGGCAGACCCAACACATCCCGATAGAAGGCTGTCGAGCGTTGCATATTGCTCACATAGACAATCACATAGTCAGGCTTCTGTAACTGTATTGACATAAACGGATTTCTCCTTTTTGATTCGGTAAAACATGAGTAACGTACTCCCGTAGCGCCGCTCATCGCTGAGTTCCAGGTGTTGACATGGGACTGCCGCAACCCCTCCACGCTCTTTAGGGTGAATTTGTACGATAACCAGCCCATTGCCAGACACCAGCGGCGAACTATCGAGGAGTGCCAGAGCACGAGCCGCCATCTCCTGGTATTGCGGTGGTGCTACGTAAATAATATCATATGTGCGTGACTGCCTCATGGGTATCGCTGTTGCGTGAGTTTGTAAAAACTTAAAGGCATCTCCTGACAGGGTTTCTGCGCGGTCAGCCAGTCCGGTGATTTGCAGATTCTCCCGCAGTACTTTCAATACCTGATAATTCATCTCTATAAATGTTGCACGTGCTGCACCACGGCTCAGGGCCTCGATACCTACGCTACCTGTTCCAGCAAACAGATCCAGGAAGTATGTATCCTCTATTTCTGTAGAAAGAATATCAAAGAGAGCAGTTTTCACACGATCAATGATGGGCCGCGTCCCCATCGTTTTGGGAGCCTTTAACTTGCGCCCTTTCGCCTCACCGGTTACCACGCGCATAGCGGTCCTCCTCAATGAGTAACAGGACAGCTTCCACCTCGCTCATAAAATCATCCTCTTTGGCCCAGGAGATCAAAGCCTCAACCTGATCGATTTTCAACTTCTTTAATGCTGTAACAGCCCAGATACCCGCAATCAGTTCTTGCAATTGCGACTCGCTAATCTGTGTACTTACAACATTATTTAACACTTGCAGACGACTTGAGTTGGCCGCAGTGGTTCCTCGCGCCTCATGTAGCCGACTCAATACGTTCTTAGCTCTTGTACGTTCTTGCGGTGTCAAGTCGCGTATCTGTTCAAGATCTTCCAGTTCTTCCTCCTCTCCCAGGTCAACCTCCTCATCAAAGGCAGTAACGGGCATCCTTTCAAGGAAGCTCGCGGCATCATCTTGCCCAAACTCATTGGTCTGTGCCCTGATGGGAATCATTGGTTGTGTTGACGACAAAGAGGAAGGAGGGGATGTAGCAACAGAGTTTAGAGGCATAGTCTGAGGCTCAGATCGCAACGAGGGCATCATCATCACACCAGGACTGACCTCGCGTGTTCTATCTGTATTGAGAGTGCTGCCCGTCGCCTCTTGTCCCACAAGTTGTAGTAAACGATCCAAAGCTTCGCGCAAATTTATACCAGAGAGTGTTTTGACTTTCAACAAACTCATGGCCTGTTTGGAGTCCAGTCCTAGATTTTCCTTAATATACTGAAGAAATTCTCGCAGTAGGAGATTCCTGTTGGTATCGCTGAATACATCCGCAAGCTGGTGTATTCTCTTCTAGATTTGGACGCCCTGGTGGCACCGTTGGTATCTCATCTCTTTGTGAGACAGGTTGCTCTGATGCTGTTTCTCGTACCTGAGAGTGGGCTGGTTGTACCTGCGAGGGTGAAACAACGGTTCGGGAGGCTACCATTGAAGAGGGTTTGTTGTTGGTCGCAGGCTTTGATGGCAAGGGAGATTGTGGAGGCGCAGGTCGTCTCGTCCGAGTACTCCCAAGCATCTGATCTATACGTTGCTCAACGTGATGTGCAAGCTGATCCATTCCTGCTTCAGCTTCGCACAATAGCAGTTCACGCGTCTCCGCACTTGCTCCCAGGGGCATAGGAATGCCCATCTCGATGGTATGGGTACGTGCATCCATCGTAAATTGCGTTGTATAGCGCAACCAGATGTATTTCTCTGTACCTTCCGACATATTCGATGGACTATCCATAGGCACTTTTTCTCCTGCTTTCTGCTTCCTAATTTTACTCAAGTGTGTACGTTTGGGGTCATGTCACAAACATAGATACATTATATCAAAAACGTCTCGTGTGAGTGAGAATATTTTCCAGAGGCTTTTTGTTTTTCTGAGAAAAGGATAGTGAATTAGGAACAGATTATGCGGGCTGATTATTGTTTCCACCTGGAAAGAAGATCCCTTCATATACATCTGCGACAGGAAAACGGATACCCAGGCTAACCAATTCAACATCAGCATCAGGCAGAAATGTTTGAAAGCTCCACAAGTGGCCTTTCTCACGCCTGAATAGTTCTATTCCCTGGTACGCGAAATTGATAAGAACGTATTCTTGAAGACTTGTGAGTGCTCGATAGTCCGCGAATTTCTGACCACGATCACGCGCTTCTGTACTTGGGGAAAGGACCTCTATAATGAGGCCAGGATAGCGTATGGCTTCAGGATCGGCCCAATCTCTTTCATCACAACTGACGGCTATATCAGGGTGGACATAGCGCGATGCGGAAAGACGTATTCTTACATCTGAGGAAAACACATGGCAGGAGCTACCACGAAGGAATGGCTTGATGATGCTTGTGATGTTTGTGGCAATCTCTGCATGTTGTGGACTCCCCCCTGCACATCTGATGACTTGCCCATCAATATAATCGTAACGTGCATCCGGGCTTTCGTTGTCGAGTCGAAGGTACTCTTCTACTGTCATATATGGGTGTTGTGGGTTTGTTGCCATGTTTTCAGTCTCCTCCGGATTGGGCTATCGAGCAAACAAGCCTGCCTATTTTATTCAAACGTGCAAGTTTGGGGTCATGTCATAAACATAGATACATTATATCAAAAACGTCTCGCATGGGTGAGAATCTTTTCCAGAGGCTTCTCATGTTCAGCCGTGCTTTGCTCGCTTGTTTGGAGCGGGAACAGCTTTAAAAAGAAAAGGACAAGTGATACCAGAATAGCAACAGACGACCTCTTCTTCACACAAGAATACTCTTCCATAGCAGCTTCTGTCGCGTGAATCACAATGAAGAAAAGAATGTACGTTGGATGTCTGAAGTGGACTATTATGGCGGCGTGTCGTCAGCTTTACCGTTTGTTTTGATTCGTTGCTTTTTCAGTCTGATGTATGATAGCGTTTGCTTTATCCACTCTTTCGAATATTCACCTGTTCGTAAGTATTCTTTCTATATTGCATATATATAATCTTTTATACGATTTTGTCCTGTTCATCCTCCATAATGTCGTGGAGTAACAGCTTCTTGCTGTGCTTCTAAATTTATCCCTGGCAAATTTCTCCAGTTTGAACGACAGAGGAATTATATCCACAACTAAGTATAATTTACACATTGAGGGCATCTACAGTTAACATAATGTGTTTGAGACTGATTGTGATTGGATGATCCACGGAGATTTTCCATGAGTTTTTGTAGTTTTGAGAGTTGAGAACGAGCTTCATCGTCGTTGGGATTGAAGAGAAGAACTTGTTGGTAAACAGAGAGCATTTCATGACGGCGCAGCTCAGGGTAACTCGAAATCTTCTCAATCAATTCCTGAAGAAGCTCTTGGGTTTTTTGCTGATAAATAGATTTAAACTTTTTGTCCTGTTGAATAGCTAATCTATAATGTGAGCCAGCTTTTTCGAAGTCACGAAGAATATAAAGTAAACTCTCCCATATCAGCATGTAATTTAGCATTCTTTGGGTTGAGCTCGCATAGTTTCTTATAATCCTCTAGCTTTTGTAGTTTTGAGAGTTGAGAACGAGCTTTATCGTCGTTGGGATTGAAGAGAAGGACTTGCTGATAAGCGGAGGACAATTCATGATCCCTAGAGGCACGCACAAGCTTCTTAGTCAATTCACGAGTTTTTCGCTGATAAATAGGCTTAAACTTTTTGTCCTGTTGAATAGCCAGTCTATAATGTGAACCAGCTTTTTCGAAGTCACAGCGAGCATAAAGTAACTCTCCCATATCAGCATGTAACTTTGAGAGTTGAGAACGAGCTTTATCGTCGTTAGGATTGAAGAGAAGGACTTGCTGATAAGCGGGGAATAGCGCACGACCCCTAAAGGCATACACAAGCTCCTTAGTCAATTCCTGAGTTTTTTGCTGATAAAGAGGTTCAAACTTTTGGTCCAGTTGAATGGCCATTCTATAATATGAGCCAGCTTTTTCAAAGTCGCGAAGAATATAAAGTAACTCTCCCATGTCAGCATGTAATTTAGCATTTTTTGGGTTTATCTCACATGATTTCTTGTAATCTTCAAAAGCTTCTTTATATCTTCTTTGTCTTGCCTGTATCAGCCCTCTGCCATGATATGCTCTTGCACACTGAGGGTCTAGCTGGATTGCGTTTGTACAAGCACGTAAAGCCTTTTCATACTGGGTCGCCTTATAATACTTGGTTGCATTGTCTAAGTACTCTGTTATAAAATCACCCATAGCATTAGGCTCCTCTAATTCATGTAGACGCTTCATGTTAAACTTTGAAGGGTTCTTCTCCTAACGAATGTTTTGCATGCTTTTCTTTTAAAAGGATAAGCTTCTAAATTAGAATAGATAGATTTTATCATATATTTTTTATCCCTTCCAAGCAATATGGCAATACATGTATAAAGAAAGCGCATATTTTCCCAAAATGATATAGTGATCCCATTGTGATGAGTCATTTTTATTGAAGGATATAATACTGGGGGTCTTATGTTAGACGGTGCTGTAGATCACCTTACCCATTGCGTTCTTCCGGGAGCCGCCGATTATGAAAAAGCTGAACAAGAGTTAACTCTGCGTACGCTGCTGATCCTATACCCAGCAATTGGGAGGTGGCCGCCAAACTTGCGAAACGTCGGGCAGCGGAGCTTGCAATTGCCATCGATGGACTTGCTGACCGTTCAACGGCAGACCTTGGTTTACCCCTTACGAAATCCGCACGGACGTTGCCGCTCTCTGCATCTGGCTTGGCGGCAGTACATCTACAAGGCCAGATTGTCTTGAACGAGTGCGAGGGGTAGCAAATGTTTACAAGCACAAAAACCTGGAACGATTCTAGATTGCCTATTACATCTGATGATGACGTGCTAGTAGTGGGACTAGGCTACGGTCTTGATGGTTTTGGCGTTGGTAAGTATGGTGGCTGTTGAGGTAATCGTTCGTGACAAGAAAGGGCGATCATGGAAATTCTTGGGGGATGCCACGGTTGCAGTGGGCGCATGGTTACGGTTCTTAAGTGGTCATGGTGCTGTTCTCCCTTGCAGCACTTATAAAGTCTGTAACCTTTTAATATATCCTTGAGGGTATATTAGAAGGATAATAAGGTATATATTGCCAACGTAGGCGATAGTCTTGCTTATGTAATACGCACCGATAAAATAATGCAAATTGCGCAAAGCCATGGCTTAATAGCAGAACAGGTTCGCAATGGAGATATCAGTGAGGAGGAGGCAAAGGCAAAAGGCCCCAGCAACATGATTACACGCTGCCTTGGAATAAAGCCAGATGTGGAGGTGTATGTCGCTTCTGAATTTGTGCAAGATGGTGATCTTCTGGTGCTTTGTACTGATGGTCTCTGGACTTTTGTTGAAGAGGAAGAGCTACGCTCCATTGTCGAGCAATATGACCCACAGGAAAGTGCAAAGCGACTTGTCGAGCGTGCTAATGAGAATGGTGGCTCCGATAATATCACGGCAGTTGTGGTACGTGTGTCCCTGACAGCCTGAGTTGAAAATGAAATTCCCTTACTCAGGTCACCTTCCGCGATAGCTACTTCTCGTTCTGATGCTGGTGGCAGGGTTTGCAGCGCAAACCCTGCCACCAGCATCAGAACTCATCTTTGGCGAGCTCTACGTTTCGCTCAACTCTTCCCCAAAAATTCGGGGTGTCACATGTTTCTTGCTGTTCTGAGGATGTACAAGTTATTTCGCTGGAACTGCCTTTGGAGCAATTACAGCAGCGGTTGTTACACCGTTACCATCCGCTGTCAGGGTCACTGGATTTTGAATTTTCAGCAAACCAACGCAGTTCAGACCGCCCGCACCAAGAGTGGCTTGAAGACGCGTTGCCAGGAAGGTGAAGAGCGAGTTCGCGACATCTGGCATCGGTGACGCTGCATTCATGGTCATGGTTTTATCCAGATTGATGCGAGGGACGCCTAGATTGATAATATTCTGACAGTACAGAGTAGTGTTCGCATTGTTGACGTTGGGGTCTGCGTTGAGCGTTTGTGCAGCATCCTGGTCAACACCCCTGCGATATGCATTGACTTTTGTCAGACTGAGGTTATTATTGACCAGCACCATCTCGTCTCCCGCAGGAACCCGAGCAATTGGGTGTGCCTGATGGAATTTGGCCTGAATCTCATCCAGCACTAATGCAGGTGCCAGGGTCCCATTGTTTGTCAGATCGGGAGCTTCCCAGGGCTTGCAGCCGATGGCAGGATCAAGGATCTTGGAGACCAGAGCATTATCGCTCGGATTTCCTAATACGGTTGCCGCCGGAAATTTCGCTTGATTGGCAGCATTCAATTGAGCGATCTGAGTACCATTTGTGATGTATTGCGTCTGCACGTTGTCACTCTGGTCCATATCAACCACTGAGAAATCGCGCACTGATGGGCAGGGTTTTCCATCGAGCGCTGTTCCAAGTGGTGGTACAACGATTGTTCCCGCAGCAACTAACTGGTTAGCCTTGCTGAAGAACGCTACGGCGTTACAATAGGCAAACTGTCCAAAGACCGTGCCGCCGCTACCATTGACACAATGCCCCTGAGCCACACCATCGCCCTTGAGAGTGAGCAACGTCCCATTGAAGCCAAAATGGAGCGCAACAATGGCATTGGCCGGCAATTTTGGCACAACCGGTGCGACCAGTGATTGAGTACCCGCATCAATGACCAGCGGGTTGTAGATAGAGATAGCCCCTGTAGCAGGATTAAGGATGGCAGCCTGCACAAAAGCACTCTGGTTAGTATTCGCCTCATTACAAGGCCCTGCGGCAGCATCAGTGGCACTCAGGTGATAGGGTGTTGCCAGTCCCTGGGCCGTTAAGGGATTAGCTGGCACTTTCAGATTACAATTGGGATTGACGGCCGCAGCAGCATGCGAGTTTGTCCTAACTTGCTGCACAACGAACATGCCAGCACCAGCTATTAGCAAGAGTGTGATACAGGTACCAATAAGCATAAGTGGTGAGAAGCGTCGGCGCTTCTGGCGGGAGTTGATCGAAGGATGTTGTGTTTTCTTAAACATCTTTTTCGTATCCTTACCTCAAATTCCTGAAAAACTCTTTCTGCTTTCCTGCAGAGCAGAATTGGACATATGCTCATGAATACAGCAGGTTGAGCGCACATCGTGCCCTCAACAAGATACTGCCTCGACACATGGCATATTCGGTTGGGAAATCTTAACCACCACGGTGGTTTTCTTAGGTAAAGATTACCACACTTAAATATACAGATCGCGCAACTCAGCTATTTTACTGGACCAAAGTACCGATTTGGGTTAAGAATTCTTAACCACAAAACCTTCTCTTCTGCAATTCTCATGGGATATGGGAGATACACCCACCCAGCTGTTGTCTCACTCGGTTTAGTTGTTTAAGCAATGGCAAGATAAAGTGTCTTGTGTGGCTGGTGGGGTTTGCGCCGCAAACCCCACCACCAGCAACAGAACTCACCTATTTTTTCGCGGATGGAAGTGTAAACATCTTATCGCCTACCAGATCACTCTTGATGTTGAGAGGTTGCAATCCCTTGAAGAGCACTCGTATTGACATTTAGCTCTAGCGTGGGAATATAGCCACCTTGCTTCTGTACGAGAAGCGCATAGGAAGGTTGTCCCTGTGTATAGGTCACGGCATGAGGCACATACCATGAGAGTGTGATGTACGAGATACAGTTCTTTGGTGTTGCTGTCAGACCTCCCCACATATGCAGGCCTGGAAAATCGCTGGTCAGGGCAGTCGGATTTCCCAGACGATCAACCGGCCAGCTATACTGATAGCCACGCAGACCAAGATTATAGTTGCTATCAGGACAGTAGCGGGCATTGCTGGGAAAGAAATGCTGATACTGATTACAACTTCCATCTGCCGGTCGGCAGAGTGCCTGTCCTGTATCAAAGCCATCTCCGCTAATAAATTGTGCCGTTTGTGGAACATAGACCCGGAGATAGTCCGCATAAGTATCAAATCCGTAGACTGGTCCTGTTTGCTGGTAATTAAGCGTAATCGTGAGGTGATGAGTAGCGCCCCCTTGTGCATCGATGGTCACATCATCGTGTTCTGTCGTGTGCACATACTGGCTGGCTTTGCTGATGCTGATGTTGGCCTGTACCAGCATAAAGCCATCTTGCTTGACAAACTTATCAATACCGCCGCTGTAGCCCTGGTTAGTCAACCATTGCTCTGCTACAGGATTGGTAAAATAGATTTCCAGGTCGCGTGACTGGATATCTTTGATAGCTCCTTTGACGACGTCAAGCAGTTGTTTGACAGGCAGGTGACGTACACGGTCGAGCAATAATTTACCGACGAGTGAGGTGAATGCCTTACGTACCGCATGGCTGTTATCATTCGTTTTTTGTCGTTGTATGGCGATGGCACCATAATCTTGTTGGTAGTAGTGTAATCGCTCCTCTAGATTTTTCGATGTGATAGTTTCACCGTATTCTGCCACGTGGATGGGGCCGGTAACATCAAGGATGTGTCCGATAAAGGTCGGCGTAAAGGCGATATTGCCATCCACCGGGCCGCCTCCCTCTTCCTCAAAGACTTGCATGTTCATCTTCGCATTCGTTGGGAAATCTCCAGCGAGGTTAGAGTCTCGCAGGCCCCAATTTCCGAAGTTCATCCAACTGCTATACTCTGGTGGCGCAGAACGACCCAATTCCATACCATTGCCAGCGTAATCTAGCAGGGCCACGTCCCGCAAGCTGAAAGGTGCCATATGTCCATCTTGTATCTGGAGGATACCATATTGTCCGGTGAAACCTCCGCCGGGGCGCAGTTCTGCACGATCCATTGTCTGAACTAAGAAACGCCGTTCGTGTCCTACACCCAGAAGCCAGCCGATTACACTCTGTCATGTCCTGGGCTTGCGTAAGCATATCACGCACCATGGGTAATTCCGCTAAAATACCTGCTAATTGAGTCACCTGCCGGGTACTGATGGGTAAATCATTGAGTTGTACCTGGCTCATCTGTGTCTGAATGTCGTCAATGTAGTAAATCGCGTGAACTACTGTGCCTTCGATAGTGGCAAGGTCTGCTACAGAGATCAAAGGGGTTGTGGAGTTACTGGCGAGGGGAGACCCGTGAATGATCCTGGCTCCAATGACACCAATATTCGTCATCTCCTGTCCCATACGTGAGATATCGATGGCTACTTGTACCAGATGGCTTGCCATGATCAGTTTATGGCCATACTCAGGCGAAACCTGTTCAATAGTTGACTGTACATCAGGGCGGTTGACCAGTTGTTGCAACTGTACGAAATCAGATTCAGCACTTGTTAGCTCGTGATGAGCTAACTGTAACTTCCCGGTATCAAGATCGGCCATCGCATCATTTTTGTTGATGGGGAAGAGTGCCTTAACGCGGAGCAGGTGGTTAACCCCATCCTGGGTTATGCTGTACACATGAGTGTAAACATTATAAGCTGCAATTCCCGCGACTAGAGGCGTCAAGATTCCAAATAGGATGACTGCTACGATAACCAGACTGGTCCCACGATAAAAACGTTTTCGTTCGCTGTGGTCTCTATCATCACGTTGTCGGCGTTTATTGACCGTACGACGTAGTTGAGCAATCTTCCGGATGACAGTATGATTTGCTCGCTTCTCATATCCCGTTTTCAGGGAGGTTATGATAATTTCTGGTTGAATAAGGAGCGGTTCAGAAGCTTTTTGGAAACTGCTATCTCTGTATCTTGCCATGTTTGAGTTATCGTCGGCTCGATATCAGATAAGATGGCACGATAGCCCCAGGCTGTTCCATCTTCATGAAGCATCAAGCACTTCTCAGCCAGACTGGAAAGTAACTGTGCTGAAATACGATATTTTGCTGTTATATCGTCAATAGCTGTGTCTGTTGTGAAGTACTCTCTGATCGCAGACTCACGCTGTTGAAGACATTCCTTTTCTCTGGCATGCAGTGAGGAGAGATCCACTTCTTGCCAGGAGGATATATCATGTTTTCGCGCTGCTGTTACAGTGTTTGTCTCTCGCACTTCGAGCAAGGTTCACCCCCAGTTATATACATATAAAAATTAGTATTTTTAACCGTCGGCTAGATTACCTGTTTGTAGCCTATCTCTAGCATAAGGTTAAGTGGAATAGATTATGCTCTATTCCACTTAACTAATCGTGTGTATAAGTTGTTTTCTTGAGGTGTCCCCTACTCTCCTCTACCTGATGGGTTACTTTAATCTTGCCTCAAGAGCTCCAAGTTGTTCTTTCAGAGTACGGTTCTCTTCGCGTAATTTGTCGAAGTCGTTGCGCAACTGCTTGATTTGCTCGTCTTCTTTGCCTCCGGTACGCAGTACATGGGCGGCGACGCGCAATGGCCGTTGTGCAAATGAGTCCAATTCGGCATCTGCCGCACGCTCTAGCAGACCGATGACACGTTTCTCACCCAGGAACATCAGTGCCTGTGCAGCAATGGCACGCACCCGTTCCCAGCTATCATGCTCGACTGCATGGCTTAGCGCCGTCACCGCACGCTGACGAGCCTCTTCGCTATAGAGATGACGATTTTGTGCGAAGGTCAGAAAGCCTCTAGCAGCTGCAAGACGCAGAGTTGGATGATTTTGTGGGTTGTTGAGATAGCTTGCTATCATCTCAACAACCTGATCTTCACCTGTTGCGGCCAGACCACTGAAGATACTCCTTTGAACAATATTCATCCATGTTGGACGATCAATCAGCTTTGTCAGGAAGTCGATATTGCCCTTAGTACGGGTCATGCCCAGAGCATCTGCTGCGGCACCTTCTACTCTGTAGCTGACATCTCCCTGCTCAAGTAAGGTGCGCAAAACCCGGACGGAACGTTCTGCCTGTGCCAGTTGTTGGGGAGCCTGGAATTTTCCCAGGGCATTGGCGACCTCCAGACGCACCCGCGAAAATTGTGTCGCGTCGAGTTCTTGTAGCGCTGTGATGAGTACAGATTGAGCCTTTTCATTTCCGATTGTCCCAAGTGCGGAAGCGGCAGTGGCACGTACAGCCCAGAATGCATCTTGATTCAGAGCCGTTGTCAGTGCCTCCAGATTCTCATTACCTGCTTTCTCTCCCAGGGCCTCTGCTGCCTCGATGCGTCCCAGTATATCGGGATCATGGGCAATCTGGTAGCGGAGCATCTTGCTGGATCGCTCGAACTTGAGCGTCTTGAGGAGCCAGCCGTCGGGATCGAAGCGTACCATAAGTGGTTCACGCTCTAATGGGACATAGAAACTTTGCTCGATCTGTCCATCTTCTCCTACCGTGATGCGCATTGGGATAGTGCGTGTCTGGCTGGTATGAGCATCCTTTGCGGCCTCATCCGAAGTTGGAATAGTAAAGGCCAGATCAACGGGTGTCACAAAACAAGGAGTCAGGTCATCAACATTTTGTGTTTGCTTGATCTTGATCCTGGCTATATTGCGATCACTATCCCATGAATAGCTCACTTCGAAGGCGGGATAGCCACCACTATAGACCCATTGTTGGAAGAAGCGTGCCAGACTACGGCCTGTCACCTCTTCCAATGTGCGCTCCAGGTCTGGTGTAATGACCTCTTTCTCGCGATAGCGCTCAAGATAAGCTTTGATAGCACGCCGGAAAGTCGTCTCGCCGAGCTGGTGACGCAACATATGTAATACCCAGCCACCTTTGTTGTACATATGAGCATCGAACAGTTCAGCGCCATGGTCATGATAAGTATGATACACAATTGGGCGACGATAGCGACTATCCTCGCCAAGATAGCCCTGTTTGAGGTTGGACATCGACTGCTTAAAGTGATCGGTGCCCAGGTTATGCTCACCCCATAATTCCTCAAAGTAAGTAGCAAAGCCCTCATTTAGCCAGCCATTGGGCCAATCGCGACAGGTTACCAGGTCTCCCGAACCACTGATGGGCTAACTCATGGGCTACGACGGAGACATATTCTGGACCCAAATCTAGTGAGGCGCGTTTATCGATCAGCAGCATAAAGCTATGTGTGGTCGCGGTGGTATGTTCCATCGCGCCTGTGTAGAGTTCGACGACCGTCTGCGCATACTTATCGTAGGGGTACTCGACCCCTGTATACTCGGAGAAAAAACGCATCATCTCTGGCGTTTTATCCATGTACAGGAGGGCCTCGTCCTTCCGGTCTTTGCGTACATAGTAGTTGACGGGTTTGCCGTTGTATGTGTCCTCGATTACTGCGAAGTCACTGACGACGAGTGAGATCAGGTATGTTGCATGGGGAACATCATGTCGCCAGTGGTGAGTTTTGGTCGCGCCATTGTCGGTGACTTCTAGCAAATTTCCATTGGCAACGGTCAGAAATTGGGCTGGAACAGTAACGATAATCTCGGTGGTGGCACGATCATTGGGGGCGTCATAGCAAGGGAACCAGTAACTATGATCGCGTGGTTGCCCAAAAGTCCAGGCCTGTATGGGACGTGTGGGATCTTCCGGCGCGGGTTTGATGAAATGTAAGCCAGTACGAGGTTTGGCATGATAGGTTACGGCAAGAGTGAACTGCTCGCTGTGTTGATAGGGACGGTCTAATGTCACTATCAGTTTCTTATCAGTGCTGCTATATGTTAACTGCTGACCATCGGCGAGTGCGACATTTTCTATCAGAAGATCTATCGCATCGAACGAAATTGTTTTTACTTCTTCATAGAGTGCTGAGAAAGTGGTAAAGACCGTACCACTCACCGTTTCCTGCTCAAAGTCGAGCGCGATGACCAGCTTGACATGTTGCACATCGGCGGGTCGGTCAGGTGCATAGTGTGAATGGTCATCAGGGAGTTCAAAAGAGTGTGCTCTGGGTGTTGGTACCCCTGACTGTAAAAACAGCAGGCTATAGCCAGTACCAAGGTCTACGGTATGTACACGATTGCATTTTGCCATCAAAAAAATCTCCTCTAGCGCAAGTTTGACCTTCCCTTTTGCTATGGCTGTATGTGAACATTCACTCGAACTTCTCGCTTACCTCAAACGTACGTGTTTATGGTAAACCATTACAATCAGGAAAGGTAGTATGTATGCGTACAACAACTCCTCGGATAAACAGAATTGCGCAAATTGTACGCTTTTTCCGAGTTTCGCGTCTACTGCTATGGACAATTTGGATTATTTATCGTGAGCGCCGGCGCGTGATCCGTGCACGGGCAAGTGGCAACTATGAGGTACAGCCCAATATTGAAGTACTGATCCAGGTGCTGGTTGCCTTCCGTAAGACTGCGGTCAAGCTTGGCGTTCTCATGATAAAGTTAGGGCAATTCCTCAGTTCTCGCGCTGACCTGTTACCGGAGAGAGCACTCACTGTTCTTAGTTCATTGCAAGATGAGGTGCCCCCGGCACCCTTTAATCATGTAGTGTATGTCATAGAGTCTGAATTAGGCAAGCCTGTTGAAGAGATTTTTAGCGTACTGGAACGTAAATGTACTGCTGCTGCATCCCTGGGACAGGTTCACAAGGGAGTTCTGGCTGCTACAGGTGAAACAGTTGCCGTCAAAATTCAGCGGCCCAACATTGATCAATTGGTACAGATGGATTTAAGCACTCTCAAGTTTGTAATCTGGGTGATTATGCGTTTTGTGGATACGAGCGAATTTATCGATCTGATGGGCGTCTACCGCGAGTTCCGACGTACGGTTTATGAGGAAGTTGACTATGTGACTGAAGCCGCCAATGCCAAACGTTTCAAGGAGATGTTCCAGGATGATCCCACGATCTATATTCCGTATATCCATGAAGAGTATATCTCGCGGCGTGTCATGGTTCTGGAATGGGTTGATGGAATCAAGATTAATGATTATGCTGCCCTGGAAACTGCTGGGATAAATCGTCTGGAGGTTGCCAAACGTACCGTGCGTGCCTATTTCCACCAGTTCTTTGTTGAAGGCTTCTTCCATGCGGACCCGCATCCTGGCAATATCTTTGTCAAGCAAGGGACATCTGATAGTGGTCCCATCATCGCCTTTGTCGATTTTGGCATGGTTGGTAATATTACCAAAAATATGAAGCACTCTATGAAAGATCTATTCCTGGGCTTTATTACCCGCGATTCACACTCACTGGCCAATGCGCTGGTCAAATTGGGCTTTATTGGAGAGGGGGCAATTTACCCGCTATCGAACGTGGCATGGGGTTGATGATGGATCGGTATTATGGTATGACGCTTGGTGAGGCGCGTGAACTGGATATCCCCGAAGTGGCACAAGATGTCGAAAATCTGCTCTATGGACAACCTTTTCAGGTTCCGGCCCAATTTGCCTTTACCGGACGAGCAATTGGAACCCTGGTAGGGGTTTCGACGGGACTCGCGCCCGATTTCAACTTTGTTGAAGTGGCAACTCCCTATGCTCGCAAGTTCCTGGGACTTGATGCTGATGGAGCAGGTCAGACCTTTCAGCAGATCCTGGATCAGTTGATAGAGACGGGCCGTATACTCTTAACTCTGCCTCGTTCACTAGAGCGGGTCATCACCAGGATTGAAACAGGACAGATCGAGGTGAAGCTTGCCCAGAGTACACCGCGCAGGCGTGGACGACGTGGACGCAGACGAGGCAGTGTTGCTGAAGTATCGAGTGGGGGAAGTGGTGGAGGACTTTCTCTGGTTGCTATGTTTGCGGTGTCGATGGGTGGGGGCATTTTTCTGCTGACCAATCCACACATGCTGGTTCCTGGCTGGTTCTGTCTGGGTCTGGCAGGAGTGACCGTCCTGGGTACATTACTGAGAAGGTGAGGGGTGATGAGGTGATGCCAGGGTAAGAGATTTTGCCCTGGCATCTTGTGGGTTTAATATATTTCTCGCTCGGACTCTTTGCCGACATTGGCAAATTCAATCATGCTTCCTTCGGGAGTGGGAATTTGCCAGTAGTGCAAACGCCATCCAGCTCCATGTTTTTGAAGCATAAGACGCCACGCTCTGGCCTGATCGCTTTCACGAATGAGTTGTGGGCTATCTGCTGTCTCACTTTTTCTGAATGGATGCAATCGATAGCCGAGTCTATCTTTTGCCCTATCCGCGATCACATCAGAGGCAGCACGAATAATGCTACGCAGAATAATCTCCTTGCTATCTAATCCTCGCTCATTTACTGACTCAATAAAGTGTGGTCCAAGCCGGAATGCGGGTAGGCTGATGACAATGTCTGGCTGATCTCTTTTGTATTGCTGTTCGATGGCATAGATAATTCCCTGCTCGCCCTTGGCCCATAAATCAATAATATTTGTAAGAGGTTGTAAATCATCAGGAGTAATTAATAACGGGAATGTTTGAGCGATCTTGTTATCAGGAGGCCGAGCAAAATCAGGAAGAGCGTCCAGAATAATAACGGAGATGGTTATCTCTCTTGCCCTATTTGTTAATGCGAGAGTTGCGATATGCAGTCCTTGCCCAAAAGGATAATCTATATGCTTACAAGCACAACAGTCAGCTAGTAGTGGATGTAGGCCATCATGTAAATCCTCAGGTAAGCGAGTAACAAATTGCTCTGGCTTGATGATGATCGAGCCTGCTTCAATTCAATTGCATATTCCAGGCATCTCAAACGTGTTTCAAGGTCAAGATAATCGTCGCGAAAAAACTCATTTACATTTCTTGCAATCTGGCTAATATTAATATCCAATCGGTACTTTTTCTGCAATTGTCTCAATCGCTCAAAGCTAGGGAATTGTCCATTGGCCTCTAAAAATTCTGATGCCTGCCGAAAGTGTAGCCATGTCAAAGGTGCCGTAAGGGCTTCTTTCAGCCAGATGGTTAGATTCTCCAGCCACGCCTCTACTTCTGCCCTGGTTGCGTCATCAGGTGGTGTCATGACAATTACAGGGTCGATCACAATATCAACCATTATTTACTTTTTTCACTCTTTTTCTTCAGCCCTGCGGCGGTAATGCGGTCTTCTTGTAGCATCGTTTCGTCAAAGAAGCCATCAGGCCAATTGAGGATATTGCCCTGCGGAGAAATCTCAATGGGGTTAAATCTTGCAGCACCCTGTTCGTCCTGATCGACAAAATAGATCAGGCTGTCGCTGTTTTCTAGCCCGCCAGCTTGCACGATATGATAGCGTAGTTGACTAACGAGATTCTCGCTGTGCGTCTCGATCAGACATTGCTTGCCACATTTTGCCAACCCCATAAAGAAATCACCCAAACGAGCTTGTACGCTGGGATGTAGATGCAATTCTGGCTGCTCAACAAGTAAGAGCGTATTATCGGGTGCCAGTAGACCCATCACGAGAATTGGTAGAATCTGACTGACGCCGACACCAACGGCGCTAAGTGGCAGTGCTTTATGCCCCTCCCTATGTATTACTTGCCAACTTACTCCGCTCTGACCCGCCATTTGGATCTTAATTTCGTTTGCTACTCCCAAATAACGCGCCCAGGTATTCAAAGCTACTTTTAATGTGCTTTGTTCAATCCTCTCATTGAGAGGATTATGCCAACGTATAAGCGCATTTTGATTGGCATCATAGACAGCCGCTGCAGTTTCTCCTTTTGTGCCAACATCATCTAACTCACTGCTGGGTGCAAATCTTTGAGCTGCCTGTGGATCAGCCCGCAATGGACCCAAATAACGTATTTTACTGGTAAAAAACTGAATAACTTGTTCTACACTACTTTCGAGATTCTCTACATAAATATTATTGGTTATTGCTTCTAGAGCCTCAGTTCCCTCGTTGTTGCTACTATCTACTTGCGATAAATCTTCTAAGATGCTTTGTTCCATAATTTCTTTGAGTTTATTACCAATAGATCTTTTCCTTTGATATAGTTTTAACGATCTATACCAGGCTATCAAATCAAGAAATGTTTGAGCGGAAAGAGCTTCCTGTATACCTTCATTTTTACAGAAATTTAGTACAGCATTTATCAGGCTATCTGAAAGAGGTATATCTAGTTCAAGAAGTCGATTTAATTCTTTGAATTTGTCATTTATCTGGAATACACAAAAGCAAGATCTATTAGTTGGATTAAATGTACTTTCGATATTCCTCAATGACGTATTTCCCAATGAGACGGGTAGGAAGAATGTGAGAGAAGGCTATCAGAGATGGATCGGAACATACGAGCATTGACGTTTACTTTTTAATTTAAATGCACCCAGGTAATTTCAATTTCCGCAGTGGAAGGAACAAGTCTTAAATATTCAGGCGAAACACTTTTGAGAAATTCATCAAACTCTATGGATTATAACTTCTTATATCTATGCTAAATTCGAGCAACGTCTCGCTTTCCCTCTCTGAGGACAGTTGTCTATTAGAAAAAGCAGTTATTTCCAATGAAACTCTTTCAACATTAACTTTCGATGCTTCAATAGCGGAAGTACTGGTACCGTTAATACTGGCGCTATGGAACTGAGAAGTGACTTTAACTGATTTAATATTTGGATTCGACCTTTTGACGGTCCTCATTCCATCTATTTGCCTGACTCTGGCATTCGCAGACGCTTTTAGTTCCTCTTTTTCCACTTCTAATTCAAAGCCAACCACCAGAGTTCGCAAATTCGTCTGCTCACTCAGAATATCCTCAAAGGTGCCTAACTGAACTATGGGGCCATTTGGGAGTAAAGCCCGATCCAATACGCGATTGCTTAGCGTCTGTGCAATCATCAGAATTGACTGGATGAGGCTCTCTTGCGGAGCTATTGCGGCCAGCAAGTACTGTGACGGGAGCTAATTTTAACTCACCCGAATCGGATGAGCTTGAAGTTTTGTATTACCAGCTTTTCAGTATCGTCATGTCCCCTGTTTGCTGTTATCAAGGTAGTGCTCCTGTGGATGCTGAAGCTCCCGCCAGCTTTTGTGCGGTTATTGCAAGTATACACGTTCACGCCGATTGTAGCGTACTTTTTGCTTTTTTGGGAACAACAAATCTGTCAATATGACATCTTCCGTTGCGCACAATCTTACCTCATCTATAGGGAGCAACCACAAAGCTCACTCCCTCACATGCTTCCATCTTCTCCTC
>CAWFFV010000115.1:0-21125 GCA_963814985.1 uncultured Chloroflexia bacterium | reverse complement strand
GAAGGGCAGGCCGTTTCACATGCCCGACAACCGAGGCAACAGTTCATGTGTTCGATAAAATCATTGGAGATTTCGAGTCGCCCCTCAGCTACTGCCTGCATCTGATAAATACGCCCACGCGGAGAATCCATCTCAACTCCCAAAACTGTATAAGTTGGGCAAGAGGGGAGACAGAAGCGACAGTGAATAACACTGCCGCATCAAATTATGTGCCTGGGTATTGCGACGCAATGGCCCCTGGCCGGGTGGCGCTATCTTTAGCGCTACTTTTTGTGTACTTAAGGACTCGGCAACATACCCCACTCCTCTGTTATGTAGCAAGGTTACGTCCGCATTGGATGCGGCTCTGCAGCGACAACGGTAACTTCTTGTCGGTTATGAAAAAGCTGATGTGCTCGTACTATGCCATAATGCTTGCTGAATAATATTTAAAGCTCCTTTCAGTGTTGTCAACGGGTTAATCTCACGTGTCGCGTGGTCGCTGGTAATTTGAATACACTAATCACAATACCATCAGTATCCAAGCAACGCGATGCCCTGGCGAGCAAGCGTGCCGCGTCACGTGCATCCATACGCATATCATTGACAATCATAGCGAAGCTACGCCGCCTTTTGAGAACATCCTCAAGGTAGTTTTCGCACAGCCCTGGTAGTGTTCCAGATGAGTGCGTCCGGTCAGGCGAGGATCAAGGTTGGCTGGATCTACTGCTACTACATGCATGCCAGTCTCTAAAAGTAGTCGTGTCCAGCCTCCGGGTGCCGCACCCAGGTCAAGAACATACCCTTCTGATGGTAGCATAATACCAAAGACGTCCAAAGCCTCCAGAAGTTTGAACTCTGCTCGACTCATCTGTTCAGGGGTTTGTGCAAAGTGGCGAGTTCCACCGGTGCTAACTACTAGGTTCTCCTTTGCCGTGGAGATACCCAGATACGCTTTGTGCATGGTGCAGAGAATTGAAATGATCACTTGTGGCTTTTTGATATCTTCTATCGCCGCTGTTTCTTCAGCAGTTGCCTTCGCGAGTGCTTGATTCAATCTTCCACTGCTGTACGGACGCTCACCGCTGGTTTTGTCGGTTTGTACGAAACGAGATTGTACTGCGAAGCGTATACCACGTTCGAGTAGCGCAAACGTTGGCAAATCTGCTATGGTTGTTGCCAGAATACCGAGATCCTGCTGCTCGTTGCTTAAGTCTACAACCGTTTGTGCTGGTGCAAGATGACGTATAAATATAGGATGCTCTCTGGCTACCCTTCGCATTAATGCTGGAACATCGGGAGTAGCGTACAGGGTAATTCCTGGTGCCAGTTCCTCGATGTTTGTTAACCGTTTGTCCAGTTGCTTTAGTTCTGCTCCTGCCGCACCAGAGAATTCAGGATGCGAGGTAGCAATTAATAAATTTTCAGTATTCACAGTCCTCCCAAAACCGTCCTCTTAGAATTGTTCCTTTTGGATCAAATTGCTGCTTGATTTGTTGCATCATATGGAAATCTCCTCCTGGCTCGCCCCATATGCTAATGTGTCGCTTGAGTTCACGGGACAGCGTTCTACAACCAGGTTTCCCCGTACCTCCTGGGCAAATGTGCGTAGTTCAGCGATAGCCGCTACCAGGCGCGATATGGCGTCATTGGGACGTAGTTCAATGTATAGGATGCCGCTACCTGCATGAGCTACGATTGCAGCTTCAATCTTGTAACGACGACATATATGATCAATATGCTGAAGATAGGATGCTATATGTGACACGAGTATAGAGACTTTACAGGTTAATCATCCCTGCGCATGAATTTGCACAGCCTCCCAGAAGCGTTCCTGTTCTTCTCCTTCCAGATCATTACCCATCAAGGCATGATGTTTACGGGCTAATAGTCGTGTCTCGTCCAAATGGCGTTCAGTAGGGCGGTGCTTCCTTCGAAATTGACCGCCAGGGTATATCCATTGGAGGGAAGGTTGAGACCAGAGGAGTCAGACATATTGCCGGCTGCTTCGGCATCGACTAATTCTAGTGCGCTTGGTGTCAACGGAGAACCCACAATGCTAATAACTGTTTGCATGGCGTCTTGTGCATTACTATAGGTGAGCAGGAGAGTGTGTTCTGCGGTTGGCAGAGGGTGAAGCTTAAAGTTTGCTTCAACGATTACTCCTAACGTTCCCAAAGAGCCAATATAAAGTTTGTTGAGATCATAGCCCGCAACATTTTTGACAACACGTCCTCCGCTACGTGATATCTCTCCATTGGATTGGACAACACGCAGGCCGATCACCAGATCTCGTGCTGTGCCATAACGTAAGCGCTTGGGACCACTGGCATTAGACGCGAGCAAGCCGCCCACTGTCGCCTGTTGTGCGTCTGGTGGGTCGAGAGAGAGCTTTTGGCCTTTGGTAGCTAATCGTGTCTGTAATGTAGCCAGAGTTATGCCAGCCTCAACATGGCAGGTGAGATCAGGACCTTCATGTTCTAACAAACGGTTTATCTGAGTTGTATCAACCAATACGTCAATATGTTCTGGTAGTCCACCAAGGTTCATACGTGAACCGCCACCATAGGCCAACAATGTCAGGTTGTGGTGATTGGTCAACGCAGTAACCTGCGATAATTCTTCAACTGTCATGGGTATCACCACAAGATGAGGGGCTAAGCCATCGAGAGCGTAGTGACGTAATGTATTAGTATCTACTGCTATCCTGGTAGCAGGAACCTGATGTTGTAATGCACTGATCAGTGCTTCAATCTCACCCATCTTTCGACCTCCAACATTCTCACAGAAAAATACTTGAGTAAAGACAAGATTTGACTCTTTTACAGAGCATTGGATTACATCTTACCATGCTATATTGATTTTACTTCAGCACAACGGCCTGGTAGAGGAAAGAGTTTGCCTGGATTAAATAACTGGCGTGGATTCCATGCGTCACGTACCCGTTGCATAACGCGCAGGTCAACCTCGCTGAAGATCAATGCCATCTCTTCCCTTTTCTCTATCCAACCCCATGCTCTCCAGTAATCGATCCCCCAGCTTCGGCACAGACTTGAAGGATTTCATGCCCTGCCTGACGTACACGCTCAACCTCACCCGGTACCTGAGAATCGAAGAGGATGAGCGGATGCAGGTTACCATCACCCGCATGGAAGACATTGCCGACCTTCAATCCGTAGTGCTGGCAGATTTCACTAACACGACGTAGCACATTGGGAAGTTGAGTGCGTGGTACCACCCCATCCTGTACATAGAACTCCGGGCTGATGCGTCCTACTGCACCGAAGGCATTCTTGCGACCTGCCCAAAGTAAATTGACGTTCCACTTCATCTGCTGCAATGCGTATGACTCTTGCGTCATGGTTGTTGCAGATACTGACGATCTGTTCAATCTCTTCTGTTACACTTTCACATATCCCTTCCACCTCAATAAGGAGTACTGCAGCAGCATCCACTGGATAACCCGCATGTGTGTCGGCTTCGACTGCCTGTAAAATCACCTGATCCATCATTTCGATAGCAGCAGGTATGATGCCGTTGGCAATGATCTCGGAGACGGTGTTTGAAGCATCATCCATTGTATCAAAGACGGCAACCATTGTTTTCACGGTTTCCGGTAAGTGAACGATACGTACAATGATCCTGGTTACAATACATAACGTTCCCTCAGAGCCGGTCAAAAGTCCCGTCAGATCATAGCCGGGTGTATCCTGAGTCCAGCCTCCAACTTCAACGATCTCACCATCGGGAGTAACGACCTCCAATCCTAAGACATGGTTTGTCGTGACGCCGTAGATTAGCGTATGTGGGCCTCCCGCATTTTCTCCCACATTGCCACCAATAGTACATGAACGTTGACTACTGGGATCTGGTACATAAGAAATCCCTTTGGGTTCAGAGCCAGGTTCAGATGCAAATTGACCAATCCTGGTTGTATGATGGCACGGAGGTTCTCGTAATCAATCTCAAGGATGCGATTCATGCGTGTAAAGACGATAACAATACCTCCGTAAAGAGGAATTGCTCCACCACTTAAACCTGTTCCAGCACCTCTGGGTACCACTGGCACACCATAACGGGCAGCGATTTTGACAATGGTTGCGATCTCTTCGGTCGTTGCTGGCAATACAACGATGTCTGGTTTGCTACGATCAATGGAAGCATCATATTCATACATGGTCAAATCGTATTGCGAATGTAAGACATAGCGTGCTCCCAACAAATTCCTCAGCTCCCGAACCACCTCTGCTTTACGCGTTGCAGATATTCGTTCATACACAGGAGAAGCTACGATGGGAGGAGGTTCTGTAATACTCACGGTGTACCCTCTCGATTGTACTATAACCAGCAATTCTCGTTGATCAAGTTTTGCCCTATGCAGATGATAGCATGTGTGTTCATCGTTGAGTCAAGAGCCATCTACAACACAGAAGTGCCAGCGCTATGCTTACCACTGTCCACAGAATTTTGCCTGGTATGTCCATACTACTATTGCTGGTGGGAAGTGATGACTTTGCTGTTGGTGTTGTAGTAATGGTAGGCGATGGCACATTGGTGGGAAGCTGTACCTTGTTCCATGCTGGTTGCACCCCATCAATGATTTTCTGCTGATTACTTCCACCTGTTGTCGTATTTGCATTGTGGCTCCGCACACTATTCTGTCCACTATTTGCACTCCCTTTATGTGATTTAGGTGTGGCCTGTACCTGTCCATTGCTTGTATCAATGGTTGGGGTACTGGTGATTTGCCAGGTGGTGCCGCCGTCGGGAATGCGTGCATAGGACATATCACTCCCTAATATTGGAAGTGTGACCTGATCAATTGCTATTGTGCCTATTACCAGACGGAGCATTAAAGTTTCTTTTTGTCGAAAAAAGAAACCGGTACTTGGAAAAACGACAAGATAGCTGTGTGGCGCAATAGCAGCACCGAAAGGAAGGTAGAAAGCATCGGTATCTGGTCCACTATCAAGTTTGGCATGGACGGCGTACAAGTCAAATGCTTGATCCTGGGGATTGTAGATTTCTACCCATGGATTATCCACAGAAGGGGATGTACTTGAAGTTGAGCAGTTCCATACCAAATGGGGTACTAACAGTACTTCATTGATAAATAAGATGCCACGAGTAGCTGGCGGTTGTATAAGCGTCCCTGGCACTGTTGGAGGGGTTAACGGAGCACAACCATGCTGAGGAGAAATCGTGACAAAGGATGTGGTCACGCCCAGGACAAAAAAAACCAGATATACTATCCCCGACAACTTCATATGCCCCCCTACTCTATTAGCCTCACGTGACCACCTGGAACGATGACGATATCCGTTAAATACTCACAAGCTGTGCTCTGCTCACTATTTTTAACGCATAATTGCTACTGAGAAAGATATTTAAATGGTACTTTACGTCTGGCAGGGAATTTATCATTAATCGCCCGGCGTACAGTTCCTACACTGGTTTCGCCAATGGTAAGAGCGATAATAGAGCCGATAATGATGCCGCAGATACCACCTAATGCAATGCCCTCAAGGAACATGCGATTACGAAAAAATGTCATCTTTGCCACCTTTTCTCTGTTTATTATTGCAAGTATACAACCGTTTTGGCTTCACTCCAGAGACGCTCAAGTCGGTAATACTCCCGTTCTTGAATCCCGAAAACGTGTACGATAATATCACCGAAATCGAATAGAACCCAACCGGTTTCAGCAACTCCTTCACGGTAAAGCAAACTGGCTCCTTGTTTTCCTAATACTTCATCAATAGTATCAGCGATAGCCTGGATCTGCCGCGCGTTATTGCCGCTACAGATGACAAAATAGTCGGCAATTGTGGTAATTTCTCTGATGTCGAGTAAGAGTATATCAGAAGCTTTTTTGTCCGACGCAGTATCTACCGCTATCTTAGCTAACTGGGCTGAATCTAGCAGAACTCGCTCCACAAGCGCTCCCTTGCTGGCACATTCTAGGCCATGTGCAAAAATTATGCAACCCTCACATGTCTCTGTTCCATACCTTTGGTATGGAACAGAGACATGCTACCCAGATGGGTTAGAGAAGAGAAAGTGCGGTTCACTTCTCCCGTCCTGTGTAAGAACGTGTCGCCGCATCGATTCGTGCCTACCTTGTTGAGGTTATGCAGTGACTTTGTGCATTGTATCTATAAAACACCGTAACTGCATTATAGCATGATGAGCAAGCCTTGTTAAGAGGTCATGCTATCTGTTGAGGGTAGTTTGATCTGAGGTGACTGGCTATCATAGTGAGCCAGTCACAGAAGCTAACCATTCTTCTTTTGTTGTATGGTGCTCGATACTGGCTTTATGTAAGATTTCGCTGCGTAATTCAGCCAATGTCCCCCATCCTTCGGCCTCTACGTCATATTTGTGGATGGTCTCCTCATTGCGTTGATAAATCCAGACAAATGTATCATCCGATAATTCTGTATATTTGTCTACAATTGCTCCCAGTGCCTCGCGTACCACATCCTCCACAAAGCGAGGATTAGTATGTGCTTTATTGACAATATAGAGTTCATCAGGGCGCTTAAGCAGGGCATAATTTTCGGAACTCATGGCATTTTCCACTAATGCTATTAAATCACCTGCATCGATATTTTGATCTGTGCCAAGCATCAAGGTAGCGCGTCCACGCTGGTTATGCGTTGCTAGAGGAGTAATACTTAACATCTTCTCAATGAGATCGCTGTGAAAGCCCTCTTCTTGTAGGCGAAGGCGCGCGAAAGAATGTACCATATCCTGGGCACAAGGACAGGCGACCATACCTTCTACCTCAACTCCGATCATACGACGACAATGATGTTTTGTGGCTACCGCCTGTGCGATCAGACCATAAATTTCCTGTGTTCGTCGACCGGAGACGGGAGTCCATTTTTGTAGGGCATACGTTGTATGAATATGTACCTCTGCGCGAGAGACCCTCTGTCGTTCGACGATGGCCTGGGCTATAAATTCGGCAAGCACCTCGATTTTGGGCCAGGCACTTGCCGCACTCTCCTCTAGAACCTCCTCCAGGACATCACCAAAGCGGGACATATGGACACCTGCTCGTTGTGTATCAAGATCTGCATACAAGTCAAATGTTGCTTCAAACCGTTCTTGATGGCCTGCTGCTCCAATCAACAAAGATTTTCTTACACCAATCACGCCTGCACGGCCAAGGCGAACATGAATTTTTGGTTGTCCGCTCTGGATGTCACGATCAAGCGTGATACGCAAGCCTGGAGCAATCCTTTTAACGCCATCGTGTGAGATCGTTGTCGACAACTCTTGTACTGTCTTTCCGCTGATGGGATCTACAATATCTGGTGCAATCTCTGCCAATGGTGCCAGTACAAACGCCCTCTCGTTCATACGTGGATGAGGTATAGTCAGATCTTCTTGTCGTATTTGTAGATTATCGTACAGAAGTATATCAATATCGATAGGGCGTGGGCCGTTGCGAAATGATGGTTGTCGTCCAATCGCAACCTCTACTGTTTTGGTATATTTGAGAAGTTCTTGTGCAGAAAGCCAGGTTTTGCCACTACAAGCAATATTCAGAAAGTGTGGTTGTTCCAGATAACCGACAGGTTCTGTTTCATAGACGGATGAAATCATATCTATTGTGATAACTTCACGAAGTTGCTGTAAAGCTGCCGCGAGATGTCCACGTCGATCCCCCAGGTTGGAGCCAAGCGCAAGGTAGACATTGTGTGTTGCAATAGGGGTACTACTTTGTGGAAACAACGGTGAGATCGGAGTGTCAAGACTCATAAAAAGTTAACCTCTCTTGAAAACTTATGTACCATCATATCATAGTAACAATTATCAAGTTGAATTTGTTTCCTCTTCTGTCCGTATTATCCAGACTGGATTTATGCCAGCTTTTTTTGTCCTTCTGCTCATTTTTGAAAAATCCATATATTGCTAAAGATCGCCTCAGTTCCGCCACTGCTATCTCCTCCTACAAGTAAACCAATCAAACCAGAGGTATAGGTGGTATCTGAAAATGCTGAGACAATCAGCTGTTTGTTGATGTAGAAGCGGAATGTTGCTCCTGTCGCCACCACCAGAAAAGTGTTTGTCTGTCTATAGCCACTCAAGATAGCACTGGAAGGTGTCCAGTCAATTAATGTTAACCAGTTAAGCGGGTTACTTCCCAGGGCACGTACAAGACGGTATTCTCCCTGACTATTGATCTCCAGTACGTAAAAGGCCCGGTTTGCAGGGTTGAGTCTGAAGATAAGACCATAGATATCTCCACGTAGTAGCTGAGCCTGTGCAGTAATCACGGCATCCGCAAATTGTTGTTGATTGGAATAGCACCAGGCGGCTGCGTGTGTTAGTGCTGTATAAACATGGTAGCCATGAGGGGAGAAAAAACATTGGTAGCCATCATCAATCCAACCGCCACCAGGACTTTTCATATCGCTGGCATAGAGTACCTTGCCTGCTCCGAGAGCTGAGGTGATCCCTGCTGTCGCCTGCACGCGCGCCTGCGCTGCTTGAAGTTTGGCGTGTGCCAGCGCCGTGGCCTCATATTTTGTGTTAGATGTGGGTACAATAGGCGTGCTTTGGGGAGCATCATGTACTCTCCATATCAGGCTGATTGGTAGCACTGAACTAATGAGAATCAGACAGAGTAAAATGATCAATCGTGGATGAATGTGTTTTTCCCGCCAGTGAGTATCTGCTCTGGTGAGGAGGGATGGGGCTTGCTTTCCCAATGGGAAGAGACGCGGTTTAGCAGCGGATAGGGAAGTATCTTGCTGTTGTGAGGGCGAGATCTCTGTCGTTGGCGTAAGTACAGCATTCTCCTTTAGAGGGCTTTCAATCTGTTCATCTTGTTCTTCTTGCGTGGTAGCGGATGCGGACTCAACCGCCTGGGTACGTATAAGTTCTTGTTGCAAGGCTTTCTTATAGGCAGTTGCCAGGGCTTTGGCTTCCTGGTAGCGCTCATCGGGATCTTTTGCCAATGCTCTCAGGATGATATCTTCAATAGATTGTGGAATATCGCTATTTAGCTGACGCGGCGGTGTGGGCTGAGTCTGGATATGTTTCAGCGAGATTGCCACTGGTGATTCTGCGATAAATGGAACACGCCCAGTCAACATTTGATAGAGAATGATGCCCAGCGAATAAATATCACTGCGATAGTCGTTGAGGCCATTTGATTGTTCAGGGGCCATATATTCGGGGGTTCCCACCATGGATCCAGGGTGAGTGAGTGACTCGGCTTTCATTTTTGCTTTTGCCAGGCCAAAATCGACAAGATATGCATGTCCATCCAGTCGTAGCAAAATGTTAGAGGGTTTTACATCTCGATGTATGACGTTATTATCATGGGCATATTGCAGTGCAGATGCTATCTGCTCAAGAAAACTGCCAGCCTCTTCCAGGGTCAGGCGTTCTCGTTTTATCAAATAGTCACGTAATGTACCGCCTTCAACGTAGGGCATGACCAGATAGTACCATGGGCGCTGTTCGCCAAAATCGAAAAGAGAGAGAATATGATCGTGAGAGAGTGCTCCCACAGCTAATGCTTCGCGCTCAAAACGACGTACAAAGGGTTCGTCGCTTCCATACAGTACTTTAACGGCTACCAGGCGACGTACACGGCGATCATATCCCAGATAAACCTCGGACATGCCACCTCTGGCAACACGACGACGCAGCTCATACCTTCCTAGTGTTGAGCCTTCTATTCCCTTCATCGATCCTCACTCCTACTTTGCCCTTAGTATGCACGGGGCTACTCACTAGTTGAAATTATGCTTGTTGATGGTTGTCGTAGTTTTGTTTGCTTTGATGGATTCTTGCAGATGTTTTCTACTGCAAGAATATCACAACAATGTGCAAGGCAAGCGTTCACAATGTCGCCTGCCTTGCACCAGTGTCGTGTGTTGTCTGGTCTTACCGCACTGTCCAGTAGCGTTCCAGGTGTACTGTTTCTACTGGGCGGATGCCATGGGTATAGTTTGTTATGGCTTTGTGCATAGCTCCTTTACTCCCAAAGTTTACTGCTATTTGGGAGGCATAGGTATCAGCGGCCTCTATGCGTAGGGCAACCATCTCTGACATTTCGACGAGAGCTGGCTCAAGAGCTGTTCCTAGTTCATGTGAACGGGCATCGAGTGCACCTTCTTTCAGGACATAAGGGAAATCCTCGTAGAAGTTGACCTTAGCGCCATGCTCGACAAGGCGGTTTGCTGCTGAACACACAATCTGATGATCGACGTGGCGGCCCACTCCCAGGGGAGCATACCAGACAGTATCGGGCAAGCGTTTTTGTAAGGTGACCAGATCCTGGGCCAGTTGTTGGTCGATCCACTGGTCATTAGAATGAATCTCGCCACCGATCAATGTCTCGTTGGTCGTATAGTATGCAGGAGTGCCACGATAGATCGCATCGAGGTAATCAAGCCAGAGATAATCGACTTGCAGGTACTCAAGCGCCGCCGCGTCCTCTTTGCGGCGCTTCTCCACGAGGTTTCCAGCCTTTGTAGAAACATCTGCTTCCATCTGCCTGTGAACCTGTAATGCAAAAGGACTCAGTTGCAAATCAGGCGAGGGTATGCCACCAAATACTGTGATAACCAATGGGCGTAGTCCGCAACTGACCTGTACTCCTAGTGTACCTCCACAGGAGTAGACAACATCATCGAAGTGTGGTGAGAGGAAGATGTGTCGATGTTTTGTTGTGATATCGTCAAAACTTGTGAGTTGCACCTGTTCGTGCCTCCATCGAAAACTGCGGTGCTCTTGCCTTTTGGCCTGAGAATAAAGCGCCGCCATACTTTTCTGAATTTGTATCCGTTATGGTATCTATTTGCCCTTCACTGTGAAGCGACCCGGTCACGTTAGACCTGCCCTGTTTGAAAACGGAGCCTGTAATAGTATACATAATAAAAGCAAGATAGGTAATATTTCTAAGGTAATCGTACACCATCCTGAGCACAGTCGAGTAATCCATCTTTTGCCAACCCATCGATAATTTGTTGCAGCCATGGAAAATCATCCTTGCTAAATGTTGGCTTGATCTGAGGCCCTAGCTGCTCCAGGGTTATGCGTTGATTTACTGGGAGTGAACGAAGCAGATCAACGATGCGCCCACGAAAATAGCGGTTGGTGCTGGTGAAGGGTTGGGTCTGGTAGGTTGTTTTTTTCTCTGCAACTTTACGCAGTTGACGTAAAACAGTGCCCGATGGGAAGAGGCTGTGTTGAGACATGTCTACATAGGCCCGACAGGTCTCTTGTAATGGGCAAGGCGTACATTGTGGGTTATTGCTGGTACAGATAGTAGCTCCCAGATCCATCAAGGCCTGGTTCCAGTTATAGGCTTCTCCATCTGGCAAGACTTGCTCCGCTAGTGTGAGCATCTGGGTATCATTGGCCTTTGGGTCAGGATGTTCCAGACCGAGGAAGATACGATGTAACACGCGACGTATATTGGTGTCAACGGTGGCAACTTGCTGACGATAGGCAAAGCATGCAACTGCTCCGGCTGTGTAGCGCCCAATTCCCTTGAGTTTGAGTAGTTCATCAATGGTATCGGGAATGCATCCTTTGTACTCGGCGATGACTTGCCGTGCCAGCGATTGCAAACGCACTGCTCGCATATTGTAACCCAGAGGCACCCAGGCAGAGATGACGTCCGCTGTGGGAGCCGTAGCAAGATCTGCTAGTGTGGGAAACGCTGACAAAAATTGCTGATATTTTGGCAACACGCGATCTACCTGCGTCTGTTGGAGCATGATCTCTGACACAAGGATGGCATATGGATCATTGGTGGAACGCCATGGCAGATCGCGCTGTTCGGTGGCATACCACTCCAAAAGAGAATGATGTACTTGTGTTACGAGATTGGATGCAGGTTGGGAAGAATGAGACGAGGACAGTACTTGCTTACCCATGTGGCCTCAAGGTTTACTCGTTTGAGGGGGAGCTACGTTCTGTTTTCCCCGCTTATTATTGCCTGCCTGTGTCTTTTCGGTTGCGTTGCGCTTCTGCAGTGCCAGACTAAAGACAGTATCTCCGCCTTCTTCCCAGCATGTTGCATCGGGCGCTGGCAAATTTTCGCAGAGAATCCAGTCGTCGGCATTTTTGAGCACATGTCCTTTAATACACTTGGCATACATGATGTGCTCATTCAGGTCCGGGTCCCCTGGCTTAATAGTAGGAGAAGCTATTTTGGGAGTAAAGAATTTACACCACGGCACGGAATATGTACCTTCCTTTATTTTTTTCCACACAAATCAATTTTGTGGCCTGGTTTATTATAGCGTATTTTGTTGGAGTGAGTCCATAGGACTGATGTGCTGATTTGACAGGGATTACTCTACTTTTCGCCCTACTACAACCAGACGACTATCCATATTAATGGACTACCGTCAAGACCCCCATAGTAAGCCTGTATGTTTAGCCCAACAGAGGTGAACATACGTATAAGTTCTGTCAAAGTGTAGATACGCATAGATTGACGATGTTCTGTACGATGACCATCCGGGTGGATCATGGATATGCGAATCTCGTTACGACTGGCGAGTAAGTCGATGCGTCGCTCCTCCAGAACAATAAGTCCATCATCATAGCGAATGATGCCATGAGGCGTAAAGGCGCGTATAACTTTGGGCTGATACACGGTCTCTAGCAAGAAGAGTCCGTTTGGCTTCAGGGCCTTATGTATCTGCTGAATTACTTCTAGATCCTCTTCCTCGTCTTCAAGATAACCGAATGACGTGAAAATATTAATGACGGCGTCGAACTCATTCTCAAAAGGAATCGTTCTCATATCACTTTGCACCCAGCGTGCCTTGGCATCTTGAGCCTTGGCATCAGCCTGGGCACGGCGTAGAAAGATCTCGCTAAGATCCTGTCCGGTGATCTGGTAACCAAGCTGTGCTAATGGGATAGCGTGGCGTCCATGTCCACAGCAGAGATCGAGAATGCTACTTGCTGGCGCTAAGTTGAGCAGATTGACGATACCGATAACCTCCCGCTCTGTCCTTTCAGGTGGGAGGAATGGAGCGTAAATTCGGAGGTAATCTTCACCAAAGAAGGCTTTGTACCAGGGAATAGTGCTCATGCTGTATTTCCTTCGTTTAACAAATGTTGTAATGGTCTATACTCAATAGTGTCATTTCTGGTGACAAAGCTTTTATCTCTCCTAAATTCTATTGTCAACTGACTGTTATCACCTATGTTACAAGAATTACGCTGTTGCTGTAGGAAAGCTCTCAAGTTATCTTCCTGAACATATGAACGCCAAATCCACTTTTTTCTCGGTTTTAGAGAGAGATTTGCAGTAAAGATAATGTATACTTAGATGTGAGTGGAGCAAAATTTAGCGCTTACCCACTCAAAGCATTTTTATTAGGAGTGTTATGTGTGTTAGCCGAAGAATTGTTAATATTGGATGCCGATGCGCCGTTGTGGGAGGTAGCACGACCGTTATTGGATGCCGCACGACGGCTTGAAGTGAACAATGATACCTATTCGTGGCATGGTTGGAGTAAAAGATCTATTGATGCGTTTCTCAAACGTTTACCGACGCACTGTACACTTGTTGTAGGTGTGTGGGAGACAAGTGAGACATATGAGCATGAGTCTCTGGTTCTGGGCTGTGTGTGTGAAGTCATCAATGGTGAAGTGTCTTCAATACGCACATTTGAAGCCTTTACCGATGGAGATCTTCCACCGATAGAACAATTAGAGCCTGGTGCCGAGCATGCTCTCAAAATTATGCGTGTAACAAGAACGCAAGTCGCGCCGGTAGCATGGGCACTCTTTACAGACAAGACGACCTGGGATCAATGGCTTTTTGCTGCTGGTGATGATGGTACTCTTGACAAAGGTGAGCTACTGGCATCATTGGCTCGTCAGGGTCGGTGCGTCCTGATGGGTAGTCAAGCGACACATCACCATCCATAGATGGATTGATATGGAATACAAGACGCCTTTGATCTGGAACCCTATTTTGCGGCAGTATGTTATCAATGCGCCACATCGTATGAGTCGCCGTGAGGGAACATCTGCATGCCCTTTTTGTGCTGACATTACTGAAGGTCGGGTAGGCCCTGCTGCACAGGTCTGGTTGCATCCAAACGACTTTCCTCCCTTGCAAGCACCTGTCGGGGAAGCCTATGTTGTCATATATAATCGTGATCATCACCGAACGTTTACCCAACTAACAGTTGATGAAGTCTATGCGGTTACTCTCCTGTGGCGTGACCTCTATAGTGATCTGGCCTCGCGCTATCCTGCTGTAATGATTTTTGAGAATAGCGGTGAGGCAATTGGACAAACCCAGTATCATCCACATGGACAGGCCTTTGGGGTCTCTGTTATCCCGCCAACGCTCGAACGTGAACTAGAGACCGTTATACAGGATGAAGTGGCGGGGCGTGGCTGTCCTTTCTGTCGTATACGTGGCGAACTGGGTGAGAGTGACTATCTGGTGAGCGCCAATGCCACCTGGCAGGCCTTTCTACCCCCCTATGTACGTTATCCTTATGAGATGCACCTCTACCCGCGACGCCACATGGCAAATCTTACGCTGATGCAGGACAACGAGTTGCGAGATCTTGCAGCAATGATGTTACAGGTTATCCGTGGATATAATGCCTTGTTTGATGGCGCAATGGCTCCGATGCCTTACCTTCTGGGAATACACCAGCTTGCCGATAAACGTTTCCATGCCCATGTAGAGATACTTGCGATCGGGCGTGCGCCTGGAAAACTCAAATATGCCGCATCGTCTGAAGCTATTTGGGGAATGTGGACCAACGATTCCTCCCCAATACAGAAGGCACAGGAGTTACGTGAGGCCATTGCTAAATTGGAGGTATGATGAATACGAAGATGTTTCCTCAACCTGTACAGGATGCAATAGCTGCATTTCCTATAGCCTTTTGTGATGATGTGGTCTACTCAGGACCGCCAGGGGCAGCATGGGCACCAGGGCGTATCAATCTTATTGGTGAGCATACAGATTATAATGATGGATTTGTGTTGCCGATTGCGATAGATCGTGTGGCAGCTTTTGCAGGTCGCATGCGTAGTGATAGGACTGTACGTCTCTGGTCATTGCATTTCAGTGAATATGCCGAATTCTCTCTGGATGGTCTCCCTGAAACGTTTGAGCAGCAACGAGCGCCTGCCTGGGCACGATATATATTGGGTGTGGCAACTGAACTGGCTCGTGCTGGTGTTTCGTTGAATGGCTTTGATGCTGTGGTGAGTGGCGATGTGCCTTTGGGAGGTGGTATGAGTTCATCAGCAGCTCTGGAGGTGGCAACAGCCCAGACCTGTGCTCTCTTTTCAAGTGGAAAAATGACAATTGGTGAGGAGGGAGCGACGTTTGCGCCTATGCAAGTTGCGACACTTTGCCAGCATGCTGAGCAAATGGCATCGGGAGTGCGTTGTGGTATTCTTGATCAGGCCGCATCATGTCTGGGCCAGCCAGGCAAAGCTATATTACTCGATTGTCGTTCCCTTGATTATCGTTATCTTCCCTTCGATATACCTGAGCTGGCACTGATAGTGATTGACACAGGAGTGCGACGCGAGCTTGCAGCTTCTGCCTACAATGAGCGAAGACAGCAATGTGAAGATGCTGTGAACATGTTGCGCGATGTGATTGTGCAGCATGAGCCCAATAATACGCAAGTACGTCAGATCAAGGCACTTCGTGATGTAACGCAGGAGCAATTCGACCGCTATAAGCAATATCTTCCTGATATCTTACGCCGGCGTGCGGGCTATGTGATTGCCGAAAATGCACGGACTCTCCGGGTTGCCACGTTGCTAGAGGCAGGGCGGATTGAAGAGGCTGGTCCACTTCTCTGGGAAGGACATGTGGGTTTACGTGATGAGTACGAGGTAAGTTGTGTTGAGCTGGATACGCTGGTAGAGATTGCTCATCAGATTCCAGGTGTTCTGGGTGCACGTATGGTCGGTGGTGGTTTTGGTGGCTGCACCATTAATCTTGTACGCAACGATGCGATTGAAGCGCTTGCTCAAGCGGTTGAGCAGCAGTATCAGGCCCGTACAGGACGTCAGGCAAGGATTGAAATTTGTCGTGCCGCTGGTGGACCTGGATGTGCTGTCATTTTTTAAGCTGGCTGATGATTGTTACCAGGAAAAACCACCTTCTCATAGACATCCGAAACTGAAAAGTGAATGCCAAGACTTGTGAGTTCAACTATGGTACCAGGCTTAAAGGTCTGGAAACTCCAAAAGCTATTTTTCTCACGTCTGCACACTTCTACTGCCTGCCGGGATGTGTTGACCATCACATACTCTTGAATAGTGGGACATTCCCGATAACTCTCAAATTTTTCTCCCCGATCAAGTGCTTCTGTACTTGGTGAGAGAACTTCAACGATCACACGTGGTCGATAGATATACTCAGGATCTGCAAAATCTCTTTGGTCACAACTGACTGCCACATCGGCATATACGTAATTGAGTGTGGGGAGGCTGATTTTTACATCTGAGTTAAACACGCAACAAGAACTTTCCCGCAGAAGCTGGCGAAGAATTCCTGTTATGTTAGCTGCAATGAGAGAATGTTGAGGACTTCCCCCAGCCATCATAATAATTCGACCGTTAATGTACTCATAGCGAACGCCAGGACTATCGTGGTCAAGCTCTAAGTACTCTTCTACGGTCACATTTGAACGTTGTGGATTTGTTGCCATGACTTCAACCTCTATATTTCCATCCCTGCCAGGAATGCCTTCATTCCCCCAAACGAAATGCACTTTTTAATATTATACCTTAAGTTTCAATTGTAAGGGGCAGGCCAACTTCTCATGTCTGCTCACCATTGGATATCTAGTTGAGGCAAAAAAGCAACTTGTATTCTCCAATGTTAATATGATCACCGTCGCTCAATACATGTCCTATTTCGCCAGTCAGTTTCTGTCCATTAACGAAGACCCCGTGTTCACTGCGCTGATCATAGAGGATGTAGCTTCCTCCTTCTTGCTTTAGTAGGGCATGATGTCTTGAAGTCTGCGTATCCTGAGTAAGTAAGATGTCACTTGAACCGGCTCGGCCCAGAGTTGTCTCCTCATGCTCTAAGGGGACTTCGTGTTGCTCTCCCGTGTCAGGGGCAGTGATAATCAGATATGCGAGAGGTGCCCCATCTTTCGTGTGCTCACTGGGTGGTGTAGGTTCGGAAATGGGCTGAATGATATCTGGCACTGGTTGGGGTTGTATCTCTAGAGTGTCTGAAGCAATCGACTCGGATTGTGGCTCAGGTGCAGGTTGTTGCACAGATTCTGGTGCAAGTTGTATCTTAATTTCAGGTTTGACTTGCAAATTCCCATTAGACATTACTTTACCGAGCAAGAGGAGTTCGGACTCGTTTTCATGCAAGATAAGCTTAGTTTCAACTTCACCAAGGAAGACAAGTTCGTGAGCAATACTCGTGTGCACAACAGGTTCAGGCTGAGTTTGTGACACAGGTGTGGGTTCATCCAGCGTAGTGGTTTCAGCTTGAGTGGTGGGTTCATCCAGCGTAGTGGTTTCAGCTTGAGTGGTGGGTTCATCCAGCGTAGTGGTTTCAGCTTGAGTGGTGGGTTCATCCAGCGTAGTGGTTTCAGCTTGAGTGGTGGGTTCATCCAGCGTAGTGGTTTCAGCTTGAGTGGTGGGTTCATCCAGCGTAGTGGTTTCAGCTTGAGTGGTGGGTTCATCCAGCGTAGTGGTTTCAGCTTGAGTGGTGGGTTCATCCAGCGTAGTGGTTTCAGCTTGAGTGGTGGGTTCATCCAGCGTAGTGGTTTCAGCGGTGGGTTCACTGAGCGGTGGGTTCATCCGGTATAGTGGGATCATCTTGAGCGGCGGGTTCATCCAGTATAGTGGGATCAACTTGAGTGGTGGGTTCATCCAGTACAGTGGGATCATCTTGAGTGGTGGGATCATCCAGTATAGTGGGATCAGCTTGAGTGGTGGGTTCATTCAGTATAGTGGGATCAGCTTGAGCGGTGAGTTCAGCTTGTGCGATAGGGTTGGCTACTGTTGCGGAGTTGTCTGTAGGTTCAGCAACAGATATGGGTTTTGCGATACTCCTGGAGGCAGAAGGATGTGCGAGAGAAGTTTTGAGCGCTTCTGCAAAATCCAGGATGGAAGGATAGCGTTCATCGGGATGAGCGCTCAAGGCACGTTGTATGATCTCTTCTTGTTCGAATGTTATCTTCGGATTAAGCGTCGTGAGTGGTGTAATGGTTTCAGTAAGTTTCAAATGTTCAATTTCTTCTGGTGATCCGAGGAAGGGAGGGCATCCTGCCAGCCAAAAATAGAGTAAGACCGCTAATGCATATTGATCGCAGGCTGCGGTTACTCGCTTGCCCAATTGCTCTGGGGCTGCGGTGATTGGCAACGGTTTGATTTGAGGTTGGCCGAATTGGCGTACAAAATGTGCGGTGCCAATATCGGCGAGGATAAAAGGTGCAATTTCGGACTTATTGGCTGTTACTGGTTCACGAAGTATCAGAATGTTGGAGAAAGTAAGGGACCCGTGCAGATATCCGTGGCTGTGTATGTAATGGAGTGCCAGGGCAAGTTGATATATATAAGAGATAGCATCAGCTATAGTCAGAGGAGGACTGAACCAATGTCTTCCCTCGTTGCCCAGCAGTGAGCCTGACTCGATGTAACGACGCGCTATGTAGAGCTGTCCGTTGGCCTCTCCATAATCCACGATTGCTGTCAGATATGGATGTGTAAGTAAACTAATGTCGTACATCTCACGGAAAAATTGGCGACGAGCCGGGTCAGAAAGTGGTTCCCACGAATGGAGAAGTTTCAGTGTTACCTTGCGCTGAACTACAGTATCTTCTGCTTCATAACTCGTTCCTGATATTCCATTACCTAGCCTGCGAAGTACACGATAGCGCTCAAATTTCTGGCCTTCTTCTAGTAAGGCGTGCATACTACACCTCTCATTCCTTACTCTTTACGCGATCCTTTTCCCAAGTGTAAGCTATTGTAGCATATTATATGCACCATTAGTACATCTTTACCTATCTCTGATGGTTTTTCTTATGTCGTATGTAGTAGATGGTAAGAACAATAGTCACGCCTGATACGATGGTTCCCCCAATAACCCAGGTTATTGTACTGGCTAAATGCTCCACCTTTCCAAAGTTATCATGGAAGATGAGACCGGCGTAGAAGCCAAGGAGACCATAGATAATTGCCCACAAGATGCCACCTGCTGCATTGTAGATGAAAAAGGTACGTCGCTGCATCTTATTGACACCTGCCAGAAATGCTGCCCATGCTCGCAGTACTGCGATGAAGCGACCGAAAAAAACAGTTTTATCTCCGTATCTGGCGAAAAAGAGTTCTGCTCGCTCAAAATGTTGTGGCTTGAGAAAGAGATAACGTCCGTAGCGTGTAACTATAGCTTTTCCTCCAGTGCGTCCTATGGAGTAGCCAATGTTGTCCCCAATAATTGCCCCCAGAGCAGCGCAGGCAATGATAATGGAAATTTGTAACTGGTGATCAATGGCAGCATAGAATGAGGCAAGGAGCAGCATTGTCTCACCGGGAAAAGGAATACCAGAACTCTCAATCATCACAAACAGAATGACTGCTGGATATCCCAGGGTATGGAGTGCATTCTGTAGAATTTGTAGTATATTGAGTGTTGCTAACGGTTTGTCTAGCCAGTTAGAGGCCTGAGATTGTAACACAGCTAACCAGCGCATACTTGTTCCTCCTCGGAAGTAGCCTTCTTACACTATGGATAACGTCTTGAGAGTGGAGAGGTCACAAATTTTCAGGTAATGCCCGAAAATAGTATGTTTTAGCTTTCCGTTGGATTTCAACTATTTATTATCTGGCCCTACGGGCATAAATGCCCGGTAGGGATAGTTTTCCCATCTCCATTGACATTCGAAAAGGGATGTCTCTATACTATAGTTCGTAATCGTTAGTGTTTTTAATCTTATAGTCCTAAGAGGACAGGGGCTTACGAGGATATCTACGCTGATATATTGCCTACAAATATTTTGTAGTAAGTAGTATGAACGTGAAAATTGAAACACGCGAAATTGAGAATGTGACATTTATGATCAAGACCATGAAAAATCTCCGCTGGAAGTACTTGCTTGATGCTATGATTGTCTTATGTATGGGCGGTCTCTTATATTATGGTGCCTCCTGGCAAATCTTCGAGCCACGTACGGATGCAGCTAAATATGAATGTTATGCCATCGCTTTCTGGAATGGTATGTCAGCACTCAAAGCTCTTCCAGATGTGCAATGTGCGCCTCTTCTCCATCCTGCGGTTGGAACTCTCTCTAATGCTGATATCGTACAAAAGATGCAGCATCAAAACTTTCCAGGCTTCCTGATTTATTTTGTCCAATCACAATCTACCACCGGGCGTTTTCATGCATTACCACTTGAGTATCCCCTCTTGACCCTGATCCCTTTCTCCCTTGGCCTGATTGCGCCGTTGGATTGGTCTCAGGTTGCCTTTGCCATCTGGATGGCTGCGATTGCGGCAATTATTTATGTGGTACTCATACGTTTCCGATCGAGGAGAGCCGCTATTGCCTGTGCGCTTTATCTGGTTGCTGGAAGTTGGGCAACAGCGGAGGGACGCTTTGATCTAGTACCTTCTGCATTGACGTTGTTTGCTGTGATTTGTGCAGTACGTACAAAATGGAACTGGGCTTTTTTATTACTGGCTCTGGCAACTCTGTTGAAGTTCTATCCGCTGGTGTTGATTTTTCCATTTCTGCTTGCACAACAGATGGCATCACATAACAAGTGGTATGCCTGGCGCAGATGGGTACCGCTGGGAACATTTACCGCTGTGTGTGTGGGAGTGATCTCTGTGTCGTTGCTTTTAAGTGTAGAAGGTACTCTTGGTCCATTCAGCTATTTTGAAAACCGACCGGTCCAGGTTGAATTATTTTCGGCTTCGCTCCTCTGGTTATCAAGTTTCGTGAGTCATCACACGATGTATTATGTTTTTACTTATGGCTCTCTCAATGTGTTGACTTCAGGAGCGCGTGTTGTGAGTGCTCTGGGTATAGTACTCTTAGGGGCAGGTCTTGGTTGCACATACTGGTTGCAATGGCGTGGTAAGGTAGATATTGCTACATCTAGCCTTTTGACGCTGCTGGTTGTGA
>CAWFFV010000114.1:0-13858 GCA_963814985.1 uncultured Chloroflexia bacterium | reverse complement strand
CAACTCACCACATCCACGTGGTGTAATGCGTGAGCTAGCCTATAATCCCCAGCAGCAAGAGAATAGCCAGTATGCGCGAGACTTCCAGCAAGAGGGTGCCCATTTGAACCTGACAGCAGAGAGATTGAGTGGATGGGTGACCGATCCAGGTGCCAGAGAGCATTACCTGGAAGCCTTTCAGCGCTCGAACTTTGAGGCTATGTTGCATTACTACAAACAGAATTATCCGCGTCCACCCTACGCAGAAAATCCTGCAACACCGCCCAAAGTGCAGGCTCCTGTGCTGCTAATCCATGGTCTGGCTGATCAGTATCTCTTAGCTGGCGGACTCAATAACACCTGGGAATGGGTTGAGCAAGACTTGACGCTGGTGACTATTCCCAAGGTAGGTCATTTTGTGCAACAGGATGCAGCAGAATCTTGTGACACGAACCATGAAGAGTTGGTTAGTGCGTTAACCGTAGGGTTAAAGAAAATTGGGTCAAGCTTTTATTATTCGTTATTGCTGCTCGTGATACTCTGGCATATGATAGTCGAACTCTCAACAAAAAACGGAAATGCTTCTGTTATTGTGCTCCTTTGGCAATATTGTGAGAAACAGACGAAGATCTATCTGGCATGAGAGTCATGGCAGCAAGAGCCTGGCGATCGATTTTACCATTGTGGTTTCTTGGGAGTGAAGATAGCACACAGACATCATCAATAATCATGTATCTTGGCAAGCGTTCAGCACAATGACGTTTGAGTTCCAGTAGTGATGGGGATGAGAAGCCTGTGCATGCAATAAAAGCAACAATGCGTGCCTTGAAACCTTCTCCAACAACAAGAGCTGCGACCTCATGGATGGCATGATGCTCTCCCAGCGCCGCTTCGATATCACCAGGCTCGATACGATATCCTCGTACTTTGACCATGTGATCACGGCGACCAATATAAAGATAGTTGCCGTCTTCTTGAAGACGGACCAGGTCTCCCGTTGCATACGGCTGTTGCCCTTGAGGAGGTCTTCCCCAGTAGCCAACCATGACGGTTGGTCCCTCCACGATCAGTTCACCTATCTCTCCCAATGATGTAGGAGTGCCGTCCTCATTCTGTGCCCAAACAGTATCACCGGAGCATGCCTGGCCGATTGGTACCGGTTTGACCCAGCTTTCCGGTAATACTGTAACTTCGTAATAGGTACACACATTGGTCTCTGTTGGACCATAGAGATTGAAGTAGCGTAACATCGGCCAATGTGTATACAAACGTCGTAAGTGGTTGATAGGAAATGGTTCACCGGCAAAGAGAATACAGCGAAGATTGGTCGTTGCTATTCGCAGGAGGTTACCTTGTTCCATCATGAGGATGAGCACCGATGGAACAGAGTACCAGATGGTAATTTGCTCACGTTGGAGAAATTCCACCAGACCAGTTGGCATATATGCGAGTCCTTCGGGAATAATTACGACTGTTGCCCCACCCATAAAAGCGGCATAAATATCTAGCACAGAGAGATCAAAATGGAATGGGGCATGATTAGCAAGGCGATCGCCTGAAGTCACTTGCAGCGTTTTTACTGTCCACTCGACAAAGGCCAGAGCATTTCGATGGCTGATACATACTCCTTTCGGCACACCCGTTGATCCAGATGTGTAGAGAATGTATGCAATATCATCCTCTGATCTGGAATATGTCTGTACAGCATGGTGTGACAAAGCAGACGAAATCTGGATGCTTTTTACCAGTACCACATCATCAATGTAGAGGTAGGCAATGGAAGAGGATTGACCGGATGCCTTATTCTCTATCATTTGGACTCGTTGTGATGTGGTAAGAAGCACTCTGATATCACAATCGTTTATGATTGCCTGTATACGTGCAACAGGACTCAAAGGGTCAAGTGGAACATAGATTGCCCCGATGCGCAACACCGCTTGCATTGCTGCGATTGTGCGTGCCGATTTGTCATGCCAGATGCCTACGCGGTCACCAGGAGCCACGCGAAGCTGGAGCAGTTCAGTTGCAAAACAATTGGCTGCGTCGTCCAGTTCTGCATAGGTCATATCCTCCTCATTCGGGCCTTGTATAGCCAGGGCATGAGGAGTTTGCTGTGCTTTCCATATTACCAGATCTTGTATGTTCATAACCCTAACTTACTCGCAATAATATCGCGCTGCATCTCTGACGTTCCAGAGAAAATCGTACTGGGAATAGAATTTCGCAACATGCTCTCAATGCCAGACGCCTGTCCAAAACCCGTGGAGCCATGAATATGGATGGCATCAAGGCTCCCCTGAATAGCAGCCTCACTAATCGCCAATTTGGCAAGCGATATGGCAAGTTGGGCATCCTGTTTATGATCAAAGAGCCAGCAAGCATGATAGAGGAGTAGCCGTGCTGACTCAAGACGAAGCTTCATATCTGCGATACGATGAGAGATCGCCTGATTCTTGCCAATAGCTTTGCCAAACTGCCGACGCTTTCGCGCATAAGCAATGGTCCGCTCTAATTGGCGTTCCATCATGCCTACATATCCAGCAAATAAGCAAGCACGCTCCCATTGCATCGACTGAGTAAAAATCGGTGCCCCCTGGCCCTCCTGTCCTAGCATGTGTGTGCTGGGAACATGGCACGCATTGAGGGTAATCTGACATCCTGGCGTACTATGCAAACCCATTTTCTGAAATGGCTCGTGAATGAGGAGTCCGGGTGTCTCTCGCTCTACAATAAAGCCGCTAATCCCAAAATACCCGTGAACTTTTTTTGTGACAGCGTATACGACGAAAACGTCAGCCTCGGGTCCATTGCTGACATAGTTTTTTGTACCTGTCAGGATATATGAATTTCCATTCCGCTCCGCATGTGTCTGCATAGCAAAGACATCGGAGCCGGCCTCCTCTTCAGTAATCGCATTCGCCCCAACCAGTTCTCCTGTACACAGGCCAGGAAGAAAGCGCTCTTTCATCTGTGTGTTTCCAGACTCGGCAATAGGCATACAGCAGGCAAAGAGATGAGCTGCAGCGGAGAAGACCAATCCCATATCTTCGCATCCGCGTCCGAAGGCCTCCATCATATATGCAGTCGTCAGAGCATCGAATCCCTGCCCTTGATACAGCGCTGGCACGCTTAAGCCCAGAATGCCAATCTCACCACATCGGTGCCACTGTGTCCGTGTCCAGTAAGGAGAGACATCATTTGATGGGGAACATAGGGATTGTTGTGAAGCATCATGCATAATACGCTGGTATAGCTCTTGTTGTGTATGGTTCCAGGAAAAGTCCATCTACACCTCCAAGAAAAGAACAAAAGATCAAATCAAGCAGGTAAGCTCTTCTTATCTGTCAATCATACTTGGTTAAGTAAACCATTGTCAAGTAGACACATCCGGCATGCTTTTCGCTTATTTGTATGTGTAGCCTGTAAATATGATGATTAAGATAAATTTTGTAAGTACGCACATGGATGTGGTATAGTAACAAAAAATATACCGAAAAAAGGAAACACAATGGGAAAAAGCCATTACCAATACAGTTGTCCAGTAGAGGTGACACTTGATGTCATTGGCGGGAAATGGAAAGCGATCATCCTCTTTCATTTATTACGAGGACCACAGCGTTTTAGTGATCTCAGGCGACTCTTACCAACTATTACGCAGCGGATGTTAACTCTCCAGTTGCGAGAGTTAGAGGAAGACGGAATAGTCCATCGTGAGATCTATCAACAGATTCCTCCAAAGGTCGAGTATTCCCTGACCGAATTTGGGAAGACATTGGAGCCAATCCTGCTTCCCATGCTGAAATGGGGAGAGCAGTATACCAGCCAGATTGTCGAGAGAAAGGTGTCCGATACAAGCCAGACCTGCATAAGTACGCCTCACACGTGAGCTGAAATTTCGCGCAAAGTAGCAAGAAATATGTTATTGTGATTGCCTCATCGGTCATTCACTAAAAGAAGTCGCTTGCTTGCGAAGAAGGGGGGCGAGTGAGGTAGAATAAGAGAGAAGAGAGATTGGAGGGAGATCGTCTATTTTCTTATGCAAATAAAGCCTCTGCAATTTATGCAAGATCGACTGGAGACACAGCGTAGCCATCACCTCTACCGTCAATTACGAACCATCTCAGCTGGCGCTGAACCCTGGATGGAAGTGGAAGGGCACCAGGTTCTTAATCTGAGTTCAAATAATTATCTTGGTCTGGCCGGTCGCCCCGAATTGAAGATAGCTGCCATGGCGGCGGCTGAAGAAGATGGCTGTAGTGCAGGATCGTCTCGACTCATTGCTGGAACGAGCAAGCGACACCGCGACCTGGAAACACGGCTGGCGCATTTCAAGCAGAGCGAAAGTGCCCTCTTGTTCACCAGTGGGTATACAGCCAACGTTGGGGTCATTTCCTCGCTTGTCGGACCTGATGACCTGATCCTCAGTGATGAGCTTAATCACGCCAGTCTGATTGACGGTTGTCGGTTAAGTAAAGCCGAATGCAAAATCTTTGCACATAGTGATGTCTCCGCTCTTGAAGAGCTACTTGTGGCATCACGACAAGCAGGGCACAGGGGAAGGACATTAGTGGTTACTGACACCGTCTTTAGCATGGATGGGGATCTTGCGCCACTTGCTGAAATTACTCGCCTCTGTACCTGCTATGAAGCTATGCTGGTCGTTGACGAAGCACATGCTACAGGCTGTCTTGGCCCAGGCGGGCGAGGTCTGGTGGCTCAATCAGGTATTGCATATGAGGGACTGATATCCGTCAGTACCTTGAGCAAAGCACTGGGGAGCTTTGGAGCCTTTGTTGCAGGTCCCAGTCTGGTGAAAGAATATCTCGTCAATGTTTCGCGCAACTTTATTTTTACCACCTGCGCTCCCCCCTCCCGTCATTGCAGCATCACTGGCGGCCTTGAACATACTGGAACAGGAACCACACGTTGTTGAACGTCTTCAGGAAAATGGTGCTTTTTTCCGGCGTGGCTTGCAACAACGAGGTTTCAACACCCTTGCTTCCCAGACGCATATTGTGCCTGTCCTTGTCTCTGATCCTGCTCTGGCATTGGAGATGGCAAAGGACCTGCTGCAAAACGGCATCTTCGTCGTTGCCATACGCCCACCAACGGTTCCGGCTGGTACCTCGCGTCTTCGGACAAGTCTGATGGCAACACACACACAGGCCGACCTCATGTATGCGTTGGATGCGTTTGAACGAGTAGGCAAACGCCTGGGGGTAATTGGTTAAGACTGAGCGGAGTGCACCTGAATGTCAATAGGAGAGGAAGAAATGGAATATACTTCTGAAGTCCTTGAACAAACAGATAAACGTTATCTCTGGCATCCCTTTACACAGCAGCAGGACTGGGAAGCTGAACCACAGATCATCATTGAGCGTGCTGAGGGCAGTTATGTGATCGATAGTGAAGGCAAGCGCTACCTCGATGGTGTCTCATCGCTATGGGTCAACGTCCATGGACACCAACGCCAGGAGATCAATCAGGCCATCAAGGACCAGCTTGAGCGCGTTGCTCACACTACCTTCCTCGGCTTAACCCATCCATCAGCCATTGAACTTGCTCGACGCCTGAGCGAGATTGCTCCTGGCAAGCTAAGAAGAGTTTTCTACTTTGGACATGGGGGCTGCTGCAATAGAGATAGCTCTAAAAATGGCATTTCAATATTGGCAACAATGCGACCCTGCCAGACCCAACAAGACAAAATTTTTCTCACTGCGCAGTGCCTATCATGGCGACACGGTGGGTGCGATGAGTGTAGGCGGTATCAATCTATATCAGCAAGTCTATCACCAACTCCTGTTCACGACCCTACAAGCTCCGTGTGCATATTGCTACCGCTGCCATCTACATACCTCATATCCAGCATGTCGTATCGCCTGTCTTGAAGAGGTTGAACGTGTGATTGCGGAACATGCTGGTGAACTGGCAGCGGTGGTTATGGAACCGCTGGTGCAAGGCGCGGCAGGCATCATTACGTATCCTCCTGGTTATACACGTGCCGTATGGGAGATTGCGAAGCGTCATGGAGTCCTCTTTATAGTGGATGAAGTGGCAACGGGGTTTGGGAAAACGGGGAAAATGTTTGCCTGCGAGCATGAGGGTATTGAACCAGACCTGATGGCCGTAGGGAAGGGGATTACCCGGTGGCTACCTTCCGCTGGCAGCCACACTGGCTACCGAGGAAATCTACCAGGCATTCCTTGGCTCGGTTGAGCAACAGCGAACTTTTTACCACGGTCATACGTACACTGGTAATCCCCTGGGATGTGCGGCAGCACTGGCGAGCCTCGATCTCTTTGAGCAAGATCAGACACTCAAGGGAATGCAACCCAAAATAGCTCTTCTCACACAGGGACTGGAGCGCTTTCGAGCATTGTCGCTGGTGGGAGATATCAGGCAATGTGGTTTTATGGTTGTATCGAACTTGTCGAAGACAAACATACACATATCCCCTTCTCACCTCAGCAGAAAGTAGCAGTACATGTGATCAAAGAGGCATGCCGTAGAGGGGTCATGCTCCGTCCTTTGGGTGATGTGCTTGTCTTGATGCCACCTCTTTCGATGACTGAAGAAGAAGCTACAGATCCTCTTGAACGTCACATATGAACTTGATAAGCACGATTGCACAGGAGCTAGTGTGAACAAAGGTTGTTTCATTACAGGAACAGATACAGGTGTTGGAAAAACCATGGTCACTGCAGCGCTTGCCTGCGCGCTACGCAGTCGTGGTTTACATGTGGGAGTGATGAAACCTGTCGAGACAGGTTGTCCAGTGGAAGATGGTCACCTGCAACCGCAATATTCCCTCTTCTTACGTCAGATCTCCGGTTGTGCAGCCTCACAGGAACTGGTGACACCATACACCTTGCGAGAGCCGCTTGCACCAGCCATAGCTGCCGAGTTGGAGGGCATCACCATTGATATGCACCACATTTGCCAATGCTATGAGCGGCTTTGCGCGGAACATGATATTGTGCTGGTTGAGGGAGCTGGAGGATTGTTAGTGCCGCTGACTCAACAACTTAGTATGCATGATATGGCTGTTGCGTTGGGTTTGCCTATCCTGATTGTGGCACGCAACATCTTAGGCACCATCAATCACACAGCGCTCACCGTGACGGTTGCTCACACACGTAGTCATGTGCTAGGAATTGTATTAAACCATACACAGCCGACTGATCAACTGGCGATGCGGACCAATGCGGATGCGCTTCGTCGCTGGGGAAAAGCTCTCCCCTACTCGGAGAAATTTCTTATAGCCATAAAGTCACCCTGGATGTACGGCGTTCCCTCGGTGAGCAACTTGACATTGATGAGCTGCTGGAAGCTATTTACGCTCACTGAAGTGCATCATCTGGGATATCCATCAGAGCGTCTTTTTATCTAAAGGAGACAACAATTGAAATTCCAGACTTTAGCCGACAAATCTATTGAGGGACAAACGCTCTCTCACGAGGAATGTCAGAGCATACTACACTGTCCGGATCAGCGCATTTTAGAGTTACTGGACGCTGCCTATCAGGTCAGATATCACTTTTGTGGGAAAAGTGTTCACCTGCATATGCTCATCAACGCCAAAAGTGGTCTGTGTCCAGAGGATTGTCACTACTGCTCACAATCCAAAATCTCGACAGCCGATATTGAAAAATATCCCCTTGTGAGCCAGCAGAAACTCTTAGAGGGAGCCAGACGTGCCAAGGCTGCACACAATAGCTGCGCTATTGCATTGCGATTAGCACACGCGGAGCCACAGATCGCGAGATAGATCACATCGCAAACGCAGTACGCCGTATTAAGGAGGAAGTTGACATTGGTGTCTGTTGTACTGTGGGTATGATTTCGGAAGAAAAAGCGCAGCGTCTTTACGATGCTGGAGTTGAGCAACTCAACCACAATCTCAATACTAGCGAGCGCTACTACCCGCAGGTTTGTACCACACATACCTATCAGGATCGAGTGGACACGTTATTGGCAGCACGTCGTGTGGGTCTGCAACTGTGCACCGGAGCTATCTTTGGGCAAGGTGAGACGGAAGCAGATATTATCGATGTTGCGCTTGCTTTGCGTGAGTTACGCCCCCAATCAATTCCCGTCAACTTCTTGCTGGCTATCCCTGGTACACCTGATGAAGGTCTCAACTACTTGAAACCTTATGACTGCCTGAAGATCCTCTGTCTGATGCGCTTGTTGAATCGCATCCGAGGAGATTGTGTCTCTGCGGGACGCGAGGTTCACCTGCGTTCACTGCAACCACTGGCTTTGTACCCGGCCAATTCGGTCTTCGTTTCGGGCTATCTGACTACCCAGGGACAAGACTATCAGGAGACCTGGCAGATGATCGAAGATCTGGGTTTTGAGATTAAGGAGCACGCGGAGATGATAGCACAGCCTGCAGAAGCCTCAAGCTGATAAGAGTGAGGCAACATGGAGATGCGTAAAAGGTACTGATCGCATCCCCATGTTTGATCTCAGTGAGCTGCTGATCCAGAATTCGCGTTGGATAACGATTTCGCCGCAGATCTCTTCTTCATATAGCCTGAAAGGAACAGCACAACGAACCAGAGCAGCCATACTCCCATTCCTCCGAGTGCATCACCGCGAAAAGCGTTGAAGTCTGTCAAATTCCCCGGCCTAAAGGCAACGGGGCTTTCTGCACGCGTTTACGTGATAAAGAAGAAGACTGTGTGCCCAATAAAATGATCATGAGCATTATGAAAAACCTGACGAAAAGGGATATCAATTTTACTGCAACTTTCAGAGCGCTACAACGTAGTTCTTTTTGATAGCTAAATGAATGAACTTCATTCATAAAAAGAAGGGATAACCTATGCAAACATTAGTAACTGGCAGCACAGGACTACTTGGCTATAATCTTGTTCATCTTCTCGTTGGTCAGGGCTATGAGGTCAAGGTACTGGCCCGCTCTCGTCAGAAAGCCGAGCAGTTGTTTGCCGATCTTCCCGTGACAATCGTGACGGGTGATATGCAGAATGTTCGAGGGCTTTGCAGCCCAGTTAGAGGGATGCGATATCCTCTTCCACGCAGCGGCCTCCTTCCGTGACTATTATCAGCCTGGGGATCATTGGAAGATGCTTGAGCAGGTCAACGTCAAAGGAACGATGGCGTTGCTGGCAGAGGCCGAAAAGCGGGGTGTCAAGAAGGTCATCTATGTTAGTTCATCTGGTGTCATTGGTCACAAACCTGATAACGCCCCTGAGAGAGAATATCCTGACGTTGCCCGATACTCAACAACTCAAGAACCTCTACTTCAAAAGTAAGGTTCTTGCTGAAGAGGCTATCGCAACTTTTCTCAGGACGCATACGTTGCCAGTTGTGCTCATTTTGCCAACTGCGATGTTGGGCCGGGAGATAGTGGACCAACCAGTACTGGTCGCCTCGTGCAGGACTTTCTCGCACGCAAAATACCAGGAATTATTGATGGCGGACTAAGTACTGTGGATGCACGTGATGTCGCACTGGCCATGCTTGCTGCCGTAGACAAAGGTAAGAGCGGAGAGCGCTATATTGTAGGTAGCGGCTATATCTCTATGCCGGATATCCTCAAGAGCCTGGAACGGACGTCTGGTGTTCCCGCACCCAGACTCCATATTCCTTATGCTCTTAGCCTGGCTTATGCGGCAGGAGCCGAATTTCTGGGACGTATTACTGGCCAGTCGGTACTTGTCTCACGTGAAAGTGTCCATATCTTGCATCTCAAGCATACGGTCGTCTCAGATAAAGCCATACGAGAACTGGGAGCCACATTTCGCCCCTTTGAGGAAACCATGCGCGACGAGGTTGCATGGTACCGTAACAATCGCTATATCTCTGCCTGAAAACACAAGGAGAAGAAGTTATGAGTGAAATTCGTCCTTACGAGGCTATTCCTGTTGTCACCTGGCCCGATGATTATCAAATGCGCCTTGGCCCACTGTTGACAGAGGCCTATAAACAGTATGGGCCAATTTTCAGAGCATCCTACTTAGACAATAATGAACTCGTTTATCTGGTTGGGCCGGAGGCGAATCGCTTTGTACTGGTGAATAATCGGCAGAAGTTCTCAAACTATATTGGTTGGGGCAACGTTTTTGCTGTGGCAGACTTTTTTGGTCGAGGTCTGCTCACTATGGATGGTGCAGAGCACGCGCAACATCGCAAGATGATGAACCCGGCTTTCACTGTGGGCTACATGGATCGCTACCTGCCACTTATGAATTGCATCATTCGTCAACGTGTTGCCGCCTGGACAGAAGCCAGCGAAGTTGATCTCTACGAAGAAGCACGCAAGATCACCTTCGATGTGGCCCCGAGGCGCTCACAGGTCTCAAGGCAGGGCCAGGGTAGATTACTTCCGTGAACTCTTTCTACGCATTCTCATGCTACCACGTGTAGCTACATCGAGAAGGACTTCGATGAGCAACTCACTCAACTCAAGGGTGAACTGCCAAGCCTGCTCCCTACCCAAAATAGAGGAACGGCGTAGATATCCCACTGATGATATCTTTGGGATGCTGGTCCAGGCTCACGATGAGCAAGGTCAGGCTATGAGTGATGAACAACTGATTGCACATGTGAACATTCTGCTTGTCCAGGTCATGAAACCTCAACCAGCTTAAGTGCATGGCTTCTCTATCTGTTGAATCAGCATCCTGACTATGCTGAGCGTGTCCTCGATGAACAGGCTACCATACTTGGAACGAAAGCTGATCCTGACCTGGAAGATATCAAGCGCTTGAAGGTGCTCGACAATGCACTCAGTGAAGCCGAACGGCTCTATCCACCAGTTGCTAACGGGCCACGCGGCGTGGTCGAAGACTTTGTCTTCAACGGCTATCACGTTCCGGAGGGAACGCTGGCATTCTATTCTATCGTGGCCTCCCATATGCTACCAGACCTTTTTGCAAATCCAACGGCGTTTGATCCTGATCGCTTCGCCTCGCCGTGTGAAGAGCACAAAAAGCATCCCTATGCGCTCGTCGGCTTTGGTGGAGGTCCCCGCATCTGCATTGGCATCAACTTTGCGCAGGTCGAGATCAAGGCGATGGTCTCGCACATTTTGCGCAACTATACACTTACATTGGTGCCAGATCAGGAAATCTATCAATTCTATGGTGCAACTGGCAGACCCATGAACGGTATTCGCATGCATGTCTCTGCCCGATAAGTGGCAGGGCAGGTTTCCGGGAATATCAGCGAAGTTGCGAGAACAGACACGCTCTCATAGCCACGAGAGCGTGTCTGCTTAGTATAATCACGTCTGACCGTTTTCAATGCCCAGGGAATAGTCAGCAAAGAAGACTATTCGAGTATAATTGCTCCCGTGAAATCGATATGAATCTTGACAGCAGTCAGCGGTAGTTGTGCCGGCCCCTGTAAAACTGTCGCTTGATGAGTTGGATCATATTGTGCTCGATGGTGGCAAACCAGATGCCCACTGCCAGGATCGTAGCCAACTTCACAGCCAGCGTGTGTGCAGGTCGCGTCGAAAGCGACGAATTGCTGGTTGGGTAGATGGACAGCACCCAGGATCACCCGTGCCTGGAATGGTAAAAGTTAAGCACTGTTTTCTGGAACCGCCTGGACCTGAGCAATTGTGGTGCCAGCGGAGCGACTTCCCAATCCATTGGTTCCGTTGCTTGTCGCTCCGCTTGAGGCTGTCGTGCCTGGACGCCCGAAGAGATGAAGGGTGAAACTTGCAAGTGCCAGGCCGATCATGCTCACGCCCCCGACCGCCAGCCCTTGCAGGAAGGTGCGCCGCTTCTGGAAAGCTGCAAAACGTTGGTTCTGTGATTTTTTTGGGGAAGGCCTGGCTCCAGCGTGCGCCAGGTATTCTTGCCCAGGATCAGTACCCCCAGGCAGCGTGCGATCAGCCCTTTCTGGGACAGACCCAGGGGGAAGAAGACCCGTTGGAGCCAGAGATCACAGGTAGGAAGTCCCGTACCAGTGGGTCCTATGAGAAAAAGCGTGAGCCAGCTCAAGGCAAAAACGATGTCTGCTCCGTAAAAGTAGGGATAGACATGCCAGCTGGCCGTCAAGAAAAAGAGGAGGCTCAGCACCATCCCGGAAGAAAGCCGCTGGACGGAAAAGCAGGCCAAACAATTTTCCCAGACCGATTGCCAGTTCGCCCAGAGCGACCGTCCATCCAAACAAGACGGCGTGAGGCAAAACGATTTTGATCAAAATGAGATGCAGAGGAGATCCTGCGCAAAACCAATAATTTGATTGCCAATATAGTCTGGGTTGGCTTTCTGGAAAAAGTGGGGGTCTGTAAGTTTTTGCAAGCCCGCGTATACAAAGGTTCCTCCCAGAAACAGGCGTTGGGGAAAGAGCATCCACCCTTGAATGGGTGAGGGCGTGTGGCTGGTGGGAATGAAGGATCACGCTGCATGAGCGGCAAGCGTTGAGTGGGTTTCTCAGCAATATTCGAAAACGACGGCGTGTGCGCCGATGTCATGACACGTACTCCAATCGATCAAAAAAACGATGGTTCTTGCACCATTTCCTGTTGTAATCTCGGATCTATACTCTAGTGATAGAAGATGAGATGAACGTGAAAAATGTGATCTTGAGCGTAGCACGGAGATTCTCATCACCATTCATCCCATCTGCCATATCTGCTATCCGCGAGAACATTCATGTAGCAACAACAGAGGCACTCAGAGAGGTCAAGTCTGAACAGTTTCGTGGACACCTTGACAATGTCATAAAATCGGTTATACTTTATTTGATACTAACTTGCCTTCTCCTGTGAAATATGCTAGAGTGAAAAGAAATTGATCTCTGGGAGAGGGGAGAAGATGATGGGATCTATTACAAGAGCAGCAAATCATTTAACGCAAGAACAAGTTAAAGAAAAGATAAAAGAGTCTAAAGATACAAAACAGCTTATGAGATGGCAAATAGTGTATACTGCATTGATATACCCTCGTAAAGCAGAAGATATTGCAAAAAGTATAGGTGTATCAAAGAGTCTTGTACAGAAAATCATTTCACGCTATAACCGAGAGGGTATTCAGGCAATTGAAATAAAACAGTGTGGTGGACGTTATCATGAGTATCTTACAAGAGAAGAAGAAGAGAGGTTCTTGGCCCCATTTTGGGAGAAAGCTGAAAGAGGAGAGCTGACAACCACAAGAGTGATACATCAAGCGTATGAAGAGCAAATTGGTCATCAGACCCACGAAACCACGATCTATCGACTTTTGGCGCGGCATAACTGGCGAAAGATACTTCCTCGTTCACGGCATCCAAAAGCCGATAAAGAGGCGCAAGAAGACTTTAAAAAAAACTCCCAACATTGATACAAGAAGCACAGAACGATCGAAAGCAGGATGACCATCGACCAGTGCTCTTCATGGTACAAGACGAGGCACGTTTTGGTCGAATTACCCGACCACAGCGTTGTTGGGCACCATCTGATATGAGACCTTGTACACCCCAACAGATAGTTCGTCAAGCTATCTACGCTTTTGCTGCTGTTGATCCAAAAGCAGGGAAATTGCTCTCTCTTATCTTACCAACGGCTAATACAGACATGATGACAATATTTCTTGAATATGTTTCAAAAGAATATTCTCATTCTTTTATTATCATGCAAGTTGATGGAGCAAGTTGGCATCGTTCACAGCATTTGCAGCTTCCTGAGAATATTCGTCTCATATTTCAACCACCGTATAGTCCTGAAGTCAATGCTGTTGAGCATATATGGGAGGAACTACGCGAGAAACATTTTTCTAACCGTATTTTCCCATCACTCGATGCTCTCCAGGATCATCTGTGTACCGCTTTGAATGAGTTATCATCTGAAACTACTACTGTTCGTTCTCTAACTTATTTCCCGCATATTCGTGTTGCATGCGAGAATGCAGGTTAGTAT
>CAWFFV010000113.1:0-6572 GCA_963814985.1 uncultured Chloroflexia bacterium | reverse complement strand
CATTGCTATCTAGCAGTACTACAAGGTCTTGTGGTGTCATCAGTCATGCAGTTGTTGGTGTTTGTTTCCAGTTTCTCTAATTTTAGCTATTTCCTGGTAGGTGGTTCTTCCATAGTCGGCTGAGAACCATCCCAGTTCTTCTTCGCACTGAGGACAGGATAATACTATTCGGTCATCGCGTTTCTGGAATTTTGCGTGTATTGATGGTGCAGTTCCTCCAGTGAGCAAACGTAGAACTGCTGGTCCTTCATGCTGAAAATCTGGGTATCTATCCGGGTGTCCTGTAAGTCTTTGTCTTATTTTTTGTTCTGCCGTAAGGTCTTTCATATTTTTCTCCAGTTATGTCTAATGATGTTTACTAAAATCGATTTTCTCTGGTGTCGGATGTAGTGTCAAAGTTGGAGCATGTTCCTCTTGCCATTTACGTATTTTCTCCTTGTATTTCATAACGAAAGGGATACCGGACTCTTTGATGTTAATTATGAATGTTCTTCTTTCCGGTGTAAGTGATTCAATTTCAGCAAAACCAATGCCTTTCATGAGTCTAATTCCCATCTGGCATGTTACTTTCTAGCCCCGATAGTGCATATAGATATTCCTCTTTCTCCTAAAGTTACTATAACATCTATCAATCCTGCTATTAGTCTTGATCCATAATAGCGTTTTTCTTCCTTGGTAAAACCTGCTTTTATCCCTATTACGTTTATATATATGTCTATGCTCTTTCTACCCTCAAAGACTTCTATATCCTCATATGATATTTTTACTGGTATAGTTTGCGCTAGTAAGTTGCTGAGTTTTCCTGGCTTAATCGGCCATATAGCGGTATAACCTATGATTTGTTCTTCATCTTTTATCGCATAATAGGTTTCGGGATTCTTTTCTATTATTTTCATATGTTTTTCTATATCTCCTCTTTCCGCACCGAAAAGCGATTTGCTTATTTCCCAGCATTGCTTTATTTCTTCTCTATTATATACTCTAACAAATTTAGTAGGGTTATTTCTTCTTTGTATGCTATATACGTTTATTTCTTTTGATAGCTGCTCAACATCTTTTGAGCGATAATATAGCTGTCTTCTTCCTTTTGGTGTTTTTGCTGTTATATTTCCTGCTATGACCTGGTTTCTTAGAGCACTATAAGTCATTCCAAGTGTTTCTTGTGCTTTTTGTGCTGCATAATAGGGTTCTGCATCGATAAAAACGATTAGTTGCCTATTTCTAGTGTTCATGGTTTCCTCTTAGTCTTTAGTCGTTTATCTTTGTGTATCTTAGCATTTTTGTAAATCTGACGCAAGTTTCGTTGTTTTTCTATTGACAAATGCTGAGATTGTGTATATAATTCTATTAAGTTACGCAAGTTACAAAGCTACGCAACTTAATAACTTCTATAACAAGCAGTACCCAGAAGTCGTATTAGCTCTAGCAGGAAGGCAGAAACGATGGCAAGTGAGGTTGCAAGGTTGCGTCAGCAGATTGAAGCCGAATGCAGATCATTACAGATGTTGAGATTTTTCTCAGTAAACGCATCTCATGAAATCATTAGCGCAAAATTTGCGCTCTTAGATAAGCATTACCAACAATTGATAGGGGTTGTAGGCGAAGCGGAAGCAACAGAACTCTCTGTTACGATCTACAATACTGTCATGGACAAACCTGTGGAGAGGCAAGTATGCCCATTAACAAGAACAGCGATGACAAGAGCAGAGACACAGATAAGCAACAGCTTGCTATGCTCACAGCCGTACCAGAACCACCAAAAAGCCCAGGGGCTATGTGGCGCTGAGCGAACCGAGACCGTTGATAGGGAAAAATGATGCACGTTGGGTTGTGCTGGCTGACTACGGTGACACGGGCATGCTCATCTATGAAGAGCGTCGTCGTATAGCGTTTCTTGTTTCTGAAGAATGTATTACTATGCTTTATACGCTCATGGAGCACGCACAAACGTTCCTTGACCTGTGTGAACTAGAATATCTGGAGAATTCTGCTCACCAATCAGGCATAGCTACCGTTCGTACCTGGCTCAAATGCAATAAATAATCTGTTCATAGGCATAGAGGCTTTGCAGGAAAGCCTCTTAACGATGGGAAGAAGCATCTGGAAAGAATGTCAATCCAGTGCGGTTACTATAAGCTGATCGATCACAATGAGAGCGTCCCTTTCGGAACTGCAATTCCAGTGTATAAGTGGCGGGAACAAGTGATGAAAATACGAAATTGCCAAGTTCATCGATACTCTGCGTCGTTTCATATCCGTCTGCGATGAAAGCTGTACCGGTGTTCCCTGGAGTGTCTCCAATGCCATCCCTTGACAAGTGACAAACCCAATCAATTGCAATGATCCTCTGCGACCGGCACCTTGTTCGACTTGCAGAGAGATATTCACATCTTCGGCTAAGTAATGGGCGATCAGACCGTGTCATCTGTTGAGCAGTATCGCGCTGAAAAGCGATGCGCGGTTGCGGAGGTAGCAATGTTGCAATGATCTTTCTCGCGCCGCTCAAAGATTGGTCGCGCCGGTATTTGCTCCAGAACATGTTTTACTTCTTGTACAGGATGATGATTATTCAGAGACACAGAAACACTCTTCTGTAAGGCAGTTGCATCTACAAGCATCGGGTCATTTGCCAGAAAAGCCGCAAAGTGTAGTCAGGTCTGCTGCACAAAGCACACACCCATTTAGATGCTGTTTGATTTCAAGAGCAAATTGATTTCTCAAGCAGATCCAACTGGTATTCACCAAGTACCTGACTCGGTGGACAATCCCACCTGTAAAGTTTACTGGTAAGCTTGTGTTCCATTCGCTGATAGGTTGCCAATTGTGACGAACAGCGTTGACAGTACTTAATATGCTGTATAACAGTTGGTTGTACGTCCTCTCCCGCAAGATAGGCAACTAACTCTTCGTCACGAATAGCGCCAGGTTTACTACACTCCATGAGCGTTTTTCCTCTATGTGAACATTAGGATACTGGTTGAGCACACTAACGACTCTCCCCGGTGTCACTGAAGAACTCCATGTTTCTGGAAAATCCTCTTCACTATAAATAAACGAGGCCCATTCCTATTTTTGCAAACGTGGATTATTCTCAACTGTAAATCTAATGCTCCTCACTAAGAATGTTGATGCCCAAACATCCTTCGCAACCGCGTATTTCGGCGTAATCGCTAAGAAACATTACGCTTGATGCGGTAGACATCATCAACAGTGGGGAAGAGTCGCTGATGCAGGCACCTAATCTCACCAGGTTTCATACCCTGAATATAAGCAAGATAAAGAAGGACACGCTCATCCTCGCCATTCAGTTCTTCTTGAATGACCTGCCACAATCTTTGCGCGGAGAGATTTGAGATCACATCGTCGGCAGGATCACTGGTTGCAGGTTCGTGCTCCATTGCATCCAACGTTTCTTCGTACTGACGTGCTTGACGCGAGCGTACCTCATCAGCAACTACGCTGTGAACGCACATTTTGAGATATTTCAAGATAGCCGCCAGTGAGTCAAAGTTTCCCATTTTGGCGGGTGTGAGTGCCTGAGAGAACTTGGCAAATGCGGCATTAACGAGTGGAGCACTACCATCTTGTCCCAAAGGGGTTCAACTTTTTGATGTTGGGTCACCCACGTAAGCACCAGTGGTGCATACTGTTGATAAATACATGCCCATGCGTCATCATCACGCCGGACGATACCACGACGAAATATCTCCATGCAGAAACGATCATTGGAGATACGCTGCTTGAGAAATTTGTTGGTCTCTTCTGAGCAACAACGAGCCAGCTCATTAATTGAAAGTAGCTCAGGCGGTGATATGCTCTCACCCTCTCCCCCCATACCCGGTTGTGGTCCCAAAGGTTGAGAGACGTTTCGAGACTCCATCGACAATGACTCCCCCTGCTTCCAGATGCCTTGATATTTCTTAAATGTGCTTATGCAGTATAGCATGAGAAATATCCTACGACAAGTTATCCAGATTTATTGTTTTGTTGCGGGTTGGCAGAGTTTGCGGCGCAAACTCTGCCAACCCGCAACAAGGGGGATGCATAACAGTTCCAATTCCTCGCGGATGCCTTCAGACCATTCCTTCGTCCCGTCTTTCGTCTTTGGCTTTTATGAACGCTTGTGTTCACATATTTTTTGTGGTATATATTTTGTAAACAATAGCGTTTACAAAATATAGCGGTAATAATCAGCTGCATTCGGGTTCATCCGAAGCAGTCTGAAGAAGGACACATCTCATGCAAATCGCACTCTTCACGATTGGGGGGCAAGGCGATACCCAACCATTTGTGGCCTTAGCCGTTCGGCTGAGGCAAGAAGGCCACCGCGTCACGCTGGCAACCCGGCCAGATTTCGCCGACCTGGTTGCCGATTACGGCGTCAATTTTGCGCCACTGGGCCACCCGTATCAGCCGTTTATCACCGGGGCTGCCGACTCCTCAGCGCTTGGTGGAGGCCATCTGCTCCATCAACTGCGCTATGGACTCGCACAGCGGCGGTATTTTTCTGACCACCTCAACCAGGATGCCTGGCGCGCGGCACAGGGCGCTGAAGCGATCATCTACAAATATAGCTGGTTCACTGGCTACAGCATCGCGGAAAAACTCGGCATTCCATGCACTGCCGCCATGTTCTTTCCTCTGACCCCAACCAGAGCCTTTCCCAACTTTTTGATTGGCAGAGGCATGGATCGTCGCCCTTTGCTGAATCGACTGAACTGGAGCCTGAGCGAGCAGGTCGTCTGGCAACTCCAGCACTCGGACGACACGAAACTGCGCCGTGAGCTAGGGACACATCCTCTGCCTTTCTTCGGCCCACTCGCACGCCAGCAGCGCAAGGAGATGCCCGTCTACTACACCTACAGCCCGGCGGTGCTGCCCCGACCCGCTGATTGGCCTGAACAAGTGCAGGTGACTGGCTACTTGTTTCTTGATCCTCCAGCAGGGTGGCAGCCACCAGCCGATCTACTGCACTTTTTGCAGGCCGAGCCGCCTCCGGTCTCGATCGGATTCGGGAGTATGACCAGCCGCGATGCGCAAGCCACCCTGGACCTTGTCCTGCGGGCACTCAAGTTATCTGGTCAGCGTGGCGTGCTCCTCAGCGGCTGGGCAGGTCTGGGCAAGGGCCGCACCCTTCCTGAATTCGTTTTCTGTGCGGAGAGTCTGCCGCATAGTTGGCTCTTTCCGCGTATGGCCGCATTGGTGCATCATGGAGGGGCTGGAACGACGGGCACAGCGCTGCGCGGTGGTGTTCCTTCTGTGTTCACACCCCTGGCCGCCGATCAGCCCAGTTGGGCACGACTGGTTTCTGCGCTGGGGGCAGGGCCTGCTCCGCTCCCATTTCAAACGCTCACCGCAGAGCAACTGGCAGAGGCGATCCGCGAGGCTGTGACGAATGCGGCGATGCGACAGCGTGCCACCGAACTCAGCAAGCAAATTCAGGAGGAGGATGGGATAGGACAAACGATTGAACACTTCTTGCGCTATGTGGACAGGTGGAGGAAGGATAGGCCCGTAAGGTGTTAGCAGAGAAAACATCCGCTCCTGGAATAAGAGCACCTGGACGAGGCTCGGCAGCGTGCGAAGAAGCCGGACAGACCCGGTCAGCAGCAGCAACGTCACAGAGCGTCAACACATGACCAAGAGGAGGCCCGGAACCCATGCAAGAACCACTCAGTGCGCCACGACGACGCGGGCGACCACGTAGTGAGCCAGCGCATCGCGCCTTACTGGAGGCTGCACTACGGGAATTTGTGACACGAGGCTATGAGGCTATGAGTCTGGAAGCGATTGCCGCCACAAGGGCATCCACACCAAGCTCACCTTGTATCGGCGCTGGAACTCTAAACTAGCCCTGGTGCGGGAGATGTTGCAATCGCTGAGCGACGAAACACCGATGGAGGATCAAGGCAGCCTGGAGGAAGATTTGCGTGTGCTGCTGCGAGAGGCGTATCAGGCTGGCACAGCCTCGCCTGCCGGGCAGATCATGCCACGACTCGTGGGAGAAATCCAGGGCCATCCCAAGTTGCTGGAAGTATATCAGACAGAGATTCTGCGCCCCCGTCTGCAACGGCTGAAAGTGCTCATCGCTCGCGCTCGCGACCGTGGAGAACTCCGGAGAGTATCAGGAGACTCCCATCCTGGCAGATATGTTCGGCGGTCCTATCTTCTACCACTTGACCGTGCTCGCCCTTGTCAAGTCGAAGACGTCAAATGACGTACCAAAGCTGCTCACCCAGGCCATCCTGAGGGGAATAGCCCGAGAGGGAAGGTAGTGCTGGTGTTCACACACGTCATTGCCCGTTCTCGGATCTTCAATGGCAAAGTTCGGAAATTGTTCATTTTGTACCTCACAGCAGAAGCCAGGCCTACCTACTCAAGTATGGCAAAAACCACTATACATATCACACCTGGAAGGAACATCGTCCAGGTGTGATATGTATAGTGGTTTTTGCACATTCACAAACGCTAGCTTCAACAAAAAACATCATTTAAGGAAAAACCAGGATACCTGGGACCTGGAACAAGAAACACCACATAGAACCGCCTCACACCTGGATCAAGACTCAACT
>CAWFFV010000112.1:0-5727 GCA_963814985.1 uncultured Chloroflexia bacterium | reverse complement strand
CGTTTGGTAGCTTAAAATGATGAAATGAAGTTTTCTCAGGTAGAATAGCATCTACTGGAGACAAGGATGTTTTGATAGATCGGAGTAAATATGGTGAGTGCCAATCCAAGTAGGCAACCTGCTTTATCTCAAAATCAATCTCATAATCAAGAACTCAAACGCTTAATCAACTCACTACGTGCCTGGGGGATCGACTATCTGATGGGTGAGTCGCACCCGACAAGTCCGTTGCCTGCTACTGAGTTGGTAATATGCCTTGCCCAATGTGAGTATGCACCGGTGCGTAATGCTTGCATTGCCCTCTTCTTGCTCATCCTGAGTTAGCTGATGCAGAACTCGAAGCTTCAATACATGTGATCCCACTTTTGCCGAGCAAATCGCGGTTTTGACACTGGCAACTATCTATCTGCAACGGCAGTGGTCGTTTCGCTTGACGATGGCCCTTGGACGTGTATCGGCCTTTCCTGAGCAGCAATTTGCTCACCTGTGGGAAGGTCGCCTGTTACCTCCGCCTGCCGCCCAATATGGGGAAGTGGGTTTGCAGGCGTTACAGGAAATAGAACAGCGCCGACATGGCTGGCCCCTGGACCTTATCGCTGATTGGCAAAAGCATGTCGATCATCTTTTGCTTCAGGAAGAGCCAAAGCATCGTCAGGCAGAAACTCCTATTGCGGCCCTGGATCTCTGGAAAGGAAACAGCACGGGAGAGCAAGGACATGGGACATCTATCCACAAGGTATAGGGAAAGCTGAGATTGAAAAATTTCTTCAGTCTGTTGGTCAGGCCATACACAAACCTGCACGCCTGTATCTTTCGGAGAGACAGCTTTGATTCATATGGGAACTCGTCCTGGCGGAGCTATGAATGGGACGATGAATGGAACTATAAATATTGAGGTTGTACTGGACACAACAGACCAGGATGAAATGTTGAGCGCAATTCAACGCGTTTTGGATCAAATGCAGATCGGTGTTGAGCTTGCCTCACCCGCTGATCTGATTCCTCTTCCCACACAATGGACAACACAATCCAGGTACGTTGGACGCTCCGGGTCAGTCGATGTCTTCTATTTTGACTTTTATAGTCTCGCTCTAAGCAAAGTAGCACGAGGGGCGGATCGTGACCTGATGGGATATCAAGCTCTTACTTCAGCAAAAAGTGATTACACTGGATGGATCGGATGCTGCCTGTCGAGAGATATTGCCGCGTATAGGTCATCCCCCCTATCTCAACCTCAATCTCAAGCGCTTTGCCGAACGCTATGGCCTTATGCGTCAGCAGTTCCAACGCCTCTTTAGGGTAACTATTCAGATTCCCTTTCCCTGATTTCTCAGCGCCTACGGCGCTTCGCAGGTTGTTTTATGTGGGTTGCGGCGTTTGCGGCGCAAACACCGCAACCCACATAAAACAAGAGTCCTGTGGTGGCAGGGAACCTGAATAGTCAGCTTTTAGAATGCTATGAGGAATAACCCTACTGATTGTAGAGTAATGCTTACGCTACAATCAGCAGGGTTGTTCTTGTAGCTAGTGCGCTATTGGTTGAGAAGTCAGTATTAAGCGTACTGTGGCTTCATCAGGGGCAACGGCCAGGAGTGAGGTGATCTCATATAAGGCATCTACCTGCTTTGTGCGTGCTACTCGCTTTTGCGCTAACTCTTTGAAAGCAGGGAAACGCCTGCTCACAATATCTACAAACATTTTTTGTAATGCTAGTATTTCTCCTTCTGCCCTCCCTTCTGTCCTTCCTTCTTCGTGGCCCAATGCTCTCTGCTTCTGGACATACTCATCCTGTTCTAACAGGTGTTCAAATGTATTCAAACGATCCTCCACTTTCTGCTTATCCTGCGGTGTCACCGTCTCTGCTCGTCGCAGGAAGGTACTTAACCACAAGAGCCGCCGTGCTAACTTCGCTTCGCTATCCTGATAATGCTCAACTAACTCATCTATCGCTTGCAGCAGGACCTCCGCATGCGCATTTTTCATCGCGGGCAACAATGTATACATACTAATGACATGCTCTTGCACGTACTGCCGTGCATCTAATGTCCACAATGCCAACACGAGAAAATGAAAGGTCAGGATTTCTCCATGCTCACCGATCTCCCTTAATGGCGAATTTACTATGCTTGACCGAAAGAGATAAACAATCATCGAAATTACTGGTTGCCTGTAGTCTCGCCATAGTCCTGCGTGATAGGCCAGCAAACGGTATGCCATCTCTTCGTCAGAACTGGCTTGAAACTCCAGATGGAAGATATGAGGTTTCCCCCGGTACTGGATACGATAAACGCGATCTACACGTATGGTTGACCGAAGTACTTCGATATCGAGCACGTCGATCAAAGTGGCTCCCGGTAACAGACGCGGCAAGATATTAGCTGCATCCTCTTTAAAAATAGCTTTCATAGAACTATCGTAAGGTTGTTGATTCATTCTTCCCCACTCATCCCTCTCTACATTGCCTCTCTATATCATACTCTGTCTATTACCTGCACACAAGCGAGACATATCTATATTTGGATGAGCATCATGTCTTAGTAACATGGTATCCTATGCTAGAGCTTCCCATTCGTGTATGTAAGAAAGAGAGCAATGAGTAAATGCCAATTCCTCAATTTACAGATGTTTTACTGGCCCAACGACGCATCCGTCCCTATCTGGCACGTACACCCTTGCATCGCTATCCTGCTATCGATGCATTGATTGGCAGCGAGGTATATATCAAACATGAAAACTATCAACCAGTGGGAGCGTTTAAGGTACGTGGGGGAATCATTGATCTCTCAACTTACTCCTGCTGAGTGGGAACGGGGTGTAGTAGCAGCTTCGACGGGCAATCATGGGCAGTCTGTGGCCTACGCAGCCCGTTTGTTTGGCATTCAAGCACGGATTGTGGTACCGGAGGGAGCAAATCCAGGGAAGGTTGCCGCTATGCAGGGGATGGGAGCCGAGGTGATTTTGCATGGAGCGAACTACGATGAGGCCAAACTGTTTTGTGAGTCTCTGGCACATCAGTATGGTTATCGCTACATTCATTCCGGCGATGAACCTCTACTGATCGCGGGTGTCGCTACATACACGCTAGAAATGTTGGAGGATGAGCCAGAGCTAGCGGTGATAATTGTTCCTGTGGGTGGTGGAACAGGTGTGGCTGGCGCTTGCATTGTTGCAAATGCAGTTAATCCATCTGTTCGTGTGATCGGAGTGCAGTCCGAGGCATCACCAGCCGCCTATGACTCCTGGCAGGAACGATCTTTAGTGACAGCGCCCAATCGAACGTTTGCTGAAGGGTTGGCGACTGGAATAGCCTTTGAACTTCCGCAAAGCATCATGTGGGAAGGATTACACGATTTTGTGCTTGTTAGTGAGGAGAATATTATGAGGGCAATGGTGTGGATGATCGAGCGTGCCCATACGCTGGCAGAGGCAGCTGGAGCAGCATCGCTTGCCGCCGCTTATCATTTACGTGACGAACTGGTTGGTAAGAAAGTTGGGATTGTTTGTTCTGGAGGCAACACGTCTTTAGAGCATTTGAAGAGAGCACTCATGCAGGGAGAATGAAGCATGTCAAGAAAGGATTTTGCAATGGAACGCCAGATGCAACTACAGAAAGCCCACATAGCCGCCACCATCGGAGTACCCCATCTATCTCCCGCTACTGCCGAGGCACAACGGGCTCTCCCACGCCAGTCACCAGCATCGTCAATTGGCACCCTGACAGGTACAAGAGGGCCACGCTTTAACCTGCATACCGTTGCCATCTTTCCCTCTGCTGTTCCAGAAGTGGAGCCGACTCGCATAGGATCTGCATGGCCTCTCGTAGTTCAGCGGCAGGAAATCTCTCTTTCACGAGACAAGTTATCGGATAAAGTTGGACAGCAGATCCGACAACGCATTCAGGCAGCTTGTGGCAGGGGAGATCCATTGGAGGAGAATATCCAGCACAAGCTTGAAGGGCATCTGCATACCGATCTTTTCGAGGGTGCGTGTACATACCGATGCTGAAGCAACCGATCTGGCACATGCGATTTAGGCACAAGCTTTTACAACAGGAACCGATATTTTCTTCCAGAGGGGCCGCTACCAGCCTACCACTTCACAAGGGATACGCCTGCTTGCTCACGAGGCGACGCATGTAGTGCAACAGGCAACAGAGTCAGTCACAGGGGGCACCAATGCTGGTAGCATCTCCATGAGTGATCCAGATGACCGTTTCGAGCAAGCTGCAAAGGCAAAGCTGCGCGGATTTCAGTCGGATCGCCCATCGAGCATAGAGTCGCATTTCAGCCTGCTGGCCATATACCATCCGGCACTAACACTCTGCCCATTCAGAGAATGGAAATTGAACTTCCAACAGGCGAAGAAATCGAAACAAAAGATTATACAATACAGGAACTCAAGGAGCTGGCCGCAGAATATCCTTCTGTAAAAGCTGAAATTGAGGAGGCGATTTATAAGGGAAAGTTCGCTACCATTCCCCCAATTTGTCACGCCACTATTTCGCGGTGTCCATTATAAAAGTAAGAAAATGCGATCATCTTATAATAAAGAAGCTGAAGAACCAGGAAGCACACTTTACAGTCCAGCAGCAGAATCAGATGATGCACAGAGTATACAAATTGTCCAGGGATGGGACGAACTGAGAGAAATCACAAGAGATGACCGTCGATTTCCCATGTACGCTCGGAAATACTACCATGAAGGACAAAGTTTGTTTGAAGTGCTTGCGAATTTATATGTGAACGACTATAACGCATTTACGTCCATTATGCCCAGGTTGCTGGAGATTTCCCTTTCATTTAGAAAGACGCCAATCCCTTTCTGTCCATGGCCTAGCGAGTGCATATTTCACATGGATACGCTCAGCATGAAGGCAAAGAGGATAAAACAGCAATGGGTGATCTTGGCGGCATTGTACATGGGTTAGCGGTCCCCATCAGTTATCAGCAAGCACACCCTCTATGGACAAACATTCCTTCAGGACATGCAACAGGTAACTTGACAATCAAAGTGCGGCACCTCCCTCAGTCCGAGCACTTAGCAGTTGGCAGCGAACCGGGAACATACAACCTCGCCTCCTGGTCTGTTGAAACCGGGGAGAATGAAAAGGAAATGAAAAAAAAGCGGTTGAAGAAGGTGGGGGGATACAGAGAGTTAATCAATATGATTGAGGCACAAGGCGATATACCTGCCTGGCTCAGGAAAAGTCCCTATACAGGTGCCTCCCATATTTATTTCAGTCAACCACCTTATACAACAGAACTTGATAGGAAAAAGGGGTATCCACTGTATGACAAGGTTTATACAGAAAAAACCAAAATACAAAAAACAATAAGGGCATATATCCAAAAATTAATAGAAGTGGATGATAAATTTCAAAAAGAAAAGCGAGACAAAGTAGCAGAAAAACATTATAACGATGCTCAAGAGATTATCGATCACATCGAAATGCTGATCCTGGATCTCACGAACTTTGTGTGCAGTTACTGCAATTTGAAGGACAGGAAAAATTTCCACCACGTATCCGCCAACCAAGGCGTGAATTGGCCTGGGAAGAGTTCCCTTCCCTTTACAGCGAAAAAGAACTTGAAGAGAGAGCAAAGTATCATGACCCAAATGATGAAATGCTATTAAAAGGTCCGATGAGCGAAATTAGAGGGCGACCACAAACCTATCATGAAACTCAAGGCTCATCAACAGGCCCACATAAGAAAGAGGGGGTTTCAC
>CAWFFV010000111.1:0-8014 GCA_963814985.1 uncultured Chloroflexia bacterium | reverse complement strand
CAGAGCAATCGAGGCTTTTCCAAGATAGGGTCGAATGTCTGGCACATAACCTGTAACGATAATGCGCTGATCTGCACTCAGGTCACGCACTGCTTGTGGCGGATTGTTGCCAACAATAGTGAGGTGTACTTGTGGTCGACGCTCCCAAACCTGTGGTAGTACCTCACGACAAAAATGCAGGATAGCCTGTGAATTAGGATGGTCCGTCCATTTTAGCACAGAAATCAAGCAAATAACATATCTAGTGGCGTTCTTCGATATTAAAATCTGCACATATGTACGCCATTTGGTACAACTTGAATATGCTCAGGTTTGCTCGCCCTTGACACTATGAGACGATGTGGATCATCAGCAGGGGTCATGGTGGCTCTTGATGATGTACCAGCCATGGAGAGATATTGGTACCGCGCTTAATTATTTTCAGGGCGACCTTGTCAAAAGCATTGTGCAACGGACCTCTTGGATGAAGCTCCACTGCTCTTGTCAAATTCAAGGAGATGCAATCGACCAAAATCATTATGAACAGGAACCTTTTCTGTGTCGAATTTGCGTGCGATCCAGGAACAACTTTGATCAACTCGCCATGTACGACTTTTAGCTTCTGTTTACTGCCTCCGGGATACGTTGCACAAAGGCTAAGGATCGGATGATCGGCTACACGTAAGGGCAGTAACGAGGGAAATGCTCCACAGACAATTTGGGGTCTGCTTGCCACGAGGCAGAGGGGCGAGAACAACACGAGGTGGAAGTTAAAGTGTGTCCGCCTCATGCACCAACTCTTCTTCATGGCTGTCACATAGTAGCGAAACAAGTGAGATTTCATGCGGTGTGGCCAATTGTTTGTATCAATATATGAAAAGAACCTACAATGATAGGAGAAGGCACATAGGGAGTCACAAACAAAATACACATCACGAGTCACCTCACACACTAAAGAGCCTTTTTATGATAGAGTTCTTCCTCTCCCTAACCATTCATCATACCGATGCAGATCAAAGAGCACATTACTTGAGATCTCAGCAATTAATCCACGATGTTCCTCTTCGTCGCCACCAGATTTACTGCATACCTCTTTTCATGGCAGAATTTAATTCACCTTTGCTAACATAGATCTTGGCATTGTTGGGATCAATGCACAATACATAATTCATCGCCCGCCGGGCTTCCTCATTACTCTCCAGATCATAGAGTACCTCACCTTCGCTGGTGCCGATCTCGATATTTTTTGTATGGATTGCGCAATTCATACTTCATCAGCTTCCACCGCAGCCTCCCATATTAGAAGACCCATAGAGCACAAGGCCCTTTTGCCCAATTTGAAGCCATGGCGTGGGTCGAGTATATGTTATACTCACGCTCATAAGCTGGAGAAGATTAGTTAATATTTCTTGCGCTTCTTCAACCGTTCCCCCTGCCTTGTAATCGACATCAGCACTTTTCAGTGAGGGGAAACGCGTTGGTTGTCTGGGTAACTAGCCGACGTGTACAGCTGGCGGCGTTCGCAGAACTATATTCGCCATAGGTGTAGCACCTAGAGCGTCCAAAACGCACTGACATCGCGATGCCGCCCGTTTGATCCTTCGCCATAGCTGTAAGAATCGCCTGTTCGATTGCATAAGGTAGTTCCGGGTTGAATTTCGAGGCGATATCGGAGCAACTTTCGCACGTTGACACCACATCGCCTCGTTGTTCGGATGAGACATATCGAATGGTCTCCTACCCGTGAGAATTTCATAAGCGATACAGCCTAAGGCATATGGATTACTCTTGGTACTTAACTTCCCTTCAAATTGCTCTGGGGCATATATGATGGTGTGCCACGAGCTCCAAAGTTCCCTGTCCTCGCCGTTCCTAATGTGACCGAGAGACCAAAGTCCGCCAGGCGCATTCCTCCCGTTCAGTAAACCAACATTACCAGGCTTGAGATCGCGGTGCACCACATCCCGCTGGTGTGGATAGTGCAACGCAGTTCCTAGTGGTGACGAGGATAATTAATGCCTCCCTGATGCAAAGGACGCCCGCCCGCTGGCGAGATCTTCTCTTGCAACGAGCCACCCGCCATATATTCCATCACCAGATAGGGTATGTCCTTAGCGATGCCTGCATCAATAATGGGTAGAATATGCGGATGCTTGAGCTTATGCAGATACGCGCCTCTTGAACGAATTCTTTTTGTTGCTCGGGAGAGTTGATATCGGCATATAATAGCTTGAGTGCCACCACAGGACCGCCTTCAAAAATGTAATGTCGTCCCTGGTACACCGAGCTGTATGCGCCACTGCCGATCTTCGCAATTAGCTGATAGTTGCCGATCTTTTGTCCAATGGCATAGCCTCTATCGTGCATATAACTATCCTGAAGAAAGTACTTCTTACCTATGACATAGCATCGGCAAAAAGTTTATTTTTATAATATATACACATCTATTGCTGATAGATAATAGTTGGGAGATCATTTGTTTCATCTTCCAAATACCATGTTCAGCAACAAATTTCAGTTTCCCTGGTTGCCACGAAGAAAAATGCGTGATCGTAGGCCATCAGGATCTCCCTGTACCTCTTCAGATCAGCAAGCACATTATCCTGAACCCCGACGATTGACCAGCAATGCTTGTTGGCAGGCCGCCAGGGCTTCCTCATACCTTTTCAGCTCATAGAGCACCTGACCTTTGCTGGTGTAGATCTCGGCATTGTTGGGATTTACACCAATGCATGTTCATAGGCATCCAGACATTTCTCGTACCTTTTCAGCTCATAGAGCATAAGACCCTTGTTGTAGGCAGCTATGGTATCGGTGGGATCGACACGTAGTGCGCATTCATAGGCTACCAATGCCTGCTCATACCGCTTACGCTTCTTCAACCCGTCCCCCTGCTTGCGATAGGTGTCAGCACTTTTCATTGTAGTTGAAGAATGCATCGATTCTGTTGACCTGGTTGATGGCATGCGATGGGACGTTGTAGTGAAGAATACATCGTGGCTGATGGTATGCGATAGGCCATTGTAGCTGAAGAACGCATTGGTTCTATTGGCATGGCTGATGGTATAGGCAGAACTGCATTCATCGTCGATGCAATACCTAGAGCACTCAAAAATGCACTGACATCGCGATGCCGTCCATTTCGATCCTTCGCCATAGCCGTAAGAATTGCCTGTTCGAAACAGGAGGTAGTGTCGGGTTAAACTGCCGAGGCGGCCTAGGAGCAACTTTCGTATGCTGGTACCACATCGCTTCGAGACTTGGATTAGGCACCTGGAACGGCTTCCGGCCCGTAAGCAGCTCATAGCCGATGCACCCTAAGGCATATTGATCACTCTTGGCACTTAACTTCCCTTCAAATTGCTCTGGAGCCATATAGGATGGTGTGCCGCGAGACCCAATATTTCCTGTCTTCGCCGTCGTCAACACAACCGAGAGACCAAAGTCTGCCAGACACACTTCTCCCTGCCCGGTAAACAGAATATTGCCAGGCTTGAGATCACGGTGCACCACATTATGCTGATGTGCATAGTGTAGCGCTGCCCCTAATTGTGAAAGGATGATCAGCGCTTCCTTGAGTGCAAAAGGACGCCCTGCCCGCTGGTGGAACTTCTCCTGTAGCGAGCCACCTGCCATATATTCCATTACTAGATAAGGCACACCTCCAGCTATACCTGCATCAATAATAGTTAAAATATGCGGATGCTTGAGCTTATGCAGGATACGTGCCTCTTGAACGAATTCTTTTTGTTGCTCGGGAGAGTTGATATCAGCATATAACAGCTTGAGTGCCACCATAGGACCGCCTTCAAAAATGTAATGTCGTCCCTGGTACACCGAACCATATGCACCACTGTTGATCTTTGCAATTAGCTGATAGTTGCCGACCTGTCGCCCAATAGCATAGCGTCTATCATGCATATAACGTTCCTTGAATTTTTTTTCGCTCATCCCATCCTATATTCCGCAGTTTCGGAAAGTGGCTTTATGCATTATTGCATCTTTTATCTGTTCTTTTCATCTAAAAAGCGTGGAGGAAGGCTGTTATGGAACCTGTGTTCCTAAAAACTCGCCATCCAATTTTAGTAGACCTCTCGAGCATAAACTGTTGCTCTTTAGACACTTTGTAATATCTTCGAAAAGTGTTCTCCAAACTACGAAATGCGGGCTACATAGCATTAACAAAAAGTTTGTTCTTATTATATACATATCTATTGCTGATAATCAATGTCTGGTAGACCACTTTACCTATTTCATCTTCCAAATACCCTGCCCGGCAACGAATTTCAGTTTCTCTGGCGTTGGTTCATGCACTCAAACTGTAACTATTCAGGTTCCCTTTTCCAATTCCTCAGCGCCACAGGCGCTTCGTGTTTTGTCGGCCGTGGCAGGGTTTGCGCCGCAAACCCTGCCACGGCCAACAAAACGAGGGCGCTTCCCCGCAGGTGGTGAGAAAACCTATAGTTCCCGGATGACTCACGGTTGCTTTCCTCTCCTGATGAGATATACTACTTAAGTGAGGAAATGTTCACTTGAGAAGGATTTAAACATGTTTAGACAATTAATCTCGTCTGGCTCTCCTTGGGAACCACTTGTAGGCTACTCACGAGCAGTGCGTGCAGGCAATTTCATTTTTGTTTCTGGCACTACTGCCACTGGACTCGATGGAACAGCTTTGAGTCCGGGTGATGCCTACGGTCAGACGAAAGAGATTTTAGAGCGCATCAGGCTTGCACTCCAAAGAGTGGGAGCGACACTGGAAGATGTAGTTCAGACGCGTATCTATGTTGTAGACATTTCTCGTTGGGAGGAGGTGGGACATGCTCATGGTGAGGTCTTCCAGGAATGCGTCCCGCCACCTCTATGGTAGAAGTAAGCAAGTTAATTGATCCCAGTATCCTGGTGGAAATCGAGGCAATCGCAGTTCTCCCTTCCTGATCTCAGATGAGGTTTCGCGTTATGGTTTGTATTATCTGCGGTTGAGTACCACGCAAGAAGAAATGGTCACCAGGAAGCATATGGAGGGCAAAGCTATTCCGTGTGTGGTTAGCCCATGCAGCAATCTTATCACGCGTTGTGCTTTTGTCCTGCAACCCTCCAAATGCGGTAATAGGACAGCCAAAGGGCTCTTCAGCTTGATAGACATAGGTTCCGACAAGTGTAAAGTCCGCCCGCAAAGTAGGAAGCAAAAGTTCCATAAATTCAGAGTTTTCCAGGATTTCAAGCGGAATACCATTATAGCGGTGATGGACCTGGGAGATCAACTCGTCATTGGGTAGACGGTAAAGATTTGTATCTAAATCCATCTTCTGTGGCTCAGAGCAACCGGACACAAATAAATGAGAAGGACAGAGGTTATATTCTTTTCTCAGGAAGCGGGCAAACTCAAAACTGATGAGACCCCCCAGACTATGTCCGAAAAAGGCAAACCTTTTATCTAAAAAGGGTTGAAGGACATCTGCCAGTGTCTGGATAAGTTCTGGAAGGGATGAAATAGGTGTTTCCTTGATGCGGTTTTCCCGTCCTGGGAGTTGAATAGGGCACACCTCGATGTCAGAGGGAAAATCCTTCTGCCATTTCCGAAGAATCGATGCGCTTCCTCCCGCATAGGAAAAACAGAAGAGACGGGAGAGAACTCTCTCCCTGCCGCCGCTGATGAAAAGGCATCCAAAGATTGGGTGAAAGTGGAGTTAACATATGTAACAGCTTCTCTTTATAAGATACGGTTGTTGTGCTACACTATAAATGACGAGAAAATCATCTCCCATAAGAAGCCAGACTATGAATTACGCGCAGCTTCTTCCATCTTTTTGCGTAAACTGAGAGGCCTCATATCTGTCCACACTTCTTTGATATAAGCAAGGCATTCGGCTTTCAATCCACTTTTGCCTGCATCTCGCCAGCCAAGAGGATTCTCCCGATCAGCGGGCCATATCAAGTATTGCTCCTCGTGATTGAGGACGACCTTGTAAATAGTGGTATCTTCTTGTTCGTCTCTGCTCACTGTACTATTCCTCTTTAAGAATTTTGTTAGAGTGCAGGTGAAATAAATGTTAACAGAACATGCTATGTGCTTCACCTGACAACTTCTGAATAAAGTATACAGTAATCGTCGAAGAGAGTCAAATAACTTGAGGAGAGAGGAACAAGGTTGTTTCACATATTTACGGATTGAGATTAAATCCCACCACCTTGGTCTCTGTCATCTCGTCCATCGCATACTTTACACCCTCACGACCAATACCGCTCTGTTTGACTCCTCCATATGGCATATGGTCAGCGCGGTAACGGCAGGTATCATTGATGATCACACCACCAACATTAATTTCTTTGGCTGCCTTGAATGCACACCCGATATCTTTGGTGAAAATCCCTGCCTGGAGACCGAATTTGCTCTCATTTACCAGAGTAATAGCCTCATCGAAAGTATCATAGGCTGTTATAGAGACAATGGGAGCAAAAACCTCTTCACAAACAACGCACATAGTGGATGAACATTTGTAAGAATTGTTGGTGTCAAGAATGCTCCACGACGTGTCCCACCAGAGATGACCTGTGCGCCTTGCTTCCGTCGCTTCGTGTATCCAGTTCTCAGCACGCTTAGCCTCATTCTCTGTGAGCATGGGACCAACGTCCGTGTGTGGCTCAAAGGGATCACCCACACGCAGTGCCTGTACGAGAGGAACAAACTTGCTCAGAAAGGCTTCGAGTACCTCTCGATGAGCATAGATGCGTTGCAGTGAGATGCACACTTGACCTGCGAAGGCATAGCCAGCCTTAGAACAGGCGACAGCTGCTGCTTGTATGTCAGCATCGCTGTGAACAATGGTCGCTGAATTGGAACCCAGTTCCAGAGTAACACGTTTGAGGCCGGCAAGCACCCGAATGCGTTCCCCAACAGGTGCACTCCCAGTAAAACTTACCATTGCTACACGGCTATCCGTGATAAGTTGTTCGGCTGTAGTACCTCCAGCAGTTACCACGTTGAATACATCTGGCGGCAAACCTGCTTCCAGAAATAGCTGTGCAAAGCGTAGAGCTGTCAGTGGTGTGGTACTTGCTGGCTTCAAGACGACGGTGTTCCCAACACCGATAGCGGGAGCAATTTTGTGAGCAACGAGTGCCAGAGGAAAATTAAAAGGCGTAATGGCGGCAATAACTCCTATTGGCTCACGCAATGTAAACCCAAAGCGTCCGACACCATTCGTGAGAGCATCCAGTGGGATAGTTTCTCCCGTAATGCGTTTGGCTTCTTCAGCCGCATATTGCAATAATTCAACGACACGAGCAACCTCACCACGGCTCTCGGTAATGGGCTTGCCAAATTCAGTGGTCATGGTATGCGCAAAAGTCTCGGCATCAGCCGATAAGCGCTCAGCGACTGTAGTGAGGATACGTGCGCGAGCATAGGCTGGCTGCTGTGACCAGGACTTAAATGTGCGACTTGCTGCGGCCAACGCCATGTGGATTTTTAGGAAGGAGTGCCTGTAGCAACGTGTGCTACGACATGCGCATCTGAGGGGTGATATACAGTAAATGTTTCGCTGGTAGTCACTGGTCTACCATCAATTAACATTGCAACAACATTTTCCAGGTGTGGAGCTTGCACAGACATAAAACAGCTTCTCCTTTTGCGTAAAAATATTTGAAGTATTAGAGACCTCTGCCCAAAGGGTTTCTCTCAGGTCTCCTCGCCATCTGCGGTGGCTCGCCCTCCTTTCATGAGTCATCCCGAATTTTTCGAACAAGGTTCTGCACTTTCAAACCGCTGAGAAGCGGGATTGCAAAGGGAGCCGCCCTTTGCCGGGGTTGCAGGGGCGTCCCCTGCTTCTTTCTCTCTCCTCTCGCGCCGCCTGCAGGCGGCGCACAAAAGAAGAAAAAGGAGTTTTTCGGGACACCCCGAACCCCGGGCAGGGGGCTCTGCCCCTCACCCCATTTTTTGGAACTTTTGGTCAAAAAGTTCGGGATGACTCATGAAAGAGTCAGTGAAGCGCCTGAGGCGCTGAGGAATCTGGAAAAAGGGACCTGAGTAGTG
>CAWFFV010000110.1:0-12398 GCA_963814985.1 uncultured Chloroflexia bacterium | reverse complement strand
CCAAAAAGGTGGTATCTGCAACGAAACCGGATGTTGACTAGTAAATGCTTTATCCATTATACTTACACACGAAATGGTGTAAGAATGGGCTGTACTCCCAGAACGCACACTATACTTTATGTTAAATATATACCCTTTGGTTTTTTTTAGGAAGGTGAACATGTGTGCTGCGCACCATACAGGGCGATTGGCCTCTCAGTCGTTGTTTCGGGGGCGCTACCTGATTGTTGAACTGGCTGGTCAGGGGGAAATGGGCTGCGTCTATAGGGCGATGGATACCCATGCTCGTAATCGCGTTGTGGCAATCAAAGAGATGAGCCAGGGATACTTAAGCCCTGACAAATTGGTAGAGGCACAGGAACGCTTCCGTCTGGAAGCTAAGATATTGGGTCAGCTCTCACATCCTAATTTGCCACGCGTCCACGACTCCTTCGAGGAAGCTGGTCGTTCTTACCTTATCATGGATTTTATTGAGGGCAAAACTCTTTTGCAACTCCTCAACGAGAATACGGCGCAGCGCTTGCCAGTGGATCAGGTATTGCGCTATGCTCTTCAGTTGTGTGATGTACTGGCCTATCTTCACCAGCGACCGTCCCCTATCATCTTTCGTGACCTCAAACCATCAAATGTTATGGTTTCAGCGGCAGGGCATGTCTACCTGATCGATTTCGGTATTGCACGTGTCTTTAAACAGGGACAGCAACAGGATACTACCTTTTTGGGTCGCAGGGTTTTAGCCCGCCAGAGCAGTTCGGCGTTCAGCAAACAAGCCCGCGCTCCGACCTGTATAGCCTTGGAGCCACTCTCCATTTTTGCCTGACAGGTAAAAATCCCTTGAGTAACAAACCAACCCTGTTCGACTTTAGACCTGTTCGGGATTATAATCCGCTGGTTCCCACTGACTTCGATAAACTTATACAATGGCTGGTAGCGACAAGAGATGATAAGCGTCCAGAGAGTGCAGAGCAAGTCCGCCATGTGTTACAGGCCATTAACCAATGGGCTTCTATAGCGACGAGTGCACTGAATGGAAATGGGATAGCTACTACGGGGGAATGCATTCTATGACTCCAGGACGGCTCGTGCCGCACAGTCTGTGCTCTGGCTAACGCGTATCAACAAGCTACCTGGACAACTGGGCATATGGTGGGCACAAGCAATTATCCCTTTGCTTGCTAATATCTATGGTGGGGTTGCGGCATGGTTTGTGCTTATATGCCTGCCCTTCTCAAGCAATTATCCGGGAAAGGCACACAGCGCGTAAGTGCCTGGATGTCTTCTCTTTCAAAATATCATTTAAATGCGACCATCCACTCTTTCACACCTCCTGTGTGGACAGCATCCTTTGTAACTTTGTTTACATTGCTACCGATGGTAACGATTGGTGGTAGCCTCTATATGCTCAATGTGCAGCATACGGCTCCTCCCATAATAGCCCTGTATCTTAGTATGCTCTTGTTCCTGATCACTCTTGTGACCTGTACCAATAAAAATATTCATCCCCTGGCACGTAGCATTCTGCTTGCGACCTCACTGGCTATGCTGACGGTTATTGTGGCCCTGCAATCGTTGCCTGATGTGCAGCAAACCATGAGAAGCATCACGTTTAACCACGTTCTGAGTGGTCTTATCATCACCTTGGCTGTGATATCGCTACTCAGACCAGCAGATCGCTTCTCATGGGTGGATCATCTGGCCGTAGCAGCGATCGCTGCAGGTTGTGCTCTTTTGCAAACTATCTTTGGCCAGTTGGGCCTCAGCAATTGCGTCTCCTTCCCCATCCACCGATTATGCAGGAGCGAACTTTGTGCTTGTGGGTATCCTGGGTGTTGTGGCTGTAGTCTCACTCCTCCGTTTCAGGAGTCCGTTTGTAAGGACAGATCGTGTACTGTTATTAGTGGTAGCATTCATCTACATGGGGCTACAATATGCTTTCGGATTGCAAGAAATCACCCAGAGCACGCTCTTCACGCCCAATATTCAGGGAGCCAGCCCTCTGAACCTCGTTGTACTCAATCTTGTGCTGATTGGTGTACCAGGAGTGAGTGCGCTACTATGGCTCTTCCTCGTGAAGGGATCGTCGAGTATGAGCCGTGTACCTCTCTTGCTGTTGGCTCTTGTCTCTGCGCCATTGCAGAATTACCTGGGAACGATGCTCGACGGAGTGCAGCAATCCCCTTATACAAAGTTGCTGGGCATTCGGGTGCTGAATTCCCTGGATGTCAATCAACTTGTCGCCTATGGGCTTGCACTATGTACTCTGCTACTATTCTTTCGCCTGGGACGCAACTTTACATGGCTGGACCGTGTGGTGATCTTTTGTGTTGCTATCGCCTGTACCCTTTTACAAGGTTCTGCCTGGGATAATGGTACACAGGGACAATTCCAACGTACTCAGTTGCGCTTTTCTGTGATCAACCTGCCCCAAATCTATCTTGTGGCTATCAACGAACTGGTTGCGCGTATATTAATGCTCATCGTTGTTAGTGGGCTGCTGATTGCCGCCATCGTTGTGTTTCTGCACATCGGTCGCCAATATGCCTGGATTAACCGCATAGTTCTTAATGCAAAGAAGCGTTTTCAATGGGTTGAGCAGCTTGTACTGCGTCTGGATCATGTGATGGTACTGGTTGTTACCATAGCTTGCATCCTGCTCCAGCTCTTCTTTGGGAGTGATGTGTCGATTATTCCCTCTTCGTCCAGCACACAGGGAATTGGGTTCACACTCAGTCAAGTCACTGCTCTTGTGCTGGTCCTGGCGGTCATCATTGCACTCTTTCGCCTCTCACGTCCATTTAATTGGCTGGATCGTTTGATCGTGTTTGTAGATGCTATCACCTGTATCCCGCTCCTCTTTAGTGGGCAGACGAATTTTCTTCCTTATGTCCAACAGTGGATTGCCACTCCTCATATAGCGTTACCAGCACAATTTGTGGCGATTGGACTCTTTGTGGCTGCTCTGGTCTCACTTACCTGGCTCAAGCTGCCATTTCTACGTGGTAATCAAGGTATGCTACTGACCCTTTTCGGTATTGTGCTGGTTTGTTCGCTCCTACAAAACCTGAATTATACATTTGCTCTGGTAGCCTTAATTATGCTGATACAGGGTGTACTCTTAGCAACCCAGGTAGAACGTGTTCGCTAGTTGCTACTTGACGATACGCAATGAATTCCATACAATTCAAGCTACATAGTTGAACACTTGTTTGCGGTTAATGGAACCACAATTCTCAGGAGGTGTCGTTTTGTCATCACAAACAGAGGAAGAGTGGATGAGTTTACGTCAGGCTGCTGAGATATTGGGAATGCATCCTGCGACGGTACGCATGTGGGCTGATCGTAATGAACTCCCTTCACGTCGCACCAGCGGTGGACATCGCCGATTCCGGCGAGCGGATCTTGAGGCTCGCCTGCGTCAGGAGATGGAACCCAAACCCAATCCTGCGGCACAATTGCTGATCCAAAGTGTGCTTGGGCGTGTGCGTTTTGCCTTCACCGATGGAACACTCAATACCTTGCCGTGGTATCAGCATTTTGATGATACTGCCCGTGAGGCTTATCGCCGTCTGGGACGCCGTGTGCTTGATCTCTTGTTGCGTGCCCTCAATGATGTAACCCGTAAGGAAGAGTTGCAGCGAGAGGCAATCCAGCTAGGAGCAGAATATGGCTCAATTACTTTTAAATCACATGTACCGGTAGCAGATGCGGTTCGTGCTTTTCTCTATTTCCGCACACTGATAGATGAGGGTGTGCTCCAACTGGCGGAAGTACGTGGTATGCGTGATCACGATATCCCCTGGATTGAAAGCCTTTACCAGATACAAACTATCACTAACGAGATATTGCCCGCTCTAATTGAGGCAGCGCTTGGCTCGGTAGACTACTCAGGCATCACCTGCAACTAATTCTTCTGAAATGCGTCTATGTTAATAGGGAATACAGAACGTTTACGGAAGGACCCGTAATAGAATGCATTTCGTAAGCAAGAATTTGTGAAACATTGCCATTTCTTGATATTCTATAGACATAGATGCTATTGCTATCAGCAGAATTGGGATGCACAGTTAAGAGGTGTCTGAATGTCACTCTATGATCATAATACGGAGGATGCCAACCATTCTCAACCTGATCATCAAACCCAGCACGAGGCTGATGAGCCTCCCTCAGAAAATACGCCTACTGTTCTACTTAATCAAGAAGGGATCTCGTCTTTAGCCATCGATGATGAGGGTGATCTGGATGATGGTAATATACCAACCATGCCACTTCCTCCTCCCGACGAGGTTAGCCATCCTGACGATATGTTAACTATCCCACTTCCCTTTCCCAATGAATTTGCTACTAAGGCATTTGACGACCTTGAAATAAGACAGACTCCTCTTGGGCGCATCTCTCAGAAGTTAGAGGCTTTCTGGAGTCATGGGGTAAGGAAAGGTAGTTCCATTGGTGAAGAAGCAATAGCATCTGCCCACTGGTTACAGCATAGAAAAGCGCGGGTGCGGCATCTTTCACGGAAGCATCGACATGAAGAGCAGCAGGCGTCCAGGCGAAAGTGGACAGCTATCGGAAGCGTTGTACTCGTGCTGCTCGTCATCTTTGTGTCGCTGTCGGGAGTCGCAGCATATGCCGGCTTTCGTTTTTATAGTGATACGCAGGCCAAATATATACCGCGTCTGCTCACATTGCACGACCTGATGCCGCGTGACAATCTCAAAATGTATGATAGTCAGGGTGTAATGATTGCTCAGTTGGCCGACCAGGGAGTTCATACTACCGTTACCCTGGATCAGGTAGCGCCAATTCTGGTCAACGCGACAGTTGCCACTGAAGATAAAGACTTCTGGACCAACTCGGGTATTGATATCTTACGTATCATTCAGGCCGCTTTGCAAGATTTGCGTAGTGGGCATGTAGTCGAGGGTGGTAGCACGATTACACAGCAGCTTATCAAAAATCTTATTGTAGGAAATGAGACAAGCATTGACCGCAAGCTCCAGGAAATTGTGCTGACACCTGAGCTAAATAGCCACTATACCAAGCACGATATTATGGAAATGTACCTGAATAGTATCTACTATGGGGAGCAGGCTTATGGTATCGATGCAGCGGCAACACTTTACTTCGGTCTGGAAGATCAGCCTGGGAAAACCGCTGCTATGCAATTGGATATCGCACAGGCTGCCATGCTGGCGGGAATTCCCAGTTCACCTTCTGCGAACGACCCACTAATCTATCCCGAGGCGGGGTTGCAGCGTTTCCAGGTTGTGCTGGATCTCATGGTCAATCAGCACTATATCACTAATGTGCAGGCTCTCGATGCACTTAAAGAAGCGCAACGTCCCAACTTCTTCAAGCGTCCCACCAGTCTGCGCGATCGAGCACCGCACTTTGTCAACTTTGTGCTCTCACAACTCGAGCAAACTTACCATCTCACGCGTGAGCAGCTGTCTCGTTCAGATATGATTGTCACAACAACGCTCAATATTGCGCTACAGGACAAGATTTAAAAAATTGCCCAGGACCATATTGCGGAACTGCGTGACGTCTATCACCTGACTAATGCCGCAGAGGTACTCATCGACTTCCATACGGGAGCTGTAATCTCGTTGCTTGGTAGTATCGATTACAATAATGCGAGTATTGGAGGACAGTACGATGTAGCAACTCAGGGCTACCGTCAACCAGGCTCTTCATTTAAGCCATATGTCTATGTGACCGCCTTTGAGCAAGGGGCATCACCTGCGCAAGCCATTAATGACGTACCGATAACAATTTCCTTACCTGGCGGTGATCCACCCACGTATACACCACAAAACTATGACCTGGGCTATCATGGGCATATGACCCTGCGCTGTGCCTTGCAGAACTTGCTGAACATTCCAGCCGTGAAGGTGTTACAGCATGTAGGGATCGATAATGCTATGAAGACGGCACAAGATATGGGACTTAGCAGCTATCAAGGGACACCGGGTTATTCATTAGTTCTAGGTGGCCTGGGAGTGCACCTGATCGATCATACCTCGGCTTATGGTACGTTTGCCAACGGCGGAGTACATGTTCCATACTATACTGTTGATAAGGTAGTTTTTGCAACAACTCATCAAACGTATGTACATAAGCTTGATCATGGTAAACAGGTACTCAGTCCCCAACTTGCCTATATGATGACCAATGTGTTAAGCGATAACCCATCACGTACTCCTGAGTTTTTTGATTGTAATGTGCTGCAACTGTACTCGAACTCACAGGCTGATTGCTGGAACGGCAATCGTGGCTCAGTGCGACCAGCCGCCGTCAAAACTGGCACCACTAATGATTTCCATGATAACTGGACGGTTGGTTATACCACTGATTATGTTATGGGAGTCTGGGCTGGCAATAACGATAATACGCCTATGTCGAGGGCAATAACAGGCGTGCAGGGTGCTGCTCCGATCTGGCATGACTCGATGTTGGTAGCGGAACAGGATCACCCCATTCGTGACTTTACAAATCCAGGTGGCTTGCAATGGGCCACTGTGACCTATCCCGATGGGGTGCAAACCAGCGATTGGTTCCTCCCTGGTACCGTTCCAACATTTGCGCTGCCCAAGCAAAATCCCCCGGTGGCAACGGATGCATTACATGCAAAGCAGCCTCCTCAGCCAGGTGCGGGACCGGCTCATCCCTATTGTCCCAGTAGCTTTGACTTTGCCTTTGCTCCGCCGCTCGCTAATGTAGCATCGCCGATACCAGGATGGTGGTAAGCCAGTTATGCGAGTGGAAGCAGGGTTGGGAAGAATTGAAAAAGCCCCTCGAAAGAGGAGCTTTTGGGTGGGTGACCAGGGAGTCGAACCCTGAACCTAGCGATTAAGAGTCGCTTGCTCTGCCATTGAGCTAGTCACCCGTAACAGTGCAATGATATTACCATACTCCGTGGCCCTCGTCAAGCAGAGATATGACCAGATTCTTCTCTCTCCATTCTTCAGGGGAATTTTGGGAAAAGAGTTTTTGCGAGGACACCTCGCGCACCGGCAGGGATTGCCACCCCTGTACCCCGTTTTCCCTTCTTCAAGGGGAATTGTGGGCGAAAGGTTTTTGCGAGGACACCTCGCGCACCGGCAGGGATTACCACCCCTGCACCCCGTTTTCTCCCTTTTCATCCTGCGGAATTTCTGTTATCCTAAGTTGGCCACCGCAGGTGGCTCACTCCCGTTATGTGTGGGTTGTGTTGCTTGTGGTGGAGGTTGCGCCGCAACCTCCACCACAAGCAACACAACCCACACATAACGGCTTGCGAAGCGCCGAAGGCGCTGAGGAATCTGAAAAAATAACCCATTTCCACTTTTGCAATCGAGAAAAGAATACATAAGTGGGAGCCACTAAAGCGAAAACCACCGAAGCCAGTACTACTTTTGGGGGGACTTGCATGATCGACCTGAGTGATCCTACGCTCGATGAGCGTTTACGTCGTCGAACACCGGAGGGGCGCTATGAGATAAGCGAGATTGAGCTTGTTGTCAATATTCGCGCACTCAATGCGAAAGGAGATACGGCCGGTGTTCGTCGGCTCTCTGAAGTGCTCCTGTATCGCTGTGCGCCAGCGTTCCAACGCCACTCTCAGGGATTACGGCATCGGCCTGAATTGCGCGAGGAGGCCATCGCAAATATGGGCGAGCACCTCTTGCGTGAAGCCCTGAATCCGAGTGAAGTGTTTATGACACAGAATTTTATTCATTATTTACGCTGCCTCTGTGTCGATGAGTTTAATCGAGTACTGCGCCAGGAAGGGCTGTACTATCGACGTGACGATGAGGGACGGCCTTCGGGACGACCTCAACATGTGCCACGTGCTCTGATTGATGCGTTGCGACCGGCACCATCTGACGATGAGTCGCTGCCTGCTGCGGATGTGGCTGATCCACATGATCAGTACGAACAATTGCATGCGGAGGATGAGAGTTTGCGTATTTTGACGTATCTGAGTGATCCTTTAGACCGCTCGATCATGGTGTTACGTACCATCGAAGGCTGGAAATGGGACGATATTGCCGTAATATGCAAGCGTACCGAGCGTACGGTGCGGCTACGCTATGAACGGGCACGTGGTTATCTACGCGAATGTATCACTAAAGAGCGACAAATGGCATATATGTCTGTATTACAACAGTAGCTTTTATGGAAACAGAAAGGCGTAAAGAGATGAATACTCCAGAGTTGCAGAGATTGAAAATGGCATGGCTGGCCGCTAAAGAAGCTGGCAATACACAGGAACAACTCAGTCTGTTGCGTGACCATCCAGGGGAACAGTCGGCCTTAATAGATTTCATCGCTGGTTATCATGCTACTGTAGGATCAGAGTTAGCAGAAGATGCCGGGTTGCTACCGTTGACTCAACAAGCCTGTCAGAGCGCGTTAGGACGTATCTTCGATGCTCAGCAGTGGCGGCAAGCCTGGGAGAGTTGCGTAAGAGCCGTCGTATGAGTAAAGTGGATGTTGCGAAGGGTTTACGGTTAACGGTTGAGGTATGGAATAAATTTGAGTCTGGTGCAATTGAGCTGGTAAGTCTGAGCCAGCGTCAACTGGAGCGGCTCGCCATGTTTTTCCAGGTGAGTGTTGAGCAGTTTACCGGGCTGTTGGACAATAGCCAGCCCACGCTGACGTTGAATTGTCGCCAGACACGAGATGCAGCTCGTCATGAGCAGGGACCACAGAAACAGGGCTTTCCCGAAGCAATTGCCCGTAGTACGATGTCACAGGAAGATAAGGATTTCTGGCTGGAGTAGGGGGAACTTACAAGAATGTTCTGGCTGTTTTTACTGCTTAGAAGAAAAACCAGTCAAAAAGGCTTGACTTTTGGAACAGACTGGTCTATTATTTTACTATGAAGACAGCAAGCACTAAACAACTTCTCCTGGAAGTGGGCAAACAATTGATCTGGGAAAAGGGCTATAACGCGACCGGCATACAGGATGTGTTGCGCGTGGCCAACGTTCCCAAAGGCTCTTTCTATCATTACTTTGAGAGCAAAGATGCCTTCACGTTTGCAGTCCTTGAGAGCTACATCCAGGAAACCTACACGCACTTTGGACACTATCTTGAAGACGAGAGCCTGACTCCGCTGACGCGCGTGCGCCAGCTTTTTGAAGCTGCTGGCCGCTGGTTTGAGTCATTGCCCTCCTATTGTGGCTGCATGGTTGGCAATCTGAGCCAGGAATTGGCCGCTTACAACGAGGTTTTTCGCCTCAAGCTTCAGGATGTGTTTGAGCACTCGCGTCTAGGCATTTGTCACTGCTTACAACAGGCACAAGAGAGCGGCGAATTGTCCACCGGACTGGCGGCTGATCAACTGGCGGACTTTTGTTTGAGCGGTTTACAGGGTGCTCTTTTGCGGATGAAAGTCAGCCAGGACTCCGCACCACTCCATGCATTTCTGGCGATCCTGTTTGAGCGTGTTCTCACAAAATGAGCCTGGTTTCCTGATCACATACCTTTTGTGTTGCTGTCTCTTAATTTTTTAACCTGTAAGAATAGACCGGTCTATTAGAGACAAGAGGAAAAATATCATGACAGACGTATTATCGGCAGAACAACAACAGCAAGCGGCTATGGCAACAAACATCCCATTGCAGCAAAAACTTGATGAAGTTACGACTATGGGGAAAAGCCTTATGCCCACAGAGTTGCTGGCACAATTGTTTAGTCCTATCCAGGAACTCATCACCTCCGGTGCTGCTGAGCGGACGCTCAAGGAAGGCGCACAGGCCCCCGATTTCACTCTGCCCGATGCCCTTGGTCATACGGCGACTCTTTCGCATCTGCTCCAGCAGGGACCTGTCGTCATCGTCTTCTATCGCGGTGCATGGTGTCCCTACTGCAACTTACAATTGCACGCGTATCAGCAGGCGTTGCCTCAGATCCAGGCATTGGGTGCTTCCCTGTTAGCGATTTCTCCGCAGACGCCAGACCAGAGTCTCTCACTCGCGGAAAAACAGGCGTTGACCTTTGCTGTCTTGAGCGATGTTGGCAACAAGGTGGCGCGAGAGTACGGACTCATCTTTACCATTGATGAGGCAGTACGTGCCGCGTATCAACAGGCTGGCGCGAACCTGCCTGCCTACAACGGTGATACATCATGGGAACTGCCGATGCCAGGAATCTTTCTGGTCGATCAGTCGGGAAGCGTGCGCTTTGCGTTCGTCGATCCAAACTACACCCGGCGTCTTGATCCTTCAATCATTATCGAACGGCTTACAGCCCTTACAGGTGAATAACACATCTGATGAGGAGAAAATAACGCCTCTGAAGAGATAACATTATGATTTTGACAACTGTCCTATGTATGGATGAGCATAAGATTTTGACCCTGCTGGCGAAATACCTTTCGCCAGCAGGGTCAAAATCTTATGCTCAGCGAAATGTTCCTGCAATCTGGCTCAATTTGATCACATTAACACCCCCATTATCTTCAATAGCTAACACGACAATAGCCTTGTCGATAGGATCGCCCTGTGAATTAAAATGGATACGCCCACTGATGCCCTGGTACGCAGGAATATTACCGGTTCCTATTGAAGCCAGAACATCGCGAAGAGCCTGACCCGTCAGAGAGCCGTGGATATGCGCTATTGCATAGGTAATCGTTTGTATGGCGTCGTAGGTCAGGATGGCATCAGTGCCAGGAGCGGGAGCATTGTTGACTGCTATTGCAGAACGTTGATATACCCCGGACCACTCTGAATAGAAAGTGGGTTGCTGGCTCTGAGGCACACCAAGGAATGTCCACTCGTCTGGGTCACCAAAGGCCGTAAAGGTCACACGTTGCATATCCAGTGGGAAATTCGCTGCAATAGTTGCATCCGGACTATTCCCCTGCCCTAAGAGCAAGCTTGTATCCAGACCATCCCCACCCAGCACCTTAAGGTGAGCAAGAGTGGTATTCAGCGGATTAGCTCTGTACGCGTTACCTACTGCATGTGCCAGACGCACCGCATCAACATCAAACCCCGCCATGAAAATAATATCTGCCTTAGCAGCGAGAGCATCTTGCACCACTGTCTTTTGATAGTCGGACACCGTTGTCTTTGACTCCGTAAAATAATCTTGAGGGTTATCGATTGCTGTGCCGTGAAGGGACTTCACACTGCTAGCAAAGGCATCCGCTAATGAGGCACTGTATGGATCGGTAGGATCACGTATAACCAGGATAGTTTGAGCGTGCAATTGCTGCACTGCAACTTTTCCCAAGGTTTTCCCTTGCAGATTATCAGGAGGATTGACGCGAAAGAAATATGGGCTACTACCACTCAATGTCACACTTGATGCCGTTTGCGTCACGAGGGGTAGATGTACAGCGGCAATGATATCACGCACATTGACGGTCTGTGAGCTAAATGGCCATCCTACGACCGCTATAATATGGTCAAGGTTGCCAGCATTCATACGATTCGCGATGAACTGTCCTACCAATGCAACGTCATCGTTATTTGCTCCAGAACTATCAATCAGGATACGTAACTTGAGACCATGAGGTAGTAAACCTTTTGTATTGATCTCGTGCTGTGCCAGATATGCAAATTCCATATCAGCACGTGAAACGGACAGATTGGATGTGTCACTACTGATTGCCAATCCCAGGACAATTGTAACAACGGAAGCATTATTCTGGAGAAGATGCATATTTTCGTTATAGATTTGTGCCTCACCGTCAGTGGGATCAGCCGTAATCGCTTTGGTGAGAAAGTTGACGGCACTGCTCAAATCATTGTTTTGGATTGCCAGCCCTGCCTGCTTTTTAAAGCCGCTATCACTGCGACCCGTAAAGGTGTCAAAGACAAAACGCCCATCACTGATTCCTATCCCCTTCTTTTGGTATGTTTGCATTTCTAAAGCCAGCTCAGCGGTGGCTGTTTGCTTCGCATTGTTCTGTGCAGTAGCGGGTCTAATAAGGAGTAGGAGCGTAAATGTAAAAATGATGAGCACGAGAAGACTTACAAGAGCAATGATGCCACCTTGTAGCAAGCCAGAACTCCGGCGCTGCTGTGCTATATTGAAGTGCGAAGCACCTATGGAAGAACTGGATAACTCATCTCGAGGTGGATACGATGCAATCAAATCTGACAGATCTTTCTGCATATCAGCGGGGTGAGCGTAGCGTTGTGAGGTGGAGAGACGCAATCCCTTCATCAGAATTGCTTCCATATGCGCCGTGACTTCTTGATTCAGGCGACGAGCAGGAGGATAGAAACCAGCAGCGCGTTCCCTTGGGTCATATCCTGTCACTGCATGATGTAGTGTTGTGGCCAATGCGTGCAGGTCTGACGTTGGTCTGGTGCCGCCGCGTACCTGTTCTAATGCAAGACTACTGGAGTGCGATTTGTTGGGAGGAGACTCTGTAGGCATAAACAAGGGAAGATAGA
>CAWFFV010000109.1:0-13324 GCA_963814985.1 uncultured Chloroflexia bacterium | reverse complement strand
ATGGTTGGGAATATAATAGATCAGTGATAGAAAGAGGAGCTTCTGATACGTTTACGCACTTACAGTCACCGCGTGTGTATGTCCTCTGTCCCTCAAAATTACAATGAGGATATTATATGATCTTCCCCTCTCCTTTATCTGCTTTTAGACTATATCATGCTACAAAGAAAGTGAGTTTTATTTTAGTACTTTTTGGTGATAAGGGAGGATTTCAAAAATCAACAATTGAAGTAATCTTCTGCTTAGCTGTAAGTTGCGGGTCTCCATCCTTCCGGGTGATTTGGGGGAAAAGTTTTTGCGAGGGCACCTCGCACTCCGGCAGAGGTGCCGCCCCTGCACCCTACTAAAAGGATCTTGATGTCACCTCATCACAACACTACGTGGTATAATAGGAGCCAAATTGAAGACTATTAGCAACTGGCGGAGAGAGAGGAAACGCACTTATGGCTATGTTTGAAAGTTTATCGAAGCGTTTAGAAGGTATATTTAACAATCTTAGTGGACAGGGTAAATTAACTGAGGATGATGTCAATGCAGCCTTGCGTGAAGTGCGTATTGCGCTGATTGAGGCCGATGTTAACCTGAAGGTGGCTCGTCATTTCGTCGAACGCATCAAGCAAAAGGCTATCGGTGCTGATGTGATGGGAAGCCTCTCTCCAGCACAGCAGGTGCTTTCCATTGTCAATGAAGAATTGATTGAGGTACTGGGTGGTGTTGATGGCAGAACTAAACTTGATCTGAGTGGCCCTACCCCTTATATTCTTATGCTGGTAGGTTTACAAGGATCAGGTAAAACAACGACAGCGGCTAAACTTGCCAACTATCTGCGCAAACAGGGACAGCGACCTCTGCTGGTAGCTGCTGACATGTATCGTCCTGCAGCTGTCAACCAGCTGAAGACGCTGGGAAAACAACTGACCATCCCCGTTTACTCAGAGCCAATGGGGGCCGACCCTGTCGATATCTGTGCAAACTCTCTCGATTATGCACGTGAGCAAGCATGCTCGGTGGTCATCCTCGACACTGCGGGCCGTCTGAATATCGACGAACACATGATGCAAGAAGTGGTCAACATTCGCACTCGCTTGCAGCCACGAGAGGTATTGCTCGTTGCTGATGCCATGACAGGTCAGGAAGCTGTACGTGTTGCCGATGATTTCAATAAGGCCGTTTCGTTGACGGGCATGATCTTAACAAAGATGGACGGTGATGCCAGGGGTGGCGCGGCACTCTCAATTCGCTCGGTAACTGGAGTGCCGATTAAATTCATGGGTGTTGGTGAGAAAACTGATGCATTGGAGCCTTTCTATCCCGATCGCTTGGCCTCGCGTATACTAGGAATGGGAGATGTTCTCTCTCTGATCGAGCGTGCACAAGAAACGATTGATCAGGAAGAGGCACTGAAAGCCCAGGCCAAGCTCCAGCAGGGAAAATTCGATCTGGAAGACTTCTTGAATGCGATGCGGCAGTTGAAGCGCATGGGACCATTACGTCAGGTGATGGAGATGATGCCTGGTTTCAACAAATTAGCGGCCATGCCAGAGATGGAAGAAGCCCTGGAGAGTGACCAGCTCAAATATATTGAAGCCATAATTCTTTCGATGACGAAAGAAGAGCGACGAAATCCTGATATTCTTAATGGCAGTCGCCGCAAGCGTATATCTCGTGGTAGTGGGACGAGTGTCCAGGAAGTGAACCAACTTCTGGAGCAATTTGGTGAGATGCGTACTATGATGCGTCAAATTAGCACTGGTAAAGGTCCATGGGCGCAGATGGCTCGTCAGTATGGTGGTGGTGCAGGAATGCCCGGTATGCCAGCTTTACCACGGTCGGCGGGTGGTGGTAAGAAAACAGGTAAAGCCGCTCGTAAAGAAAAGCGAAAACAGAAGGCTAAAGGTGGAAGGAGATGACCTTCTATGCATGCACCACATCCCATGGGTGCTCTGTCTCGTATTGTGCCAGTGACACTGCTTTTGGGCATCGTCATGTTAACGAGTGCCTGTGGTGGCGACTCTCATATACAGCAGCAAGCAAGTCAGAATCAGACTCAGTTCGATCATCTGTTGCAACATGCACAGATGATCGGAGTCCCGGCAACGCTTCTCACCCCTCTCACTACACAAGAACAAGCATTAAATAATACAAGTGCACCATTTACCCTCTCGAATGACCAACCTGTGACTAACTATTATCGAAATCTTGCCACACGCTATGCACAATTACAGATACAGCTCCAGGGACTGATCGCTTCGAGCACAGAGCAATTGCAGACGCAAGCTCAGCAAGATATGCAGAATTTCCAACTGTCACTGACTCAGCAGCGCTTACATGGCCTCCCGGTACAAAGTTTTGCGCTGCAATTTAGCCAGTACCAGGCCATGATGTCTGTAGCTCAGTATCCTAAAGACTATAGTCTGATTAGTAGCAATGCTCATACTGCAATGCAAGCATTGGACTGGATGCAATTAGCTTCTGCTCGGATGACAACACTAAAAAATACCATCAAGCTGATGCAAAATGCGCATCTGGATATCACTGTCATACAACTCCAATATCAACATGACCAACAACTATTTACCAGCGCTCTCAAGCCAACTGATTTTCAGCGATTGAGTTCAATGATTGATGCCCAGTATCAGCAGGCTGTAGTAAACACCACGCAGGCTTTGCCAATTGTTGGTCCTGCTAAATTGAGTGAGTTGGAGGTTGAGGTAGGTTTGCTGAAAGCATATGGGGTGGATGCCAGTGCTTACCAAAAGAAGCTGGATGCAGATCGGTCTGCTATGAGCAGGGTTGTAGATATCTCTAGTTATGCACAATTTTCTCAGCAAGTAGATGCAGACATAGTCTCGATGCGCAGAGATTTTCTACAGGGTCAGGCGAACTATCTGGTCAAGCAATTCCATCAAGAGGTAGATGGTTGGGATAAGAGCCACCCTTACTACGACCAGTATGATGGGCAATATTATCCCCTCGATGCTGGTTACAAGCAGGCTGGCATTGGCTCTGATCTGGATTTACATCTCACCTGGGCTTATACCCCCGATGATTTCCAGAGTATCATTGATGAGGCGGATGGTGCCCTCTTCAACCTCTATATGATGGAGACCGATTATAATGATCCTACGCCATATAACAAAGTACATACAACTGACCTGCAAATGCTCGAACATTATAAGCTTGAGAAGGGGCAGGTATTGATAGTTTCACTGGTTGAGCAAGCCATGCGTGTCTATCAGGATGGCAAGCTAGTTAATGCTTTCCAGGTTACAACGGGCCGTACAGAGCTTCCCTCGTTGCCGGGTGTCTGGTCAGTACTGGGTCGCCAATCCCCAACCATTTTTAAATCGATCGAACCAAAAGGATCACCATACTGGTATCCTGACACTCCGATTAACTATGCGATTATGTATCATCAGGGTGGCTACTATATCCATGATTCGTGGTGGCGTACGAACTATGGTCCTGGGACGCAGTTCCCCCATTTTGATTTTGGCGGCGATCAAGCTTTTGCAGGTAATGGTAGCCATGGTTGTGTCAATATGCAGGAAAGTCAAGCAGCCTGGGTTTATTACAATACCAACTGGAATACCAAGATTGCCATCTATTAACCAGGTATACCATTTTGTAGGGGCGCGGTTTCATGAGTCATCGCGAAAGGTAACTATTCAGGTTTTCTCACCACCTGCGGTGGCTCACTCCCGTTTTATGTGTGGTTTTGTTGTCTGTGGAGGAGATTGCGACGCAATCTCCTCCACAGACAACAAAACCACACATAAAACAACCTGCGAAGCGCCGAAGGCGCTGAGAAATCAGAAAAAGAGACCTGATGGAGTCTTACAATGAATCAGGTATCACAAACACAACAGATACCAAAAGGAATACAGCGATTGGCCAGCGAGTATCGGCTTGGCCTGTTGCAGGATCTCTATGAAGCTAAAAATAAAATATATCTGTATCACTTTATTGGTCTTGTGGGAGTCGCCTTTGGTGGCCTGATCATCATCTCATTCTTCATGATGTATGAAGATATCTTCATCTGGTGGCCTCGGTGGCAAGCTGCCTTTGTTCCTCTGCTGGGTATGGCATGGCTTGGACTGGGAGTATGGATCATGTTTACCTCCCTGAACTCCCCCAGGTCGCGTGTTTTTGTATATCCCAAAGGACTTATCTATGCTCAACGCAAAGTGGAGATAATTCCCTGGAATCGGATTGAGGAACTCTGGAAAGACATTCATGTTAACAAAAAGGCGGTGGTGAGAGGTTCGTATAAATTGCGCCGGGTGGACGGTAGAACGTTTGTGTTTGACAGCGACTTGCCCAGAGTAAAAATGTTGGGTGATCTCATGGAATACGAAATCACACGCCGCCTTCTGCCAGAGTCTATTGCTCTTTACGATACAGGTGTACCCAGGATCTTTGGTGAAATCATGCTCAGTGGACAGGGAATCACTCTGAAACAGGAACAAAAGGTGTTGCCCTGGAATGAATTTGAGAATCTTAGTATCGATGAAACTATGGTAACCATCTCTAAAAAAGGCGTACAAGCGGCCTGGGCAACCGTGAAAGTTGCGCTTGTATGCAATATAGGTGTATTGAAAGGCTTGATAGATGACATCAAACGTGAGATTGCTCGGAGCCAGTTGTCCCAAATACTTGCCTATAGAGCAGGAGTGCCAGTTAATTTTGGCCAGTTAAGCATCAGTCAGCAGGGAGTAGGGATACAGCATGGCAAATATCTGCTACCCTGGAGCGAAATTGCCAGCATTGGTGTTGGGGAGAATGAAGTGATTATTAGAAGGAAGGGTGAGTCCTGGGATTGGTACACGCTCCCTGTTGCGATGCTGCCGGATATCCCAGAACTAAAAGATCTGGTGCACTATATTATGCAGAGGCAAGAGGTCCGGTTATGAGACCCAATAGTTAAATGTAACTCCTCAGGTTTACTCGCCACTGCAAGTGGCGAGTTCTTGTTTTGTGTGGGTTATGTCGTCTGTAGTGGAGGTTGCGCCGCAACCTCCACTACAGACGACATAACCCACACAAAACGTCTTGCGAAGCGCCGAAGGCGCTGAGGAATCACCTGATGAGTTATAGGTGTACTTGCCATGGCTGAGTTTACACTTGTTTGCAATTATTTACAAGAGATAGTATACTTTATCAGTATACTATCTCTTGTAAATGAGATGACTCCCAAAGCACATCAATATTATAATAATTGTTGAGATTTGCTTACTCTCTCCAAGGAGGACACCTCTTTATATTTCTTCTTTCTTTTAGAAAGCAGGGTATCATGCAAAATGGCACACCATCCTTTCCCATTGTTGGTATCGGCGCTTCTGCTGGTGGTCTGGAGGCTTTCACCGCATTGCTGCACTCGCTACCCGATAATTTGAACATGGGCTATGTGATCCTGCAACACCTGGCCCCTGAGTCCGAAAGCATCTTACCCAATTTACTGGCCCGAGCTACTACAATGCCTGTTCAGGAGGTCAGAGACGGAACCGTCATCGAACCGAACCATGTGTATGTCATGCCACCCCATGCCCAAATGACTATCGAACGAGGCGTTCTCAAACTTCAGCCTTTGCCTGAAACTCAAGGGCGGTATAGATCTATTGATACGTTCTTGCATTCTCTCGCCATCAGTCAGCAGGATCAGGCCATTGGCATCATCCTCTCAGGAGCTGGTTCAGATGGAACGCATGGACTCCAGGACATCAAGGTACACGGAGGAGTAACTTTTGTACAGGATCAAGCCTCGGCAGGCTATTATGATATGCCAGGTAGCGCGATTGCGAAGGGTTGTGTTGACTTTATCCGGTCACCGCAGGGGATTGTCGGGGAACTCATACGGATAAGTCAGCATCCCATTATCCAATCCACACAACTCACACAACAGGAAGACACGACTAAGGTCATCGTTATACCGGAGATGCCGCCGCTCCAACAGATTTTTCAGCTATTGCAACAGGGCACCGGAGTGGATTTTACCTTATACAAGCCGACCATGATCGAGCGCCGTCTCTTACATCGCATGTCGACGCAGCACATTGACTCCCTTGATGAGTATCTGGTTTATCTGAAACACAATGAAAATGAAGTGGAGTTGTTGTATCAGGATCTACTGATCGGCGTGACCGAATTTTTTCGGGATCCGTTTGTCTTTCAAACACTGACTCAGGTGGTTTTTCCCAGTATCCTGAAGAAAAAAGTGCATGGGGAAGCCATCAGGATCTGGGTGCCAGGGTGTGCTACTGGAGAAGAAGTGTATTCGATTGCCATCTGTTTGCAGGAATTTTTGATGGAGCACGCTCTTACCCCTCCCATTCGGATCTTTGGCACAGATGTCAATCTTGGAGCCATCGAGAAAGCCCGAAGAGGAAGCTACCCTCCTGAAGCGATGGAGAACGTCTCACCAGAGCGCCTCCAACGCTTCTTTCACCTGGTAGGTGGAAACTACCAGATTCACCAATCCATCCGCGAATTCTGTGTTTTTGCCCAGCAGAATATCTGCCAGGACCCCCCATTCACTCAACTTGATCTACTGAGCTGTCGGAATCTGCTCATGTTTCTGCTATCTGAGGTACAGCACAAGGTCTTGCAGACCTTTAGTTTTGCTCTGCGCCCCCAGGGGTTTCTGCTATTAGGTGCAGCGGAAACGGCTGATTCAGTTCCCAATCTCTTCGAGTGTATTGATAGAAAGCAGAAACTCTATGTGAGAAAAGCGACCAGTATGAAGCCACAGTTCAATGTTGCCGGACGCCCACCCGAAAAAGCCATACGAGTTCCTGACAAGGCAAAAGATAGGATGCCAGGGAATGCTGTCAGTGGATGGAACATCCAGAAAGAGGCTGACCGCCTTCTGCTGGCCCGCTATGTTCCTGCCAGTGTGGTTATTAATGATAACATGGAGATTTTGCATTTCCGTGGGCACACCAGCTCGTACCTGGAGCCTGCAACTGGCAGAGCGAGCTTCCAATTGCTGAAAATGGTCCACGACGGTCTGGCATTTGCACTGCGAACAATGGTTGCCCAGGCGAAAAAAACGGGCCTTCCAGTAAAAGAAGAACGCATCCAAATATATGACCAGGGCAAGGAAAGGCTGGTTACCATCGAAGTCGTTCCCGTACAGACATCCTCTTCAAACCGGCACTTTCTTGTGCTGTTTGAAGATATCCCTGTGCCAGTACCATCTCTGTCTCAAACTTCTTCATTGAGTGAGGAGGAGATGCATCTGGAGGCCGAGAAAACCAAAGACCATTGGATCAGGCAGCTCGAACTGGAACTGACAGCCAGTAGGGAAGAGACACTGGGCGTGATTGAACAGCTGGAAGCCGCCAATGAGGAAATGCAAGCCTCCAATGAGGAACTCCTCTCAAGCAATGAGGAGTTCCAAAGCCTCAATGAGGAATTGACAACCACCAAAGAGGAAATCCAGGCCTCCAATGAAGAACTGCTTACTCTCAACCAGGAACTGCAATCCTCTAACCAGGAATTGCAGACTACTCGTGATCTTAACAATGCGATTGTGGAAACTGTTCGCGATCCCCTGCTCATCCTGAGTCCAACCTTGCAGATCCAGCGGGCGAACAAGGCATTCTATCAGTTCTTCCAGATGGAGCCAGCAGCAACAGAACAGCAGTACCTCTTTGAGATTGGCAATGGGCAGTGGAACATCCCCCAGTTGCATCTCCTTTTAGAGAACGTGCTTGCTCAGAACCATATCTTGCAGGACTTTGAGATGAACTATCGTGTTCAATCCAGAGGAGACAAAATCCTCCTCGTATATGCTCGCTGTATCGCCAGAGCGAGGGGCGATGAGCCGTTGATTCTCTTGACATGTGAAGATATCACTGATCGCAGGGAAGTGGAGCGGCAGAAAGACATATTCCTGGGTATTGCCAGTCATGAACTCAAGACACCTGTTACCAGTATCAAGCTCTATACTCAGATGTTGCAGAAGCGATTTCAGAAAGCAGGCGATGTTGCATCGGCAACAGTGGTGGCAAAGATGGATACCCAGTTAAGTCATCTCATTAACCTGATGGCTGAGTTGCTTGATGCCACCAAACAGCAAATAGGAGCACTCCCAATACACATCACGCAGTTTGACATCAATGATCTGGTGCGAGACATTATTGAGGATGCGCAGCGAATCACAGACCGGCACCATATTCAGATTGAGGGAAGTGTTCATGAATTACTCTCTGCGGATCGTGAGCGGATCGGCCAGGTCCTTCATGAATTTACTTACCAATGCCATCAAATATTCTCCAGAGGCCAGTACTATCATTGTGCGGCTCACAGCCGATACAGAAACTGTCACATTCAGTGTCCAGGATTTTGGCATTGGTATTGTGGCAAACCAACAGACCCATCTCTTTGAACGCTTCTTTCGTGTGAAAGATCCTGTGCACGAAACCTATCCAGGCCTTGGACTCGGGTTATATGTTTCATCCGAGATCGTCCGGCAGCACTGTGGCCGGATGTGGGTAGAAAGTCAAGAAGGTGCAGGGTCGACCTTTTTCGTATCTTTGCCGCTGAAGCCGTTGCTCAGAGCATCTTAAAAGGAGAAAGGAGCCTCTATTGAGAAAAAAGATCGTTGTTGCTGATGATGATGTGGCAATTAGCGACGTGCTCCAACAGGTGCTAGAAGATGAAGGGTACGAGGTTATTCCAATGCTACATGGGGAAACACTTCTGCACCTGCGGGAGCCGTTCCCTGATCTACTGATACTGGATCTCTGGCTGGCTGGCATAGATGGGAGAACGATTTGTCAGAAACTCAAAAACCAGGAAAACACCTCTCATATTCCGATCATTATCATCTCAGCTCTTAGCGAGACGGAACGCATTGCTAACAAAGCTGGCGCTGATGACTTCCTGGCCAAGCCATTCGAATTGGATACCTTGCTTGCCCTCATTGAAAAATATTTGGGAAGTGGAGAGTGTAAACCTGTTTAAAGGTATATCTTTCCTGACTTCTCAGCGCCTTAGGCGCTTCGCAAGCTGTTTTGTCGGCAGTGGTGGGCTTTGCATGCAAAGCCCACCACTGCCGACAAAACGAGAGCAAGCCACCACAGGTGGTGAGGAGACGCTACTTCGCTGGCAGCGGTGGTAACAGGCCATCTTTTACTACTGGGCAATTGTCTGTAGAGATCTGCACCCGTCAGGTGTGTCTGCCAACTCCTGGTAGCTTTGAGGTCCTTGAGGAACGCTGATTGCAGATCAATGCCGAGTGCCTGCCAGATGAGACTGATAGCACGACGTGCAAAGGCAATATTATTGCGTGGCTCAATGCGGTTCAGATCTTCAAAGAAGAATCCGCAACTGGTAAAACTGTATTGCTGGTAGTATTGGGCTTCGAGTAAGAAGAAGGTACGTTGGGCAAGCTGTATATCAGTGGGCTGATGAGAGTCTTTACCATGGCGTGCCCAGAAACTCTCCTTTGTCTCCCAGCCATTGCGGAAGGGCAGGTAGTCATCACGTGCTGCCCAGGGATTGCTGAGTGTTTCCCCTGCATATTGCTCGAATAGCTGGTTGCCGCGTTCACTCAAGTGAGCAAGCGCCTGACGTAGTGTGTATTTCCAGGTACTGTCCCCTTCTGTACATTCACATCCTGTATCCCAACGTGCTATTCCGTGTGAACAACTCCAGGCACTGGGTACGCGAAGTTGTACTTCTTTCTTTGCAGGAGAGATGTTCATATAGCGTTCCAGTGTACAGATTTCAAAACCAGAGTTAGAAGCTCCGTGCCGTATCAGATAGGCCAGGAACTTATCACGCCAGGGCTTGTGATGTCCATAAAGTTCACCATCTGTCGCAACCAGGATCAGCTGTGGTTCGCCCGCTGTACGTTTGCTCTCGACAAGATGCCCTGGTAAGTGGAAAGCGGCGAACTGGTTAGCATCAGACGTTGTATTTCCGTCAAAGGAAATTCCACCAGAGAGTGGGCCATTATAAAAGAAAACGGTCAGGCTCCGTCCGCCGGGTAGTGAAACGATGTATGGTTCTGTCGGATCAATAGTGCTAGTAGCCTGCCAGGGAGCAAGCACCGTATAGGTGATGCCATATTGTGCTAACAGATCCAGGCACTCCAGATCTACTGCTGTCTCTGCAAGCCACATCCCATGTGCATCGTGACCATAGCGATGGCGGAAATCTTGTAAGCCCCATGTGATCTGTGTGCGTTTATCACGTGTTGTTGCTAAGGGGAGGATAGTGTGATTATATGCCTGAGCCAGGGCATTGCCAACCCCATAATTCTGCATATGGCGCTGGTCAGCGAGGATAATCTGTTGATAGACATCGGGATGGGCCTGTTCTAACCAGGTGGCAAGTGTTGGACCCATATCGTAACTAATCGCATCAAAGTTGCCTAGTTCGGCATTTGGTCGGTAGCACTCTGCTGTAATCTTTTCATTATAGTTGGTGAAGGGAGTGGCCCCTGCTTCTACAGGAAGGATATCCGTAAACGGGTCTTCGCGTGGCGGCTGATAAAAATGTCCGTGCAGGCAAAGGTATATTGGTCCAGCCTTTGGTTCTGCAATCCAGTTGTTGGGGATGATTTTTTCGACCATACGACCACCTTTGTTTAGTAACTCCTCAGGTTTCCTTGCCACCTGCGGTGGCTCGCTCTTATTTTGTAGCTGGTGTGGCGGGTTTGCGACGCAAACCCGCCACACCAGCTACAAAACGGCCTGCGAAGCGCCGAAGGTGCCGAGGAATCAGGAAAATTCATTCCCCTTGCCGTTGTCATTTTATGCGCTTATTCCGCGGATCTGACCTCCCTGGGCGCTCATCATGAACTCCTCGTATGCTTCGCGCAGCTTGGGATAGCGCAGCAAGAAAAATCCGGCATATTCTTGTGTGAGCGGGCGAGGCTGGCGCAGCAAGCGCATATTGACCTCTTTAGAGCAAGCGATTGCCCTTTTTCCCATTGCAGCGCTTTACAAGAAGCTACGAGATTTTCCCATGTGCTCTGTCCGCCGCGGGAACGCGGAATGACATGGTCAAGTGTCAGATTCGCGACTACGCTTCCCGCAATACTGGCATGTTTCTTCATCGCGCAACAAGATGTTGGCGCGAGTTGGCTGAAGAGCCATACGCGGTATGCGCACATTGGCGAGCAACTGCACAATGACGGGACGTTCCAGCTCAAGGCGGCGAGCCTGAATACTCTCTTCAATCAACTGACGCACGCTCTCATCTACAAAGGTTACTTTTTGCTTGGAAAGCAACACGATGAGACGGCGCTCAGGAATGACTGATAGAGGCTGGAGTGAGGAGTTCAATACAAGAACGGCATGAATAGCTTCCCTTCCTCTCTGTCAGAGCCGATAATCATAAGCAGACAGCGAGGAAGAAGCTTGAGGTGAGCGAAAGAGGGAGGAATGACTCAATCCCTTTCTGCTTCTACCGCCGTCTGCGACGACGACCGAACGGATAGGGATTGAAGTCGTTTGCACGTCCAGGTGAGACTTGGTCACGGAATGCTTCTCCGCCCGCTCCATTGTGTCTATAGACATGAACGCTGGAAGGCAGGCAATCAGATTGCAACATCCGCTGTCACTGTATGCATGTATTACTGATATGCCCGCATCTATGTAACTCCTTTGATACCTTGATTATGTGACACTACTTATTGTCTGGACCCTATAAAAGGCGAGTATGTGCCATCCTGGTCGGGGTGAGAGGACTTGAACCTCCGACCTCAGCGTCCCGAACGCTGCGCGCTAGCCGACTGCGCTACACCCCGGTATTGACATTCACGCAAGTAATTGCTGGCCCTATCCAGTGAGCCAAGAGTGTTGTGTCTGGTCGTTGAGTGATAAGCTATCCAGACCTTCCCTGCTTCAGAAGTAGTATAGCATACGCTAGCGAGTTTTGACAATAGGGTGAAGGGAAAAGGTTTATGTGATACTCCCCTGTGCTACTCAAGAACCGTCTTGGCGTTCAATTCGATCTGCAAGTTCGAACGAATAGTTCTGTCCTCGGTCATGGGGGTATACCTGGAACATGTTTGCCACCCACAGACCTTTAAGCGGAGTGCGTAGGGGTGGGATATGCTTGCGATAGTCTGTGGTGACTATTGGTTGCGCAAAGGGAGCCTGAAGAGCCAGCTTTCCTGTATCCACTCTTGTTCAAAATCGGAATTATACGTTTGAGGTGTGGCAAAAACTCTTGCAAGATCTCGTCTTTGTTCATCTGAAAAGTGGATCATCCATCGATCGATAGTTGCCAAGATAAGAAGATGCCTACCACCATAGTCCGAAGGGGGTCGGTAATTGGTATGCTCAACAAGCTGTAAATGGATAGCCGCTATCACAGGGGTTGATCCAATAGCTATCAGTTAGCTGACGATTCAGCGAGAGTATGAGACATTGGGCACCATAAGCTTGCCCCCAGTCATAGCTGGCTCTATACTCCTCAGAAAGTGCAGGTATGAGACGGCAGGTCAAACGGGTCGCCATGGTTGAGATGACACGATCAGCTGTCCAGGTCGCCCTTGTTGGTCTGGATCTCCCAGCGATCACCATCGATCTGGTTCCACTTTCTCAACTCGGGTACCAAGCAGAACTTTTCCACCCTGCCTGGCTAATTCGCTCTACTAAACGATCATAGAGTTGCTGAAAGCCACCACGCATATAGCCAACGTAGGTCGTACGATCGTGAAAACGCGCCCAGAACCACGGTAGAGCAATCTGGTCACGCTAATGCCCCAAATTTGGCGATAAACAGTGGCTCAAAAATCATCTGTAAGGTCGCTTGCCCATCCATCTCCGCAACCACGGTTCAGCAGTCTTGCCTTCCAGGGGTCCGGGCCATTGGCTTTGAGGAATGCTGCTACCATTGCCACACGTAGACGCTCATCGATACCCGAGGGTTTGAATTGGAGCAGAGAGAGAGGCGAGTAAGACGATGAATTTCACCTCCGATCAGACTGACGGTACGAGGACGTAGCCACTCCAGACGATCACCCAGCCCAGCATTTCTTCAATAACCTTGATTGCCGTCTTATCGGTACGGAAGAGATGGTGGTAGAACTTTTCCAGCCAGATGTCGCCTACGGGGAAACCGGCTGCCAGACCACCAGCGGTTTTCTCCTGTTCAAAGACTATCACAGACTGACCTGCCTGTACAAGTCGGTATGCGGCCATCAGTCCCAATGCTCCACCGCCAATGATAGCATGTTCCATAAATTCGTTCCTTTTTCTTCGTTTATGCGCCGCCGTAGGCGGTGCGAGAATCCCGCTTCTCAAGCGGTTCGAAAAATAAAAATGACACATGTTGTAATGAGTCATCCCGAACTTTTCCGGGA
>CAWFFV010000108.1:0-21487 GCA_963814985.1 uncultured Chloroflexia bacterium | reverse complement strand
CGCCGCAGGAGGCGCATAAAAGAAGTAAAAAGAGTTTTTCGGGGACACCCCGAGCCCCGGGCAGGGGGCAGAGTCCCCTGCACCTCCGCTTTTTGGAACTTTTGGTCAAAAAGTTCGGAATGATCCATGTCTACTTTAACATTTCTGTAACAGCTTCATTGCACATAACAAATACCCTTTTTTCCTATCCAGGAAGGCATTTTCAACCATGATTATATAATTTTTGGTATATTGAGTCATGTTGAAATAATTATTGGCCATTATTGGATATCAAAGGATGCAATAGATAAGTTATGGGAAATCCTTCACAATCAGAGCAGACACCTTCCAGAGACTCTTTACACCGTTTGCCCCATACTGAGTCACCAGAGCAGGCCCCTCACTCAGCGATTGACTCTACGAAATCATCAATTACCGATGAGATCACACAAATCCTCTTCAAAAAACGCAATCAATTCAGAAGCATCTTTGACGGGAAATCACGCTACGTCGTCAATACAGATCCTCACTCGGCAATTGATCCTACGAAATCATCCATTGCCAACGAGATCACACAAATTTCCTTTGTCCCAGAGGCTTTGACTACACCAGCTTCTTATATCCAACATTACCCAGAGCACACGCAATTGACTCCAGGCAACGCTCTGCTCAATCTCCCTCTGACCCCTATTCCCCCATCGTCACAGCTTATGCAATTTCACCTCGCCCCGTATCCCGCCGCCCGCCTCCACCATCGTCACTCTATATCACTCCGTTTACGCCAAAGGCAGGGGAGTATGAAAATCCTTGACGATTCCGCATCGTCCTATGTCTCTGCTCCAGTTCTTCCTCTCCCCCTTGATGAAGCTATTCAACAGCTTCCACGCCAGTATATTCGAGTCCTGGCTCGGCCATCTGTTAGCATCCTTGCGCAATGAAATAGGCAAGGCCGCCTGGAATATCATCTGGTTTCAAATCATCCTGGCTGGCGTACTGATCAGTATCTTGAGTCTCTTGTCACATGTCGTAGGCTCCCAACCGTCTAATACGATCATGTCGTCATGGGGATTTATCGTTATACCGCTGGTAACCATGGTGAGTGCCGGCTTACTCTACCTTTCCACAAGAATTTTGAGGGGACGTGGGACTTTTCTGCAACAATGCTATACAACCTGCCTGTATTCCGTTCCTCTGAAGCATTTTGGCTAACATTTTCCTCCTGATCCCTACCACAGGTCTGTTCTTAAGTGCAATTGTCGATATTTATGTAATGATACTTGGTCCTAATTATTGACCGTCCATCACCTGAGTCTGAGAAAAGCGTTTATTGTGGTTGTGGTGACATGGGTTGCAATGGTTATCCTGGTTGTTGTTGTGGTTGTTGTGGTTGTCTATTTGACCAGTCAGTTCACGATAAGGAAATAAAATTTTCCCTTTCATATAGCAGTATCCTTTTTTCCTATTCAGGAAGGTATTCTCAAACATAGTTATATAATTTTTGGTATATTAAGTCATGCTGAAGTAATCATAGCCATTATTGGATATCAAAGGATGCAATATGATAAGTTATGGGAAATCCTTCACAACCGGAGCAGACACCTTCCAGGGACTCTTTACACCGCTTGCACTATACTGAGTCACCAGAGCAGACACCTCACTCTGCAATTGATCCCTCAATATCATCATTTACTAATGATATTACACAAATTCCTTTCCCTCCAGATGCTTTCACCTCGCCTGCTTCTTATATCCAACTCGAACACACGCCACAGACTCAGGCAACGCTCGCTCAATCTCCCTCTGATCCCTATTCCCCTGCACCTTATGCTTTCACCACGCCTCGTATCCCACCACCCCCTCCACCATCGTCATTCTATATCACTCCGTTTACGCCAAAGGCAGGGGAGCATGAAAATCCTTATGATTACGCATCGCCCTATATCTCTGCTCCAGTTCTTCCTCTCCCCCTTGATGAGGCTATTCAACAGCTTCCAGGTCAGTATATTCGAGTCTTAGCCCGACCATCTGTTAGCACCTTCCACGCTGAAACAGGCAAGGCGGCCTGGAATATTACCTGGTTTCAAATTATTCTGTATGCTTTGCTCGTCAGTATCTTTGCTCTCCTTCGGTATCATACTAACCCTACATCCCCACTTCAATTGACTAGCACGTTTATTTCATCATGGGGAGTCATCGTTATACCATTGTCGACCCTGGTGGGTACTGGTTTTCTCTACCTCGCTGCGCGAATGGTGGGAGGGCGGGGGACTTTTCTGCAACAAAGCTATGTAACATGTCTATATACAATCCCCCTTGGCATTTTGGGTAACATTCTTCAGATGATACCTACAACAGGTATATTCTTATATGTGCTTGTCGAAATTTATGCGCTGGTACTCTACTTCTATATGCTTCGAGCCGTCCATCACCTTAGTCTGGCAAGATCAATTGTTGCATCTATAATTTCATTAGTCATTGCAATCGTATTGGCTGTATTGGCTGTACTGCTCGTTCTGGTTGTAGCTTTTATTGTTATTATTTATATGCACGTAAGGTAGCTATTTTTATGTATCCGAAACTTTTCCGGATACAAGCGAAGGATACCTCTAAGTTCAAAAAGTACTAGTTTTTCTTGAAAAGCCTTGACACCCTCTGAAGCAAGATATATCCTGAAAAGTAAGGAACTGTGGAGGGAGACAAACCAATACTCTCCTAATAATTACGCCTGTGTCACTGTTTTCTTCGAATGATTCGATGTTGGTAGAGGCTGGTATGTCACCTTTGAATGCAAAATGTCTGGCTTGTGAGATATCACTGAAAGTATCATGTTCAGCTATTAAGCAAGGTAGGAAGCTCTATGACGCCATTGATCATTCGTGCAAACGGACTGACAAAAAGCTATGGCACGTTCCAGGTGGTCAACGGGGTCAACCTTGACGTAAGAACAGGTGAGGTTTTTGGACTTCTTGGACCAAATGGGGCAGGAAAAACAACGCTTATCTCCCTCCTTACGGGCATTCTGACACCTGATACGGGAGTTGCTAAGATTTGTGGGCATGATCTGATAACAGAATCCCGACAGGTCAAGAGTAAAATTAGTCTCGTTCCCCAGGAACTGGCCCTGTATCAGGAGTTGTCCGCCATTGACAATCTGCAATTTTTTGCTGAGCTCCACCGCCTATCAGGGGCCGAGATGAAGCGTCGTATCGAAGAAGCACTGGAAATCGTACAACTGAAAGATTTGGCCAAGAAGAAAGTGATCACCTACTCTGGTGGAATGAAACGGCGTTTGAATTTGGCGATCGGGTTACTCAACCATCCATGGCTCCTTTTTCTAGATGAACCAACGGTAGGAGTTGATCCGCAATCACGTAATCACATCTTCGAGTCTATTCGTTATCTGGTGAAGTATATGAACCTTACCGTTTTCTATACTACCCACTATATGGAAGAGGCCCAGACGCTTTGTCACAGAGTTGCGATCTATGATCATGGTCAGATAATAGCACTGGGAACGCCTGATGAACTGATTCGTAGTGCTGGCTCGAGATCGCATCGAATTTGTCGTTCAGGGACTTTCCCCACAGATTTTTGTTCATTTGCAGCGCCTTCCCTCTGTAGAGAAGATAGAATATACCAATAATGTCCTCTCCGTCACGTCCCGGTTCTTAACTCAGGTCACCTCTGAAGTACTCGATATTTTGCGGGCATGTGCTGTGCCGGTTGCTTCGATGCGAACACAGGAGATGAATTTAGAGACGGTCTTTTTAAGGCTAACCGGAAAAGCACTACGCGAATAAAGTCGTTATAAGATCAAGAGGAGGACGCTCAATGACTTACTGGTTTGTGACCCTCAAAGACCTGAAAATCCAGTTTAAAGATATTCCAGGCATGATTTTCCTTTTTTTGACTCCAGTGATCGTGATTGCTGTAGCCAGCTTTGCACTTTCCGGACTGTGGAATACCAACTACAATAAGTTTCAAGTGCCGCTGGTTCAGCTGGATAAGGGAGTCTATGCACAGCAATTTGTGAAGCATTTGCAGAAAGTCTCAGCCATTGAGTTGTTGACCACTTATCAAGATCAGAATGGTACCACGCACGCTATGACGCTTGCACAAGCCAGGACGCGCATTCCTGATCTAAAAGCAGCAATAGTGATCCCAGCAGACTTTTCCGCGAACATCCAGAACAAAAAGGCGGCGAACATTACTGTTCTGGCTGATCCAGCCGATCGCATTGTGCCTTCTGCCGTGAACGATATTGTGAAAGATGGAGTCAACCAGCTTCTTGGTACAACATCGTTAGTTGGTGTTGTGCAAACTGTTAGTGCACCAGACGCCAACTATCATAAGCCGACGCCATTCGAGAGTAATGTCCCTGGCTATGCTGTCATGTTTGTGCTTTTCAGCACGTCTTTTGCGGCGGCATCCTTGCTGGCAGAGAAAGAAGCCGGAACCCTGCGGAAACTGAAATCGTTACCAATCTCGCGTTTTTCAATCCTGGGAGGCAAGATGCTGGCTAACTTCTTGCTGGCCTCATACAATGCTTGCTGTTATTCTCCGTTGGGCATTTTATCTTTGGGATGTGGCTAGGAAACGATATCCTGGCTCTGATTTTGCTCATTATGTTGACGGCTTTTGCCGCAACAGGTCTGGGTATGCTCATTGCTGCACTTGCTAAAACACGCTCACAGGCCACGGGCATTACGATCCTGCTTGTGCTCACAATGTCGGCCCTGGGTGGTTCCTGGTGGCCTCTCTATATTGTTCCCACATGGATGCAACAGGCTGCGCATATCACCTTAACTGCATGGGCCATGGATGGTTTTAATCAATTACTTATCTATGGGAAAACCTTTACGGCCATCCTCTTGCCCCTTACTGTTCTGGCCCTGATAGGTATTGTCTCGTTTACGACGGCTATAGCACGCTTTAAGTTTGATTAAAGGAAAGGAATGAATGGTCAAAACTTTGATCCCCGTTCGCTATTCCGAATGTGATCCTATGGGTGTCGTGCACCATGCAACCTATTTCATCTGGTATGAAATGGGGCGTATGGCTCTAGCCAATGAGATAGGTGTGGATTTTCGTGAGTCGGAAGATGGCAGTGTCCTGCTGGTACCAGTGGTTGAGTGTCGAAATCGCTTCCGAGCTTCAGCACGTTTTGGGGACACTGTTGAGGTGGAAACCACACTCGGTCGTCCACGCAAGGCACAACTCGACTTTACTTACCGTGTGTTTCGTCAAAAAGGTCATCAGTTGTTGGCGGAAGGAGCCACGTCACATGTTTTAACCACGCAAGATGGGCGTTTAATGTGGCATCTCCCTCCCCTCTTCCAAAGCAAAGTAGAAGCATACTTAGAGAAGAAGTTATGAAACAGGCATTTTTATTTCCTGGCCAGGGATCGCAGTGTGTCGGTATGGGGAAAGATATTTTTGTGCGTTGGGGTGCGGCAAGGCGAGTGTTTGCTGAGGCGAATGATCTGCTGGGTTACGATCTCAAGAAGCTGTGCTTTGAAGGTCCTCTTGCCAGACTTACAACTACGGAGGAAGCACAACCTGCCATACTTACAACCAGTATAGCGATCATGCGGGTCTTAGAGACAGAAGGGATGACAGCAGATGTTGTTGCAGGCCACAGCATTGGGATGTTTGCAGCGTTAGTGGCTGCGGAAAGTCTGACATTCGCCGATGCACTGCGACTGGTGCGCCAGCGTGGGGTCCTCATGTCCGAAGTTGAACAACGTGGAACCATGCTCGCTGTCGTCGCATCGCGGGAAGAGGCCATGGTTGAGATACTGTCCCTGGCTGAACACGTGGATGTCGCAGCTTATAATAGCTCTACGCAAACTGTCTTTTCTGGCTCACTACAGGCTATCGAGGATCTGGAAACACGCTTAGCCAATCGCATCGGTGTTCACTCCCGCCGTTTTCAAGTCAGCCATGCTTTTCACTCCCGGCTGATGGCCGAGAAGCAAGATGCGTGGAAGGAATGCCTTCGCACTCTTACGATAAAGGAAGCCAGCATTCCTGTTGGTTTGAATGTCACAGGAGAGTTGACCACGCAGCCGGAGAGTATCAGAGAAGACCTCTCTGCTCAATTAACTTGCCCTGTGCAATGGCAGCGGATTTTTACTGCCTTGCTGGAACAGGAAACGGGCTTCTTTCTCGAAATAGGAATGGGCCGAACATTGGCGGGATTTGCCCGTTCATGGCCACAAAAGCCGCAGGTATACACCAGCGATTCGCCATCTGCCATTGCCAGGATATTGAAATATTCACCTAGAGAGATGGTGAGCTAATCCTGCAAAAGGGAAAAAACATGTTCAGTGGAGAAGAAGTTGCACTCGTCACTGGCGCGTCAAGAGGTATTGGCAAGGCTATAGCACTCGATCTGGCCTCCTACGGAGTCACTGTGGTGGTTCATTACCGCAGCAAGCAGGCAGAAGCCGAAGAGACCGCCGAGAGCATTCATCAGCTTGGTGGACGTGCGTTAGTTCTACAAGCTGACGTCTCAAAAGAGGAAGACGTGCAACGGATGTGTCGGGAAACGAAGAAGGTTTTTGGACGACTCGACATTTTGGTGAATAATGCTGGAATGACCAGAGACGGCTTTGTCATGATGATGAGCGAAAACAAGTGGGAGGAAGTGATCGATACGAATCTCAAAGGAGCTTTCTTCTGTACCCGCGAAGTCTTAAAGATCATGTATCGCCAGAAGAAGGGTGCGATCGTGAATGTGGCCTCAACCAGCGGACTGGTCGGTCAGCCGGGACAACTGAACTATTCGGCCTCAAAAGGAGGTCTCATCGCTTTCACCAAGGGACTGGCCCGTGAAGTTGCAGCACAGGGTATCCGTGCCAATGTGGTGGCCCCAGGTTTTACTGAGACCGATATGACCCGACAAATGGATCAGGCCACTATAAAGAAATATCTGGAACTTATCCCTCTGGGACGTATGGGTAGACCAGAGGAGGTGGCGCACATGGTAACATTTCTGACTTCAGAAAAAGCATCCTATATCACCGGAAAAGTTTTTGTCGTCGATGGTGGATTAGTCAGCATCTAATTTGCCATCAAGAGGAAAGAGGGACCTATGCCTATGTTAAGTTACCAGCAAACCTATGAACGCGCAATGAGGCGGCGTGAACTCAATGAGCGCATCAAGCAAATTATTGTGAAGAACCTCGATCTCGATCGAGATCCGGCCTTGATTGCCGATGATCAACCACTTTTTGGGCGGGGATTGGGTCTCGACTCGCTGGACGCTCTAGAGATTGTTGTCAGCATCGAAGAAGAGTTCGGTGTTACTATTCATGATGATGATGTTGCTGTTTTTGGCTCAGTCAACAAAGTGGCTGATTATATTCTCGCCCAGCAGGATGGAGAACAACCACTTCCCAATATTTCCATTGATGATGCCGCAGGAGCAAGCCCCTGGCTAGAAAACTAATGGCGTGGGTTAAGATGCTCAGGAGTGGATCGGGCACACAGATTATCTGGTGAAAGGAGCATATTGGGGATATGAAAACAACACTCAATGCAGACGAAATCCGAGCCATGCTGCCCCATCGCTGGCCTTTTCTCTTCCTCGATCGGGTTACCGAACTGATCCCGGCAAAAAGTGCTGTTGGGATCAAAAATGTGACGGTCAGTGAGCCTTTTTTTGAGGGCCACTTTCCTCAGCGTTCCATTTTTCCAGGAGCTTTAATTGTGGAGTCACTTGCTCAACTGACCGCAATTGTCTATGGGAGTGGAGCGATAGCCGAAGCCGAGGCAGCGGCAGGCCCGGACGAACAGGTAGATTTACGTGCACTCGATGTAGCATCGCGCGTCGGATATCTGGTCTCAATACGCAATATGAAGTTTCTCAAGCCCGTGGTTCCGGGAGATCAGATGATCCTCAAAGCCAGTATCGTGGGTGGTTTTAGCATCTTTTCACAAGTCAAAGTCTCGGCTTCTGTTGGACGATTTTGTGTGGCTGAAGGGACATTAGGGGTTTCCCAGGTACCGGACGGAGGACAAGACCTGTAACAAAGGGGTGCCATGTTAGAATCAGTAGTAATTCGTCCCTATAACGAATTTGATGCAGCGAACATTGCTGATCTCTATAACCGTTTCAATTATGGGCCAGCTGCGGCAGGCTATCCGCTCTCGGCAGAAGATCTTCAGCGTCTGCTGGTGGAATGCGGTATGCGACTGTTCCTGGTAGCCGAATTTCAGGATCAGCACATAATCGTGGGAACCATGGGATTTTTCTCCCTCTCAGGACAAAAAATGGCCCAATCGGGAGAAGTCTTTGCCGGTCATTTCTTTATCCATCCCGAGTTTCGCAATGGTCGTATTCCCGGCCAACTCTTCTCGAAGACAATTGAGATTCTGGTTGACCAGGGAGTCGACACAATTAGCACAGAAGTTGATCCGACTGATAACAGTGCACTTGCCTTATATAAACGGGTTGGTCTCTATCGGACTCGTGCCTGTCCACTGGACTATGATGGCTATCTGGAGTTACGTAGTTATCTGCCCTATGTGATTCGCACGCTCAAGCAGTCACTGCCGAATATGACATGGGATAGTCTCAAAGCGGTGAACAGTTGGAGATATTTGTTGCCAACCAGAAATACTCGTACAACTGAGTATGATTTCTGAAATGTGGCATGGCCTGGAGGTTGTCAAGTATAATCTGGAGGTATTTGGACTCAAGATCATTTGCCAGGTGGATGTGCTCAGTGGCCAGATGGTCTCGATGGAGAACGATCAATTCAATTTCCAGATGTATCCCTCATGTGGGCAAGAAGCGCTGGCAGGACAGAACTTTCATTTAGTCTTTGAACTCACTAATGTTTCTACCAGGAACCATGCCTGTTCTCTCTCTTTTTTATACAGAGGAACAAACGAAAGCCTCCCTTCCCATCAGGACATTACAGGCCGCAGAAAAGTGGAGTGGCAAAATTGAACTTACCGCGAGCAATCCGCAGGTAAACCTTATTCGTTGTAATCTGACTATAGAGGATCTATTATTCAATTTTCATGTGGGCGTGAAAACACAGCGTGGTCTTACTTACCAGCACGTAGGGCCGCCAGAGATTCTCAAACCCGGTCAGTCGGGCGAGATTACCTTGCGGCTAAGTAACTCCCTGGATCGGCCTTTGCAGGGCCAATTGGGAGCCAGTGCACCCACACTGCCATCTCTTCAAGTACACCCATCCGTTTTTGCCATCGCCGCTCATGGTGAGATAGATGTGAAAGTATCCTATGTTCCTGGTGGAAGTGGGTTGCATGAAGTACAACTCCAATTTGTGGAGTATGATGGTCGTCTTTGGACGTTGGAGGATCTGTTCCTGCCTGTTCTGGGCGTTCATCAGTCTGTGGCCTATGAAGAGCGGGGCGATTATGTGCTAGAGTCTCAGGCGTTGCAAGTCCGGGTGAATAAAAGTACAGGTAGCATGGAGATTATGGAGAAGACCACTGGCCGAATTGCCATCACCGAGGCCTGGCCGGATATTGGTCCTCCCTTTTTCAGTGGAGTTAAGCGCGGAGCTGGACGCCAGTTGGATGGAATTTGTACCAGAGACGAAAGAGGTGCCTATCTCTCCATCCTTGAAAAAACGAGAGATGGAGGGCATCTTGTGCGCAACATCTGGCTGCAGGCCGACCATCTGGTCTACATGAAACAAGAGTGGAAGGCTGGCGCAGCACATCGGGGACAACCCAAACAGTTCAAAACGCACGGCTGGTGCAATTTCCGCAAAGCTATGCTTTCCGTACCTTTAAGAAGCGGAATGGAGACAAAAGTCGTAGTCTATGAAGATTATCCCTACATGGTCCATGACTTTGAATGTTTGAGAGGTCATCAACTTCCCTGGCAACGTGATGCCTATGCCGGCGAGTGGTCAGCTTTTCAAGAAGATCGACTCGTTGCGGGCATGCTGTGGAAAGGTGCAACAGAAATACGCTATGGTCTACGCTGGATGCCTTCTCTGGTTTTCGAACTGGCAGATACCACGGGCTACGTCAAAATCCCTGATTATGCCTACTATGTTGGATCAGGTGGGGCCAGAACGGTAGAACGAGCCTGGAAAAAGATCTTTCTGTTGGATAAGACGTTAAGTGATCTTCCGGTGGAACCTCCATCGACGAGAGCTGTTGTTCAGTTAAATGGACTACGTGCAACTGTGGCCCAACTTCTGCAAAGGATAGAAATGCCCAGGATTGCAGAAACCGGGAATGTTTCGGTCAAGGAGATCTCAGATCGCAAAGGCAATAATGTATATCGCGTGGATAATGGATTGTTGCAGTTCCAGGTTGCTCCGCAGTTTGCTGGAAGTATCTATCAGCTTGCTTACAAAGGCGAGAATATGTTCCAGTCAGCATATCCCAATACCAGGACATTCGGTCAAAATCCCGTCTGGTATGGTGGGCTGCATCCGCACAGGTTGCCAAGCAGGGACAATCTGCTAGATAGCATTTTACCCAATGGATATACTGAACTAAAATTTCGTGCGTCACTGGCGGAAGAACAGAGCCATGATGATCAAAGCTGGCATGGGATCACGCTCCACAGTGAAGGTTTATGCATCAAGTATCTCACAAGCCCACGCTCTCCGCTGCTTCGCCTGGTTACCCAGGTGGAAAATGTGAGCAATGTCTCCCAAACATTCGACCTGGTTTTTCATACTTTTCTGCGCTCTCTGGCAGGAAGTCGAGAAAAGAAAACCTTCTACTATGAGCGCCTTGGTCAAATGCACAATCTTGCGGAAGCCCGCAAAAGAAGAAAAGTGTATACAGATGATTGGGGGGTTGTCTCAGTAGGTAAAGGAATGTATGTCTCCTTCTTTGCACCGCCAGAGGAGAATCTGGAAATTGCAGCCTATGAATGGCCCCAGGAAGGTCTCCAAAATGCCCTCCTTCAAAAGATCCTGGTTGCACCAGGACAGATCCGCATCTATCAGGCCTACCTGCTGTTCTCAGATTCTTTTGAGGATGCGCTGACATATGCTATGGCTATTGGGAAAGCGAGAGCATTGGAGGGCACAAAAGTATGAAAATAGTCATTGTTGCTATCAGTAATCTCAGCATTGGCGAGTTACACAATGCGATTTGTGTGGCTCGCCAATTGCTGAAACGAGGGGCAGAAATTTTTTCTTGACGCCACCTGGTCAAATGGAATATGTGCAGGTAGCGGGGATGCAAGTACAACCATTGAAGAATGTGATGCGGCAGCACGAACCACTCCGAGAGGTGGTTGAGGCGTTCCATGCGGATGCTCTGATCCTGGCAGATTTTCACAATCTCTATCTGGAGCCAGCCATTATTGACGCCGATGCATTGGCAATGTTGCCCATCCCTTGCGCGACCTTCGATTCTATGGCGTTTGGACCAGATGAGCGTGTTTTGTTGAATTGCCTGATTCGTCCCCAGGATGAGAAAAGATTTCGCGGCAAATATAAGAGGTATACTACACTGGGTGCTATCGCCGAACACCTCACAATCTTGAGAACCTGTCCTTTGAATGCTCCTGTGTCTAACCAGGGTCGTATTCGTTCGATAAAACTCTACGACGCTCCTTTTACTATTTCGCCAGAAAAGCGTCGTGAGGTACGCCATCGTCTGGGTATTACACGTGACGAAGAGAAACTTGTGATGTTTGCGAAAGCATCATGGGCAACTATTGGGGTCAAGTTGCGCATAGCACAACAGGTGGGCAGCCGGGCCTCTGTGACCTACTCGTATGAAACCTTCTTACAAGATTTGCTTGTCCACTATCTCTCACAGGTGGATGTACCAGTAAAAGTTGTTGGTGTGACCTCCGACCCCAAACAGGACATTACGCTCAAGTCACAAGGGCACATCCAGTTTATCGGGATGCCTTTTTTGAACATAGATGAGTATGCAGATCTGCTTTTCTCTTGTGATTTATTCATTACAGACAATCTTACGTCCTGCTCAATGGCGAAAGCCGTTTTTGGACATGTTCCAGTTTTGTCACTGATCAACACCCGGCTCACCGGCACACCTGATGGGTCACCACTCACATTCCCAGAAAATATGACCTGCTCACCGGAGATTGCAGAGCTATTTCAGCACTGGAATTGTCTCTTGCCCGGAGGCATCTATCCTTTCTACGTTTATCCTAATGGTTGGATTGAAGAACTGGCTCCACTTCTGCATGAAAATCCTTACTTCCAGGCGGTTGCCACCGCAGAGATGTTTGCTGTAGAGGAAACGACCACAGTCTTTACCGAGTTGTTATGTGATGAAGAAAAGATCCAGCAGTGGAAAGCGCGGCAAGGAGAGTACATCGAGAAAGTACTCTCCCTTCCCGATACCTATGACAGTATTTCACAATGGATATCAGAAGCACAAAGAGAGAGGAAATAACGATGAATAATGGTATACTTGCTCAATCGTTAGCCTATGCCACTGCGCGTATAACGCAAGAAGGTAGATACGGTGTGGTCGCGGCTTTTAGCGATGTGATGGCAGAATACAGTGCTCTACGAAGAAGTGTCGGGCTGTGCGACTTTTCTACTCATGGCAAATTTAAGATCACAGGCGATGATTATGTCCGCTGGCTCTCCGAGTTGGTCAGTCGTGACCTGGAATTCTTTGATACAGAGAAAACGCTCTTTGCGCTGTGTTTGAACGAACAAGGAGAGGCGCTCGATCTGGTGACACTCTACAAGTATGAAGATGCTATCCTGGTAGAGACGGAGGCCTCCAATCGTGACCGTCTGGCAGACTGGTTCGAGCAGCATCGCACCGACGCAGTCGTTATCGAAGATGTCAGTGAAGAACTGGCTTTGATTGGCTTTGAGGGTCCACAAGCTTTCAAGGTAGCACGGATGCTGATCGATTTTGAGATCAGTAGTATCCCATTTCAGTCCTTCGTTGAGACAACGAAGGATGGGCAACTGCTGACGCTGGCTCGCATTGGTTCTACGGGCGAGTACGGCTATAAAGTCTTTGCTCCTGCAGAGTATAGCGCTTGCATTATGGGAAGAACTTTGTGCCAAAGTTTACGCTCTGGATGGCAGACCATGTGGCAGCGAAGCGTTAGAGATTGCCATGCTAGAAGTACGCCAGCCGGTGATACGGGCCGAGACCAGCCATCTGGATGTGCGTAGCGCAGGTCTGGAATGGCTGATTGACTTTGATAAATCCTACTATATAGGACAGCAGGCAGTAGACGCACAGCGCGAAGAACAGGTCGAGCGTCGGCTTGTGGGTTTTGTGGCACGCAAAGATGCCGCAGTGGAACCTGAAGATAAAGTCGTGCTTGGTGAGAGAGAGATCGGTACCGTGGTTGTTGCTCATTACAGCGCAGCACTCAATGCCACTCTTGGCCTTGCGCTCAACACTGAACCTTTTACAGTTCCCGGCCTGACCTGGGCGGTAAAAAATAAACAGGGAAAGTCTGTTGAGGCTCGTTCTATCTCCTCTCCTTACATTGTGCCCAAATCCTGGACTGTTAAGATGCTCTAAAAGAGGGAGAGGTCAGGGAAGTGCAGTCATCGGATGTTGGAACACGCTTTGAAAGGCAGAAATAGAAGATGACACGACATGAGCGAATCGTCGTGACGGGTCTAGGGATTATCTGCGCCAATGGTATCGGTCGGGAAGCTTTCTGGTCGAATGTCTGCCAGGGCAAAAGTGGTATCCGCCCGATCAGTAGTGTAGATATGACGGGTATCCATGCACAGGTTGGTGGAGAGTTAGCTGATTTCCAGCCAGAGAAATTCTTCAGCAAGAAGCAACTGCGCTTGCTGGATCGTTGCGGACAAATGGCTGTCATCGCGGCTCGTGAAGCTGTGACGCATGCCAGGTTGGAGTTTGCGTTGCTCAATCCTTACCGTGTAGGAATAGTGCTGGGAACATCTCTGGGTGGTATGGTCAGTGGAGAAGCCTGGCATGAGCAGTGGGTTACCAGAGGACTCGACAAGACATCCCCGCGTTTGCTCTTGCGCTACCCGCTCCATACGCCCGTCGACAATATCTGTGTGGATCTTGGTATTCGAGGACCCAAAAGTGTCATTTCTAATGCCTGTGCCGCTGGAACGAATGCTATTGGCTATGCAGTGGATATGCTCCTCAGTGGAAAAGCTGAGGTATTGCTTACGGGAGGCGTTGATCCGCTATCTCATTTATCTTTTTCGGGCTTTAACTGCCTCTCTGCACTATGTTCTGATGCCTGTGCTCCTTATAGTAAGAGCAATGGCCTCAACCTTGGTGAGGGGGCAGCTATTCTGGTGCTGGAGCGGCTATCTCATGCTCAGGCAAGGCAAGCGCCGATTCTGGCGGAAGTGCTTGGCTATGCGTTATCCGCAGACTCTTATCACCAGACCGCGCCAGATCCAGGCGGTTCTGGGGCCTTGCGTGCTATGACGGAAACTCTCGCCATGGCGAAGATTCCCGTAAGCGATTTATCCTATATCAATGGGCACGGAACTGGTACGCCAACCAACGATCTGGTTGAACCAAAGGCGATCCGCGCACTGCTCAAAGATGAGCATAGCGTCCCGGTAAGTTCGACCAAATCTATGCTGGGTCATACGCTGGGAGCTGCTGGAGCCATTGAAGGAGTGACCTGTATCCTTGCCATCCAGGACAACATTTTGCCACCCACCATCAACTTTGATCAGCAGAGCCAGTCCTACGATTTCGACTTTGTTCCCAACGAAGCAAGGTCAGCACCTGTTGATGTGGCACTCTCCAACTCATTTGGTTTTGGTGGCAACAATGCCACAGTCCTCTTTGGGAAATATCCACGTCAGAGTCATGGTCATACAACACAGCAGAAAAAAGTTGTGATCAGTGGAATTGGTGCATTAGCCGCTGGTGCCAATGGGGTGGCCGCTATCTTTGATCGACTCCGTTTGGGACAATCAGCCCTTGACCAGGTAGTAGAGTTCGATGCCTCGCCCTATGCCTGCACACAGGCTGGTATAATTCGTGATGCGGCTTATGGTAAGTGGATCAATCCCAATCTTTTACGTAAGATGGACACGATCAGCAAACAGGCTGTGGCCGCTACAAAATTTGCACTTGATGATAGTGGTTTTAAGATTACCCGCGCCAATAGTGAGCAAGTTGGCGTGATCTTTGCGACAGGAACCGGGCCGGTCGAGACTGTAGAAGCCTTCAATCGAGCCGTGATCGAACAAGGAGCCAAAAGCGCTAATCCGCGTCTTTTTCCTAATACAGTGATGAATGCCGCCGCAGGCCATGTATGTCTCCATTTCAAGATCAAAGGACCCACCTCAACGATTACTGCCGGTGGAGTTTCAGCGTTAAGTGCGCTCTACTATGCTCATTGTCTCATTTGCCGTGGTGTGACCGACACGATCTTTGTTGTTTCTTCCGACGAGTGTAATGAACCACTGGTAGCAGGGCATGCGCGCCTTCCGCGTTTCTTAAGCCGGGAAAAGTTGCGCCCCTTTGATCGAAAACGCAGTGGTACGCTGTTAGGTGCTGCCAGCACAGCTTTTCTAGTACAGAGTGAAGAGGCTGCACAGGCCACAGGAACCAGACCTTATGCGGAACTGGCCGGTTTTGGGATGACAGCGGATGCCTATGGCATAGCAACTATAAATCCCAAAGGAGTCGAATGGGCCAGATCCTTCGAGCAATGTCTCACAGATGCCGGTATCAGCCGACAAGAAGTTGGGGCAGTGATAGCCGCAGCTAATGGCCATCATCTTTTTGATCTGGCAGAAGCACGGGCTTTGAGTCAGGCTGTAGGCAAAGATATTCCCATCACTGCTCCCAAGTCAATTTTTGGCGAGACCAACAGTTCAGCTGGAAGCCTGAACATTCTGGCAGGAATCCTTGCTTTACAAGAAGGCATCCTGGCACCTACCGCTCACCTGGACGAGCCGATGGAAGAGGTCCAGCTTGATTGGGTCTCTGGTCAGGCGCGCAAGATCGAGACCGATCATGTTCTTGTCTCCAGTTTTGCGATAGGAGGAAACTTTCACTCTTTGCTTCTGAAGAGGTATCAAGCGTAAGAAATACTGTTTCAGGAATGAGAGGTGAAAGATGACTCAGTTGATACAAGAAGAATCACTCATTATTGAGGGTGCTGTCCTCAAAAAGCTAACCACCTATCCCGATGAACGAGGCTTCTTTATGGAGCTTCTGCGTCGTACCGACCCTTTTTTTGTCGAAGGTTTTGCTCAGTTAAGCCATAGTAAAATGTACCCAGGAGTTGTCAAAGCCTGGCATATTCACAAGACACAGATTGATTGGTGGTATGTGCCAATTGGCCGTCTGAAGGTGGCTCTCTCGGATCGGCGTCCTGATTCTCCATCGTTTGGCGAAACACTGACCCTTTTCCTGGGTGAGGATCTAGAGCCAGCTATTCTCAAGATTCCTGCTGGAGTAGCTCATGGGTGTAAGGCTATTGGAGGGGTCACTCATCTCTTCTATGTGACCTCACATGTGTACAATCCTGCCGAGGAAGGACGTCTCCCTCATGATGATGTGAGCATTGGCTATGACTGGATAAGCGGAGCAGAAATTAAGTGAAAGCATTGGTCCTGAGCGGGGGTAAAGGAACGCGCCTTCACCCTATTACCTATACAAGTGCCAAACAACTGATTCCAGTTGCGAACAAGCCAGTCCTCTTCTATGCGCTTGAAGCCATCGTTGCGGCAGGTATCAACGAGATTGGGATCGTCGTTGGGACAACACATGAGGAGATAGAAGCTGTTGTTGGTGATGGTAAGCGCTTTGGCGGTGAGGTACATATCAGCTATATCCACCAGGAGCAGCCACTGGGCCTGGCTCATGCCGTGAAAATCGCACAACCTTTCCTGGGAGATGAGCGTTTTGTCATGTTTTTGGGGGATAACTTTATTGAAGAGAGCCTGTGCCATCATGTCGAGCGCTTTGTTGCTCCAGATTGTCCCGCACATGCATCTGTACTGCTTACCCAGGTGCCCAATCCACAAAGCTTTGGTGTGGCGCTGTTATGCGATGCGGATGGTCGTCCTCTTGCGACTCAAAACAACCCATCTGATGGAGAAGTCCACATCGTCCAGCTCATCGAGAAACCACAAGAACCAGTCAGTAACTTTGCACTCGTCGGCATCTACTTTTTTGATTATCACATATTCGAGGCTGTCAATGCAATCCAACCTTCAGCCCGAGACGAGTTGGAGATTACCGATGCCCTCCAATATCTTATCGATCATCATTACACAGTACAACCTCACTTTCTTAATGGGTACTGGATCGACACTGGCAAGATGCAAGATATGCTCGATGCCAATCGTACAATCCTGAGTCGTATCCAGCGCCGCATTGATCCAGGCGCTACCGTAGATGAAGATTCCCACCTTTATGGGGAGGTGATCTTAGAGGAACATGCCCGTGTGATTAAAAGCACTGTGCGGGGTCCTTCGATTATCGGTCGGCATGTGACACTTTCTAATGCCTATGTCGGCCCATTTACAGCCATTGACCATCATAGCACGATTGTAAACAGTGAGATTGAACACAGTATCGTTCTGGAGGGATGTAATATTCGTGATGTTGAGGGGCGCATCGAAGATAGCCTGATTGGACGCTACGTGCAACTTCATCCATCAACGGCCAGACCGAGAGCGCACAAATTCTTGCTCGGTGATCATAGTCAAGTGAGTATCTTATAGCCATTTGAAGAGGAGAGGCAGTGCACATATGGAGAAGGTTTAGCAAGGCCGGCTGCCATGAATTCTCTTCCACATGATAGAGCTGGTGATATAGCCATGCGTTCAATTGTAGTGACGGGAGCAGCCGGGCTGGTAGGAACCAGGGTGATTCAACGTTTGCTGACTTGTGGGTACCAAATTCATGCGGTGGTGCATACGTCGCCTCCCATGGGGCATCCAGTGATGCAGCCAGGCGTGGTACTGCATTATGTTGATATTGCAAATCCCGATTGGAGTTGGCTCAGCGCTGCACAGCCAGTAGCACTTCTTCATTGTGCAGCCATGAGCAATGTCGATGAATGTGAACGTTATCCCGACAGAGCCAATGCAATTAACGAACATGCTACACGAGTGCTTGCTCTCGCCTGCCGCCTGTATCACATTCATTTGCTACTGGTCTCAACCGATTATGTCTTTGATGGCTCTGAGGAACAGCCGGGGCCATATAGTGAGGATGATCCTGTATGTCCATTAAACCACTATGGTCGTAGTAAGTGGCGTGGTGAGGTCGCGGTACAAGAGATCTGTGAGGGAAACACCCCATGGATGATTTGTCGTACCTCTGTCGTCTATGGTCCAACAGCATGGACAAGACCCGATTTTACGCACTGGCTGCTGAGTAAGGTAGGTAAGGGAGAATCTGTGAAGATTGTGGATGATCAGATCAATACCCCAACCCTCTCCGACGATCTGGCGCGAATGTTGAGCGAACTGGTACAGCAGCAGGCTACAGGTATCTATCACACGGCTGGTAGCACTCCCATTAACCGTTACCAGTTCGCGCTTGCTCTTGTCCGGCGGTTCGGTCTGAAGAGTTCGCTTATTCAACCAGTGAGCAGCAACGAACTTCAACAAATTGCTCCTCGCCCTCTTAAGGCGGGGTTACGTACAGACAAAATTAGACAACAACTGGGGATAATTCCACTTTCTTTAGAAGAAGGTCTTATGGGTCTTAACATGACGCTGTAAGGGTTTTCCATATACTCAGCCGGATACTGAAGGCCAAGGTTTGGAAAGGCAGAAAAAACAATGACGACGCATCATCTGCAATATACGTTACCAAATGGTCTGGTAGTTGCTCAAAGCAACCCCACACAGATTAAACAATTGTACGCTGAAATATTTGAAGAAGAGATTTATATCCAGCATGGCATTACATTGCAGGATGGCGACTGTGTGTTTGATGTTGGGGCTAACATTGGCTTCTTCACATTTTTTGTGCATAAGAAATGTCAAAATGCTCATATCTATGCCTTTGAACCCATACCCACGACCTTTGAGAAGCTCAAGGCGAATATTGTAGGCAATCACATTGAGGCAAAACTCTTTGCCTGTGGATTATCGAATGCCGACCAGGAAGTTCAATTTCTTTCTTTTCCTCGTCTCAATATGCTTTCCGGCCTGTTTTCCCTGGAAGAAGCAGAGCAATTCATTGGTTCTTTTGTCGTCGAAACCTTCCCTGGTCAGCGTCAGGAGGCCCTCTCTTCGATGAAGATAGATGAACGATTAAAAAAATATTTGTTGAGAGCGGAGACCTGTACCTGTCCGGTGAGGACGCTTTCCAGTGTGATGCACTCAGAGCAGATTGGCAGCATCGATTTGTTAAAAATTGACGTCGAGAAAAGCGAATTTGCTGTCCTGCAAGGTATTGCTGAACATGATTGGCCCAAAATTAAACAAATGGTGGTAGAGGTTCACGGAACAGATATCTTAGATCAAGTTCTCCCACTCCTGAGAGAAAAGGGGTATCACCTGCATATTGGGAGCGAGATGATGCTTGCTGGGAATGATCAGATCAATGCTGCACGTAAACTCTATATCATCTATGCACTTCAGAAAATTTCTGGTCTTGCCTGAGGACCAGGAGTCAGTGCTGCTTCTGGTCCTCAGAACTGTATGCGACAGTCAAGGAGCAGCCTGTCCCCATGTTTGCGCAATCTGTGTATAACCATTATTGTCAACATGCAGCATCAACACCTCCTTATTAACTGGATTCCCATTTGACCCAAACGAGATTATTCCAGTAATTCCCTTGTATCCTGTGACCCCGGCTAATTCCTTGTGTAAGTTAGCAGGCGTGATCTGTTTCAGACTATCGCAGCTGGTTGCCAGCACAGACACTGCGTCGAATGCCAGCATCGTATCAGCATCCGGACGCGTATATCCATATGGGCTGGCATTTATGGGGGCCGAACCAAAACTTTGCCCATAGTCGGTGAGAAACTTGGCGAACGAACCGTTTTCTTTATCAGGATCTGCAAATGCAGTGAAATACATTCTACCACTGGCGAAGTTTGCTCGTGCCTGTGCTTTATTGGCATAATCACCGTATATATACAATGCAGATCCACTTAATACTAGAGGCGAACACGTAGTCGGACTTGGCGGACATAGAGACATATTTTCCAGTAGCGTTCCTGCATCAGACGCATACCCGGCGAAGTAATACAAATCCGGGTTGTATCGCTGAGCATCTTGCAAAGCCGTCAGAACAGTTTGCGATTGACCCACCGTATATCTTTCACGGGCAAGGATACTACCTCCTCCATCACTAAACCTCTGCTCGAACGCATCTGCCAGGCTCCCGGCATATGCATTCGAGGGGTCTTCGAACACGACAACCTTATGCACTTTGAGTTGCTGCTTAGCGTAGTCCGCTCCATCCCACCCTTGCAGTTCGTCCGAGGGATTCACCCTGGAAAAGTACGGGAAGTCATGCAGAAGCGTACTTGAAGACGTTGCTGCCACCATTGGGAGCTGAGCCTTATCGATTAGCTCTACACTATCAAGTGTATCTTGACTGATAGACCATCCCATGACACCTACAATATGCATAGGATCTGCATGTGCTGCATAGATGATCTGGCATGTTACTTCCTTTGCATGCCCATTTCCAGAATTTGCGATTAGCAAACGTACCTGCAAATCCTGATGCGATTGGTTGAATTCGAGCTGAGCAATATAGGCTCCCTGTAAGATGTCGCGTGCTAAGCCAATCTGGTTAGGCATAAAAGTGACGCCGATGACAATATCAATATAGGGAATTGTAGTATCCAGGACCCTTAAATCCTCCTCATAGATGGCGCTTTCAGCATCATTTGTCGCCAATCCGTGCGCGCTCATCCACCGTGTCTGTGCATCGGTACTGTTTTTAGCCTGCTTTGCTTGCTCCTTTAGTTTCTCATTGCTGAGACTTGCATCAAAGAAGTCCTTTCCATCGCTAATCCCAATCAGTTGACCATCCAGGGTCCGGGTCACGCCGAGATGTGAAGAGGTGACTGGTAATCCACTCGGTGGCAGGCAAATGGGAGTAATTGTAGCTGTAGGTGTTACTCCAGGGTCATTCCACGGCCATGGTCGGGGAAGATGCGGAGCAACCCCAACAAGTATAAGGGCTACACAGAGGATCCCACAAAGAGTCATCCAGAGTGTTGGATGCTGGATCTGATTCCCAATCCAGGCAAGAATATCTCTCACAACATCTACCACCCATCTTTGTAGTGGTTCAATCTGCATAAGTGCACCTACAATAGCTGCAACTGTTGTCACCTCTACAAATGCCGTTGGTGATTTTGTGGTAATATAAGTTAGACCACCAACGAAGACGACTAGTATAAAAAGCAGAATTGCACGTCTCACTGTTTTGGAACCCCTTTTAAGAAAATTTTGTATTCCCGATTTTCATTCTCTACTTTTTCTATCTATACTAGTGTAGACGAGATTAACATAAATTTTTCAATTTAGCAAGTATAATTTACCAAGAAGTGCTAACAGAGGCTACTTTGTCAATATCTAAGGAAATGCACTAGCCA
>CAWFFV010000107.1:0-23228 GCA_963814985.1 uncultured Chloroflexia bacterium | reverse complement strand
TCCTTAGAGTTCAGGAAGAACTTCATCAAAATGTGACCAATCCACAAGCGCAGTGATCTGCTGAATGCATCGACATGAGCTAAGGTGCTTGCCAGGCGAAGACGGTGTACTTCCGTAGCCAGTTAGCAGAAACGACCTCGAAGGAATGTTGTGTTATGTGTTACCTGTTATCACCGTCGCCATGAATTTTCCCACGTGCAAGCCGCGAAAAAAGCTTTTCTACGTTCGTCGTTGCCACTTCTTCCAGCGTGAGATCCAGTTCCGTACAGATCTGGGTCAGATACCAGAGGACATCACCCAGTTCGTATTTCAGGGCTTCGCTATCTCTTTGAGATCCTGCCACCTTTGTCGCGAAAGATTTTTTTGATTTTTCCCGCAACTTCACCAGCTTCGTTTACTAAACCGAGCGTTGGGTAAACGATGGGGCTGTCCATTGAGATTTCTCCCCATGTTTTTCGTGATTTTCTTGTTGATAGGTTTGAAAATCCTGAATATCCATATATGTAGTTACACCTTCAATATTTTGTAATTTAAGATTTTGATAGTGCATCCTTAAGTGCAGATAACAGTGAGGCCGTTTCATCCACTGACCCGGTGGGCATTGTCAACAGTGGCTCATCAACGCCTGACTCGGCCCATTGATCAAGTTTGGTAACAACTTCTTTGGGAGTTCCAATGATGCTGACAGCATCGAGCAGGCGTGGGCTGATAGCATCGATTGCTGTCTTCATTCCACCTTTCCAGCCTTCGATCACAGCCTGAACATCCTCCCCAAAACCATGACGTGTTAGCATCTGCGCATAATAGACGCCCATTTTACCAATATAGTAAGCTAGAGGCGATGCTGCAAAGAATCGGGCTGCCATGATATCCTGCTCATTGGCGCTTTCCGGCAGAATAATGTTTGTGATATAGGGCGCAATTGCGGCACTATGGGATGGGCGTCCAGCGATCTGTGCTCCCTCATCAAGCTGCTTACGCATCTCGCCCCATTTATGTGCAGGCCAGTAGATTGGTAACACACCATCGGCAATCTCCCCTGCTTGCATGACGTTCCTGGGTCCCATAGCGGCAATGTAGATAGGCAGATCGGCACGAAGCGGAGTGAAACGCAGTTTAAAGCCGCGTTCTAAGTTGAAGAATTCACCGTGGTAAACCAGTTTCTCGCCTCGCAGGATCATGCGAATGATTTCAACATACTCACGTGTACGCCTGACAGGTTTTTGAAAAGGAACACCATGCCAGTGCTCAACAACATTAGCACCCGATCACCCAGACCAAGCATTATTTGTCCACCTGAACGCTCATCAAGAGTTGCGGCAGTGCTGGCAAGCAGACCAGGGGTACGCGAATAAACATTAGCAATGCCAGCCCCAATTTTAATATGCTTAGTAGCATGTACCAGGTCAGCCATGGAGGTAAAGAGTTCATAGCCCCATGACTTGCCCAGCCAGATCGAGTCAAAGCCCAACTCATCGGCAATCTTGACCTTTTCGATCACCTTATCCCATTCACCAGGAAAATTTGGTGAATTGGCCATAAAGCCAATACGATGGCGATATGCTTTCTTGTTTGCATCGGCAATTGTGCCAGGCCCGTTCTCTTGCTCCATACGTTGACCTATCCTTCCATCGATGACACTGGTAGTGGTATTGTTGTCATTATATCTTACGTATTGAGCATCACAAAAATTTTGGGACCTCATATGCTTATTGCCATTCTCCCAATAGTCCCCGGAGAGTAGACAGAAGTTCTATTACCTATGCTACAATACCAGACATGAAGCACGTTCCATATCAACACATGCTATTTACTACGGTGTGTCTCTGCATGCTGATCTTGACGGCCTGCTCTCGAACTACTACTACGCCAGCGCCAACCAGAACGCAGACGCCAGAGGGATGTACTCCCACAGACCAGACACACACCAGCTTACCAGCTACCTCAGTTCCCGCTGTACAGGGCGAATGGCCCATGTTTCGTGGCAATCTGAACAGAGATGGCTCTCTTACCACAGATAACAAGAGCAAACTTACTCTTGCCTGGTCATATTGCATTGGAGGTCCCGTCTTCTCCTCTCCCATCGTCCAGAATGGGATTGTCTACACGGCCTCTACGAGCAATAATACCCTTGCCGCACTTGACATTCGTACCGGTAAACCCCGATGGCACATCCAGGTCAGTTCCCCTGTTTACAGTTCGCCTTCTATACAAAATGGTGTGCTCTATGTTGCTGCCGTTGATGGCACACTCTATGCTATCGATGCTAAAACAGGGAGTGTACGCTGGCAAACTCAACTAGGGATACCAGGAGCAAAATTCTGGTCGTCACCAGCCGTTGCTAATGGGCTGGTTGTCATCGGTATTGCCTCAGCGCTCAACGGACAGCCAGAAATCTCTGGAGAACTCCTTGCCTTTGATGCAGCAACGGGCCAACTGCGCTGGCGTGCTTCGACACAGGGGAATGATGTGCGAGGAGCAGGGATATGGAGTTCGCCTGCTATCGATGTGGCACGAGGGATCGTCTATGTGGGAACGGGTGACCCGGATGATGGTGTACTGGCACTGAATTTGCATAATGGACAGCGCATCTGGCATTGGCGTTCTGTAACACGTGATGTTTCAGACACGGATGTTGGCGCTGGACCACTGCTCTATCATGATCAAAAAGGTCAGTTGCGCGTTGCCGTTGGTGGCAAAGATGGCTTTATTTATAGCCTGGATGCCTCAAATGGAAAAGTTTTGTGGCATACGGGTGTGGGAGACCATGTCTTTAGCTCACCCATATTTGCAAATGGGACGCTCTATGCTGTGGGTGTGTTTATCAGGCGATCCGTAAGTTGGGCACTGGATGCTCAGACCGGTGCTCCACGCTGGCAGCATGCTATTCCTATGATCGTTTATGCTTCGCCTTCTATCGTTGGCCAGACGCTTTATATCGACATAGGTGACAGCTTTGGTTCTGGTGATGGAGGCGTTGAGGTCATCGATGCTCAAACGGGGCACCTGTTACAATATGCGGATGTACATAGTACAATGACCTCTTCACCGGCAGTCTTGCATTCCTGGCTGTTTGTTGGGGCAAACAATGGGAATTTGTATGCCTTCATACGGTAGGCATGGACATCCCGAACTTTTTGACCAAAAGTTCCAAAAATGGGGTGCAGGGGGCACTGCCCCCTGCCGGGGTTCGGGGTGTCCCCGAAAAACTCCTTTTTCTTCTTTTGTGCGCCGCCGCAGGCGGCGCGAGAGGAGAGAGAAAGAAGCAGAGGGCGCCCCTGCAACCCCGGCAAAGGGCGGCTGCCCTTTGCAATCCCGCTTCTCAAGGGGCTTGAAGGGAACAGAACGCATGTTCGAGAAATTCGGGATGACTCATGCCTACAGGGGATTTTCCCCTATTTTACCTCAATAGTGAAGGGAAACAGAGCAATATACATTGGGCACATCTGCCCCTTTTTACAGAGAGCCTGATTGGAGAAATTCAGTTTGGTTGTACCAATACCTTTGGCAACAAAACGCCATATACAGGCACCATCGCTTTGCGAAGCATAGCCGTAGGGCATCTGAAGTTCCAGCACACCTTGAGAAACGCCTGGTCCGTTCCACCTGTGACCAAAGGGTAAACGGATCTCAATCACATCGCCATTGTGTGCAGTAATCGTTGTATTGACCTGAGCAGGCACTACGATTACATTTGCTCTGGCTGGTGCAGTCGTCACCACTGTATTACTGGGACAACCAGTGGCAGTATCGTAAATCCCCACAGGAGTTGAGGTAGATGATGGACTGGAAGAACCTGTTGCACCTGTATTTGTGTTTGAACCACAAGCCGTAAGTACAAAAACCAGTGCGAGAGTAAGTAGAGCAGAGTACAAGAGCAATCGTCGCCGTAGGAAAAAAGCAGTATTCATTACATGATCTCCTTTTTACTAGCCTTCACGAACAGCATACACTATCCAATATGGCTCTCTCATCCTTGAAACAAGAGAGATATCGTGTCCATCAATTCAGTTTACCGATGATGGCCAGCCCAGGAGGACGCGATACCTCGGGGTGCCTCTTCTCCCTGTGGGACGTAGAACCTTTACCATCAAGACGTCCCTCCCGAGAGAAAAGTTCCCATACTTCTGCCATTTGTGACCTGGACAAAATTTTTGAACCTCTTCAGTCAATGAGAAACTAGCAAGAAGCCACGCTAGATACCGGGCGTGGCTTCTTGCTAGTTTATTTTTTCGTTAAATTCCCATAATTATGCGGATATAGTTTCTTGTCTCAGCTGGCAGATAATTCAGCCAGTTGGCTCCACCAACCTGGACTGCGTAGTTTACTGTTCCACTCCCTGCATTATAAGCTGCAAGAGCTTTGGCATAGTCTCCACCATATATGCGTGCAGAGTTCGCCATCAGACGTGCAGCACCTTTGAGCGCAGAGATCGGATCCCAGGGATTAATTCCCAGTCCAGCAGCCGTACTGGGTAAGAACTGGGCAATCCCGACCGCTCCCGCCGGTGAAACTGCGTTCGGATTGAAGCTGCTCTCCTGGTAGATCTGCCGGACAAAATAGTCTGGTGAGATGCCGGCATCTACGGCATCTTGTCGGGCAATTCCAACATATTGGCTCCTCGGCAAATCAAGGTTAGACAGGGCAGCATTTACGACTGGATTGCCGGTCATATGTCCAGCAATGTTCTGATTTTGTTGTTGTACACCCACCCATTCCATAACGCTAGTGAAGAGTGAGAAGCTACCCTGTCCACCACCCAGGGGAGCCAGCGACAGCAACGTGGTCACCAGGACCAGTAGAAGAATACCAAGCACAATGCCGTAGCGCATACGAAGACGCATACGCTGTGCCGGGGTTTTTGACCTGCTCATTGTCTGTTCGCGTTTCTTTGCACCAGGAATGACCACGGGACGCTTCTGTGTCTGTTTTGTGGTCATCGTAGACTGCAAAGCGGAAACCAGTGATTGAGTGGTCGCTATATCGTGAATGGGTCCGGCAATATTTGAGAGAGGTTCTGTTGACAACGCCCGCTTATTTTGTGGAATTGGCGTAAACTGCTCAGATTTGTTAGCCTGACGCGGCTCGAAGAAGGCATTCGCCGGTGCGGAAGGAGCAAACGGTGAAGAAAAAGGGGCAGCATCCGGAAAACGGTTCTCTGTCCATTTTGCGTCATCATCCGGGAAAGGCGGAAGATAGTTGGAATGTGGCATGGCCTACCTCGTCACTAAATCTACTATATTATTATAGAGTCTATCTAAATAGACCAGGATGAGTCAACTTTTTGCGGATAAAGGGGTGAAAAGTAATAGAAGTGTTTTGCTATCTTAACCATGAGGTATTTCTTGTGGCAAATCCTTTTTTACTTTCTCAGTGCCTTTGGCACTTCGCAAACATAATGTTGCCGGTGGTGGGGGTTGCGCCGCAACCCCCACCACCGGCAACATTATGTTTGCAGGCCACCGGCAAACTATCCTCTTCGGGCCATCTGGCTCAACTCTAACTCCTGTTTGCGTAGAGCTGTCCTACGGTTTACCTGTCTGCGCTTCGTCTGGCGTAACAGGCGTGCAGGTAAGTAAGGTTCCATTGCATGTAATGCATTTAAATAGACTTGCTGCTGTTCGTGAATAACTCCATTGGCTCCCAGTTCCCACCACTCCTTTGGTGTAAAATAGGCAGAAACCTCAGCCTCAGGGCCGCTTCGCCCATACCATTGGATCAGGTGCAGGTTATCGGATTGCGAGAGCCACATGGCAAGGTCGATTAAATCAGGATGTTCGGTGAGCTTTGCCATGCCATAGACGTGACCCATCAGTTGCAGGATCGTTTGCTGTGCGCTATTGCCCAGGAAAAACTCCATACCACCACTACCAGCCCATGTCGTTGGGAACACTGGGAGTGGCAGATTGTGAGCTTGTGCACGATGGCGTTCGATAATGGCACTGGCCGTATAAGTACTTACTCCACGACGGGTAAGCTCGCCGGGAAGAGCATGCATAAACTCAAAAATACCACTGTCCTGACGGTGGTGTTCACCAAAGGTCTCGAAATCCCAACCGAGAAATAACAGATCGCCCCAGGTGTCAGCAACCCAATTGGCGTAGGTGTCTGCATAGAGCGGGTAACCCGACCAGCCCTGATTGGAGAAACGATAGCCAACGTCATCACTCAATGGCATATGCCGGGTGAGCAAATAGGGACTGTTGTTATGCCCCAGTTCAGTAATCGGTTTACGTCCTGTTCGTCTCGTGCGAGTCCCTGCTTTAATTGGAAGAGCATAAGGGGTATCTTCGCGATAATAGTAGAGATGAGTACTCTCGCGCCAATCCATCACCCAGGGACGCCCATCCATGACGATACCACGAAACCCCGCCGTATCCAATGCATCATAAAGGGTCGCAGACATACACATCTCAGTGGTATCCGTTACGACCGGACGCTTCCCAAAAAGACGCTCTAATTCGTTCGCCATTTTCTGCATACGCAAAATAAAGGCTGGTAGGTCAAGAAGAAAAAGGAAACTATGATAGGGTTCGACACCGATAAGCTCTACATTCTTCTCAGCCACCAGTTCACGAAAGAGATCCAGCAAATCCGTATCCCAGGCAGCGGCCTGACGGAGAAAAGAGAGAGAGAAACCGATCGAAAGTTGCATCCCTTGCCGCACCAGATCTAAAAACATGCGTGCAGCTGGATAATAACTATACTGCGCTACTTTTCTAAAGTAGTGCTCATTCATACGTTCATCAAACAGACAGTGAGTAATATCTTCAACCGAGGCTCCACGTGGGATCGGCTGTGCCGGCAATTTTAAGCGGCGCGGTTGATGTACCACGGTATAGATTGCCAGATCTGCAACCATACTCTCTATCCTCTCAAACTATGCTGCTAGGTTCTTCATGCGCCGTTTGTCCGAGTTCAGATGCCTCTTTCAGCGCATCGACCAGAGCCTGGGATGGCAGGTTGATATGCTGTTTGCGAGCAAGAAACTCTAATTTCCCTACAAGATTTTCGATCACACGATCCCACAAGAACTGTTTGGCAGCAAGATAGCCATTTTGGCGGATGCGCTCCTGCTCCTCTGGATGGCGACGCAGGTGGAGCAGATATCCAACAATCTCATCGGGATCATCGGTTTCTGTGACAATGGTATTTTCAAACGAGACAGCATAGTCTTCCCCGGTGCAGCCTGTTATGGCGATGCCTTGTGCAGCCATGACTTCCAGAGCAACCAGCCCAAAAGGCTCGTGCCCACTATTTGCCAGCGTCGCATCAGCAGCAGCATAGGCCGTGCGTACAAATTCTTCGGGAAGGAAGAAGCGCAGGTTGTAGATGTCGGCCGGGCCTGCCTGCTCTATGGCATCCAGACATTGTGTCAGGTTAGGCCGTTGCGCCACAACATCTCGGATACTCAGGCCAAGGTTATAGGCATGTTGAAAAACGTCTGCTCCGTGCGGTTCAATTCCACCGCGTACAAGGAGCGTAACAGGGTGGCCACTGTGTTTCAGACGAGCTACCGCCTCGATCGCCATCATCCAGCGCTTATCGGGATCAAAGCGACCAATTTTGAAGAGGAAGAACCGATGTGGATCATCATGCCGAACAATAGCACGTAAACGTTCCACCGCTGCTTCATCAGCAGGAATCAGGTGACGTGTAGGAATGCCATTAGGGATCACCAGAGGATTGACACCCAGGCTCCACATCTTGTGCTTCATATATTTACTGACAGTACAGAGTGTTGCTACGAAGTTGAGACGTGACCAGTTGACGCGATGGAGTGACATTAAGCTATTCAAATTCCATAGCAGTAAAACTTTCTGACGCACCCCAAACCAGTGCAATAAATCTGAGATACGGCATATAGTTTCTACTGTATGCCAGTCTTCGCCCATAATAACGACCGTCTTGCCCTCGTGTACGGCTGGCCGCACTATCTCACTATAAATGTGATATGGGACACTTTCATTATAATCATACAGCTTCTGTTCCTCGCCATCATAGACACCATGAGTGTAGTATTTGCTCACCCATTGCGACCAACGTTTCAGTATCAGGCGATCATCCACACGTAGTTCCGTTGATGGCTTATAAGGGTCCCCGATAAAAATAAGGTGTGTGGTGTATCCCTGGACGGCCAGGGCCTCACTCAGTTCTGAGACGCGTGTCCCCAAACCACCGGCAGTGGAGTAGACATCTGGCCCCTCGAAACAGAGCAGGACGAACAGCGTGTTCTCTGGCGATATTGCTCCATCTAGTTTCATCATGGTTGAGTAGTCCTCATCGTTTGTTTTGGTGTTGGTAGGGAAGAAGTAAGCACGAGTCATTCAACGTGAGAAACATATTGAATAAATGAGTGTTGTTCTACTCTGTGCGTGGCCTCCACGTGAAACTTCATATCCCCACCCTAATGCCTGCTTGTTAACTGTATGTGCTGTTTACTTATCAAAAAGCCTTGGCAGACTTCTCAACATGAAGTATCGCATGGTATTCAGCACAGCCAGGTTTCACTCATAAGAGTATATCACACGGATACGAAGCAGCATTTAACCGACCTTGTATAAGAAGAAGGCGATCACACAGAGAAATTTTGTTGTCGCCTTCTCATTGTAAGCGCAGTGTCTCTTTTGGGGTGTCCCCCGATAACTATTCAGGTACCCTCGCCACCGCAGGTGGCTCGCTCTTAATGAGTCATCCCGAACTTTTCCGGGACATGAAATGCCCTTTTTACCTGTTTGGCAAGCGGGAGTGCAGAGGGCGGCAGCCTTCTGCCGGGGTTCGGGGTGTCCCCGAAAAACATCTTTTCCTTCTTTTGCTCGCCGCTTGCGGCGGAAGAGAGGAAAAAGAAGCTATTGGGGACACCCCAAGCCCCGGCAGGGAAACCCTGCACCCCCGGTTTTGGGAACTTTTTCAAAAGTTCGGGATGACTCATTACCAAAATACCCTGCGAAGCGCCGAAGGCGCTGAGGAATCAGAAAAATGGACCTGAATAGTTACCGGGATGACTCATGAATGGAGTTCAGGAAACCAGCGGCCTCCTGAACTCCATTATTTTCAATGCTCCTCAACCCACTTTGATATCACAGCAGCATTATGATGGTGTCCCTGTAGGTGTAGGCGTTATAGGCGTTGCTGTAGGTGTAGGCGTTATAGGCGTTGCTGTAGGTGTAGGCGCAGTCGTAGGTGTTGCCGTAGGTGTAGGTGGCGCAGTTGTAGGCGTAGGCGTTATACCGGGGGTTACAGTAGGAGTACCCGTTGTCAAATTTACCACAAACAGTTTTACCATCTGCCCAACCGGGATAGCGCTATTCATCACTGCGTCCGGATCTGTCTTCACCACTATATTTGGTTGCTGGGCTGGATCAAGACCAGTAGAAACGACTGTAAACGGAATATGGAGAGTATTGAGTTCTTCCTCAGCATGTGCCAGGGTACTACCGATCAGGTCAGGGGGAAGCCGAACCGTAGCCGTTGACGTTAAGGCAGGCCCGAAACTGAGGACTATCAACGATCTGGGTAGTGCATTCGTACCAGGTTGAGGGGATTGATCAATCACCACACCTGTCTTCGAGTCACCATCTCCCACAGAGACTGTAAAGCCCCTTTGGGTTGCTTCTGCTTGAGCTTCTGAAAGAGTCATATGCAGAAGATTGGGTACAACACTTAATGCTGTCCCACTGGTAGGGGTCACATTTGGCTTCGGTCCGAATAGAGGCAAGAAACCAAGTACGCTCGCCAGAAACAGGCTAAAACCTAATAGTACTAATGTTGCAAGTAATATAAGGACAGTAATAACACTGGCGAAGCGCGATTCACGTTGACTTTGTGGGGTACCGAAGCTCCCTTTCCTGAAAGGACGCGTTAATCCGGCATCTCCTCCGAATGCGATTTGCTTGGAAGAACTGCCGAGCATGGCACCTGGTTCAGGGACATAAGGCTGCTCCATCTGAGTTGTGCTGGCATTAAAATCTTGTGCCCCGTTTTGCGTATAGGAAAGGGGGTCCATTGTGTGATGGGATGGCACAGCTGATTGAGCACGTAATATCCCACTCTGGCGTTGAAGCATCTGGTCAGGGGAGGAGTGCCCATTAGCTAGAGTAGTCGCGGCTCCTCCAGAAGTCATATTAGCAGGAAGCCCTTCCCCTATTTCTTCTTCGCCGAGCAACTCAAGAGCACGTGCCAGCGTACTTCCATCTCGGTAGCGCATCTCAGGCACTTTTTCCAGACAGCGCAAAATAATCTCTTCGAGAGCTGGAGGTATATTTGGATTGAGGTGGCTGGGGGGCGTCGGAGTGTCTTGAATATGCTGCATAGCGACAGCCACCGGCGTATCGCCATCAAAAGGGGTGCGCCCCGTGAGCATCTCATACATCACAATACCTAGAGCATACACATCTGCTGCAGGATTAACAATTTCGCCCTGTGCCTGCTCTGGTGCATAGTACTGAACCGTACCCAGTGTCATACCAGTGGTTGTGAGACGCTCAGCATTGATATCTTTATAGACGCTGGCAATACCAAAGTCAGTGAGTTTGATCGAACCATCACGTCCCACCAGGATATTTTGTGGCTTCACATCGCGATGAACGATGCCACGACGATGAGCAGCCCCCAATCCAAGGGCGACATCGTGAGCAATAATAATGGCACGGTCAATAGCCAGTACACCACGAGAGCGTAGATAGCGCCTCAGATCCGTACCTTCGACTAACTCCATGACGATAAAATAGTTACCGTCAGTCTGCCCATAGTCATAGACCTGCACGATATTCGGATGCTGCAATGCAGATGCAGCCTTCGCCTCTCGCTGAAAGCGCGTTACAAACTTTGGGTCGGTGCTATAGACTTCCCGTAGCACTTTAATAGCCACGACGCGGTCCATGCGTGTATCACGTCCTCGATAGATCGTAGCCATGCCACCACGACCTATGGGATCTTGTAACTGGTATCGCTCACCCAAAACTTCGATTTGCATAGCTCTCCGCACTGTACAGACGACTAGAAGGGTCGCCTTCCCTTGCCAGGTAGGCCAGCATTGTTAGAACATTCTTGATGGACGCCTAACCGATTGTCCTACCACAGAATGGCCTCAAGAAGTCCTGAATATTCACCAGGACAAGTGAGGGCCACACCTACTATAGCCAAAAAGTGTAGATCGATGATAGCACCAGGTTGTTTGATGATGTTTCCCCTACCAGGGAATCAATCAGGCCAATCCAGCCGAGTATACTACTGTGCCACTATTTTAACCTATTCTGTGAAAGAATGGAACACTCTGCCCGAAAGTAGGAGTTTCCCCTATTGTACACTCTTGATAACGAACCTGATAGTTATATTTCATGACGAACATTCGTTTCAGCAGGACGCAGAGCCATTGTTCCTAATATACGCTCATCACCCATACGTCGTGTTATGTGCAGAACATCCATGTGTTCAAGAAGTGGGAGAATATACTTCCGGCTTGCTCCCAGGAGATCACGTGCTTCTGCCACCGTTATTTTACCATACTCACGTAAATATATTACTAATCTTGTGATTGCTTCATCATAGGTTTCCCGCAGAAACAAAACGCTATCTCCCAATTTTACCAACTGTCCTTGCTCCAACAATGCAGTTAATACATCGGCGCCGACCATCTTTTCCGCTTCAACTCGTCCTGGTGGCATATATGGACTCTCCCGGAAGTGCTGTAGCAATCGCTCAACTTGTCGCAATTGCTCAGCGGTAAAGCAGGGTGTAAAGGTTGGGAGGCGAATCAGGCCACCGGCCCGCAGGAGTGCCTCCTGCCTATATTCTCCTCCTGAGCTGGCAGCCCCTCTGTCCACAACAACCTCCAATTGTCTCCCTTCCTGTAACTGGGCAAAGACCTCACTCGCCATCTTTGGAGTAAATTTCAGCCGTGTACGCCATTCTTCTTTAGAAAGACCGCTCCGTAGTGGATACAGTTGATGGTATTCTCTTAGCAGGCTAGCAGATTCTTCCACCAGTGCATCCCAGATGGGTTGTGCAAACCAAAATGAGCCGACTTGACGTACTCTTCCCTCTGATAACAACGTCTCTATAGCCCGTTGCGTCACATCTTCAGACAAATTACAGACCTTGACGATATCTGTTAATTCATACCCTATAAGCCCATGCCAGGATTTTATGCTGGTTACTGTCGTTTTGGCAGCACTACGCCGTCTATCCAGAGCTGCCAGCACCAGTTCCTCTGGTAAACCCTGCTCCAATCGCTCCAGGACCTCTACTACTGGCTGCTGAAAACGACGATGATAGCGTGGTTGCACATCCACGATCTCTCCTCCCCCAATAGTCATGCTGGGTGATGGAAGACGTAGAATAAAACGGTCACGGCGCGCTACGACCACGGGACGAGCTAACCGCAACTGCGCCCATGCACTTTCTCCAGGTTGTAATTCATCTGTATCGAGGAGCCGCACACGAGCAGGAATCTCCTGCGATCCACTATAAAAGTCAACCAGGCTATTATGTAGCAGAGGGTGCTGGACAGTGGTCAGCAGGTGAATACGTACATCAAAGAGTATGGTTGTGCGCATTTGTCCAGGAAGGGCCACGATATTGCCACGCTCCAGGTCAGTACGGTTCACATTGATCAGGTTCATTGCCACACGGTTACCTGGTTGTGCTGCCTCAACTTGCTGTTTATGCGTCTGAAGGCCACGAATCCGCGTCTTTATTCCCTGAGGCAAAATCACAACTTCCTGTCCCGCCTTAAAGGTACCATCGAGTAGCGTACCTGTGACAATAGTACCAAAACCTGTCATGGAAAAGACGCGATCAATGGGCAGGCGTGGACGTGCAATATTCTGGCGGTACTGGGATTCTGCGAGGATACGATCCAGTTCGGCTAAGAGTGCGCCCAGCCCTTGTCCGGTATGGGCGCAAACTGGCAGGATAGGTGCATCAGCCAGGGTTGTTGGTTTCAGTTGTTCTGCAACCTCTTCACGCACCAGCTCAAGCCATTCTTCATCCACCAGATCGATCTTTGTCAACGCAACCACTCCACGTCGTACATGGAGCAGATCGAGAATTGCCAGATGCTCACGTGTCTGTGGCATGACTCCCTCATCGGCAGCAACCACCAGCAGAGCCGCATCGATGCCCCCGATGCCAGCCAGCATATTCTTAATAAAGCTCTCATGTCCTGGTACATCTACGATACTCACCTCGCGCCCACCTGGCAATGTCAGCCATGCAAAACCGAGGTCGATCGTCATGCCCCGTTCTTTTTCTTCTGCCAGCCGATCAGGATCAATACCTGTCAACACCCTGACTAACGTTGACTTGCCGTGATCGACATGTCCAGCCGTACCAATACAGCCCATAAATGACACACAACCTGGAGCAGTTGGTTATTAGCCGCTCGTTTCTATTGGTGAGAAATACTATGAAACACCATAGTATAAAGGCAAGTTACAGTATACATTATGTATGCCGTTCTGGCTATCATGATTGGCCCCAATATAGCGTTTTACAGTATTTTGACCGTTATATTGTTAATGCCATCACAGGCTTGTGAACCGCGCCCCTACGACGGGCATTTTCCTCTTGCAAGGTGTATAATGTAATCATAACATCGACACTCAGCCATCTACTATTCTCTCTTCTCAAGGTTATCCAGAAATATTATGAACGAAAAAATTCAGTCAGTCCTGAACTCACTTCCCCATAAACCTGGCATCTATCTTATGAAAGACGCTCAGGGAAGCATTCTCTACGTCGGAAAAGCTAACTCACTCTATAACCGCGTGCGTTCTTATTTTCAGGAGTCTACCGATCTCAGCCCGAAAAATCGGAGTATGGTAGCAAAAATCGACGACATCGAGTTTCTCGTTGTCAAGAACGAGGTTGAGGCGCTGGTTCTGGAGTGCAACTATATCAAGCAGTACCGCCCTAAATACAATGTTCTGCTTCGTGACGATAAAAGCTACCCCTACATCAAAATCTCACTGGCAGAAGATTTTCCTCGTGTCTATCGTGTGCGCAGTTTCCAACGCGACGGCAATCGCTATTTTGGACCGTATACTAATGCAGGTGCAGTTGACGCGACGCTCGACTTACTCAACAAGCTCTTCTCCTTTCGCACTTGCCGCTATGATGCCAGCGGTTGGGCATCCCCACGCAATGGAGAACTGTCTGCGAACTGGAAGCAGAAACTGCTTGCTCGTCCTTGCACCCAATATTATATTCATCGCTGCACAGCGCCCTGTGTTGCCTACACCTCGCGGCAAGAATATGATGCCATGATCAAGCAAGTGATCCTTTTCCTGGAAGGTAAACACGAAGAGGTACTCAAGGCCCTGTATGAGAAGATGGAGCAGGCCGCCGAAAATCTCAACTTTGAAGAGGCCGCTCGTATACGTGACCGAATTAAAGCCGTTGAACGCGTCATGGAGAAACAGCGCATCGTCAACACAGAGGGACAGGATGATCAGGATGTGATAGCCCTTGCCGGCGGAGATGACGAAACCTGTGCCCAGGTCTTCTTCTTCCGCAATGGCAAACTTGTCGGACGTGAATACTTTATCCTGCAAGGCACCCGCGAGAGTAGCCCTGGCGAGATTATGGCCTCCTTCTTGCAACAGTTCTACGAGAGTTCGCCACATATCCCTGCTGAAATCCTTGTCGAGGTAGAACCCGATGATCGGGCAATCATCCAGAACTGGCTCAAGGAGAAACGCAAGGATACCTCATCGGCTAGCACAAGTGCAACAGTGAGCATTAGTGTGCCTAAACGAGGCGATAAAGTGCGACTCATCGAGATGGTCAAACAGAATGCGCAAGAAGTCCTGGAACAGCAGCGTATCAAGTGGCTGACCGATAGCCAGAAGACGCAACTTGCCCTGGAGGAACTACAGGAGGCACTGAACTTAGCTGTTCCTCCACAACGTATCGAGTGTTACGATATCTCTAATACTCAGGGCACCAACTCGGTTGGTGCGATGGTTGTCTTCGAGGGGGGACGTCCGAAGAATAGCGAGTATCGTCGTTTCAAAATTAAGACGGTCGAGGGACCAAACGATTTTGCTAGCCACCAGGAGGTATTACGTCGGAGGTTCCGCAAAGCATCTGTAGATACTGTACAGGAAGAGACCTCTCGTACAGAGAGCGTCTTCGAGGGAACAGTGGAAACAACTGCAACAGGCGAGAAACAGGCGTCTCAATTACAACATGATTGGGCGCTGCCAGATCTGATAATTATCGATGGAGGTAAAGGCCAGTTAAGTGCGGCTATGGAAGTTATGCAGGAGTTGCATCTTGATATTCCAACCGTAGGACTGGCAAAGGAGAACGAAGAGATTTTCATTCCAGGTTCACCTGAGCCAATTATCTTGCCACGCTCTTCACAAGGACTCTATCTGGTACAACGCATCCGTGACGAAGCACACCGTTTTGGTATTACCTATCACCGCAAACTGCGCTCTGATCGTGCTTTTACCTCTATCCTCGACGAAATACCGGGAATTGGTCCCAGGCGCAAACAGGCCCTGATGAAACATTTTGGTTCAGTCCGCGCTATCAGCGCAGCCAGCATTGAGGAGCTTGCCGCACTTGAAGGCATGACCCATGATGCCGCTAAGAAAGTGAAAGAGCATATCGGTCGAGTGGAATAATCTCCAGTTCGCCACTGGCCCATATTGAGTGCTAGCAGTCTCCTATAATGATTGACAACTTGACAATTTCACGCTACTATTTAGAGCAGAAGGGCAACTGTACGGGTTATCCATTCTTCGCAGATAGGCACTTATTAGCAAGTGTATCCACTTTATCAAGAGGTGATTGATTTATGCCAACGTACGAGTATCTCTGTCAAACTTGTAGCCACCGCTTCGATGTGTGGCAGAAAATGATTGATGAAGCTTTAACCATTTGTCCCGAATGTGGGGGACCTATTCGTAGAGTTTACCATCCTGCCGGCATTGTCTTCAAGGGTTCTGGCTTCTACAAGACTGATCATGGCAAAGGTTCTCTCGGAACCAATAACGGGGAAACGAAGAAAACAGAGAGCACTTCCACAGAAACACAGACAGCAAGCGAGAGTAAGCCAGCCGCGAGTAAATCAGATACAACGAGTACAACTTCCAGTGAAAGCAAAACCTCCACCACAGCAAGTGCAAAGTAGCGTAGAAAAAGGACCTACGCTACTTCTGTGTACCACAAAGGAAATGAATAGACAATGGAAGAATCAGTACTTGCTGCAATCCAGCGAAACCAGATAGAAATAGCCGTTGGTGAGCTTTTACTTACTTCTGATTATTATATACGTGTGAGCACCATTGAGCGCATTCGCCACATGATTGCACATGTCGATCTTACTCTGGATGTCACAAAATTTAGTGAGATGGCGCAAGAAGAATTACAAGAACTCAACTTACTTCCTGAGTCATGATATAGGATGAGAGAGAGGCCCCCTGGAATTTATCCAATATTCCTAGGAAATACCAGAGACGTAACATTCTTTCTTGTTTCACTGTATACTATTACACAACCACTATTTTCCAGGGAGGGCTTCCTTCAGGATTTAAGATGACGTTATTTGTGGAGGAGACATACAGCCATGCAAGTGAAGGGGGAAAAATCTCAAGAGGAGATTATTCAGGCATTACAGCATAAGATAGATGAACTCACTGCGGCCAATCACTCACTACAAGATCAGTTGGCGTCTAAAGAGCAATTTACAGCCATGATTGCTCATGAGTTACGTGGGCCACTCACTCCCATTATCAACTATGCGCAGATGCTTACCCGTAATGTCCAGGCGGCCAAAGATGGTAGCGCAAGACCAATGCGGAGCGAGACGGTTCAACGTAACACAAACATTATTATCAGTCAGGCCCGTCGCCTGAGTCGCCTTGTGAGTGATTTACTGGATGCCTCGCGCCTCACTTCTGGTCAGTTCACCTTGTGGTGTGAATGCTGCGATCTGGTAGACCTGGCGACAGAGATGGTGGAACATGTACGTCCCGTCGCTCCCTATCATAAGCTTGTAGTGGAGGCTCCTGATGCTCCTCTCAGAGGTAACTGGGATGGAGGTCGTCTTCAGCAGGCTATTGGGAATCTGCTTGACAATGCTATCAAATATTCTGATGAAGATACCGTCATTACGGTTCGTGTCTGGGCAACCAACGATGCGGCCCATGTTAGTGTCCATAACCAGGGTGCCAGCATTCCTTCGGCAGAGGTTGGGCGACTCTTCCGTCCCTATACACGCCTGCAGGCAACAAACGGGCGAGAGGGTTCTGGCCTGGGTCTCTATATCACAAAATCAATCATAGAGGCTCATGGAGGAGAGTTATGCCTGATGTCATCTGGTGAGGAACAAAGAGGCACGACCTTCTCCATTGGCTTACCACTCCATTAACCCCTGAGAATTTTACACAATTCTGGCTCCTTTGCCTGCATCCTCAGCGCCATAGGCGCTTCGCAGGCTGTTTGATGTATGTTTTGTTGCCCGTGGTGGAAGTTGTGCCGCAACTTCCACCACGGGCAACAAAACATACATCAAACGAGAGTGAGCCACCGCAGGTAGGGAGAAGACCCGAAGAGTTACAGCGTCAGCTCATATGAACCTGTAGAAATAGACAGGTGCCTGCTAGATAATTCTCTCTGCTTAAAAACTGTTGAAAATGGCGGTGTCGTTTGCCGCAGTCGCGGTTATACTTACTACTGTGCGGACGAACCTACCAGTATGGCACCTGCAATTGATGAGACGTTGATTGTGGAACCCAGCGTAGCACTGATTGTTCGGGAGAGCGCTCTTGCCTGTGTACATTATCTGCAAGCGAGGCGAGATGATCAAACATGGATCCTTCGAGTTGTTCTCTGGTGAAATGCCATCGGATATGGTGTTGAAGGTCCATATAGGTAGGGACTCTATTATACACAAAATATGATAGTAACTGTATTCGAGATGAGTGACGCAATAAGGCACAAAGATGTGTTCTTACCTGCTGTTAAGAAGGAGCAAACACTATGGGGCAATGGGCCTACAAGGTTGTTTATATTGATTATCGTGGGCGTATCTCTTGCGAAGGGCTTGAGACCTTGATCGGTGACGAACGGCGTAGCACCTTCGCACGCCGCTATATGAATGGACTGGGACAAGAGGGTTGGGAACTGGTTAGCATCCAGTCTCTGACCTCTAACTCGGCTTACTACATCTTCAAGCGGCCTGCGCAAGAGGGTGACTATGCCGAAGAGGCTCCTGCTGCAATTGCCCAGGAGACGCCCGGTGAAAGTGCAAGTCCAACAATAGAGACCGCCTAATTTCACGGCAGAGAAAATGGCAGATCATGCGGGAGTAATCTGCCATTTTTGCGTACTAAAGTTCACTCATATCTAAGCATGAACTCCTTGACCGAGAGCAAAAGTAACCTCATCGAACGCGAACTATGCCATATAATCGGGGTTTGGATGATGTAGGTGGCATCGCCTGTTTTTGCACTAAAAGGCCTGATATGTTAGCCAGAGATCACGGGCGAGCACAACAAAGAATGCCGGCTCAGCGGTATGTTCTCGATAACCTGTCTGAGTCGGCATTCTTGATCAGATTGAAAGACTATGCGGGAAGCGAGGCAAGGAAACCTGCAATCCCGCGAAACCAGGATCGCATATCCCTTAGACCCATACCAACAATGTCGAGATGTCCGTAGTTATGCATAGTTCCAAGAGAATTCCATAACCCCACATGAGGAGTTCCATCATACGCTATGACTTGATCAGTTGTGTTAAGAGTGGGTCCAGCCATCGCGACTGTGTTGGCTACTCCATCGTTTGGGCCACCAGGTGCTGTCGATGATTACATGACCTGACTTATGGCTTGTATGTGAACCCATGTAGAACGAGAACGGGATAAACACCGGATTCATGTCAGGATCCGGGTCCTGATGACCCGTGATGATATTTTTGAATGTTTGCTCATTACTGACGGAGAAGTAGTAAATGTCAGGCTGAGCACGTACCCATCCGCTTAAGGCCACAGCACCATCCGGACTGACATCCCATTCAGCATTATCTTTCGTTGATTGCCAGATTTTGCTCTGGGAGACGCGATCGATATAATCACTTATTGATTCACCTGGCTGCCTGACCAGACCCCATTGATCAAGGCCAAAGTCGTAGTCAATAAGTTGATCATCGCCCTGCACAGCGGCAAGGAGAGCAATCATCTGTAGAGCGAGTGGCAAGGTGTTCTCGACAAGAGCGGTCAGGGTTGCGCCATTATGAGGTGAAGAGATGGTGAAGACGCTCTCGATCCAACCTTGCTTGCCACCCTGAAACAATGGTGAAACAGGACCCTGAGATGCTGTTGCCTGTTCATCCGGAGAACCTTGCTCCAGAAGTTGCGCTAAAGTGCGGGCTGTTGGGCCGCCCATGCTGTGACCGATGAAGTGCAGCTTGTTAACTGTTCCATTTGCCACGTTGGCTTCACCCCATTGTGGATAGATACCCGGATAGGTACGGCCATAGCGAGCATGTCCGTATTTGTCAGCGTGAGCCTGTCCATAGTCGACAGTGCCGCCTTTGATTTGCGCGTAGAGTTCGCATGCACGATCCCAGTTGCTAGAAAAAGGACCAATGGAGGCGGTATAAGTGGTGTAGCCCAGGCTGTCGAGGTCTTGCTGGATATCGGTCAAGCCGCCCCAATACCGGTAGCCATAAAGTTCATTGCGGCCAAAGCCACCGAGGCCATGAACGAGAACAATGGGATAAACGTTCTGACGAGTACTGGTAAAAGGTTTGATGTCCTTCAACGGATTAAATGGTACTGCCAGTGGCATGGCTTGACGTGCGAAGGTAGCGGTGGTCAGGAAAGGAGAAAGAGCAAGAGTCGGAGCTATAGCGCCAGCAGAACGCAGCAAATTGCGGCGTGTCATATGGAAACCCATGAGAGGCACCCCCGTGTGAAAAACTAATCGACTGCTGATCAGTTACTATTACCAAGCATACGGAACAATAGACATTTTGTCAAGTATATATGCAAAAAAGCATATATTAAATAAAAAAAGCGGAATGAAAGTACTTACTATTCGGACATAGCACAAACGAAGAATGCCGGCTCAGCAGTATATTCTCGATAGCCTGTCTGAGTCGGCATGCCTGATTAGAATGAGATGCTATAAGGGAAGCGCGGCAAGGAAACCCGCAATATTACGATACAGGGGTCGCACGTCCTTTGGACCTGCACCAACGATGTCTAGATGTCCGTAGTTATCCATAGTCCCAAGGGAATTCCACATTCCTATTTGAGGAGTTCCATTGTATGTTATGACCTGGTCGGTTGTGTTAAGGGTTGGGATCATCGCGACCGTGTTGACTACGCCATCGTTGGTCCACCAGCTTTTGTCAATGACCACATGGCCTGACTGACGTTTGGTGTATGAACCCAGGAAGAACCCGATCGGGATGAGCAGTGGATTCATGGTCGGCTCCGGGTCTTGATGACCCGTGAGGGGGTTTTTGAATGTTTGCTTGTTACTGATTGAGAAGTAGTAGATGTCGGATTGAGCACGCACCCACCCGTTTAAGGCTACAGCGCCGTCTGGACTGACATCCCATTCACAGTTATCTTTTGTTCCTAGCCAGAAATTGCTCTGAGTGACGCGACTGATATAATCATCTAATGACTCGCCTGGTAGCCTGACAATGCCCCATTGATCAAGGCCAAAATCGTAGTCAAGAAGGTTATCATTGCCCACTGCTGCAGCAACGAGCGCAATCATCTGTGGAGCGAGTGGCAGAGTGCCCTCTACAAGGTCGGTCAGGGCCGAACCATCGTGAGGTGTAGAGATCGTAAGGGCGCTATCGATCCAACCTTGCTTGCCACCCTGGAACAATGGCGAAACAGGACCCTGAGATGCTGTTGCCTGTTCTTCTGCAGAGCCTTGCTCGATGAGTTGCGCTAACATGCGGATTGTCTGGCCACCCATGCTGTGACCGACGAAGTGAAGCTTGTTAACTGTTCCGCTTGCCAGATTGACTTCACCCCATTGTGGATAGAAACCTGGATAGGTACGGCCATAGCGTGCATGTCCGTATTGTGTAGCGTGAGCTTGCCCATAGTCGACAGTGCCACCTTTGATCTGAGCGTAGAGTTCGCACATACGATCCCAGTTGCTAGAGAAAGGGCCAACTGAGGCAGTATAAACGCTGTAGCCACGGTTATCGAGATCTTGCTGGACGTCGTGTATGCCGCCCCAATACCTGAAACCATGAAGTTCATCGCGACCAAAGCCAGAGAGACCATGTACCAGAACAATGGGATAATTGTTCTGGCGAGTACTGGTAAAGGATTTGATGTCCTTTATTGGATTAAGTATTGGTTTTGCCAGAGTGGGTTGACTGGCGTACGTGGTAACTTTGGTCAGAAAGGGAGAAAGGACGAGAGCTGGAGCCATGACAAACGTGGCAGTACGCAGGAAGCTCCGACGTGTAGGATGAAAACGCATGAGAGGCACCCCCCGTGTTAAAAACTAATCGACTGCTGATCAGTTAATATTACATAGCGTACGGAATAATGTTTGTCCTTGTCAATGATATATGTAATATTGGCTATTAATAGCAAAGAAAGCTTTCTCCCTCGACGCGGTGTATCCAGAATTGTTATAATGTGGGGGTAAAGATCGTCATTTTACTCGTTGAACAGGTGCCGCTGGTCAACGGTGACTCACAGCGCATCCAGGAGACTTGCTATGTCAGGATCATCTCCCAGCCAACAGGGCCAGATCTTTCAGAACTTTATTGCAGGCCAATGGCGCGACTCTCATAGTGGAGAGACATTCGTCAGCACTAATCCTGCTCGTTGTAGTGAAGTAGTTGGGCATTACCAAAAATCGAACACTGCCGATATCGAAGATACTGTTGAGGTAGCTGTCAGAGCACAGCGCGGCTGGGCAATGATTCCTGCTCCCCAACGCGGCGAAATCCTTTTCCGCACAGCCTTGTTACTGGAGCAGCAGAAAGAGGAACTGGCCACTCTTATGACACGTGAGATGGGTAAGGTACTCAAAGAGACACGTGGTGATGTACAAACGGCGATTGATGTTGCCAGATTTATCGCAGGTGAGGGGCGGCGTGCAGAAGGTGAAACACTGCCATCTGGCTTTCCCAACAAATTTTGTATGACCATGCGCCAGCCTCTTGGCATCGTTGGCCTCATCACTCCCTGGAATTTTCCCCTGGCTATACCTGCCTGGAAGACCTTCCCTGCTCTACTGGCAGGCAATGCCGTTATCCTCAAACCCGCTAGCGATACCCCCTTGCTGGCACTCAAACTGGCTGAATTGTTATATCAGGCAGGCTTACCTGCTGGTGTGATGAACGTTATCACCGGGCCAGGCGCTACTTTAGGTGATGCTATGGCCAGCCATAAGCGCATCAATATGATCTCATTGACAGGTTCCACCGAAGTTGGACGACGGGTCGGTGAACTCTGTGGACGAGATCTGCGTCGCTGTACTCTAGAACTGGGTGGTAAAAATGCGGTGATTGTACTGGAAGATGCAGACCTTGATCTTGCCGTTGAGAGCGTGGCATGGGGAGCATTCGGCACTACAGGGCAACGTTGCACGGCGACAAGTCGTGTGATTGTCCATCGGGCCGTTCAGCAGGCTTTCACAGACCGTCTTGTCGCAGCCGCAGAGAAACTCGACGTTGGAGATGGACTTGACCCGGCGAAAACAATGGGGCCACTGGTCAACAAAGAGCGCGTCAAGGTGGTTCATAAATATGCCGAAATAGGCAAACAGGAAGGTGCTAAACTGCTCATTGGGGGTAGACCTCTCAGCGAAGATAAATACGCCGATGGAGCCTTCTACGCTCCTACGATCTTTACCCACGTACATTCCAACATGCGCATTGCTCGTGAAGAGGTATTTGGTCCCTTTGTCTCAATTATGCCTGTAACATCCTATGATGAAGCAATACAGATCGCGAATTCGACGGAGTATGGCCTCTCAACCTCCATCTTCACGGAAAATTCACGTCTTACCTTTCGGGCAATGCAGGAGATCGAGTCGGGGTTAATCTATATCAATGCTCCCACCACTGGTGCCGAAATCCATCTCCCTTTCGGCGGCATGAAGGGTAGTGGCAATGGTCACCGCGAACTTGGATCCCATGCCGTCGATGGCTTCAGCGAAGTGAAGAGTATTTTTGTGTCCTACCCATCACATAGTTAATTGTAAACCAATCATGAGGTCATCGCG
>CAWFFV010000106.1:0-18097 GCA_963814985.1 uncultured Chloroflexia bacterium | reverse complement strand
CCAGTGATCACAAATAAACATGCAACAGAGCCTAAATTGAGATGTACAAGATAAACACGAGAAAAGCGGCCTCAAATTAAGTGTACTCGATATTTTGTGAATCTACAAGATATTTTGGAGAAAGATTGTATGTAAGATACAGATATCTTTTGTTTAGAGAGGAAAAAGGAGGCCATTTTGCCAGAGTTCAGAAGTAAAAGAAGAACTAACAAGGGAACTGCCGATTTCTCTCTCTGCGAGAAGAACCTGATGTCCGCTCAGCTAATTCCCTTGTTAGACACATGAGATTGTTACAGATTGAACGTTTCCAGAAGGGGCTTCCGGAGGCATCTCGTCCCATGTTCTCCCATCAAGTTCGCGTCCACCACTGGTATGATAACGCCCACCAACCTGTTTGAAAAAATAGGGGACATGCGCTTCCTGACATTGATCTCTCAGCGACCGTGGCCAAGCTATATCCATTGTTCTCGCTTTTGACCCACTCTCACCTCCACTGATTACCCATTGCAACTGAGAAATCCAGGGAGAGAGGTCAAGTGGCCCCAATAAAGGTTCGCAACTCAAAAACCGTACTACAGCCGGGATTTCCAGTAAAGTGGGAATGCGTTCTTCCGCTCGCTCCTGTAATCCGACAGATGTACCTATCCATACATTATCTGGCCATTTTCCTCGACTCCAAGGAGACATCTTTAAAACATTCTCAGGACGTTTGGTCAGCAAGAGCCAGTTCAACCAGGGAGTAGCTTCGATGAGTGCCCAGAGTTTCTGACGCTCATTAATCACGGCGGGATGATCTTCGTAGACATCAGCCATAGATGCGCAAAACACGCTCCGGCGGTGTCCCTGCTTTTCAGCCTGACGATTCCATGTGAGAGGCTCTTGCCAGTGCTTTTCCTGAAAGAATCGTCGCGGAGTGGTTACAGCAGGTCCCCAGACATCATGACCATAATGGTGTGCAATATCTTCGGCATAACAATATTTACATTCCTCACTCACCTTGATACAGCCCCACCAGGGATTGTAGGTATACCCTTTAATTACTTGTATATTTCCGTCAGACAAAGAGATTTTTCGCCATGTCCATTGAATTTCAGTAAAAGCCATAGAAAGCAGCTCCTTGCAAGGCCTATATTAATTAAAGAAGTAAAATGCTAGGAAAGACCTCGATAAGATCTCAGCTTGCTCTTTTTAGTAGTGCTTCAGTAGAACATATTCTAGCCAAACAAACGTTCTACCTTCTTCAAAGTATACCCTGGAACGCAAGAAAAATCGAGACGAATTCCCAGAGGTCCATCTTCTATAACGCACTTAAGAGGAAATTTGGGCTGTGTTGGGCCAGACGTCCAAAGAGCGTTGTCTCGTGACAAGTAACATGGGTGTGATCTGTCCGCTGTTCAGCCCTTCCTGCCTGTCCATCTTCTTACCGTTTTCGATTTTTCTTGCGGGACTGCTTTGCCATCTTCTGGCCCCTGGCTTCGCGACGCACTCTACCTCATCTCGATGACGTTCCTTTGCTCAAGAGTAAAAACATTTCCCACTGTTATTTTTGTCGCTTATACAGGGTCACTTCACCTTTGCTTGAGCGTAACTTTCTCTCAAATGAAGCAGAAAAGAGCAGGAAATGCCTATTTCTCAGCTTTCTATGCTATACTTGAGATAGTATATTTTACTTGAATTACATGTGGCACTGCCACATACGCACAAAAGGAGCATGGTAGAAAGTCAGGAAGTATCTAATAAAGGAACGTTGATTGGCAAAAATCCCCTTTTGCAGATTTACAATGTCTCCCGCGTGATGGCAAACTTGTAGATGTCAGTCCTCTTTGTAAACAACAGGAGTAGACTACTTATGCAGCTTGAACAACGTATGTTTCTTGAGGAAACGATCGCCTTATTGCGATCAGGTAGGCTGACGCGGCGTGCATTCCTTGAGCGAACGCTATCCATAGGCCTCGCCAGTTCCACTGCATCTACCCTTCTTGACGCTTGTAGCGCGGCCAACCCGACGCCAGTGACCGAGAACACTGTCATTAGCTGGGAGAGCGAGCACGAGTTTACCAACCTCTATGCTCAACTCGTAGATACATTCAATAAGAACAATAAAGATGGAATCTATGTACTCTATAGTAACGGCCTGATTGATACAGGAAGTTTGCATGACACATTTGCCAGCATGCTGCAAGCGCGTAGTGGTCAAATCGATGTGATGTCTATGGATATTGTCTGGCCTCCAGAATTCGGAATGAATAAGTGGACGAAGCCACTCGACGATATGTGGCCTCAAAAAGAACGAGATAAATACCGTCCAGGACCGATCGAAGCTTGCACCTTTGATGGGCATGTCTGGGCAGCCCCCCATCACATGGATGTAGGACTTCTTTTCTATCGTTCAGACCTCATTCCAACTGCTCCACCTAAAACATGGGACGAACTTACTCATCTAGCAGCAAGTGCACAATCCCCCCAGATCCCTTATGGCTACCTCTGGCAAGGGGCATTGTACGAAGGTCTCGTATGTAATTTTGTAGAGGTGCTCTATGGGCATGGAGGTGCAATCCTAGATCCCACCAATCCAAAGAGGGTTATTGTTCATAGCCCAGAGGCGGAGCAAGCTCTAACGAAAATGGTTGCCTCGGTGAACACTATTTCGACACCTCAGGTTACCACCTTTAAAGAAGAAGAAACACATCTTCTCTGGCAAAACGGACTGGCAGCGTTTGTGCGTTATTGGCCAGGATTATACTCCTTGAGTAATGATAGCAGTGTGTCGAAAATAGTTGGAAAATTTGCCGCCACTGCCATACCTTATGGTGGTAGCAATACAGTTGGGCATTCTTGTATTGGCGGTTGGCAGTTAGGCATTAACGCGTTCTCCAAAAACCAGGATGCGGCATGGGAGTTTATCAAATACCTGATCGGACTAGAAGCGCAAAAAGATATTGTCCGTAACGCTTCACTTATTGCAACATTAAAGGATGTTTATAACGATCCTACTATACAACGTCTAAAGATATTTCCCTCTGATTTTGAAGCCATCCTGAACAACGCCAAATCACGCCCTGCGTCTCCTCAGTACATAAAGATTTCAAATACAATTCAAACACACATTCACGGTGGGCTAAAAGGTCAGGACAATGTGAAAAACACATTAGATGCTCTGCAAGTAGATTTGCAATCAATTGTAGACAAGGGATAGAATAATATATAGAAATACATCTAGCAAAATACCGCACTCTCCTTAACAATTAAAGTTTTATACGTGATATGAGGCAATTAAAATGCCAACGGACGACATAAGAGACTATTTGGGCAATGAAGCCATGACAAGAAAGCTATTTGGCGAGTGCCAGGAAATGAAAAAGAAAGTAAAAAAATTGGAAGATAGAAATGCCCAATTAGAAAAGGAGTTGACGGCAAAAGACCTGGAGAAAAAAATCGCAGATCTGGAAATGAAACAAAAGGATAGGGAAAGAGATATAGAAAAAAGGTAACTAGTCAGGTCTCCTAGAGACTTGCCAAACCTCGTCGCAAAGGGTAGAGTAAAGGCATGACAGCAGAAGAAGAACTGATTCACCTTCGACAACAAAATAGCTTGTTGCTTGAGCAGGTCAAGCAGATCCCCGTGCTGCAAGAAATCATCACGCAACTGAGTGAGCAGGTCAAGCAGTTGCAGGAGCAACGTGCCAAAGACAGCCACAATAGTTCGTTGCCCCCTTCTTCTGACCGCTTTGCGCGGCAAAGCAAATCCAGAAGTTTGCGCACTCGCAGTGGGAAGAAGCCAGGAGGGCAACCGGGTCACCCTGGGAAGACATTGCAGATGAGCGCTGCCCCCGATGAAGTGATCAGTTTGCCCAACGTCACCCAGTGTCACCATTGCCAGGCGGACTTGACCGAGGTTGCGGTCAAAACGATCGAACGCCGGCAGGTGATGGATGTGCCTGCTCCTCCCCCTTTGCAGGTCACGCAATACGAAGGGCAATGGAAACAATGTCCGCACTGTCAGGGATATAGCTGCGCAGTCTGGCCTTGGGGCGTCACAGCCCCCATTCAGTATGGGCCTCGGATCGGAGCCATGGCTGTCTATCTGACCACACAACAATTGCTTCCGCGAGGTCGAACGGCAGAAGTGCTCAAAGACATGATCGGCGTTCAGATGAGTGAAGGCACGCTTGCCAATGTGATCAAGCGCACGGCTCACGTCTTGAAGCCGGTCGAGCAGCAGATCAAAACCGCTCTGAGTCAGGCCAAGGTGATCCATCAGGATGAAACCGGGCTGTATGTGGTGGGGCAGCGCCTCTGGATGCATGTGACCTGCACCTCCTCTCTGACCCATTATCAGGTTCATGCGAGTCGAGGACATGACGCGTTGGATGAGATTGGCATCCTGGCTCACTTTGTTGGTACGAGCGTGCATGACGCCTGGAAAGCCTATTTCCTCTACGGATGCCAACACAGCTTGTGTTGCGTGCATATCTTGCGCGAGTTGACGTTCCTTTCTCAAGAGGTGGGTTTGTGGTGGGCTCACAAAATGATCCTCCTGCTGACGACGATGAAGAAAGCGACCGATCAAGCCCGCCACCTTGGTCAAAGCAGCCTTTCGGCAGAAAACGTACTGGCTCTGCAGACGCAGTTTCTCTCTCTGTTGGATGAAGGGGATCAGGTTCATCCTCGCGCTCCGACGACTCCTGGCAAACGAGGCAAAGCCAAGCAACATCCCGCCCGCAATTTGCTTGATCGCTTGCGCAAGCACCAGAATGCGGTCCTGGCTTTCTTGTACAACCTAGACGTGCCTTTTGACAACAATCTCGCCGAGCGCGATGTTCGGATGGTCAAAGTCCAACAAAAAATCTCTGGCACCTTTCGCAGTGATGAGGGAGCCGTCTCCTTTTGTCGCATTCGTGGCTACTTGTCGAGCTTGCGCAAACAAAGCCTGCACGTGTTTTCAGCTTTGGAGGCAACCTTGCTGGACCAACCTCTGCTTCCCTCCTTCTAGGTGTCAAGGCGACCTGACTAGTTACGAAAAAAGATTTACAGATCTGGAAATGAAACATAAGGATGATGAAGTTAAAAGATTGGAAAAGAGCCTTCAGGAAGCAACTCGTGGCCATATTGTTCCCTTCGTAATTGACATTGTTGCTGACTTATTTACCACTGGCGCTTTTAGTGTAGGCTATAATTTTCTGTTAGTACCGCTTCTAGTTACTGCAGGGTGGGTTTGCGTAGGGGCCGCATGTGTCGTGTTTGTTCTTTGGAAGTCCATGAACTTTCCAAAGGCCAATAAATGAGAGAGGCTTCTTCAATGGATGGAAACGCTACCAGGAAAGAATATTCGTACCTTGATGAGAATGAACCGCAGCAAGACATTATGACGTATGAAAAGCAACTCAAACTCTCCCGTGAGAAAGGTGATCTCAAAGCGCAAGCAACTGCACTAGACAAACTTGGGCGGGTCTACGCCGCATGGGGAAAGCCTCAACGAGCTGTCGATTACTATCAACAAGCTCAGACACTTGCTCATCAAAGTGGCGAAAGTTTGCTAGAATGTGCCATTCTTAGCAATTTAGGCCAGGCTTATGACAACACAGATCAAATATCTCTTGCTCTCCATTCTTACAAGCAGGCGCTACTAATAACGCGTGGAGAACGAGCAGCGAAGGGAGAGCTTACAACAACACCAACCTACAAAGATCCTGATGAGCAGCGTGTATTGTCAGTACCATCTTCCGCAAGTTCCACACCAACAAAAGGGCAGCGTAGACAACGTATACTCCGACTGATTTTTCTACCATTCATACTAGCAGTTATGTTCTCTTCCGTCGCTTACCTTCTCATCAAACTTATTCCCATTTCACAGGCTGAAGTGTGTAATCCGAACATGGGCATTCCTCCCACGCGAATTTGTACTTTCCAGGCGGCGAATGGAGAGAACGTTGGTATAAGTAATGGACAGTCTGCCTTTGATATCAGCCGAGACGACGGCGTATTCAAGAACCAAGCCTCCGAGCAGTTCAAAGCAGGCAATATCGTCGCCGCAAATGATGACTGGCAAAAAGCACAAAAAATAAGTACCAATGATGCCGAAGTCCTCATTTACTTAGAGGATCAACAGGTTCTCAATTCCCAACGTCGCTATGTCACATTCGTTGTGGCAACTGTGCTCTCAGGCAATGATGACTCCATCGCTGTTGGGCAAAGCGATCTACAAGGGGCTTACCTTGCACAAAAAGAGTATAATGAACAACACTCCGTACAAATTCGCCTGCTTATTGCCAATTTCGGAAGTCAATCAGCGGATGCAGCGGATACTATAGCTAATCAGATTGTTCAAGTGTCTCGAACTGATAGTACGCTCATTGGAGTGATAGATTTTCCATCTAACACGAGCAACGCTCTCCAAGTGTTGAGTAAAGCTCATATTCTTGTCGTAACACCAACACCTACTGGCGATCCATTACCTTACGTTTTTCACGTAGCACCAAGTATTGAAGAGCAGGCCAATGCAGGAGTCCTCTATGCTAGAAATACGCTCCATGCAAAAACAGCCGTTACCTTCTATGATCCTTCTGACCCATACAGCTTGGCTTTAGAAGAGGCATTTGTAAAAGATTTTCGTGCTGATGGCAATCAGGTTATGGCTAAAGAAATATACACGATAGGGCAGCCAGAGGCATTACTTGATCTCATTCACGCAGTCTTGGAGGTAAAGCCGGACCTCATTTATTTTACGGGGTCATCCAGCGATGCCATAGTGCTGATCGATAATATTAGTGCGTTACCTAACAATCCATCTTTCAAAGTACCGAATATTTTAGGGGGTCATTCCCTCTACTCAACGACACAGCAAATTTTTAATCGTGCGCCTGCCAATTTTAATCTTTTGCATTTTACAGTCTCTGCTGACTCTAACATATGGGACCATCCAGATCTCGCTCCACAAAAGCCATCCTTTTTCACTCAATATAGACAGGTCTATGGCCCTGGCATGAACGATAACATTCCAGGTTTTACGCGACCTGACAGCCACGCAATATTGTCCTACGATGCAGCCCTTGTTCTGTTGAAAGGTTACGACATCGCGTTCAACCAAAGTCGCGCCAGTAGTATTACATCTGCAAATTTGGTATCGGCTCTCACTGCGATCAAATCATCACAGGCTATTCCAGGAGCGAGCGGCCAGATTGAGTTTGATTCGCGGCATGATCCCGTCAACAAATTCATTGGTGTTCTGTCTTTCGATGACGGCATGATACAGGTAACACAAATCTCTGGTACGCTTCTAAAATCGGTGAACAAAAACATCAAAGTTACCCCCTTCGCACCGTCCCAGAAGTAGTGTATAATACCGTCCTTTTAGGAAGCTGTCATCGGGGAGATTTTCATCCAAAAAGCCTTTCTGTAGGAGACTATTTGCGATCATTCGGTTTGTAGAGCCAAGCACGAGGCAACGCTCATCTGTTCATCACTGCGCCTCGCGCTGAATTGATCCGCCTGTTTTTGTGCTTGGCTATCTTGCGAAAATACAGGGGATTTGTGAGAGAAAAAAGAACGGTAAAGTCTCATCAGAGGTCGAAACTACTGATCCTCGTCCCTACCGTTTTGTGCCTCTTTGGCCAAATCGAAGAGAACGATAGCAAAGGAAAAATGGCGTCAGCTTAGTTCTCAGACAGGCTGTTTCTCAAGAAGGCCCCTATTCCTCTGTTGGAAGATATGTTATCATTGCCATCCAGGAAGATATTTATTCTGATAAGCGCCCTAAAAACAAGTAGAGAAGGAATGGAGCATGGAGAGCATTCATATCAACACCTATACGCCGCCCGTTGATCAGTTGTTGACTTACGGTGAAGCGCACCTTGTCTCGCCAGATCAGTGGCCGAACTATCTGGAATTGGGATTTGGCCCGGAACAAATTCCTGACCTCATCCGAATGGCAACTGATGAAGATCTGAACTGGGCCGACTTGGAGAGTTTGGAAGTCTGGGCTCCGGTGCATGCCTGGCGTGCGCTTGGACAACTGCGTGCCGAGGAAGCAGTTGAGCCGTTGCTCTCGCTCGTCGAAATCACGGAAGAGAGCGATTGGGTATTGGAGGAACTGCCTGAGATCTTTGCCATGATTGGCCCAGCAGCCTTCCCGGCACTCGCTGCCTATATCGCTGACGTGTCATATGATGAAGTCGCCCATATTAGCGCGATTTCCAGCATCAAAAAGATTGCAGCCCGTTGGCTAGAAGCTCGCATAGCGTGCACTGCGCTCCTGATGAAGCAATTAGAACGGTTTGCCGAAAACGATCCGGAAGTCAATGGATTTCTGGTTCTTGGGCTCGTGGAACTGCGAGCGACGGAGGCTGCCCCGTTGATAGAGCGAGCGTTTGCGGCTAGGTGTGTCGATCCCATGGTGATGGGCGACTGGGAGGATGTACAAGTCGAGTTGGGCTTGCTGTCGTCTGAAGTGGTGAAGCAACGGCACGCTCAAAAGCTCCCAGAGGCTCCTTTCCCTGCTCTTGCACGTGAGAGCCTTCTCTCGCCGCATCCTCCCAAGGAGCGTCGCCAGCACGAGGAAGCACATCGCAAGACCAAGCGTCAGATGGTAATGCAGTCCCGCAAGAAAAATCGCAAACGGTAGCAGGAGCGGAAGAAAGTCCAAAGACAGAGAAGAAGAGAGCACAAAATGGAACGGATTACATCTGAACAGGTTCAACGTATCATTCTTAACCCTTTCTATGCAATCCAGGTAGCTCCTGAGCTTGTGGAAACCCACGCGCCATCCCTGCGCGATGAAGAATGGATTACAGGCAATAGCTCCTTGCTTCAACAAATGGGAGCCGAACACTGGCAAGCCTTATTGCTTGATGTGCTGCAAGGAAACACACCTCACGACCTTGTAAATCCATACCACGCAATCAACATTGATCCCCTCTTTGCAGTAGAACATCCCCCAGCTTTCTCGAAAGAACAGTGGATACAAGCAAATATGAGATCGCTCTCAGAGTTGGGCACGGAGTCCTGGTTACACCTCCTCCTGGAGGTCTTAGAAGGCGACTTTGTCACATCCGAAGACATCAAGCTGGTTGCTCCTGCCTCAGAAGCGGGCCACATTCGTTTTCACGCCGGGAAGCAAAAGAGAAGAAAGCACAAGAAGCATAAGCGATAGGTTTTCTCCTCTGTTCTGCTTCCGTGCTCTCCTGTAACATATCTGTCTGACTGCTTCCACTCCTGGCTCCGCTCTGCTACAAGTTCTGAGACTTGACGAAGAGAAACCAATGCGGTAGATTAACAACTATGAGTTGTAGAACTATAAAAGCTGTACGAAAGAATTTTGAGGACATATATGGCTGATGAAGTCAATGTGATTCTGGATCTCTCCGAGGAAGTCCAAACGCTCTTAGAGCAGCAAGATGTTGACCTCTATCTGGAGCTTCAACAGGCTCTTCCCTCGCTTCGCATTGTGTATGGTTCTGATCCTACATCCCCTTCCGGCAGTCGTGGCGATATTGTTCAGTTCCTTCAGGTTTTGCCGGGGGTGATCGGTGCACTGACACCAATCATTCTTGCTATCCTTAAACAGATCACGCCACCAAATCGAGCAAAGACATGGGTGATTGAAGAGACCGAAACACGTCGGCCAGACGGAACAGTCATTATTCAGCGCAAACAAATACGTGCAAGCGACGAGCAGCGCCCCTGGATTTCATCTCCGTCCTCTGATGCCGTCTCTTCTTCCAGTCCAGCAAACGTGCCACCGCAAAACATACCTGATAGTCAGCTATGAAAGAGCAAAAACGGTATACTTACCTGATAGGCGCAAATGGTCCTCAGACAGAGCATCTGGCGACTCTCAAATATGCAGAAAAAGATGCCCAACGTCTTGCAGAGGCGCTGCGTACTCCTCACTGCGCCTTTACCGAAGCCAAATCAACGATAGCAGAGAGCCCTCAGTCAGTCTTAGCTGGTTTGAACCGTATGGTGAAACAATGCGAACCATCCGACTTGCTTCTGGTCCATTTCTCTGGACATGGTTTTTACGATGGTCAACTCTTTCTCCTCTGCAACAGCACAGACATTGATGATTGTATTTCATCTGCAATCAAGATTGACGATATCAAGTCCTATTTAGACAAGTGCAAAGCTCGCCACAAAGTGTTGGTGCTTGACTGCTGTCATGCAGGTGGCGCATATTCTGGTCTGTTCAAAGGTGACCAGGACATACGCCAGACGTATCAGCAAGCGCTTGGAAGTACCTATGCGATTCTTATGGCTTGTTCTCGTACGAAAACAACACGTGAGTTAGAAACGTTGGATGGGGGAGCAGGTTTTTTATCCTGGACTCTGACAACAGCTCTCACCTCACACTTTGCGGAGGTCTCTCCAGATAAGCGCTCGCTCTCATTAACGGATATCTGGCGTTGGATGCCGACTGCTCTTGAAAAAGCGAATTGTTCATTGAAGCCAGAAGAGATGAAACTGTCTCTCCCCATTCTCTTGAATGAGGTCGTGGCAGGTGACGAGGGGACAATCTGGCTGACAGAACAGCGTGGGGCTGTCACGAACACTTTTGTGCCTGATGGGTTGATACGAAAGCAATATCTAGAGAAAATCAGCGCACGCTATCATGCCGTCACATTGCCTATCGGGCCTGCGGCAGGCATTTCTTTGCAAGCGATCTTCCAGCCGCTGGCATTGCGTCGTGATCCCTTGACTGCTGACTCGGAGCACAAACAGCGGCGTGCACTGCTAGGAGAAGAAAGAGAGGGCGAAGATGAGCACAGCGAGTACGACAGGAAGGATGGCCCCGGCACAAAAGAGCAGCCAGTTCGAGCAGAGCATGGGGAAGACGCACTTCAGAAGAGCCCAAATGGTCGTCTGGTCATTCTTGGAAGCCCTGGAACTGGGAAAACAACGACACTCAAGCATCTGATCGGTCGTCAAGCAGAGAGAGCGCTTGCTGATTCCACAGCACATCTTCCAATATTTCTCTCACTGGCGGATCTGGCACGCTCAGGGAAAACGCTTCAGAGCTATCTGTTTGATCTGGTGGAAGAACTGGGCATCGAGAGAAACTACGCGGATATCCTTTGGAATGGAATGAAATCTGGTCATACATTTGTGGCTTTCGATAGCCTGGATGAAGTCGCTCCTGAGCATCGCCCACGCATGATTGAGTTGGTCAATAGCCGTGCATCCGAACAGGGCAATATCTGGATCGTTGGTTCACGCTTTACCGAATACAAAGGAGGCCAGTTTAAGCAAGGGCAATTCTCCGAGTGGGAGTTGCTCCCAATGAATGCAACACTACGCCGAGAGCTGGCAACAAAACTCCTGCCTGAAATTGCCACGTTGCTCTCTGCTACAGCAGTTCGCTCTTCTTCGCCAACAGTATTTGTTCCCCTTCTCGAAAAGCATTCTCATGCAGCAGCATGGGGAGACAATCCCTTATTATTTAGCCTAGCAGCAGCTGTTTTTGTGAAAACGGGAGGATTGCCATCAAGTCGTGCAGCACTGTACCACAATGTGATTGAAGCCGTGCTTACACTACGGGAGCAGGATAGTATTCGTCGCACTAACCTCCTGCGACCCCTGGCTGGTCTGGCCTTGTGGTTACAGCAGGGGAAAGGGCGCACATTCACCAATCATGACCTCTTAACATTCCTGGAAGAAAGACAGAAGATCTCCTGGGAAGAAGCAGAGCGCATTGCGAAACGGATGGTTACATCAGGGATTCTCGATGTTGTTGCTCACGAGACCTATGGGTTTCGCCATCAGACCTTTCAAGAATATCTGGCAGCCGTAGAGTTAGCCAAACGACTGACGAGTCAAAATGCTCAAACACGAGAAGAGACATGGCATTTCATCTGGAAAAAACGGACGTATAGCCGATGGACGGAAGTCCTGCGCTTGATGGTGGGAGCACTTGCACAACAGCCAGGAAGTCAAGGCCGCTTCGTGGCTTTTCGCTGGATGAAAGCACTGATGGAACAGCGAGAAACCGAAGAGGGTGATCCAGGGGAATTGGGACTAGCATTAGCACTCAAGTCAATTGTGGAGGTAACGGAGATACCCGAATGGAAATCTGTCAAGACAGTGCAACTAGAGCGGCAACTTGTGAGACTTTGGTGGCATGAGTTACTTGCCGCTGTACGTAATGGGAGAAAAACAAAAGCCAACCGACTTAGGAAGCTCGTACAAGATGTGAAATATCTCCAGTTGTGTGACAGAGAAGCAATATCGAAACCTATCATTCTCGTACTCAGAGATTCTAACAACGAAGTACGAGAAGTTGCGGGTGACATCCTCCAGGAACTCAACGGCTGGGATGCCTTGCTTCCCATGCTTCAGGAGCCTTTTGCTGATGTGAGACAGGCCGCTGTTCAGGTCTTAGGAGCGCAGGGAGAACGTGTTCCTCTCGATGTACTGCTTCCCATGCTTCAGGATACCGATCAGTGGGTGAGACAGGCCGCTGTTCAGGTCTTAGGAGCGCAGGGAGAACGTGTTCCTCTCGATGTACTGCTTCCCATGCTTCAGGATACCGATCAGTGGGTGAGACAGGCCGCTGTTCAGGTCTTAGGAGCGCAGGGAGAACGTGTTCCTTTCGATGCCTTGCTTCCCATGCTTCAGGATACCGATCAGTGGGTGAGACGGGCCGCTGTTAAAGTCTTAGGAGCACAGGGAGAGCGTGTTCCTCTCGATGTCTTGCTTCCCATGCTTCAGGATACCGATCAGTGGGTGAGACAGGCCGCTGTTGAGGCCTTAGGAGCACGGGGAGAACATGTTCCTCTCGATGTCTTGCTCCCCATGCTTCAGGATACCTCTGGAGATGTGAGACGGGCCACTGTTGAGGCCTTAGGAGCACGGGGAGAACGTGTTCCTCTCGATGTCTTGCTCCCCATGCTTCAGGAGCCTTTTGCTGATGTGAGACAGGCCGCTGTTAAAGTCTTAGGAGCACAGGGAGAGCGCGTCTCTCTCGATGCCCTGCTTCCCGTGCTTCAGGATACTGATGAGCTGGTGAGACGGGCCGCTGTTCAGGTCTTAGGAGCACAGAGAGAGCGTATTCCTCTCAATGCCCTGCTTCCCATGCTTCAGAATACTGATGGGAATGTGAGACAGGTGGTCATTGACGTCTTAAAAGCACAGGGAGAGCGTGTTTCCATCGATGCCTTGCTTCCCATGCTTCAGGATACTGATTGGAATGTGAGACGGGCTACCATTGAGGTCTTAGGAGCACAAGGAGAACGTGTTTCCATCGATGTCTTGCTTCCTATGCTTCAGGATACCGATCGGTGGGTGAGACGGGCTGCTGTTCAAGTCTTAGGAGCACAGGGAGAACGTGTTTCCATCGATGTCTTGCTCCCCATGCTTCAGGATACCTCTGGAGATGTGAGACGGGCCACTGTTGAGGCCTTAGGAGCACGGGGAGAACGTGTTCCTCTCGATGTCTTGCTCCCCATGCTTCAGGAGCCTTTTGCTGATGTGAGACAGGCCGCTGTTAAAGTCTTAGGAGCACAGGGAGAGCGCGTCTCTCTCGATGCCCTGCTTCCCGTGCTTCAGGATACTGATGAGCTGGTGAGACGGGCCGCTGTTCAGGTCTTAGGAGCACAGAGAGAGCGTATTCCTCTCAATGCCCTGCTTCCCATGCTTCAGAATACTGATGGGAATGTGAGACAGGTGGTCATTGACGTCTTAAAAGCACAGGGAGAGCGTGTTTCCATCGATGCCTTGCTTCCCATGCTTCAGGATACTGATTGGAATGTGAGACGGGCTACCATTGAGGTCTTAGGAGCACAAGGAGAACGTGTTTCCATCGATGTCTTGCTTCCTATGCTTCAGGATACCGATCGGTGGGTGAGACGGGCTGCTGTTCAAGTCTTAGGAGCACAGGGAGAACGTGTTTCCATCGATGTCTTGCTCCCCATGCTTCAGGATATCTCTGGAGATGTGAGACGGGCCGCTGTTCAGGCCTTAGGAGCACAGGGAGAACGTGTTCCTCTCGATGTCTTGCTCCCCATGCTTCAGGATACCTCTGGAGATGTGAGACGGGCCGCTGTTCAGGCCTTAGGAAAACGAATACCAGTTGAGCACGTTTTAGAAGCATTAAACGATGAAATTGCAGACGTACGCAAGGAAGTTCTTCATCTTCTCAAGGAGGTTGCACCTGATACCCTGTCTGAGATGTTTCCTCTGGCAATGGCAGTCTTCCAAGGTGAGTTGATTGGTGAGCCATTCATCTCAATACAACAACTCTTTCTTGCCCAGACTCTTGGTGATTTAGGTTTGAATATACCCATTCTGCTCGAAAAGCTGGAGGAATTGCTCATATGGCCGTTCTGGCAGGTTCGTCTAAAGGCGATAGAAGCAGTGGAGAAGATTCGCCGAAATATTCCAGATACAGCTCTCCAGCACTTGTATTATCTTCGCCGGAATGATCCAGTACACGCTGTACGTGAAGCAGCCGATGATGCTTTGGCAGAAATTCTCTCGCTGGAGACGGGCATTGAAGATGATTGAGTAACAAGGAGCATTTTCCTCTTCGGCATCTCTTTCACACAGCCTGAGAAGAACTTTCGCAACAGGAAATCTCCTTCTAAATGTGCTATACTACTTTCATGCACAATGAGAAGGACTGACAACCTGTCACGCAGGTTATCTTGGGGATAATATAACGCCCGTCGGTTCCGTCCGAAGAAGAGAGCGAAACACCTGAGTTGTGATTGACTCAGGTGTTTCTTTTTTCCTAGAATGACAAGCCTCTTGACGAAAAGGGGATACTAGAGCATCGATCGAGAAATGGGGTGAGGCTCATACTATCTCACCAGAGAATGACGCGTCCAGGCGCAGAGTCACGTTGGCTGACACCAGAAAAAAGAGATACAATAGCAATGGAAGATCATTACTCAAAAGCAAAAAACGAGTTACTCTCTTTCGCCCTTCTTGTAAGATCTGGCTTCTTTGCCGTTATTGCGGTTAGGAGAACATTCCTTCGATGAGACGCAGCGCTGGGCTTGCCCCTCCAGCATGAAGGTCTCTCTTGCCTCCTTCAAGAAATTCTTCAAATGGATGGGAGCAACTGGCCTCGTTGCCCCCGAAATCGTTGAGGATATCCTCTCGACGCTGAAAGAGAGCCGTAGCCGCTTTCTCAGAAAGGGAACTGAGTAGTTCCTGCATGGAGGGATTTTCGAGATGGCTAGTACCACAGTGGAAATTAAGTGAGGAGTGATGAGTTTGTTTCACTTAACTTGGCAGTGAATTAACCAGGCTGTCCATTTGGACGGATCTCTTTCCTAAACGTTTGGTGTGATTTTCGAAATCGTGATCAACAGATGAAAGACGCGCATACCAGCCAAAGCGGCTGAGAGAGCCAATATCTGCCTGACTAGGCAACCATCCGGCACCACCTCGTTCGGTATCTCGTGTCACAATGCTCGACGAATCAACACATTCATACAACAAGCCAACCAGATACAAGTCAAACTCCGTGATGAGCAGCGCAGATTGCCATTGCGGACGACTGAATTGGCTGCGATCTGGCAAAGTTGGGAAGGCTGTTCGCAAATGACTTTTCTAACTCACACCAAACGTTTGAACAAATTGAGTCTCGTTGATTGCACCCACCACTGCTGTAACGGCGGCTCGTCAATCAGTACTCTTTCTGGAGCGAGGCTATCTCGATAACGGCTGGTCGTATCCTCTGCAACTTTTGGATGAATCCGAACACAGAATAAAGGATGCCGTATTTGCGGCTCAATTTCTTTGTGACCCTTTCGTATTGTATTTCTGGCAAGAGAGATGCACGACCTTCAATTGTTTCCCCTAGAACCTTTCCACTCTGGGTGCACGGAGCTACCTGTACCTTTGCATTGTTGCGAATACGTTTGACCTTCCCGGAGGTTTGGGGAGTTCCCACGTAGATCTTGCCCTGGTCGCTTACGAACCAGACGGGTGTGGGCACCGAGGTTCCATTCTTGCGAAAGGTAGTGAGCAGGATAAACTGATGAGAGTAAAGAGATGTGAATGGGTTGCGAGTCTCGTTCTGGGTCTGAGAATGCTCGATGGTCATAGTATCCTCCATAGAGAGCTTGAATTTCAATAACTGATCCCTTCAGGCACACGGCAAAAATTCTTCCCTGACAACAGGCGTGCAATGATGAGCATCATGTAACTATTCAGTGGTAAAATACCACTGCTGACTTTAGCTGAGAAAATCTTTCAGGACAATTTTCCCTATTGTCCTGCCAGATTCAAGTTTTTTGTGGGCCAATTGTAGATTCTCAGCATTAATAGGAGAAAGACATTCGGTCATCGTGGTGCGAATTTTCCCATCGTCAACGAGCCCGGCAAGCTCATTAAGCAGATTATGCTGTTCGATCATATCATGAGTCTGATACATTGGCCGTGTAAACATCAGTTCCCAGGCAAGCGTTACACTTTTCCCTTGCAATGCTGAGAGATCAAATCGCTCTCCTGATCCTACAATGAGGCAGATTTTCCCCTGAGGTGCGATAACTTCTCCCATGTTCTCCTAATATTGCTCTATGCTGTTCAGGCAGAAGATATAGGCAACCGTGTCAAAACCCAGCTTTTTGAGCTGAGGCGCGAACCTTTCGTTGTGATTGATTGTATATCCGGCCCCGTGCTCTTTTGCCCACTTGATTGTTTCTGGTCGCGATGCGGTCCCGATCACCGTCAATCCGATCAGATGGGCTATTTGTGTGGCAATAGAGCCAACACCACCTGCTGCTCCGATAATGAGGATACTTTTTCCCACATTCTTACTGGCATCATGTGAGATGTTCAGACGGTCAAATAGCCCTTCCCAGGCAGTAATTGCAGTCAGTGGGAGTGCCGCTGCTTGTGCAAAATCCAAGCTTTTCGGTTTGTGGCCAACAATACGTTCATCAACGAGATGGATTTCACTATAGTTACCAGGACGAGTAATGCTGCCAGCGTAATAAACTTCGTCTCCTGGCTTAAACAATGTAACTTCAGAGCCAACCTGTTCGACTACCCCAGCAGCATCCCAGCCGAGAATACGTGGCGTTTTTTCTACCAAATCTTTCGGGGAACGAACTTTTGTATCAATAGGATTGACTGAAATAGCCTTGACTCTTATCAGTCATGTCCGGTCGCAATTGGCTTTTCAAGTTCAACATCAATCAGGCTCTTCGGATTATCGATTGGTAGGTAATGGTAGAGTCCAACCGCCTTCATGAATACATATCCTTTCTTTTCATCACGAGCAAGCGTGTTGTTTTTGCTCAGTGGCTGCGATTATTTAGCCAGTTCTCTGTCATCTTTTGTGGTAGCTACTGATTGTCTTCTTTGTTCTCCTGATGGAGAGATTCCATGGAGAACGAACAGGTCGTTCTGGTCCTCGGTGGAACCAGAGCGAAGTCTGTCATAATTGTACCTGAGAGAGCGACGACCGTCTTGAACAAGCTTGCTCTTTTTTCGTTTATTCTTGCTCGTGACGGAATTCTTTCCTCAATTCAGCAGGAGTTTGAGCAAAAGCACGTTTAAAATGGCGTGTCAAGTGGCTCTGGTCGGCAAAACCGGTCTGAAGAGCGACTTGCCCAATCGGAAGATTGGTGGAACGAAGCAGCCGATATGCCTGTTGAAGGCGGCAACTCAGAAGGTATTGATGAGGTGTAGTCCCGGTGGATAACTTGAAGAGACGTGTAAAGTGATATGGGCTCAGCGAGACGGCGTGTGCCAGTTACGAGAGAGTAATATCATCGACAAGATGTTCATGCAAGTAGTCAAGAAACAGTTCAGATTTGACCTCTTTGATAAACTCAGAATGACAGGGGCAAGGTCACAGAGGGAGAGCACCCAATTTTGAGTACTCTCCGTCTCTATGCAGAAAAAGAATACGTTAGTGTTCCTTATTCAGTGCTGGTAGCGCTTCGTAGGTGAGCATCTCTAACGTCGTAAAATCGTGGGGAACTCCTCCAGCATGGATCATAAAGTAATCAAAACCCGCCTCGACAAACGGTTGTAGCTGTTCTACAATCTGAGATGGCGTTCCCACAAGGCCCAGACCAAATGGGCCTTTGTACATTGCGGTAAGTTCTTTCAGCTTTTGCTCCGTCGGAGCACAATAGCAACTGGT
>CAWFFV010000105.1:0-10472 GCA_963814985.1 uncultured Chloroflexia bacterium | reverse complement strand
GCGTTCCTGTGTCTTCTCCATTCCACACAGACTGAGGAAAGCCTCTCGCTCCAGATCAAGTACCTGTTGTTCCGTTAAAGGCGTGATCGGCGAACATTCTCCGCCTGTGAGCACATTTGCCAGATGGCGACCAATGATCGCGTCATGTTCACTGATTTTATTCGTTAACAACATGTTATCCACCTGTTGTTCCAGTACCAGACGAGCGCCAGGTCCTGGCAGGAGTAGCATCTGTGGTTGTACGGGTTGCCATTTGCCAGCCGCTTGCGCCTCTGCGAGCTTGAGTGCATCAGCCTTAGCGTCGCGTAACAACAGATCACGATTGACTGTAATGGCATCTGTCTTGCGCAAGAAACGTAGTTCCTGGGCTTCTACCGCGCTTGTGGCAACCGTTGCTACTGCGATAATCTCGAAGGCGCGGCGTACTGGTGTAAATGCTCCGCCTGTCTTGCCAGCCTTCTGTGACTCCAGGCTGGCTCCCTGACGCAGCAGGAGTTCTTTACAGCCACCCCCGGCAGGGATTAAGCCAACGCCTGCTTCGACCAGCCCGATATAGGATTCTGCGTAGGCACGAGCATGGTTGCAGTGCAGAATTACTTCGCAGCCACCGCCTAATGCGCGACCAGCCGGGGCCGCGACGACGGGAATAGGACTATATTTGAGCAACTGGTGAGCCTGCTGTAGCCCGTTAATAGCTCTCTCTAGCATCTGCCACTCGCCTGAGCGTGCTCCCATTAAGACCATAAAGAGGTTAGCTCCTGCCGAGAAGTCAGCTGCCTCATTTCCTATGACAAGAGCGCGGAACTGTTTTGGACCTTCTTCAACTGCATAGTGCAACATTTCAATGATGCCCTCATCGATAGAGTTCATCTTGGTGTGAAATTCGAGACAGGCCACACCATCACCCAGGTCGATCAGGGAGGCGGAGCCATTATCGCGTACAGTCTTATGCTGTGCCGTGGTAGCGGCTAACGAGATCGTGCCCTCTGGTACGGGTACAGGCTTATAGGTATCGGTATGGAAGTCGAAGTACTGACGCTGTCCCACGCTACCTGTATAGAATGTACCTGCTCCTTTGCTTATCACACGCTGGACCAGTGCTGGCAATTCCTGGTCGACGAACACCTGCTGCATAACTTCAGGATTTTGCAGAAGCATGTCCCAGACTTCGAAACTGCCCATTGCGAAATTGAAGCCCCAACGCATTGCTTCATCGATGGCAACAATATTCTCTGCAATCTCCTCAGCACGATTGGCGGCATAGATCAAGGCGTCAGCCGTTGTCTCTCTTGCCAATTGACTGGCCCGGTCATCACCTGCCAGGATCGTCAGTGCGCGTTTGGTCGGGTCTTCGATATTCCGTGCAGCCCCGATGGAAGGATAGCGTACCTTCTGTTGGGGTTGATACTCCAATGTCTGTAAATTGAGTTCGAGAATGGTTGATCCGCCTTCAGCGTTCTTGACGCGCTTATAAAAACCCTGACCACTCTTCTCGCCCAACATGTGCCGGTGAAGCATCTCGCGAACCACTGCCGGCATTTGGAAAGCTTCGCGTTGCTCATCATGAGGTGCATTGTTGTAGAGATTATCAGTAACATGGACCAGCGTATCCAGACCGGAGAGATCGGCAGTGCGGAAGACTGCCGATTTTGGACGCCCCATGTTGGGTCCCAGGATCATGTCCACTTCACTTACCGTGTAGCCCTCATTGAGAGCACGGTGAATCGTTGACATAAAGCCATAGGCACCAATACGGTTTGCAATAAAGTTTGGCGTATCTTTGCAGACAACCACTCCTTTACCCAGGACTTCAGTGGAAAAGTGTTGCATAAACTGCATCAAGGCCGGATCAGTGTCAACGTCGGGCGTCAGTTCTAGCAGACGCATATAACGTACCGGGTTAAAGAAGTGCGTGATCAGAAAATGTTTGCGAAATTCTTCAGTACGCCCTTTCGTCAGCATATGGGCAGGTAGACCTGAGGTGTTAGAACTGATAATTGTATCAGGCGTCAGGATCATCTCGATCTTGTCATAGAGTGCATGCTTGATGTCCAGCCGCTCGACAACAGCTTCGATAATCCAATCGACATCGGCGAGTTCTTCCAGGTCGTCCTCAATATTGCCCACAGTGACAAGTTTTGCTGCATGTTTGCTATAGAATGCGGCGGGTTTTGCCTTGAGTGCCTTCTCCAGGCCTGTGCGAGCAACAACGTCGCGATCTTTCAACTCGTGAGAGGGTACGATGTCAAGCAACAGACAGGGAATACCAACATTGGCAAGATGTGCTGCAATGGCAGCTCCCATGACACCCGCGCCGAGAATGCCAGCTCTACGAATCTGGTATGGCATGGCTATGACATCCTCTCAATAATCGTCGCTACACCCTGACCACCACCGACGCACAGGGTAGCGATGCCCAGTGTCTTGTCAGTGGTCTGGAGGTCATTGATAAGCGTGGTAATCAGGCGAGCACCGCTACAACCCAGAGGATGACCGAGGGCAATTGCGCCACCATGTGGATTGAGCTTCTCCTCGTCAATACCCATCACTTTGACGACCGAGAGAACCTGTGCGGCAAATGCTTCGTTAAGCTCGATGATATCAATATCACTCAGTTGCAGTCCGGCACGCTGGAGTGCTTTGCGCATAGCAGGTACAGGTCCGATCCCCATAACATCGGGCCTGACACCTGCCACGGCCATAGTACGTACCTTTGCCAGAGGCGTGATACCCAGATCGCGGGCTGTTTCCGCTGACATCAACACAACGGCGGACGCACCATCGTTGAGCGGACTGGAATTGCCTGCCGTCACGGTTCCCCCCTGGAGGAAGGCGGGTTCCAGACTGGCTAAACGCTCCAGCGAGGTGTCACGGCGGGGGCCTTCGTCAACCTCCATCAAACGACCATCAGGCAGTGGTACAGGAAAAATTTCTCTCTTGAAGACGCCATTTTCAATAGCGACAAGTGCACGCTGATGACTGCGTAACGCAAAGGCATCCTGTGCTTCGCGGCTAATGCCATACTCATGAGCCAGATTTTCTGCGGTAGTGCCCATCGGCATATAGCTGGCGTAGCCATATTCTAGCTCGCATGGTGGATAAGGGGAGCTGATCTTTTCATCGGCATGTGCCTTGACAAGGCGTGGGTTAAAGCTAGGATTGAAGCCACCCATCGGCACTCGTGACATACTCTCAATACCGCCTGCGATTACCACATCACCCAGACCAAGCATAATGCTTTGGGCTGCCATATTAACGGCTTGCAGACTGGAGGCACAGAAACGGTTGATCGTGGTGGCACCCGTTGTCTCAGGCAGTCCCGCAAGGGCACCAACCATACGTGCAAGGTTCATGCCCTGCTCCCCTTCAGGGAAGGCACAACCCAGGATGATGTCTTCAATGAGCGAGCGATCAAGCAGTGGTACACGCTCGACGGCGGCTTTTACCACGAAAGCGGCCAGGTCATCGGCTCGCACATCTTTGAGAGCACCTTTGTTGGCTCGTCCAATGGGTGTGCGTACCGCACTGACAATAACGGCTTCTGACATGTATATTTTTCTCCTTTTATTCTCGTAGGGGCGCGGTTTACAAGCCTGATGGGTATTTGCTGGAAAATGGGCATGTTCTGAAAATGGGGGACGGCGGGTTTGTAAACCGCGCCCCTACGTCAGACCCATTCTCCCTCAATGCAAAAATTTGACGGATATCTCGTCTCTGCCGCTGTGGTGAATCTTCCTTAAAGGGGATAACCCTGCTTCTCAACGATAAGGGTTGTCAGTTCGCGTTGTGCGGCAACTCCGTTGAACAGGTAGTCGCCCAGGTAGGCACGTACACGGGCCAATTCTTTGGCTACTTTATCCTCATCCAGATTGGTCATAATGATCTGCTCAAGATTAGTGCGCATTCTGGAAAAGGCCAACCATGTGGCAAGCTGGGCCAGACGGACATGGACTGCGCTATTCTCATCACCACGGCGTACGGCCTGAATTGCACGCGCAAGAGCACTATCTACCGCATATAGATCAAGCAATAGATTTGCCAGGTATTCGATAAATTCCTGTTCCTGCTCAAGGGCCTGCATATACTTCATGGCGATCTTCATTGCTGCATAGATGGTGACTTCTTTGGCTCGCTCCAGGGCGTTAACCGCATCGCGTAGTTCTGCGGGAACGGCCTCTCCGGCCATATCGGGAGCCTGACCAGACTTGACACGAGCCTCGATCTCTGGATACTTTGCCATCAGACCAATTTTGCCTGATAGGACACGTCGGAATAGCGTACCAGCCGCAACCATACGATTAATCTCGTTAGTACCCTCAAAGATACGCTGAATACGTGCATCGCGATATGCCTTCTCAATGGGGTACTCGTGCATAAAGCCATAGCCACCGAAAATCTGTACACCCTCATCGACAGCGAATGCCAGGACCTCACTACCGTTTATCTTAGCAAGTGAAGCCTCGATCGCATATTCTTCGATAGCTTTGAATACAGTCTCAGTATCTGCACCTGCACTATGCTGGGCCTGCGCAATATTCGCGGCCGTACGGAAAACCTCGCTCTCGGCTGCATAGGTCTCAGCAGCCATACGTGCCAGCTTCTTATTAATCATACCAAACTGATGCAGGAACTTCCCAAAGGCTTTACGCTCAGTCGTATAGGTTGCCGCCATTCCCAGCGCATTACGTGCACCGCCAACGGTGCCAGCACCAAGCTTTAAGCGCCCAATATTGAGAATGTTGAAAGCGATTTTGTAGCCTTTGTGAATCTCGCCGAGCAAATTCTCAACAGGAACCTGGGCATCTTCAAAGTAGACCTGACGGGTTGAGGAACCCTTGATACCCATTTTGTTCTCTTCGGTACCGGTAGAGACGCCAGGCCATGTTGATTTAACGATAAAGGCAGAGGGTTTCTCATTGCCAATGCGAGCGAAGACGATCATCAGATCGGCAAAGCCGGCGTTGGAGATCCACTGCTTGGTTCCATTAAGGATATAGTATTTGCCATCGGCGGAAAGTTCGGCACGAGTCGTCAAACCCATCGCATCGGAGCCTGCTCCTGGCTCGGTCAAGGCGTAAGCGGCAATCCATTCACCGGTCGCCAGTTTGGTAGATACTGCTGCTTCTGAGCTTCGGTACCATAGTAGACGATAGGGAGTGTGCCGATAGTCGTATGTGCGCCGTAGGCTACACTGAAGGAGGCTTCACGCTGAGTTGAGGCTACCAGGGCACTGGTAAGCAGACCCAGTTCCGCACCACCATAGGCCTCTGGTACATCAATCATCAACAGACCTTGCTCGCCCGCCTTCTTGACCAGACCTGGCAGTAAGCCAGGTTCCTGACGATCGATAGCATCAACGTTAGGCATGACTTCACGAGCTACAAAGGTGGCGCTGGATTCTTCGATCCAGCGTTGCTCCTCATCCCGCTGCTCCAACGTGAAGATTTTATCGGCACTCTCACTAACTGGCGTTGTCAGAAATGCTGTTCCCTGTTCTGTGGGTTTGATAGTTGTTGACATGTATGCTCCTTACATAGATTGAGGGTCTTGAGTTCTCAACTCTCTTTTCAGAACTTTACCGATCAATGATTTGGGCAAGTTTTCACGGAATTCCAGAATTTTCGGAACCTTGTAAGCTGTTAGTTCGTGTTTACAGTAGGTGATGATATCCTGCCTGGTCTCTTCAGAAGGCTCAAATCCTGGTTTGAGCACAACGAAGGCGGCAACAGTCTCTCCACGATACTCATCAGGTCTTCCCGCGACTGCCGCTTCTGCTATCGCCGGATGTTGGAACAGGACTTCTTCGACTTCTCGTGGATAAACATTAAAGCCGCTGGCGATAATCATATCTTTGGCACGCTCAACAATATAAAAGTAACCATCTGCATCTCTTTTTGCAACATCACCTGTATGCATCCAGCCATGGATGAAGATGGCATTGGTCTCATCCTCGCGGTTCCAGTAGCCCTTCATAATATTAGGCCCTTTGACGACCAACTCCCCTACTTCACCGACAGGGACAGACAGACCCGTCTCGCGGCTGATGATCATTGCATCAACATCAGGCAGGGGGAGACCAATACTGCCGTCACGACATGCATCGGTCAAGGGGTTGCAGTGTGTCACTGGTGAAGCCTCACTCAGTCCATAACCTTCGACAAGTTTGGCACCAGTGATTGCCTCAAAGTCTGATCGTACTTTTGCGGGTAAAGCCGCTCCCCCACTGATACAATATTTGATTGAACTCAATGAATCGGTATGTTTGCCTGCGGCGTGAATGATCGCTATGTACATTGTGGGGATACCTGGGAAGATTGTTGGGCGATAGCGCTTGATTGTATCTATGACATCTTTGACTTTGAAACGAGGCAAGAGTACCATCGTTGCGGCAGCAAGGATCGAGAGGTTCATGCATGCAGTCATGCCATAGGAATGAAAGAATGGTGCCACGCTGAGCGTAATCTCACGCCATCACGCACTCCAGTAGTCCACATACGTGTCTGAAAAGCGTTGGCGAGCAGGTTGCGATGGGTTAACATGGCACCCTTGGCAAGGCCAGTTGTTCCACCTGTGTACTGGAGGACCGCGAGATCTTCGCTGGTTGCAGTTACTGGCAGGTTGAAGAGTTCTACGCCGCCTTTGCCCTTGTGATGTGACTCTAACATGGGGTGCATCGCGTGCAACATTGGATCTGCGTTGAGTTCCTTCTCTGTGAGAGCGGGCTGGGGATTTTTTGCTCCACGCTGGCTCAGTGGGTAGATAGTGCGTAGCACAGGAGGCAGAAAGTCAGCAGGGCTGGTGATGATAATATGCTCTAATGGTGTTTGCTTGTGAATATCGCGTATAATGGGGTAGAAGGAATCGAGCATCACCAGGATTTTTGCGCCAGAGTCGGCTAGCTGGTGGTGCATCTCACGCTCAGTATATAAAGGATTGGTAGGAACGACCACCGCTCCGGCACGCAGCGCCCCATAGAAGGCGATGGGATATTGTGGAATGTTAGGGAGTGCAATCGCGATACGATCTCCCTTTCTCACACCCAACCGCTGTAGCCCGATGGCAAAGCGATTTGCCAGGCTAGAGAACTGCGCGTAGGTGATCTTTGTGCCATAATAGATGAAGGCTGTATTGCTGGGAAAGCGACTTGCTGTCTGATCAAGGAGCCAGGTCAAAGGACGATCTGGAATATCGAGTTGTGCAGGAACTCCTGGTCCATAAAGGCGTATCCAGGGACGCGTTGCCAGGAGCTCTTCGCTTTCTTTCGATGCTAGAGTAGATGAGGACGGTTTGTCCTGAGTGTTGTTGGTAATAGATGAGTCAGACATGTAGAATAGCTCCTTCTTCTAGGGGAACACGCCTCACAGGAGTGTTCGAGACGACGACTTTGTCGTTTCGCCATGCAACAACAGCCCACTGCCATAATTATATGGTACTCTACTAAAGTTGAACATGTTGCCAGCTAACAGATTTTGAGGCATAATAGGTCGATAGCTAACGATACTGATCTGAGAAGATACCGGCGGACCCTGTTGGTCGTCTGAGGGGAGCTAATAGAGCATGATGCTAAATGATATCTCTGATTTTGCACAAATGGTTACTCGTTATCGCCAACAGCGTGGCCTGTCACAGGGGCAACTGGCACAGGCAACTCGTCTTTCGCGTACATATGTCTATCATCTGGAGACGGGGCAGAGAGCGCACCCATCGCCCCATGTGGTGCAAAATATTGCGCGTGCGTTAGAGTTACATGGTGAAGAGCGTAGTCGTCTCTATACTGCCTATACTACGCTGACAGGGACTCTCATTGATGATGAGCAACCGGAAAGTGCTCTGCTCGATCTGGGAGAACTGGCTGTCTTGCTTGTTCATAATACTTCCTATCCCGCACATTCACTGGATAAGCTCTGGTTCTTCCACTCCTGGAATGATGCGGCCATCACTTTATTTGATATACAGGAAGAGGTTACCAGGAGTGAGAAGCTTCATCTATTAGAGATAGTATTTGCTCCACGCTTACGTAAACGCTTTCATGGTTGGGAGAATCTGGCCCGGCGGCTGGTCAGCGATTTCCTGTATGCCACCCATACCCTGACGCATCTGCCAGAATATAAAGTGCTCTGGAAGAACTTGCGAGAATTGCCAGAATTTCGCCGCATTGCTTCGGCCTCTTACCCTGTGGGGAAGCCCGCCTCATCTTTTGTTTTTCAGGTCCAACATAGCGAACTGGGTCGCCTGACACTACGTACGGCAACGACGGTTTTTTCGGGTATCTCCAGCCACTCTATGGTGAGTTATGTCCCTGGCGATCAGCAGACATTAGCGATCTATCGACAACATGAATGGCAGCCACGCTAAAGATGTCTGTAGGAAGTATGGTATACTTTTATTTGGTAGACACAATAGCACATCCCAACTTAAATCCTATAGGTACGTAGATATAAGAAAGATATGCATTTACTGGCTAATGACCTGTAACCCATGGTCCCATGAGTGAGAGTGTAATAGAGAAAATCAGGAACGAGAGAAGCAAAACTACGTTGGAGGCGTAATATATGGATGCCCGTTTTTATAATTCAGAAGATATAGATATCGAACGATTGGCCAGTGATCTGGTGAATGTTTACCAGGCGCAAGGCTATCAGGCGCAACAGATTGGCAGTAATGATCAGGTGCTTGTCCAGCTCAAGAAGGGCGGGGACTTTGAGGCTATTCTTGGTATGCAAGCAGCTCTTTCGGTGACACTTCAGCGTACTGCCGGTGGTGTGCTGGCGCTGCTTGGACAACAGAAATGGTTGGATAAGGCGGCTGTTGGTGCTGTTGGTATTGTCGCGTTGCCCATCCTCTGGCCGCTGGCGCTCACCGCTGGTGTAGGAGCGTGGCGTCAGGCCAGTCTTGGTAACCAGGTGCTCAACATTGTAGATGGTCTCGTGCGACAGCAGCGACCTGGTATTCAGGCTGGCCCAATTCCATTACAGATCATGCCGCAGGTTCAGCAACAGTGGGCACCACCACCATATTCACAAACACCGGCTTATATCCCTTCTTCGCAGGTTGTCATTTCGCAGGAGGTCCCGCGCTCACTGCCATCTCCTGCGCCTATGCCAGCACTGATGCCCGGTAGGCTACGCTGTAATAACTGTAATACACCATATGAGTCTGGTGATACATTCTGCTCAGGTTGTGGCCGCTCGTTGGCACCTGCGAGACTGCATTGTAGCAACTGCAATTTTGAGATAAAACCGGGGGTATCCTTCTGTCCGAAGTGTGGTGCATCCACATTCCGGTCACAATCGGCAACTCAGGCGGCCAGTCCATTACCATCCGCACCAACATATACGCCCCCGGCACCACAGCCGACACCAACATATACACCACCGCCAAAACCGCCGACCCCGGTGTATACGCCACTAACCCAGCCGACATATACACCACCACCAAAGCCGCCGACGCCAGTGTATACACCACCAACCCAGCCGACCCCGGCGTATACACCACCGCCAAAGCCACCAACACCAGTGTATATACCGCCAACTGTGGAAGCAACACCGATGACTAACGCTCAGTCAGCGCCAGATGCTCCCACGGAGTCATACTATGTGCCTCCAGTTACCCAGACGCCGTCAGTCGTGCCACAACCGAAGGTGACAATTGTTCAGAGCACGCCAAAGCCGGAAGCGCCAGCCGCTCCGCCTCAGCCGAAGCGTCCGCCCACCCCATACTATACGCCGCCAGCTCAATCCAAACCTGCTGATCCCAGGATTCAGAAACCGGCGCACTCACCTGCTCCACCAAAACCAATGGTGGCAAAGCCTGTTTCCCAACCAGCCCCGGCGTCCAATGGTCCCTGGGGAAATCTGCTCTGGAGCGATGGTACGGAATTACAACTTTCCGGCGAGGGCGCGCTGGTGGGACGTTACGATCATGATCTTGGTGGTATCCAGCCAGAGATAGATCTGGGTAAGATGCAAGGGGCTGATACAGTTTCACGTGTTCATGCCATGCTTGAGCATATTGGTAGCAGTTATACGCTGACCGATCTCAACAGTACCAACTCGACGCGTATCAACGGCAAGCGCCTGGAACCAGACAAAGCTATGCCGATCGTAGATGGTGATACGCTCCATTTTGGCAAGGTGACATGTACATTTAAGAAGCTCTAGTTGTGAATGTTTTTATCGTATAAACTCAGTCGCGAGGGGCTCTGCTGTGGAGGTCCTGAGCTTAGCCTCTCGCATGTCTCTACAAGCGGCTGGAAGGCAAGAATGGCAAAAAAAGCTCTTCTGTATCCCAAAAACAGGCTCTTTTTGGAGCCTGTCGCAAATGCTTGCATGGAAAGGCTTCCTGTGCTATATTAGCAGAGGGTCCGTCTAAATGGGTTGTGGGGTCCGTCAGGAATTGAAACTTGATCAATGGCCGTCTGACTGTGACTCATACTTAATGTCTAAATGGGTTGTGGGGTCCGTCAGGAATTG
>CAWFFV010000104.1:0-20759 GCA_963814985.1 uncultured Chloroflexia bacterium | reverse complement strand
CCACTGTTGGTGACTTAATGAATAGCCCTACTGGGATAACTACCATGAAGGTTTTATGCAATCTCTTCATAATCTGGAGCATCATCAAAGACTCTCCTCCCAGTTCGAAATAGTTGTCATGAACACCCACTTGACTTATTCCTAGCATTTGCTCCCAAATATTAGCAAGTTGCCGTTCCGTTTCATTTCTAGGAGCTACATAGGGGGTCTGTATATTCGCTCGACCTCGTACAGAATTTAACTGCATATCTGTCTCACTATGTTCAGCGAGCAGTAAGAACTCCGTAACCTGGTCTTGTATCTTCCGAATATCTATACCCGATACAACGACTTGAGATGTTGCAGTAGACGCGAGAACGCGCCGAAAAGCTTCTACCCCCTCTTGTGGGAGTATTCCGCGTCTGGCAAGGGTGTTTCTGAGCATAGCAAGTGTATTTTGGCTTGATGTAACCCGTTCGTTGTCCCTACTGGTTGATATTTGCTCTTCAATTAGAGGATTTTCTTTTAAGGTAGCCTCGCAGACGGCCAGACTCTTCCTCTAATCGGAATACAGAGAGTACATCCTCCGCCATACCAACTCCTTGCCAAACATCCCAATTGATAGCGATAGTTCGAACGGCATTCTGACGAGTGTTGTAGAAAGCAAAGGAGTCCAAGAACATATTAGCAGCACAATATTCTACCAGACCAGCCTGCCCAACAACAGAGGCTATAGAGGAACAAAGCAGGAAGAAATCCAGACATGTATGTTTCAACAAGGCTTCAAGTACCAAAACTCCCTTTACTTTAGGAGCAAGCACACGGGCCGCAACATCAGGCATCTTGAAGCGAATCTTCCCCTTATCATAAATACCAGCAGCATGGATTACTCCATTGAGTGTCCCAAAATGTTTATAGAGCCGGGCTATCATCGTTTCCATCTGTTGGAAATCAGTTACATCAACACCAACACCCCAGACCTCAGCCCCCAGCTCTTCGAGCGATTGCACCTGACGTATCTTGCGACTTACGGTATCTTCTTCGTCATGGTCAGCCAACCAATGCTCCCACTCTTCTCTTACCGGAAGACCAGATCGCCCTACTAGTATCAATCTGGCTTTTAGAGTACGAGCTAAGTATTCAGCCAGCACGGAACCTATACCTCCAAACCCTCCTGTTATCAGGTAAACACCATGTTTCCTGAGAGGTACAGCTTCGTCTGGCATTTTACTGAGCCTCGCAGGTTCAAAGGTTTGCACCCAACGATGTAAACCTCTATACGCAACAAACGCATCCGGGGTCGTTGCTCTAAGTTCCGTCAAGAGATGATCCATTATTTGTTCCTGCGCCTTTTCTGAAGCAGGAATACTGATATCAATATTACGGCACGTGATATTTGAGTACTCCAATGGGATGATTTTACATGGCCCGAACACGGTAGCCCTGGCAGGCTGTAGTAAATCGTCCCCAACTACCTCTTGTAAGTTGTTCGACACAACAGCTATTTGAAAGGAAACTGCCGTGTTGTATTGGCCCAGGGCCTGTGCAAGAAAAAGCAAACTATAAAAACCAAGTGATTGAGAGCGTTCAAAAAACTTGCTAAGTGGTTGCTCACTCTGTTCAGTTGAGATCACAGTCCAGCAATGAACAATAAGAGAGGGAAGAATGTCAAGCTCCTGGAGTTCCTTCAAGAGGGTTGCATAATGATCACATTGCAGAGGACTCAGCGTATAAATTCGTTCACCGACCTTGTCGAATCTATCGCCCACAACTACTGTAACTACCACGTCTCCCTGCCTGTTCTAAGCGCTGCACCAGACGCTTTCCTATATCCATAGTATCTGCGAAAACTAGCCAGCACTGCTTTTGTGCTAACCGATCTTCGCCAGTGTATATCGTAGGGAATAAAGATCTCTTCCAGGAGGGAATAGAGAACCATTCCGCGATATCCGACTTTTTTCCCGACAAAGCGTGAGATGCATTCTGGTAGTCCCGGCCCTGAGGAGATAGCCAATAACGCTTACACTCAAACGGATATGTAGGCAAGGAAATTCGTCTTCTTTTTTCATTTAAATACAAACCCGACCAATCAATTGGAACTCCAGCACACCAAAGCTGTCCACAGGCATTGAACAAGAAAGCATCATCTGTTTCGTGATCATCCGGGTGACGTAAAGAAGATAAGACAAGATGATCAGTATTTTTTGCTGGATGTTGTCTTGCCAGAGCATATTCAATGACAAACAATGCCGATTGCGTCACAAGGGTCTGATTTAGTTGTCGAGTAGCAGCCTCCTGTTGCTCGGCTGAAGGATAAAGAATGCTACGTATATCAAAACCCAAAAGTGGACGCAAAAGCTCTGCGCATTTATCTACACATTCACGGAAGGTTACCTCACTTTGATAGAGTTCCTTCCCCATATTAATATGTGCACCTTGACCCGAGAACATAAAGGCTATAGAGTGATCTCTGGCCTCCAAAGGAGTGATATTTTTTTCTTTCTCAAGTTTGCTTATTGCCTCCTCGATAGTGCGACAAACAACCATCCGTCTATAGGGAAAAGACTTTCGCCCAACCTGAAGAGTAAAAGCAGCGTCAGACAAAGAGAGGTCCGGATAGCGCCTTAGGTGATCGATTAAGTTTGAAGTCATCACATCAAGGGCTGAAATGGTCTTCGCGGAAAGAGGTAGGAGTTTATATTGTCTGGTAGTCACTGATGTTTCAATGATAGGAGGAGCTTCTTCCAGAATAGCATGAGCATTCGTTCCACCTATGCCAAAAGCGCTGACTCCCGCCCGGCGTGGTAATGCCTCGGTCTTCCATTCGGACAATTTTGTATTGACGTAAAATGGACTATTGGCAAAATCGATATGTGGATTAGGCTGCTCATAGTGCAAGCTTGGCGGTATCATCTTATGCTTAAGCGCTAATGCCGTCTTGATTACTCCGGTAACGCCAGAGGCAACCCCAAGATAGCCTATATTTGATTTAAACGACCCAATAGCGCAGAAATTCTTTTTGTGTGTACTGCGACTAAAGGCTTGCGTAAGAGCGGAGACTTCGATGGAGTCTCCCATTGATGTTCCTGTTGCGTGAGCCTCAATATAGCTCACAGACTCTGGTTCAACATCAGCAACAGTCAGGGCCTCCAACAGCACTTTCTTCTGACCTTCGATACTGGGTGCCGTAAAACTAGTTTTCAGTATGCCATCGTTATTAATAGCAGATCCTCTAATTATAGCGTAGACATTATCACCATCATTGAGGGCATTAATCAGTGGCTTTAAAATAACGACACCAACCCCACCGCTGGCAAGAATGGTACCCTGCGCACGCGCATCAAAAGGTCTGCAACAACCATCGGAAGAAAGCATTCCCCCCTCTTGATATAAATATCCCACCTTCTGAGTAGCATAAGCAACAACACCCCCGGCCAGTGCTATATCACATTCACCATTTCTTAAGCTCTGACAGGCCATGTGGATTGCAACAAGGGAAGTGGCACAGGCACTTTGAATATTCACACTAGGTCCTCTGAGATTAAGTTTGTAAGACACACGCGCAGTTAGATATCCGCTCTCATTACCAAGAAGAGCCAGTAAATCTCGTTCGGTAGGGGTTGTGCTAGAATGAACATGATGGTATGAGTTTACTTCTGCTCCTGCATACACTCCGACGAGACCGTTATAGGTGTCAGAAGAATACCCGGCGTCTTCCATCGCCTCCCAGGCTGTTTGCAAGAAAATACGCTGCTGTGGATCCATAACCTGGGCTTCAGTGGAGTTATAGCCAAAAAATGCTGCATCAAATAGATCTATATTGTCGAGTCCTGCTGCCACTTTGACATAATTAGGGTCATTCAACCACTCTTTGAGAGTATCTTCAGGAACATAACCAAGAGCATTCTGCATTATCTCTTCATCCGTAACCGCAGAAAAACTTTCAGCTCCATTACACAAATTATCCCAAAATTCATTCACATTCCTGGCTCCGGGGAAGCGGCCGCTCATTCCAATAATGGCTATATCCATATCAGATATATCCTGGCTTTGCATCTTTTACTGCCTCCTTTTAGTAGAGTGAGTATTTATTCAATTCAGTTTTCTGTACGTTCATTATCATTCTCAATAGAGGAGCGGTGCCTCAGGCGTATCTGTCGCTGGCGCGATGAACTGCGTTGACTCCCTAAGCGCTCGTATCTCTGCTCATTAATTTTATCGTCGGATACTTCTGCTGTTTGATTGTTTGTGAGAAACTCAACTAGATTGTTAATAGTAGGATACTGGAAGAACATTTCGACTAGTGAGACATCTCGATCCAGTAATTTGCGTAGCTTAGTATAGGCTCGCACCATAAGCAGTGAACTTCCGCCTAAATCAAAGAAGCTATCATGGATACCGATTTTGGCAGAGGGAAGCATCTCTTGCCACACCGAAGCGATCAAATGCTCCAGCTGGGAGCGAGGTGCAACAAAATTTCCTGGAGAACTGGTTGCAAGCTCCGGCTCTGGAAGATGTTTACGATCGACTTTCCCATTTGCGGTTAGTGGTAGCGCATCGAGAATTACGATTGTCGATGGTACCATATAGTCTGGAAGCTTTTTCTTTAAGAAATCGCGTAGCATAGCTTCAGTAGGGGCCTGTTGGTTGGATACTGCCTGTGTTGGAGTACCTGGTAGGAATGACCAGCCTGTAGCCTGCGTTGGATCTATGCGGCCACCAAGCAAGCCATGTAAGAAAGTGTGGCCTTTGTTCAAAGCGAGGAGATCTCTTAGCAAAGTGAAATCAATGCTACCGATAGGACAGAGGCCGATGGAGTATTCAGGTGCCCTGGTCATTAGAAGCTGACTCATATAGCCTGCTTCCAATAAACAGAAGTCATGCGCGATATCTCCATACACAGGAGTAATGGTATCAAGTTGCCCTACAAGGAAGAGTGAGAATGCAGAGGCATTAAAGATCGGCTGATTGATTGAGCCATGTACCCTCTGCTCCAGTATGGTCTGTTCTGCCAGTGGTATGATCTGATGTGTACGCGGATGATAATAGTAAAATCCTCCCAGAAGTCTTTCAATGCCTCCGGGTTTAACATAAAGATAGGTTTGAACAGGATAGATACCACCTGCCGATGGATAGAGATACTTAGGTAATCCCTCAAGCTCAATCTGTCGTAGCAAGCCGAGAAAGCCACTAAACTCTTCAAATGTGATAGTTTCCGAGAGAAAAGAGCGGTAGCTTATGCGTTGCTTATACAGCTCAATAGCCGTGGCATCGAGTTCTGTCTGTGCAAGTGGAATAGGGGATTGCCATAAATCTTCACGGATATTTGACTGACCAAACTGTAGTTCAAGGCGCTGGAGAGTATTGTTTTGCACTACTTGCTGCCCTTGCTCAGTGAGTTGTTGGAGCGTATAGGCTTCCTCCGTATACACAATATGATCGTTGTTCAACTTACTCAGTTCAGGTTGCTGCAATACGACATAAGCCACTAAGCGTTTATCACCATGCAATCCAGAAGTTACGTTAGCAACAGCGGAGCAGACATTGGAGCATCGCAGGAGTGTCTCCTCAATCTCCCCAAGCTCGATGCGGTGGCCTTGAATCTTAACCTGGGAATCCTCTCGGCCAAGAAATTCGATAGTTCCGTCAGGCAGATAGCGACCCAGATCACCTGTACGATAGAGACGCTCACCCGTGCGTGGATGAAGAATGAAACTGGCCTTTGTCTTTTCCTCATCACGCCAATAGCCTCTAGCCAATCCAATGCCGCTGATATAGAGATTACCAGACACCCAAACAGGACAAGGCTCAAGTATATCGTTTAATACCGCAAATCGCTGATTAAGCATGGGTTTCCCGTAGGGAATACTCTTCCATGCAGGATCTATTTCGTTAATGGGATAGAGAATTGACCAGATTGAGGCCTCCGTTGCACCGCCGAGACTAACTACCTTGATACCTGGAATCAGTTGTTGAATGTGCTCAGTTAAAAGAAGGGGAATCCAATCGCCGCTGAGCATCGCCAGACGCAAACACGACAGCTTCAAGGCCTCTGGAGTGTTCTCTGTGAAATCAACCAACATTTGCAGAAGGGCGGGAACGGAGTTCCAGAGCGTGACATGCTCTTGTATTAAGATATCGAGCCATGCGGCTGGATTACGCAAAGCATTATCAGGCGGTATGACAATACTTCCACCAGCGGCCAGAAGGCCAAAGATATCATAAACTGAGAGATCAAAATTAAGTGCGGAAAGAGCCAGAACACGGTCCATACTGGTTACGTTAAAGCGCCGATTGATGTCAAGGATAGTATTCACAGCCCCACGATGGTCAATCATCACCCCCTTTGGTAATCCAGTGGAGCCGGAGGTATAGATGACATAGGCCAGATCTTCGGGTTGCTGAAATGACTCTAAAGGTGGCATATCGGGTTGCGCCAGATCGAGCATATCCACGCAAATGCGTTCAATAATGATTGGCCATTCGACCTTCTGGTCAATCCAGGACTGCGTTACAACCTGACGAACCTCGCCGTGTTCCAACAAATATGTGAGACGTTCAGCAGGGAGATGGGGGTCAATGGGTAGATAGGCCGCACCCGATTGAAGGATGCCAAGCACACCTACAACTTGCTCCCAACCCTTCTCCATCACAACAGCCACGAGCTGATTGGGACCTGCTCCCAATCGTCTCAACTGATGGGCCAGTTGCAGCGAACCTGTATAGATTTCTCCGTAGGTCAGATGGCGAGTCTGTGAGATCACGGCAACTTGATCATGGCGCAGTGGAACCTGGGATGTAAAGAGCGTGTGGAGTAGTCCGTTGGAGACTGGAGCCTCAGTCGCATTGACCAACTTACGCTGTTCAAGTTGCGCAATTGGTACTAGCTGGCACACCTGCTCCTGCCAGCATTCTTCTGAACTGGCCAGACGCTCCAAATATCGCACAATAGGCGGCAAACATCTCATCAATAAGGCCTGCTGGGAAGAGTGCATCAACGGACTGCCAGTGAAAAACCAGAGTTCCCCCATCCTCAAGCACTTGATGATCGAGCCAAACCTGCGGAGTCTGGCTCACACAATAGACAGTCTTCTGCCAGGGAGGCGGTAAGGGAATTGCTGTATCCTGAATGAGCAGACTTGTAAAAACAATTGGCATCACTGCTTTTAGCAGCCCGCCCTGGTTACGTGCCAGTTCACGCAACACACGAATGCCGCTGTAGTAACTATGGTCAAGATCATTCCAGAGCTGCTTCTGTAAGTACCGGACTCTTTGCTCAAAAGTATTCACAACCGAATTATCCACTGCCAGCACAATTAGCGAGGTAAAATCACCAACTATGCTGTTGATTTCAGGATGAACCGGTAGCCGATTAAAGGTGCTCAGATTGATGCCAAAGCGAGATGTTTTGCTCCAGGTGGCAATAACATCTGCGAATGCGGCCAGCAAGACACCTGAGGGCGTCAAGCCAGAACGAGCGGCTCGCGCTTTTAAGCATTGCCACTTACTCTTCTCCAGGCGAGCTTCGCGATGGATAAAGCGTGGCTGCTCTGTTGATACTCCATTTTGTAGTAGCGGTAGTTCGGGAGCAGGTGGTAGTGTGGGTAAACGTTGTGTCCAATATTGCTGCGAGCGTCGATAAAGCTCTGAAGTGTGGAGCGCCTCCTCCGCTAAAACATAATCTCTAAAAGAGAGTTCTAGCGGAGGCAACTCTAAGGTCGGATCGTGATAGAGACGAGTAAACTCATGAATTAGTATATTCATGCTCCATGCATCTATAAAAAGTGACTCTATACTCAGGTGTATCCGAACAAGAGAATCGCTAAGACGCGAGATATAGATTTCAAAAGACGGGAATTGCTCGATGGATATAATCTGGTGATCAAGCGTACGACGGATATCATTTAGCTGAATATCTTGCTCCGACTGCTTAAGTTTCCGGAGATCGACAACGTTGATCTGGAATGGTGGTACCTGTTCAAGAATCTGCTGTTGCCCATCTGGCAATAACACAGCCCGTAGCATTTCGTGGCGTTCAATCAACCGACTCAATGCCAGATTGAAGCGCTCCAGGCTGAGATCATTGGCCTCAACCTCAATATAACCATGATTGCCGACACTACCGATCTCAAAGGCTGTATTGCGACCAATCCAATAGGCCTGCTGAACGTCAGTTGTGGGAAATGGCTGATAACGATGCTGTGGATCTGGCTGGATAATAGGCAGAGTCGGTAGCACAACAGGTGTGTCTCCTCGCTTAACTCTGCTCTGTTCAATAAAAGTAGCACTGCCTGCAGGCGTAGGAGCCACGAGCAAATTGCTTAGCGTAACCTCCACATCAAACAACCGTGAAATGCGTTCCAGCAGTTGAACAGCGAGGAGCGAATGTCCACCCAACTCAAAGAAGCTGTCGTGTGCCTCAACGTGGTCAAGGTCCAGTACATCCGCCCAAAGTAGCATCAGAGTCTCCTCTAAGGTGCTACCGGAAACCGTTCCTGGTGTATAAACAGTATCGATTGTTTGCTCTACTAGAGAGTTTTCCGGCGGTGTACTAATGGCTGTAACATCCATATGATCCAGCCAGAGTCGCTCTCGCTGCCATTGGTAAAAAGGCAAGCTAATACATTGACAATTTTCGAAATAGAGTGCAGACCACACGATTGGATAACCCGCAGTATAGAGTGCACAAAGAGTATAGAATGGCGTTGCCGGTTGCTCTGCATGGAGTGAGACTAGAAGCACCCTTTCACGCTTTAGACGTTCTAAGCATGTAAGAGTTGCGCTAGAGAGAGCAGAGGATGAGCCAAGTTCTAGAAAATGTGTATATCCGTCATCAACCATCCGTTCTATGAGATCAACAGAGAGTACGGAATAGTTGAGGTTTATAGACTGTTGCTGCACAGAGAAAGGTATTCCCGTTTCATGATAACCCAGTTGATTTCAGGTAGAGCGGTACCTGTAACACGCTAAAGTTCTGAGAGTCCTGCGTAGAAGTGATAAGTTGCAGTTCCCTCCCTATTAGTGTGTGAGAAATGATCATCTCTATGGCTTGTGGAAGCGTTAACGCCCCAGCGAGATAGGCTACAGTGATTTCCCCCAGACCCTCACCAAAGAGCGCATCTGGTATTACTCCCCACGCTTTCCACTGTGCCGCCAGAGCTACCTGTAGCGTAAAAAGAACGCTTGCACTGAGCTCTGCATCGGTATTAGCAGCACTATAGAGTGCTTGCCAAAGTCCTGGCTTCTGACCATATTGATAGAAAAGCCGCTCGCACTCATCCACCGTGGAGTGGAAGGCCTTCTCCTGAAAGAGCAATATGCAGGCATTGACGATCTGCTGAGGCAGATGCCCTGCACAGAGCAAAACCAGTTTCCGTTGCCGCTGAGGGATGATCTTCCCTGTTGAAAGATTTTGCGACGTTTGTCTCTCTAAAAGAGCCTCCAGGATGTCTGCGATTTCCCCGCCGGTGCGACCGATAGCCGCAAAGCGATAGTCATGGTGCGTACGGCGAACACTGGCTGTATAGCAAATATTTTGCAGAGAGCGGTCGTGACGAGTTTCTGAATTGTGCAAAAAATCCTTGAAAGCAGATACCAATGCGTGTAGAGCATCCTGACTGCGTGCAGAAAGTGAGAGTAAGTGGTATTCACGGTCGCCGTTCGGTTGTGCTGGCTGTACGGTTACAGTGTCAGGAATAGCCGAGAGGACAGCATGAGCATTAGCTCCTGTAAATGCCAGTGTGGTTACCCCGGCAAGAGGCAACTTCTCTTTTTTCGGCCATGGGCATGTGCTTTGAGGAGCTTCGAGATGATATTCTTGAGGTGAGAGTGCGGGATTGAGCGTTTCAATATTCAACGTTGGTGGTATTTCGCGATGATAGAGCGACAGGGCAACCTTAATAATACTGGCAATTCCCGCAGCCGCTTCCAGATGGCCGATATTCGTCTTAACTGATCCGATGCGGCAGGGATACTCTCGATTTTTTGAAAGAACAGACCCTAACGCTTTGACCTCAACCAGATCACCACGGAGAAAACCTGTACCGTGTAGCTCTACATAATCGACATCAACCGGATCGCTACTGGCTTTTGCATAAGCCGTTCTGAGCAATGCGGCCTGAGCGCTCTGGCTGGAGGCAATAATCCATTCGTTATGACCATTGTGGTTAACAGCCACACTGCGAATCAGTGCATAGATACGATCAGAAGATCGAACATCCGAGAGTCGCTTAAGTATAACAATACCAGCGCCCTCACCACGTACAAATCCGTTGGCATGAGCATCTAATGTCTTACAGCGTCCATCCGGAGAAAGCAGGCCAGCCTTTGAAACCAGAATCATACCATCTGGAGAGAGCATCAGATTCACTCCGCCCGCCAAAGCCATCGTTGTCTCACCTGCCCAAAGACTCTGGCATGCCAGATGAAGCGCCACCAGAGATGAAGTGCAACCTGCATCAAGCGAGAAACTGGGGCCTTTGAGGTCGAATGCGTAGGAAAGACGATTGGCAGCAAAAGAACTTGCATTGCCCATAGCGGTGTAGGCATCAATATGTGACCAGTTTCGCGTTTGCAGGCGTAGATAGTCGCTCCAACCAATGCCAATCGAGACACCCGTTTGGGTTCCGGCGACCTCCTCCAGCGGCAACCCTGCGTCTTCAAGTGCCTCCCACGCCACTTCGAGCAACAGACGATGTTGAGGATCCATCGCCCTGGCTTCACGAGGAAGCATACGAAATGTACGCCAATCAAACTGGTCTACCTGCTCAAGAAAGCCTCCCCAGCGGCTAATTGTCTTTCCAGGGCACATCGGATCAGGATCGTAGAAAGCGCCTGCATTCCAGCGTGTTGGTGGAACTTCGCTGATAGCATGTTTTCCTTCTCGTAGAAGGTTCCAAAATTCCTGAGGTGTATTGGCTCCAGGAAAGCGACATCCCATACCAATAATCGCAATGGGTTCCTGTTGCGTGTTATGCATTTTCTTTCCTGCAAACAATTTGGTATATGGTTATAATGAGTTGGCAATATTCCCAACCTCTTCTCGCGGGATGATAAGCTCTTAATACGGGAGATAGTTCTGTTGGTGTGGAGTAGCAGAAACATTTTTATCTAAGATGAGATTGGTGATAGCTTCCAGATTGGTAAAACGGTCAGCGGTCAGCTCATCTATCGATATTTCAATGCCAAAATGACTATGAATAAAACTGACCAGGCGTACGATCTCGATCGAGTTGAGTACGCCCCATTCGAGGAGTGGTGTAGTTGCATCTAACCCAATATCCTTACCATCCAGGACTTGATTGGCAATGTAATCCCTGAGTTCTTCCAGGATTCTTGTTCCTTCCATACGTAATTTCTCCTAAAATAGCTCTTCTCTCAGGTACCGACTACAACTATATTCAGGGCAATGAGAATAACAAGCGCTTCCTGTACGACATGTGGAGGAAGGCCAGTAAACCTCTCAATATCCTCAACGGTACGTTGTCCATCGATCATGAAATAAACCATGCGCAAGATACGTTTCCGTTGAGGTAACCACGTATTTAACCAGCCAACATTTAAATTTGCAACCACATGTGGTATAGCATAACGTGTCGGAGGGGACCGATGAGAGGTAAAGCGTTGAGAGTTGAGAGAAGGTAAGGATGCGGTAGTGCTTTTCTGCTCTTGTCGCTGCTGAGGGTAAAACTGCCAATCAAACGGTCCCTTGTCTTTATCAAAACGAGCAAGTGCACTTGGACTAAGAGATTTCTGTTCACTCGTTTTCGTCTCGATAAAGCAAGAAACTGGTTCACCGTCAACGATCCAGAGAGAACATATACCACTTCCTTTGATACCTGGAAGACGCGATATCTCTGCCTGTAACATGCCCGTTTGACTGTATTGCCTTAAAATAAGCAAAATTTTGTTTAAGCCAATACTTGCATCTAGACTTTTCATATACGCAATCCATAAGAGTTTGGGGAATTAAGACTAAATCTCTTCTATCTGTAAAAGCTCTCTGGACATTCTTTGATTGGATCAGTTACTAAAACACTGTAACTGCACCTCATCTACTATCAGCGAAGGCATCGCACCAGCCATTAAGTGGCCTGAATCATGGATGGTTTCTCTTCAAACCATGACATATTACTCTCTACTCCAGAGAGTACTTTGAGGTCTTTATCTAGTAAAAACGTCTCTATCAGAGGGATAAACAACGTTAAAATGTTTCTTTCTTTATTATATTCTAATGTGAAGCCATTTGTCAATATCCCTAAAGCCGTGAAGAACCTGGATGATATATTGCCAATATTACTAAATTTGGCAAATAGTAACGAATCACATTTTAATGGTCTATTGTTTGCAGAGATATGATCGTGTCGGTCTTAAACTTCAATTAGATAGCAGTAAAAATTACGTACTTTTCCTGAGTACACATGGTATATTGCGGCCCAGAAAGCCCCGATCTTTTTAAGGCGGGGATGAATGGGCGTTCCTTGTTTGGGGTCTGGGATGTGGGGTATATGTTGGGTCATCCCAGGCCAAAAACGCATCAACAGCACGTCTGACGAGTTCCGCAACAGCAAGCCCCTCCTTCTCAGCTTGTTGGTGCAAGCGTTCCACTTGCTTTTCGGTAAGATACAGGTTGGTTCTTCTCATGGTTTTCTCCTCTTGACATGGGGCTTCTATTGCTGTACACTCTACCACATCAAGCGAGAAAGGACAAGAGGGAGTGCTCATCTACGAGGACAAGTTGGACGGCAACCAGCAGCAATATGCCGCCATTGATGAAGCGATACGCATTGTGCAATTCATCCGCAACAAATGCTTGCGCAAATGGATGGATGGACGCGGCGTCTCGCAGAACGATTTGCAGTGCTATTGTGCTCAACTTGCCAAAGAGTACTCGTTTGCCACATTGCTCAATTCTCAAGCTCGTCAAGCCAGCGCAGACCGGGCATGGTTTGCGATCTCCCGTTTCTACGAGAACTGCCGGACAAAGAAACCAGGCAAGAAAGGCTACCCCAAATATCAGCACAACAATCGAAGCGTGGAGTACAAACAAACGGGCTGGAAACTCGACCCAGACGGAAAGCACATCACCTTCACCGATGGGTGTGGGATTGGACGTCTTCGCCTGATTGGGACTCGTGACATCGAAATGTTTCCCGTCAAACAAATCAAGCGTGTACGAATTGTGCGACGCGCTGATGGCTACTACTGCCAGGTTGGAGTCCAGGCAGATCGCCTCGTCTCACACACTCCCACTGGCAGGCAGGTGGGCATTGATGTGGGCTTAAAAGCCTACTACACGGACTCCGATGGCAACACGGTGAAGAACCCACGCCACCACCGCAAAGCGGAGAAGCGTCTCAAGAGATTGCACCATCAACTTTCTCGGAAACAAAAGAAGAGTCACAACCGCAAGAAATCCCGAAACGTCTTAGCCAAAGCGTATCTCAAAGTACAAAGGCAGCGCGAAGATTTTGCCAGAAAGACGGCAAACGCGCTTGTCACGTCTAGCGACCTGGTTGCCTTTGAAGATTTGAAGATATGCAATCTGGTGAAAAATCACCACCTCGCCAAAAGCATTCATGATGCAGGATGGGGAACGTTCCTGCAATGGGTGAAAGCGTATGGAGCGATGCACAACATTCCTGTAGTTGCAGTGGCTCCTCAGTTCACGAGTCAGAACTGCTCGGCCTGTGGCACGCTCGTCAAGAAAAGCTTGAGCGTGCGAACTCATATCTGTCAGGAATGCGGTGTGGTGTTGGATCGCGATCACAATGCCGCTCTCAACGTTTTGCAGAAAGCATTGCAACGTACCGTGGGGCACACGGGAACCGATGGGCGTCGCTCATCAAACGCTTCTGGAGATCGGACCTCTACTGCTTCCTCCACACGGAGAAGTGGCAAGTCGGGTCGCTGAAGGAAAATTCCCCCGCGCTTTAGCCGGGGGAGTGTCAAATTATGATCCTGTATCGAATTCATACTCTGCCGTCTATTGGGCTGTAGGCAAAGGGAGTGTAGAACTCAGCATTATTCCAATGAACAAGTGCACAACCTGCGCACTTGATAAAAATCCTGTCTATACACTCACGATTAATGTCGAGTAGTGTGAGATTTTTGTACATCATCCTTTTCAGTAATCAAAGAACGTCTCAAGATCTTTTGACTCACCCCACGAAAACGAGTCAAATTCGTGAAGATCAGGCATCTCTCTGACACAGTGCCAGGGAGATGCCGGGTCTTTGCCAGCCTGTTGCTCTTCTCTGTGTATCCGATTTCGGCTACTATTTACCCTGTGATAACCCTCATTCCTCTATATTTATCTATAGAAGGATTAGAAAAAAATAACGCTAATGGATCAAGGGATATATTTTCATTTATTGGCAAACCAGGCAGCTAATTATTGAGAATTTATCAAATGTCCATGGTGTAAAGGGTCGAAAGCAGAGAAAGGATTTGTTGTGTACAAGAGGAACAAACTGCAATTAGCTCTGGCGTCCATTCTCCTTATTAGTGCCCTGGGCCTTTTCTTCGGTTTCAATGCCTTTTCCGCTCTTCCTGCGGGAGCAGCAGGAACATGGCCTACTGTAGGGCAGGGGAGCCAGAGTGAGAATGTCGCGAGCATCCAACTGTTATTGCAGGCTCATGGCTATTCCTTGTCAGCCGACGGAGATTTTGGTTGACAAACAGCTTCTGTGGTAAAGTCCTTCCAATCAGCTCACAAGATGACCGCTGATGGTGTTGTGGGACCGCAGACCTGGCCTGTTCTGGTCATCACGGTACAGCAGGGGAGTAATGGTGCAGCGGTCATGGCCCTACAGCGCCAGCTTAATGCGCATGGGCAGTCGCTCGTTGTCGATGGGGACTTTGGACCGGCAACCGCCGCCGCTGTACGGAGCTTTCAGAGCAGTGCAAAGATCGGCGTTAATGGTGTTGCAGACTCTCAGACCTGGAATAGCCTGATCAGCAGCGGGAGTGTGCCGCCACCTCCAGGCGGGGGGCTTGCGAAGGTAGTCTCGATAGCCAAGGCCATTGAAAGTGGTCATGCTGAGCCTGGCTGGGCTGGTGGCGCTGTTCCCTATTCCTGGGGTGGTGGTCATGGAGGCAGGCCTGGTCCTTCACTTGGCACTTGCGTCGGCTATACGGGATCTATTCTTCCTTGTCCGGCAACTCATACGGTTGGTACAGACTGTTCTGGCTTCTCTCGTTGGGTCTATGATCTTGCATTCGGATCGGATGTCCTCGGCAGTGGCAATACCAACAACCAGCTCACGCATCTCCATCAAGTCAGCGCCAGTGCCGCCCAACCCGGAGATCTCGTCTTCTTCGGAACGCTCTCCAACACGCATCATGTTGGCATCTACATTGGTAATGGGTTGATGATCGATGCCTTGCAAACCGGAACCAATATCCAAACAAACCATCTGCTCTCTGATCTTGTCGGCTACTTCAGATATTAATAGTCGGCTCATTTGTCTGAATGCAAGCCTCGCTTACATTCAGATACTCCTACTTCCTCTTCTATCAGAGCAAGTGATATATTATCCCAGATATCCTCCCACAAGCAGGCACCATGTATTGAGATCGGCCTGGCCGGTGGCAGGGAGTCGGTGGGTTTGCTGGAAATGTTTGGTAGCGGTCTCGGTTAACGGGCCAAAACTACCATCAACCTCAAGTCGAGGAGAAGCGCCGTAAATATTCAGCATCTCCTGGAGTGCCTTCACCTGGCTTCCTTGATACATGATCTGCTGATTGACCATCCTTGATGATAATATGAGTCGTTCCCATGTAGCGCTACTGACCGTTGCCGTTACCGGAATATGCTCGTTCTCCTGGAAGAACATCACCGCATTTTCTGTTTGTACCCAGAATATTCCATCGACCCCCAGGTGCCACCCATGTGCGATAAGCATCCACTGAATAACTCTAACACGTACTAATTTCTTGTGAATATCAGGTGTAACTTCTGGCCAGTGGCGTGATAGCATGGCCATCGCTGATGTAGTAGGTTTAGAGTGAAATTGGAACAGCCCAACAATGGTTGCTGCTCCTGATAGCGTTGCACTGGCGAGCAACGCTATCAGGAGATTGCGGCGGCGAATAAAAGGGGAATGTGGTGCGCTGCCAGAGGAAGGGGTCTCAATTACATTGAAATTCTGGTGTGTGTCGTCTTGTCTGATAGCAACTTGCGTATCTATGTCATATGTCGTTGCAAGAGGTACAGTATCTGCGTTAAATGGGGTTTGCGGTGAACTGGACTCTCGTAGAAGCGTGTGCTCTCCCCCAACTTGTTGGGGCTGGTCGTCTGTCGATAATAAACCTAATTCCTCCGCATTCATCTCAAAGAGTGAGCATAAAAGCTGTCGGTAAAAATGGCTTGGAGAATTACGACCACGTTCCCAACGGCTAATAGTCGAGACATCTAACACAACGCCCTGGTGACCCATGCTTTCAGCAAGAGAACCTACTCTTCGCGCAAGTTCCTCTTGTGACCAGCCACGCAACTGCCGGGCATATTTCAATTTTTCATTGTATGTGTAGATTTTGTCCACCTTTTTCTCCTTTTTCAGCAGAAATCCCTTTTGTCGAGATTTGTACATTCAACTTGCTCCAAATATTTCTTGAAGACGTAATGGCACCCTGGCAAGTTAATTGCAGAGAAAAGCTTCTATTGTCTTGAATCATAGCATATAATCAGATCATTTCCCAGTCTTCAGGGACAAAAAGGTGCACCATAGCTTTTTGCAATCAGTTTAGCAACATCTGGCTATAAAACAATGCCCTCCTTTTGCTTTTGTGAGCAAATAAATATTATTGCTGTAAAAACATGAATAAGTGTAGAAACATGTATTTTATTTTTTATGATAAATATTATAATTTAAGAGGATTATAACATGGTTCGGGAATTACTGAACTGGACATTTTCTCCTCAGATGTGTATTATTTTACAAGTTAAAATGTGCTTGGTTTTTGGGCGGAAATCCTTGTTTAGCATGAAATAGTAAAGTAGAAGATAAAATTGAAAACAATGAACACTCAAGAGACAAAACCACTCTGGCGGAGCGTCGGCCTGATAGTTGTGATTAATGCTTTCTTGTTGGTCTGGCTCATTCTTCAACCTCGGTCTCTTCGCTTGACTGTGAGTGTGGAGACAATCATTATTGCCGTTTGTCCATTGCTCATGCTGCCCTATTGTTTTCGTGATCTTTGGAATTCTCTCCGGCATGGTACCATTGCCGGTAAACACCTCTCCTGCCATCCGCAAGCTCCACTGGGTGCCTATTCTCCTGGGTATAGCGATTATCTGTCAGTCAATAGGAGAGAGCTTCTTTATCTATTATTACAAATTCTTCAATCAGGCTCCGTTTCCCTCTCTTGAAGATGCTGCTTATTTAAGCGCTTATCCAGCTTTGTTGCTAGCTATGCTGTTACTCACGCGCCGTCGTCTCCCTTTTGCTGCTCTCTTGCGCATTTTCCTGGATGGTCTGATTGTGATGACAGGCGTGTTTACATTCAGCTGGTACTTCATCCTTGGTCCGATCGTACTGGCTGGAGGCACAACATTGTTTGCCCAGATGGTGGGTGACGCATACCCATTGGGTGATTGGGTTCTGATCTGCTGTCTGATCCTGCTCTCTACACGTTCCCGTGACCAGATTTTTCGGCCTGTTGTAATCATTCTCTCACTTGGGCTGATTGCTAATGTCTTTGCCGATAGCGCCTATGACTATCGATTGTTGCAAACGGGTACGTCCCTGGGAATGGTGACAGATGTAGGGTGGTCGTTGGGCTATATGCTCTATGGACTGGGAGCTCAAGCGTTGTGCCTTATCATAAACCATCTGACATCAAAAGGCGAGGAAAAGGCGCAAGATCCTATTTTTGATATACCACAAGGATGGCTTACGCTATTGCCCTATGCGCTTGTCCCAGCCGTTGGAATACTTTACGTTTACACGCAGTACCATGCAGGAGACCTGTCCCTCAAGAGAGGTGTTTTCCTGGGAGGGATAGTGTTGATCGGGTTGATCTTAGCGCGTCAGTATTTCGCCGTTCGCGAAACAATCTTTTCCAATAAGAAACTGCACAGTATGCAACAGGAATTATATGGGAAAAATCAAGCTCTGGGCGAAGCAAATACGCAACTGAAGGAGCAATCAGCGCAGATAGCGGCTGCCTATGAACAGCAGCGCCACTTGAATGAACTGAAGGATCAATTCCTGCTGAATGTGAATCACGAATTGCGCACACCACTGACGGAACTTCGGGGCTATCTCGGCTTACTACAGGAGTATCATGGACAGGTTGATACTACGACGCAAGCCATATTCCTCAATCATGCAGCTCATGGATGTGAGGAACTGGAGCATTTGGTCAATAATGTCCTGGATGCCATACGAGGAGATTTTCAAGGAAGAACACCCCAATATGCAGACATCCCGGTGGCGATGGTCATCAGTGAAGTCCTGGATCTCTTTGAGCCAAAAAAACGGCAAGACTACCGCATCGATCTGGAAATTCCCGAGGTGCTCATCGTCAGGGCTGATCAGCAATATTTGACGCGTATCCTGCTGAACCTGCTTTCCAATGCATTCAAGTATTCGCCACCTCATACTGCTGTGGTCGTGAGTGCAATGTTGAGCGATAGTCCCGTTCAAGAACTTGATGGTTCTCCACAAGTATATATTTGTGTGCAGGACGCTGGTCCTGGTATTCCGCCTGCGGACATTCCATATCTCTTTGAGAAATTTGTGCGCCTCAAACGTGATATGGTTGGACCAATTCGAGGAACGGGTCTGGGACTCTACATCAGCAAACAGCTGGTGGAAGCAATGGGAGGTCGTATTTGGGTAGAAAGCTCGGGTGTAGCAGGCCAGGGAAGTCGTTTTTGCTTTACACTTCTTTCTTCTTCTCATGCCTCTCGCCAGATCAGATCATCGGTCCCCCTTCCGATGGCGGAAGTCGTTGCTACACGAACGGATACACAGGAAATGGCTCTGGATAGAGATACTGCCGGTGAAGCAACGTAAAGTATTGCCATTTGTGCGTCTATTGTAGCATGATATACAAATAAAAAACAGGGTTTATGCACAGCTTTTTCGAGATGTTCTCACGCTGTGTGAACAGCGCCGGGCGGCCACATAGTGAGGGTGAGCATGAATTGAGAGGTGAACCATATTCGGTCGTTGCTGTCTATGATGAGACCGTCATGGGGATGAGCGTTGTTGTTTGGGAGAGTGCGGACGACGACCTGACCAGTGGCGGGGTTGAAGTAGCCAACACGCTGGCTAAGGGAGTCCGTAAACCAGATGTTGTTTTTACTGTCAACACTGATGCCGGAAATGTGCGTTCCTGTACAGTTTTGAGGGCTTGTGCAGGTACCGAAGTAGACACGAAGACTTTTATTTTCTCCAGATTTGGGGTTGAATTCGCCAATATATCCAGCGAAACCTTCGGTGTACCAGACATTTCCCGCCCGGTCAGAGGTGATGAGGTGTGGGCGTCGGCCGTTTATGGCATGTTCTGTGATTTTGATAGTGCCAGATGTGGTGGGCTGGAAGCTGCCAATCTGGTTGACCCCTACGTTGTTTTCGGCGAACCAGATGGTACCCTCGGTGTCGATGGTGATACCGTAAGGGTTGCTGTCTGGTGTGGGGATCGGATTTTCTACCAGGGTATGTGTCTGTGGATTGAAGAAGCCGATGGCGTTGGTGCCAAATTCGGTGAACCAGAGGTTTCCTTGTGTATCAAAGACCAGGTCGAAGGGAGCACTGCCTTTTCTCAATGGCCAGTTGTCCCAGGTCCCCTTTTGTACATCATATTCGCCAAGGGCGTCGGTTGTGGGTTGTGTGAACCAGACCTTGTCAGCTTTGTCTACTACTACAAAGAGCGGGCTTGAATAGCCAGTTGGCACGTTGTAATCTGCGATAAAATTGCCGTCTGAGAAGGCATACTGACCAAGAATGCCTTGCGAGACTGCTGGACACCTGGGGGTCGGTTCGATCCCGGCTCGCAACCCAGACATACCCATGCATTGTGTCGAGTGCAATCCCCCACGGTATCGTTGATGTCGTCATTTGTGCTGCTACCATTGATTCCCGGCGGTGAATCGCAAGTGGTACCTCTTGCGTGCGATGCACAACATAGGGTGTTATGTGGGTCACTGGTGCTTGCTGTAGATAGGCAAACGGAGATTTCAAGAGCCAGATAGTACTTGCGCCCGCAACAATGACCAGCAGGGCTAGTAGAATACCTATGAACACTCTGCTTTTCATTGCGCATCCTCTTTCTTATGTTGGCTGGGAAGATATACTTCTCTCTAACAAGAGAAGAACCAACCATTTGGCATAAAATCATGGGTAACATCTAGCATCAGGCATCTGAGCCTACCTGATATTATAACTGTTCTTATCTCAAGAATATCGCGCAATTAGCATATTTTTCCCATCCTTGCCTGAAATATTTGTTGTTCAGTTGAAATTTTATTATACACTGAAATGATACTGCTTCTTTATGCTTGTTACATGTCCTCAATCCGCACCGCACCAGGATTGCTATTTTCTTCTTAAGAGAAATGACAGCTATGTTGACACCTTAGCGCCAAAAAGAGGAGAGATCAGAGCACTTTTCCAGCAGTCAATGTAGCTGTCACTCGCCGAATACCCTTATCCAGATCACCAAGAAGAAAGAAACATAGGACACTATGTTTGAGTGGGAAGCATGTAACTTATCGATATCGTGCCGGCATTGTGTGAGCCGGACGATGTCGATATACGCCTGGACACAGC
>CAWFFV010000103.1:0-12584 GCA_963814985.1 uncultured Chloroflexia bacterium | reverse complement strand
GCTACCGTTCTACCACTTTACTCAAAAAGCATCGTGTACGAGATGATGGAAAAGAAAAACACCTCAAGTCCCTTCAGATCTGGCTTGAGGTGTTACTATTCCTCCATTTCAGGAAGTTCAAGCTCGAACACTTTGCGAAACCATGTAATACACTGTAATGCGTGAGGAGCGTATGCATCTACATATTTTTTCGTGATGGCTTGTCCCATAGGTGTGCCTGGCTCCTCTTGCCAGGCGAGCCAGGTATGCAGGTGAGCTTTCATTGTATACGATGAGCGAAAGTTACATTTTACTGAGGTGGCTTGTTTTAATGCGCTTTCGGCAATGGTCCATAGTTCATCATCTTTAGGTCCCAAAAGCTTACGAAATCTTCTATTGCTCCGGGGAGTTTATTATTTGGCATAAGCCAGATACCGATCATTGGTAATCCATCCTGCCTAATTATCACCCCATTTTCATCAGGCACTGCTGGTATATTATAGTTATAAACTTTTAAAATGCTGCGCAATTTTTGCCAATTAACTGTGATACCAGTATTAGGATCAGCGTCGATATCATCATCAATAACTATACCATATATCTTGTTATCCGTATCACTTTTAAGTGATAGTCTAAAAATACTTAAAAGCTCGGAAATACTACCACAAGCTTTTATCTCAAAGAGCTCGTCTCTATTCTTGAAATATCCTATTCGATTTCGATCAGTAATCCCGTGATGATTGAGTAAATGTATAAACACATTTTTATCATCAGATCCTTCGACATAAAGATAATTTTCTCGCTTTGCTCTACTCAGTAAACCAGTAACCACAATTAACGTACCTCAATTTGTTCATGTGTAGCAATTGCTAATTCCTCTTCCTCATATAATACAGCGCCTATCTCGCCCTTTTTGCCCTGCAAGCGAATAAGTAATCCCTCTTCCTGAGTATTTTCCCTGGCAGCTTCCTGGAACGCTTTAATACAATCCAAACTATGCGTTGTCGCGAATACTTGCACATTGAGACGATGAGCTAACTGGAAAACCAAATGCCATATATCTGGTTGTACAGAATAGTGTAAACCGTTTTCTATTTCGTCTATTAGCAGGATTCCGTCCTTCGCATTTACTAATGTCAGAGCAAGACCAAAAACACGTTGCATCCCATCTCCCAGACTACGCAGTGCAATCGGTTCATCAATCCCTGCTACTTTCACAATTGGAATCGCTCCACGTCTCTATTATCGATACTTCTTTTTCAGATCGGTCCTTTGAGTCAAGATTTCCTACAACGCTCAGACGCTCAATACCAGGCGCAATAATACGCATAGCTTCAACCACATCCTTCTCTAACTCCGTAAGCGTAAATGCATCCCAGAGTGCTCCTATTAACTCTCGATCCAGTCCGTTGGGAGGAATGGCAATACAATCAGCTTTTATCTCAAGCTCCCCTGGAAGTGGGCTTGACCTTGAGATTATAGGGCCTTGATAACTTTCCGGCTTGTATGATAAAACAGCAGTAGGGGATTTTCAATTACATCGAACTCATCAGGTTGCAACAATCGCAGCTTAAATATTCCTTCTTCATCACTCTGCCTTGCATACCATCCTATAGAAATCGAGAGGATATTGCCCGGTGGGTTAATGGGACCTATAACGATTGGTTGTATAACTCGCCCGAATCTTTTTTTCGTCCATGAAACAGATGTCTGAGATCCGAGAGTAAACTTTCGAGATTTGGACGCTCCAGGCGACCACGACTATATTGCTTGCCTTCATCACGGGCCTGCAAAATTTTCCATATTAGAGTCGGATTACCATTATGAGCATAAAGTTGTAAAGCTTCCAGCAAACTTGACTTTCCAACATTATTTTTTCCCACAATTAAGTTGACACGCCCAAGCCGTTCAATTTGTAAATGCTTGAAGCCGCGAAAGTTGTGGATCTCCAAAGAGTTCAGGATGAGGTTTCCCATACTCTGTTCGCTTCTCTCAAGATGTTATTATCATCTTCTCATTTTACTATTCATCACAACTTGTTACGGTTGATGGATATTATAACATAGTGCTGTTAAAGTGAGGATGTCTATCTAAAAATATTACAGGAAATCTTGGACCATCGTAAAATTAGAATACCGATGATGGGACTCGAACCCACGTACGCTGTTTACATTCACTTGTTTTCAAAACAAGCACCTTACCATTCGGCCAACCTACCATAAGGACATCTGGACTACCTGTCTACAATAATCGTCTTCTGCTTGCTGCTGGCGCAAAAATTACCGCTTCATGCGTTTTGATGACATGTCACGGATGGGGTAGATAATTTAGTACGATTTCCTTTGTTTTGTCAAAACGCATTAGCTGTATCATTATCATCACATTGACATTATAACATTATATTTGCTTTTTGTCAATGTTTTTGTAGATATTCTGGAACATTATGAAAAATATAAACACAATAAGAAAAGATATGATTTGTTTTGGGGAATAGTAGGGACTCCTCTGACTCGTTATAAGTCAGAGGGGTCCAGAGAGCATAATCAGTGATTTTGTAGAGCCACCTGATGTCAGCATGTGATATTGTATTTGCTTCTCCAGTCCATGATACTACTCCCTAACGCTGCTTACGTAATTCCTCACGAATAGCCTGCAAATTCAATAGTTCTGCCACTTCAAAAGTAGTCACCGCGCCCCGGGATGTGGGCGCAGGCGAATAAGTGTTGGGAAGTGTCCGATGCGCCCATGGAGTTCGGCCAGCAGCACAAAGGCGGCGGGCCAGCGTAGCCGGGCGGGTTGATCAAAAACTGGCGTGTTTGCCATTCCTGAGAAGTCAGCCCGGCACTATCGACGATAGCGCAAATCTGCGGCTCCAGTGCATTTCCCTGGTCGATCTGTACGGAAATGGTGCGGATCTCTTCGATGGCACCGCCCACGAATTCGCAGGCTTGTACGCGTTGCTCGTCGGTGAACGGGTGGGAAAAACTCAGTGCTGCGAGCATTTATTCGATCTCCAGTACTCTTCTTATTTCCTCTGCGACTTTGCGTGTCTGGACAGGACCCTGGGCTGTTCTTTGTGTCCTTAGATTTTCTGTTTTACGTGTTTATCAGAACTCGAACTTATTTAACTTCTCTCGTCTCTCCCGCCAATCGGTAATGTTTGATCAAGTAGCTGATAATACTGCTTACTATGATTGTGCTCTTTAAGGTGGCACAATTCATGGATCAGCACATAGTCAATGCAGTCTAGGGGATTGTACGAGCCTGGGGTTGAGTGTAACCAGCCCTCAGTGACTGCAACTTCCCCAACGTGTTCTCATGGAGCGAATTGCTAGAGGTGGGTAGGGGATTGCTAATCACTCAACACGAGGATAGCACATTGAGCCGTTCGTAAAATACGAGTCCGGCCTCATCGCGATACCATTGCTCAACACCTCTGGATATGCTTTGTATCGGTCTTATCGGATACCGTGACGTAAATAAACCCTCGCTCTGCTTCACACCCGATAGCTGACCTTCGATCACTTTTAAACGATACTGGCGACCAAGATAGCGATAGCTTTCACCGCTGACATAAGTGCGTGGTGACTCCTGTGGTGCATAAACTAGAGACTGCTTCTGTGCCGTAATGTCCAGCCAGCCCGCTTGTGAAGTAGCGTTTCGATGGTCGCTGGCTCACTTCCCTCGGGTGCAATAATGGTTACCTGCTGGCCTGGGTGAACCTCAATCGCGATTGTCTTCCGTCGAGCGAAGCTCACGTTGTATTCAATTGTCGTACTACCAAATTGTAAGCTTCTACTTAGCATATTTATAGTATACTACAAACGATCTCGCTGCTTTGCTACTTGGAGTTCCTTGCTGAAGCATCAGGTCCATCTCCACTGAGGTCACAGATAAACCATATTGTTCTTTGATGGCATCAAAATAGTCTTCGATATCGTTCATCATTGTTTTGTGGATGTCACGGTTGTTTACCCAATCACAAATCTCTGCTCATCTCGATTACTTTCTCAATTTCGATTGCCATGTTGGCTAACAACTCTTCAGGAATCACGTTTACAAGGCCCTCTAGAGATGACTCCAGTATGTTTTGCAATACACTAAAGTAGGCAGGCGCATGCTGATAACGGTGCAATTGCGCAGGAATATTTCTATCAGAGCCTTGCTGAGTTTGCTTGAGAATGTCATGCATCTGCTTTAGATACTCGGCTTCACTGAGCCGCCCGGCCCTGTATGCCTCAATGGTTACAGTAATCAGCTGGGAGAAACGTCGGTACACTATCGGATTTTCTGCGATCCGTTCGGTGATAGTCTTTTTGACCCGGTAGGCGATAGTATCAGCCTTTGCTGCTGTACCCTCGATTTTCTCAACCTCGGCTGCGAATGCTTCATGATCGAAGATGTTCACCAACTCCGTAATTGGCTTGACCTCTGATGAGGTGATGTGCTGGTTCATCAGATTGCGAATTTTTTGCTCGTAATCCTTATAGTCGATCGTTTCGGCATAGCGTTGCCTTATTGATATACGCAGGTTGTGAAAAAAGCGGAAGTCGGTTTTATAGCGGTTAATCTGACTCTCCGGTGTCTCCTGGTCAAAGTACGCTTGTGCTGAGTGCGACCCTCAGACAGCGTGCAAAGTCAGTCAATGCTTCATAGAACTGCTGACGCCGGTCCTCGGGTTCGAGATAGCGCTCAACTGCTTCGGTGTCCTGTTTGTTGGTAACTTCTTGAAAACATCCCAGAGGGCTGAATGATACAAAGGGAGCTTCATCACTTCTTCGGAGGCATCAGCAATGATGCCTGCTACGTCCTCAGTGTCGAAGGCTGCCAGAGCATTATAGGTATTGAGCACTGCATTCAGGTCACCAAGCACTCCACGGTAGTCAATGATATAGCCAAACTCTTTTCCCTCAAACAGACGGTTGACCCGCGAGATTGCTTGCAGTAACGAATGCTCTTTGAGCGATTTATCAATATAGAGTACTGTGTTACGCGGCTCATCGAAGCCTGTCAATAATTTATCGACTACAATCAGGATTTCGATGCCATCGGCACGTGCAAATGAAGATTTAATTTCTTGAACATATTTATCTTCATTGCCAAAGCGTTAATTCTTTTCTTTCCAGAACGCCTCGACCACCGGCGATGTGGTATTGTCGACCTCTTCGTTGCCCTCACGGGTGTCAGGAGGCGAGATGATCACTTCGGAACTGACTTCACCAAATTCGTCAAGGTATTTTTTATAGAGGATCGCCATCACTTTGTTTGCTGCCGCCAGCTTGGGCTTTAAAACCTGAGCCTTTGAAATTGTCGCGGTAGTGATCGGTGATGTCGTAGGCGATCTGCTGGGTACGTTGCTCTGTACGGCTTACTGCTTCAGTGCGGCTGAACTTGCCCTTCAGATCACGCTTCTGATCGTCATTCAGATTGCGTGTGATGCGCTCAAACCACTGGTCGATCTGTTCCTGGTTGACGCCCAATTCGGCCATGCGTCCTTCGTTCAGCAACGGTTCCGCTTCACCGTCACCTACCGCTTGCTGCATCGGATATTTATGGATGAAGTCACCGAACTTTGTCACTGTGGCCTTCTCTGCTTTCAGCAAGAGGAGGTACCGGTGAAGCCAATGTAGCAGGCATTGGGGAAGAGCTGGCGCATCTTTGAATGGAAGCTGCCATACTGGCTACGGTGGCTTTCATCTACCAGAACAAAGATGTTCGGATTTTCGTCCTTGAAGCCTTGACCCACAGCAGCTTCAAACTTATTGATGACGGTGGTGATAATATCAACTTTGCCTTTTTTGATTGTAGCAACAAGATCAGCACCCGACTCTGCTTTATGAACCTTTTTGCCACAGGCGATAAAGGTCTTCCAGATCTGGTCGTCGAGATCGATACGATCAGTGACCAGTATAACGCGTGGGTTAATAATTCCAGGATGAAGGGTAAGTGCTTTGGCAAGCATGACCATGGTGATCGATTTTCCGCTACCGGTTGTATGCCAGATTACACCGCCGGTACGCTTGCCCTGTACGTTGAGTTCTTCTACTCGTTCAATCGTGGCCTTCACTGCAAAGTATTGTTGGTAGCGGGCAATCTTCTTGATACCAGCATCGTAGACGATGAACCGATAAGTGAGTTCCAGTAGTCGCTCTTGACGCAGCAAGCTATACATTGTATGGTCTTGTATCGTCGGCAGGCGCTCACCAGCCAGTTCCAGTTCATCGAAGTAGCACCGAATAGCCTGTGCCTGATCACGATGGTTATAGAGCTGGTTTTTCTTTGCTGCGCTCATAGGCTGATTGATCAGTTCATGAACCTTAGCCTCGATATTTTGCTCTTCTGACCATACCGCCCAGAATTTCTTTCGTGTGCCTGTTGTACCATAGAGCGCATCGTTTTTGCTGACTGCCAGTAATAGTTGGGTGAAGACGAAGAGTCCCGGAATTTCGTCGTCCTTCTGATTGCAAATCATCTGGGTAATCGCTTCGGTTACCGCTTTGTCGCCACCCTTATCCAGATCGGGACGTTTACATTCAATCACGACCAGTGGGATACCGTTGACGAACAGTACGATATCAGGTCGTTGAGTCTCCCTACTGCGCCGCCGCTCAACGGAGAACTTCGTCACTGACATGAAAGACGTTATTGGTCGGGTGTTTCCAGTCGATATACTGCAAGGTATAGCTGCGGGTATTGCCGGCAATAGTTTGTTCGAGACTGGTACCAAGGGTTAGCAGGTCATAGATTTTCTCACTGGTACGCACCAGCCCATCATAAGGCTCGTTTTTAAGCTTGCGGATCGCTTCCTTAATATTATCCTCGGAAAACGCATAGGCCCGGCCCTTGTAGTGGATGAGGTTGATCTTGCGAAGCTGAGCTGCCAGTATGGTGTCCAACAATACATTGCTGAGTTTACCGCCGCGTGCCGCTAAGTCTGGTCAGGAGTGAGGTAGGTATAACCCATCGCCTGTAACAACTGGAGCGCCGGGATCTGAGAAATGAGTTCTTCGCGGAACGACGGCGTATTCGTCATGTCTTTACTCGCACCTTCCCAGTTAATAACTGCTGCATCAAGCCTTGTTTTTGTTTCTTGAGTAGTTCCAGTTTGCGATTGAGTAGTGCCAGTTCGTGATCACATGCATTCAGTACTTCAGCAATTGCATGCTGTTCATCAATGTCTGGGACCTTAAAGCTAATGCTATCAAATGCCTCAGCCTGGATTGTGCGCCGCTTTCCCTCCCTGTTACCCTGCGATGAGTTAGCTGAGAGTTGATAGGCAATATAGTGCGACTTTATGAAGTGTTTCATAAAATCGAAGTCGTAGTCAGGGCTGATGCGGAGCACCCGATCGACAGGACTCACCATTCCCAGCTCGTCTAGCTCATAACGTCCGAATGCTCCATAGTAGGCTGACATTGGGTCATAGACGAAGTCACCCTGCTCAATAATGTTATAGTTTTCCAGATTATCGCTGGCAACGAGGCGATTGAAGTGTTCGTTTTGTGGTCGAATAGCGTACTTGCCAACAGTAATGGATTCTTGATCTGTGAGCCAGTGTTCTTAACACATTTGGCATGGAAGATCTGACCAAACGAGGCATCCGACCATTGTTTCTGTTGAAATCCTGGAAATCTCCTCTTTCCCGTCAACAATTGCTGCATTAGCCCGCGCTTATACTGCTGTTTCGCTGCGATGAGTTGGGTGGTGAGTCGATGGCTCGGTCCCAGGTGGAGAGGATGTCCGATATACGGCGCTGTTCAAGAAGGGAGGGTAAGAGCACTTTCAAACGGTGAATGTCGTTTCTGTTAATACCTGGAACGCCTGTTTTATCGCTAAATTTATCGAAATCAACACACTGAAGCAAGTAGTAGATAAATAAAGGGTGATTGCCCTTAAAATCTCTGACGTATAATGTCGTATTGAGGGGCCAAAAAGGCTGGGTGATGTAAAATACTCCGCCGATACTTCCATAACGACCCGTGAATACACCTGGAGGCTCAGCTTTATGTATATCATGATAGCCGCTTATACCAGAAGAAGAAATGACAGGCGTCTTGCCTCCATCATTGCGTACAGAAGCGGGTAAATCGTACCCTCTTTGTAGAGTTAGGACTTCCCCCAAATTTACGGTGCACCATTCTTCGTTCATGATAGCCCCAAATCAAAAAGCTGCGTATTTAGTTTTTTTTGTATACATGCCAGTTCGTTTTCCAACTCAGCGATTTCTACCTGAACTTTCCCTAAGTCAATTTCCGCTTCCTCCTCAAATGTATCGACATAACGCGAAATATTGAGATTGAAATCGTGTACCTTGATCTCCTCACACGTCGCCACATAGCTGTAGTGCTCAATGGTAGCACGCTCACGATAAGTGCTGACAATACGCTTGATGTGTTCCGTACTCAGCTTATTCTGGTTTGCTCCTGGCTCGAATTCGTGGCTGGCATCAATAAATATTACTGTCCGTCGGGTTTGTTGCGGCGGAAGAGCAGGATAGCCGCCGGAATGCCGGTGCCATAGAACAGATTTTGTGGCAGGCCAATTACCGCATCAAGCAGATTTTCCTCAATAAGTTTCTGCCTGATCTGTCCCTCAGAGTTGGAACGGAACAGTACACCATGCGGTACGATCACGCCAGTGCGTCCCTTATGCAGATCTGTCGTCTCAACCATATGCTGGATAAAGGCGAAATCTCCCTTGCTCTTAGGTGGCGTGCCACGATGGAAACGTCCAAAGCGATCTTTGGGAGCTATATCGGCTCCCCACTTATCAAGTGAAAATGGTGGATTAGCTACTACGACTTCGAAGCGCATCAAATGATCGCTCTCGATTAGCAGCGGATTGCGCAGTGTGTCGCCCCACTCGATGCGTGCATAGTCGATGCCGTGGAGGAACATATTCATCTTTGCCAGTGCCCATGTGCTACCATTACTCTCCTGACCATACAGAGAGAAATCGTTGCTACCAATATGGCGGGCACACTTGATCAGTAGCGATCCTGAGCCACAGGCCGGATCACAGATGCGCTCCCTGGGTTGTGGGTCAAGTAGCGAGGCCAGGAGTTCGGAAACTTCGGGCGGTGTGTAGAACTCACCAGCCTTTTTGCCTGCTCCAGAGGCAAAGCGAGCAATTAAATATTCATAGGAGTTGCCAATCCCATCCAGGTTGCCGATGCGCGATGGTCGTAGATCCAGGCGGGGATTGGCGAAGTCTTCCAATAGACTTTGCAGGCGGGTATTACGGTCTTTCGTCTTGCCCAGATTGCCCTCAGAATTAAAGTCGATGTTACGGAAAACCCCTTCCAGCTTCTCGCGGTTCGCATCCTCAATCTTGTCGAGTGCAATATTGATCAGCTCGCCGATATTGCTGGCCCGTCGCTGCTCGTACAGACTATCGAAGCCGCAGCCCTCTGGTAATATAAAGCGTTCACGGGTCATACGGCGTTGAAGGCGCTCCTCATCGTCACCAAACTGCTCTTGATACTGAACATAGTGATCGTACCACACATCCGAGATATATTTGAGGAAGAGCATTACCAGAATATAGATTTTTGTATTCGGAAGGATCGACAGTACCACGAAAGGTGTCACAAGCCCCAGAGAATGCCGTTAATCTCGTCCTGACTGATCATTTTCTGTGCCTGATTATCTTTAAGAAAGATGTTTGAATAATACGCATTATTTCACCACGCTCCATGACGGGAACATCTATGATTATTATCTGATGCGAGATAGAGCATTGCTATATTTCACATCAGACGAGAAAAAAATCTCTCTATCAGAGATAGCAGTATAACCCATCAAGGGCTTATAGACAATCTATCCTTCTTTCTGAGCAGTATCGGAGCGGAAATGTTGCAACAAGCCCATATGGGCGCAGGTAGGGGCGCGGTTCACAAGCCCGCAATATAAAAATGGGGGTTCTCCACCATATTGCCATTTTTGACATGATTTTCAGCGAGACATAATGTCACACTTCGCTTTTCCTCAACGACATAGTAAGCAAAGGTATCATGTCATGATACACGTTTTTCTCACGCTTGAGATTCTTCAGGAAATTGTATGCAGTCGAAAAAACATCTTGTTCAGCCCAATCATGCGATGAACGCTCACTTCGCAACGTCTGGCAGCGCCTGGGATTAGAGGCAAACTGGCAGAGGCGTACAAAGTGATTCTTGAGGTGAGTCTAGAGTGGCAAGGCAAACCAGAAGGTTGCTCCTTGCCCTGGGCTGCTCTCGACGCCCACTTCTCCCTGCTGTCGGTGGATGAGTTGCTGACAGAGGTAGAGGCCCAGACCCAGGCCCGCCTTCCACCCATTCTGCAGGGGAGTTTGAGAGATCTGATTAATTCGTTTCCAGATGTGAGCTTGCTGCTCCACTGAGAAGCATGGCCCCTGATCAGCTACCCAGACCTGCACCGTGGTTGCCTTCACCGTGATGCCCACACGTACAGGCACGCTTTCCGGGGCAAATTTGAGGGCATTGGTCAGATAATTTCCCAGGACCTGCATGATGCGATCCTGATTCGCATAGACGGAAAGAAATCCTGTTCGGGCAATTCCAACAGGATGAGGCGAAAGGGTAGGCTCCTGATAGTCCTGGACGATTTCACAGACCAGCTTGATCAGATCAAAGGTGGCCAGACGCAATTCCATGTGATCTTGTTGGATGTGGGGGAGATCGAACAAATCATTGATCAGCCGCTGTTGGACCCGCAAGGGTTGTTGACTACGCCCTAACATCAGCAGCACCTCTTCGAGGGTTGCTGTTGCTCCTCTGTCAGGGAAGTGGCCTGGGCCTGCAGACGCCTCAACCGACGCTGGGCCAGTTGCACATTGCCTTGCGGAGCAGTGAGTGGCGTCTTGACTCATGGGTCACCAGACTCACGAACGCTTCGCGCTGTTGTTCGAGCATTTTTTGCATGGTGATATTACGAGCAATCGTTGAGGCCCCAACAATGACCCCACTACGCTCCCTGATAGGAGAAACCGTGATGGAAACGGGCAAAGAGGTCCCATCCTTGCGCACACGTGTCGTCTCGAAGTGGTCCACCTGCTTGCCCTGGCAAATCTGCTCCATGACGTGTCTGAACTCCTCCTGGCGATTGGGCGGGAAGATCCGTGTGATCGATTGTCCGACCATTTCCTGCGTCGTGTAGCCATACATGCGTTCGGCTGCCATATTCCAACTGGTGACAATCCCGTCCAAGTCTTTACTCAGAATAGCGTCATCGCACGAGGAGACAATGGCAGCCAGGTGAAGCTGGTCTTCTTCTGCTTGTCTGCGGTCGGTAATATCGCGATGTTGCATTGGATGATCTCGTGTCCGTTGGCCTGAAACAAGGTACTCACCCACTCGATGGAGCGGAGCCGACCATCTTTGGCAGCCAGCTTCGCGAGGTCATGGGAGAGCTGTCGATCCTGCTGTAATTGGGCTAAAAATGCTTGCTGGGCCAGCTGATCTGACAAGAGCCCAATTTGCCAGAGGGCCTGATTCACGATCTGTTCGCGCGAGGTACCCAGCAAATGCAACATGAACGGATTGACATCGGTGATGAGACCACTGTGTGCATCGACGATCAGAAATACCATCCGTCGAGGTTTCAAAGAGACGGCGGTAGCAATTCTCAGAAACGCGTAACTGCTCCTCGACGGCTCTATGTTGGGCTATCTCTGCCTCTAAAGCAAGGGCTTTCTGTTGGAACACGCTCACTGTACGCGACCGTTCGTCCAGACTGGTGAGGAGACTATAGCTCTCGGTAGGGATGATCTGGAAGTGCACAATTCCAACACATGCATGAACGCTTGCTCATGTGCATGTTTGGCAAAGAGAGACAGAGGATAGGCGCACAGGAGCGAAAAGGGATGCACGCCTGGGCATAACTCGTTCCAAAGCGTTTCTAGATGCAATGCAGCTGTGTGATTGCCCTGTTGCCAGAGCAGAGCGACCAGCTCCCCAAAGATGCGGATGGGTTTCTCTCCTGTGACGGTGCGTTCGATGAGGCCACCGATCATTCTCCATGAATTGCTGGGGATCGGGTGATCCTTCTCGGAGAATCTGTGCGAGAATTTGGGCAGCATCCAGGGGAAAATACTTGCCTCGTGCCCGCAAAGAAGCCATATCGAGTCCCGTTGGCTTGCAAGCGCTGAGAGAGTCCCTGCCGATGGTCTAATGTGGCAAGCACGATGCAGGCGGCACCGCTACCCAGCCCAGCCCCGACGAAGTCACTCACCAAGGTCCAGAAGAAAGCTGTCCGTCTCGTAGAATTGCACAATGTGTTCTACCTGGCCCAGATCACCCCAATTGATGGGAGGTGCCAACTTCTGCGTGTGAGATGCAATGGTTCTCTGAGTTTCATCTCTCTCGATCAAGTATGGATCTTTTTTGGTGTCGATGTCATCTTCTTTCATCCTCCTTTTCCTCATAACACGAGAGGCACTTCTGTTCAGTTTCAACAAGATGAAGCGTGGGACGCGATACCCTACCTCTTCCTCTTCCTGTGAACTCAATGACGTTTGACTGGATTGTAGGGGCGCGGTTCACAAGCCCGCAATAATTCTAAAAATCCCCATCAGCTACCTGTAATGTGACGAGGCCCAGGCTCCTC
>CAWFFV010000102.1:0-6822 GCA_963814985.1 uncultured Chloroflexia bacterium | reverse complement strand
GGCATCGGATTTACTTACAATGAGGCTGGCATGCATGCCACCTAACCCACTGGAAAGGATAAGTACATGTCTCATGGGGAGATCCGTACAATTACTGGTACTATTGAACTCAGAACACAATAGCTGGTCCTGAGTTGGCGGACTATCCGGCGATTAAGCACCAATGTAGCGATCGCCACATCTGTCGCCTCCGCTGCGCTCAGCAAGTGTCCGAGGACAGTTTTAGGAGTGACAATGGGAAGAGATCGATCAAATATGCTCCTTATAGCCGCTTCTTCTGCTAAATCCTCTTCTGCAAGAGCAGGGCCAGCAGGAAATATCACATCAACTGCAGTCGACTGGATGTCAGCCTGTGCTAAACTTGCATGCATAACCTGCGTTATCCCCTTTTCCGGCTGCTTTCTTGCTCCCCCTAAAGGATATGGACTTGTACCTCTACTCCACCCGCGAACCTCGGCCAGAATAGGAACTCCTCTTCGTAAGGCGTGCTCACGCTCTTCAAGGACAAGGAACGTACTACCTTCGCCAATAAACATTCCCGTATGTTGACGAACAAAAGGTCGAGACGCGGTTGACACGTTTCCAGGCTGAGATGTTGTTGGCTGGAGCATGTTAGACGTGTTATAAGCTGCCCACGCGAGAGGAGTAAGTGGAGTCTCAGTTCCACCAGCAATGACAATCTCTGCATCGCCGCGTTGAATGGCTTTGGCTCCTTCAATGAGCGCATGGGCACCGCTTATTCGCTCAGAGACAAAGGTTCGAGCGCGTCCTTCTATGCCAAATAGAATGCTTATGTGTCCCTGGGGACCAGCGAGGAAACCCGCTGTGAGGCTATAGCGCCCCATTGCATCCATTCCTTTTGTCCAGAGGTTATGCATCTCACGCTCAAGATAGGCCCACCCGGCTGCAATGGTGGCTACCGTAAGTGACACACGTTCCGGTGCAACTGGTGAACCCTCGGAACGGAAATCCATTGGCAGTTTTGCCATTTCGAGAGCATCAAGAACGGCAATTAAGGCCATTTGAGAGCAGCGATCTGTCTGTGCCATCAGCGCCTCCGTCAACACGCGTGGCTCACTGAAAGAAGGTACTTGACCTGCTACCTGGCAGACGTATCCGGAAGGATCAAAGTACTTTTGAGGATCGATTGGGGCTGGGCATATGTGACCAGAGGAAACACTTGTCCATAGCGTTTCTACCCCTCTTCCTGCTGGCGTAAGAGTCCCGATTCCAGTGATAGCAACGGCTCGTTTGGTCATACTTCCCTCTCTGCTTTCTGCAATACCAGGGTGGCATGGATACCCGAAAATCCGCTCGCCATCACAAGAGAATGAGTTCCAGTAAACGGACGAGCTTTATGGGGTACATAATCAAGGTCGCACAGAGGATCAGGCTCTTCGTAATTAATTGTCGGATGGATCATGCCTTTAGTAAGGCTGAGCGTTGCCGCCATCACACCAAAGAAACCGGCAGTAGCCAGAGAATGGCCTATCGCTGATTTCGTAGCACTCATCGGAACCTCATAGGCATGCTTGCCTAGCGCTTCCTTGATTGCTCTTGTCTCGGTTTGATCGTTTTGATTCGTTGAGCTGGCATGTGGGTTAATATAGTGAATGTTTTCTGGTGTTATGCTTGCTTCACTCATTGCTTGCTTAATTGCTCGCGTTAAGTGTGGAGCTACAGCTGGCTTGAGACTGATCATGTGTGTGGCATTACTCGTCAGGCCAAAACCAGTAATTTCAGCATAGATGTGAGCACCACGATTGGTAGCGTGCTCCCGCTCTTCAAGAAGGAATGCCCCAGCTCCCTCACCCATCACAAAGCCACTACGTTTCATATCAAATGGACGCGAAGCACGCTGTGGCTGGTCGTTGAAACCAGTCGCTAAGCAATGAATAATATCACATGACCCAAATCTGGTAGGAGTGATGGGTGCTTCACTTGCTCCTGTAAGCATGATCGTCGCATCGCCATCACGTATCGATTCATACGCATATCCAATGACATCGACTCCACTGGCACAAGCTGAAGATATGGCGTCGCACGGTCCATGCACATCGAGCAACTGAGCAAGAAGGAGAGCCGGCGCATTGCAAATCCAATCCAGGTAGAACTCAGGAGGGATCTTTGCCGGGTCAACCGCTTCAGTCCCATTTTGCGTTGCCAGACAATAGGCAACTTCAGTAGCTTGCGCAGCTCCGACAGCAGTGGTAAACGCGATGCCCCAGTGGTCACGTACAGTAGCAGACGATGTATCCAGATGAGCATCACGCACTGCTTGTAACGCCGCAGCTACTGCAAATTGCACATATCGATCACGCTGACGAATATGATCGGGTAACTGTTGAGCTTCTTCGAAGTGCTCAACCTCCGCAATCACCTGAGAGGCAAACTCAGCCCCAAGATGCTCGAAGAGATTACAATGAGTGATATTCTTGAGAGATTTTGCAGCCGAATGACCAGAGACCAGCCCATGCCAAAAAGCATCTATCGTGTTTCCAAGAGGGCTAACTACTCCCATTCCCGTGATAACGACTCTACGCATTGTTTCTTCTCCTTATCCTAGCTTCAACCAGACAAGCATTGTTCGCTCTTTACCATCATCAACAAGCGGCAATAGCCGTTGTGCAACTAATATTTCGACTGGCTCTTGCTGTAACAGGGGATTATCTCTACAATAGAATCTATATATTAGGAATTACCTCTTTCCATCACATATTTTTGTGATAGCTTGCTTCGACACTTTCATCCTACAATTATAACCACAACCAATGTTTAAAGTCAATTGTCTAAGATATATTTATTAAACACGTAAACGTTATTACAAATCACTTAATGTCATATTTTATCATTAATGTACAGATAAAAGGGAAAGTTACCTATTTTTTTTATTAAAATACGGCTAAGTCAGTTAACATAATTGTCGGCACTATTATCAGTGAACGCATCATGGAGAATTTTTTTAATATTTTCTTTATAGATGCTTATCTTAATATTCTGTTATTATACATGTAGAAACGTTGCCTGACTTATTCGAACATTCATTTTTGGAAGCCATACATCAGGGTTATTTAAAAGTTCTCAGAGTAGAGATATCAGATCACAGAAAGCCCGACAACGTCATAAAATACGACAAAACGCTAGATTTTTGGGAACGTTGTTTCGATACTCTTAAATATTGAAATATAGTGACAGCAATAAACGAGTATCGCTAACATCCGAATGGAGCAAGGGTGGTATATACTCTAGAAGTTGAAACCATGATACGAATAATGCAAAAACATAAAAAAACAGGACATCTACACGCTGATTTGCCATCAGGAGTTCCTGGCTTGCGTGAATCTTGCCATGTAGAAATAGCTCTGGAGATAGGAAATATTATCTCTTGTTCTATTGCAGGTAATGGCGGCTTCATCCTTACTGGAAATAAGGCATACCAGGAACTTACTCATTTGGGACGGATTTGCTGGACTTTTGTTCCTCCTCCGTCTCCCATTACACAGCCAGGGCTTACTACACACGCCATTTCCTGCCCGCGCCGTATTGCTGTAATGAGGCAAGAACAAATGCATTCCTGGCCACTCATGCACAAACAGGTCTATGGATTAGCGGATGGAACGAGAAGCGTTGCGGATATAGCAGAGCTGCTTTCGACTACGCCCAAAGCCATCGAGGAAATTTTGCGCGACTTGCGATCTATTTGCGTCATTGCAATTGAATAGCTTGTATGGGACAGACGTTAAAAATAAATTTGAACAAAGAGGTCCAATTATGAATAATCTTTCGACACTCCCTGTAAACACTCCACAAGGAGAACCACCAGTACTCCTGGAACATCAGAAGAGCAAGTCCCCTCGGGGGATGGCTCGGATTCTCCAATTGTGGTATCGAATTGCCTCTCCTCCCGAACCAGATGATACGGCATCTCTAGAAGAGAGGGAACTGTTTCGTCGTGGACGAACAGGTAGTCAAATTACCATCCTCCTCTTTATTCTGGTTTTGATTTCCTACCCGGCTGCGTTTGCCGGGTCCAACTCTTTACTTATTGTTATCCTTACCATCAACCTATTTACACTAACGTTAGCAGTTGTGCTCAACCGTTTAAGTAGGGTCAGCATCGCCGGAATTATAGTTGTGCTAAGTATTACCGCAAGTCCCACCATGAATATTTTAACCACTCCCGGCGGCGTGAATACCAGTGCTCTGCCTATTTTCGGTCTTCTGGTGCTCCCTTTGATGTGTGCTGTCTCTTTTCTTCCGCCATGGTGGGTCTTTGTGGTAGGAGCAGGAAATTGCCTTTTTACGCTTTGTGCTTTGAAATTTATGCCTAGCTCAGGAGAGTTACATGAAGTTCTCAAAGTCGCCTTTCCTGGTGTTGTTACCCCAATACTTCTGAGTCAGGCGATTGTGTCAACAGTGACTTTTCTGTGGGTACGCGGGGCTGCACAGGCGCTTCTGCGAGCTGACCAGGCTGAGGAGATTGCCAAACTCGAACATGATATGGTTGTACAGGGGGCAGAGACCATTGCTCGGCAAAAGCAGCAGCTAGACCTCAGTATCCAACGAATTGTGGATGCGCATACACGTGTGGCAAACGGAGACTTCAATGCACGCGTTCCTCTGACACAAGAAAATGTGCTCTGGCAGATCTCAGGCTCTCTCAATAACCTGCTTGCTCGCTTGCAACGTTTGCGTCAAGATGCCGCAAAAGCACAAAAAATGCAATTAGCACTGGAAGAAGCTCACGAAGAGAATGCCAGGTTAAAAAGACTCATTGGCAAGGACGTCCTTATGAAACTAACAAATGATTAAACTCGTCGAATGAGCTACTATTGCAAAACATAGGTGCCCGGCGCATCGGCAAGTTGCGGGTAACCGCACCGCTGGACACCAAGAGGTGGGGGTGCAATGCACTCGCTTGACCGCTTCGCCAACCAGGCTTCCCAGACCGGCCACCAGGAGCCTTCCTGGACGGGTATCGCGGCTTGCCAGGTGTCAGGGTCGATGTAGGACTCATCTGCAACCCTGGTCGCATACTGGTAACTGCGATGAAGATGACCCGGCTCGCTCACGATTCCGGCGTTGTGCCCTCCACTTGTCAGTAAGAAGGTTACATCAGTGTCAGTGAGAAGCGTGATCTTGTAGACTGAGTGCCAGGGGGCGACATGGTCGCGGACGGTCCCCACAGCGAAAATCGGTACGCGTATATCATTGAGCGTGATCGGCCGATCGCCGACCCGGTAGCGGCCCCCAAACAGGTCGTTGTGAAGAAACAGGCTGTGCAGGTACTCCGAATGCATACGATAGGGCAGCCGGGTCGTATCTGCATTCCATGCCATCAGATCACTTAGGGACTCAGGTTGACCAAGCAGGTACTCGTGGAATCATCCGCGACCAGATGAGGTCATTGGAATGGAGCATCTGGAAGGCCGCAGCCATCTGGCTGGCATCCAGGTACCCTTGCTCCCACATCAAGTTCTCAAGGTAGGTGACTTGACTCTCATCGATAAAGAGCAGGAGTTCACCCGCCTCAGTGTAGTCGGTTTGTGCAGCAAACAGCGTCATGCTCTTGAGGCGATCATCATGCTCCCGTGCCATGGTGGCGGCAGCAATGAGAGTAGCGTGCCGCCGAGGCAATAACCAACGGTATGGATCTTGCGATCAGGGATGATGGTCGTGATAGCCTTGAGCGCATCCATGATGCCCAGCATACGATAGTCCTCCAAACCAAGGTCGCGATCCTCTGAGCCTGGATTCTTCCAGGAGATCATAAACACGGTATGGCCGTGGTCTACGAGATACTTCACCAGAGAATTGTTTGGCGAGAGATCGAGGATGTAGTATTTCATAATCCAGGCTGGTACGATCAGTACAGGCTCAGCATAGACGGTCTCAGTAGTTGGTGTGTACTGGATGAGTTCCATCAGACGATTGCGGAAGACGACTTTGCCAGGTGTCACGGCAACCGTCTTGCCGACCACAAAATTCTCGGTACCCGCGGGCTTCTGGCCCGTAAGTGTGCGCTGCATGTCCTCCAGGTAATTATGCTGATGCTGCGAACCAGATTGGTTCCGCCCTGTTCGATGGTCGTCTGCAAGAACTTCGGGGTTGGTGAGCAGAAAGTTGGAGGGGGCTACGCATATCAAGCAACTGGCGGGCTGTAAAAGGAAACAACCTCCTCATGATGATGAGAAACGCCTGGGATGCCGGTGGTAGCATTCTGCCACCACTGCTCGGTCAGGAGAAAGCTCTGGCTCAGCAGGTTGAACGGGAAGTTGTGCCACTGTTCACCAGTGAAGCGTTGATCTTGAGGTCGAAGTTCAACGCAGGGTTGAGCCTGCGAATCGAGCAACTGCGTGCGGCATACATAGTCAATTGCACAACATTGCGCCAGGCTTGCTCGATGAGGTGAGCCTGCTTCCCCGGAGTATTGCTCAGATGTATCAGCCAATCGAGGTAAGCCAGGAGCATGGAAGCAGGAGAGATCCCACCAGTGAAACGCGCCGTGCTGCGCCTGGAACAACCGATCAAAGTTCGTGACACCGTTGGGCGGAGTGGTTGTCGATGCTGTCATAGTGATGCTCCCCATCTCTCTCTATTGGAGAGTTTCTTTCTCTTGCGTCACGGGTGAGACCTTTTGCTGCCTCATCCAACTCCGATCACTCTCCTGGATTTGGACAATGCTAAGAGATAGGGCACAGATTGCCATCTCTTAGCTCCATAGGGAGAATAGCACGGGCAACTCACGTTGCTCTCACGAATGTGCCGCAAACATATCAGAAAGGTCACAAAGAGGAGGCCTTTTCATTTTTAGTACCTGCC
>CAWFFV010000101.1:0-245121 GCA_963814985.1 uncultured Chloroflexia bacterium | reverse complement strand
TATTCAAGCAAGATATCGAAGAACTGGTAGAGTTCTTTCAAAGTCACTTACAGGATGTCGAGATTGTCATCGATGATCGACATATTCTTGAGATCACACAGCTTGAACAATTTGAAGCTTCTTACCAGGCACAATCCCTCCTTGCGCGCGGCTATTGGTGTCAGGCAACGAGTGAGGATGCCAGTAGTCAGGATGGAACGCCTGCTCATCGAGTTGAGGATGAAACAGAATCACTTGGCAGTCTTACAAGCTGGAACACCGTTAGAAAATCTGAGTTTCTTGAGCAACTCAGAAAGGCGCTCTGGCGCCACCAGACTTTCAGTCTGCAGGCCCAGCAAGGAGCGATATTTCTTCTGTTTTTAAGCCCACTCTTTAGTGTGGCATCACTTCTCGAACAGCAACATGTTTATTCCGTCCTGCAAGTTCTCATTGAGATCGGAGCTGGCATCCTAGCGGTAGCAGCTTTTGTTCTGCTCTTCGATTTTCTGGTGACCCGGTTGAAATTGGAGACGCGAATTTCTCTTTTCCCCTGGAAGGGCGACAACTTGAGTGAACCATTGGCCTGCGATAGTGGGCAGATTGGGAATTGCCCTGGTGCTGCTGATCATCTTTGATGGCGGCCTTCTCACTGCCGTTTCGCTTGCTCTGGAGATAATACTGTTGCCAGCAGTATTGCCGATCTCGAGACCCCAAAAGAGGAAAATTATCTCCCTGCCGGGGAAATGTCTAGAATTGAGAAGAATGATCATTTCTTTCTCTAGAAAATGGTCATTTTTTGTTCTCAATCGGCTCGCCTTCCTCCGGCGTTAAGAAATGGAGGTGGGCGAATAACTCTCTCGCCCATTTCGTCCGAGCAGATCAGCACATTACGGAGGCAATTTCTCTGAATCCAGATGTGCTCATCCCAGGTCAATTTTCCCTCTGAAATTGAACGATTGTGCTGGTACCGCGTCATAGCATCCATCAAGCAAGCCGCGAAAATCGTTGATTGTCTCCTTGATCGTCAGGTATGCTCCGGGAAGATCGGTATATGCCTCGGCAACAACAAATGGTTGGGTGAAAAAGAGATTGATCCGCTCACCACGTCCCAGCAATTGTTGGTCTTCCTCTGAGAGCGTCTCGCTTTTCGCCTGCTTTTGCAATTCGTCATATCGTCGTAAAACACTCTGTACCTGCTCTGCCACCATGCGATGTTCCTTACTCACTGCGTCGCTTTCCAGCACACGTGAGCGTGAGGTCAATGGATCTATTGCAGGCCAGAGACTTTGTTCGGCTCGTGCCCGACTGAACCACCACTGCACGTCAAGCTGGTTCAGCAAGTTGCTACAGGCTGATGGATCAAGATCATTCATCGGCAGAAGCAGCAAACAGGTGATGCCTTTCACGGCAGCGAATTGTTGCACCTCGGCCAGAGTCTCTTGTGTTATGAGATGACCATCAATGACCAGAAGCACTTTGTACTCTCCATCATCAAAGTGCGCTGCGATGGTCATCGCTGTACGGAGGAGTTGCTGCCGTATCGGGAATGCGTCCGTTGTCTGCTCGAAGACCATTACCGGTGTGATCCTCAGCTTCAATGTCACGCACCATATCGCGGAGATTGCAGGCACCATAGGTGGTCTCGCTCATCCCTGCTACAACAAGAGCAGTTTGATAGCGAGTGACGAGCATGTGCATGATCTCTTCGGCGACGACTGCCAGACCCAAACCTGGTCCTGGTGCAATCATGCCGACGGTGCTCCCATAGGAAGCAGGTGCCATGAGATCAATTACTTTAATTCCGGTTTCAAACATTCGCTGAGAAATGGCCTCAGACGTTGTGCTAAGAGCATCTGGCAGAGAGAGTGGCAAATGCGTAGCATGATCAAGGGTGCCTTTCTGATCAATCGGCTCGCCATTGGCATTGAGGACACGGCCCAGGACGGGGCTACCAACAGGAATCGAATTTGTGTTCATGGTCTGGTAATCCTTTCTTAATAACTGTGCGGCTATTGCTCCATGCTCTCTGTCAATGGCCCAGTCGCAAGGTGTCCATCCTTCGCATCGCGAGCCTCATGATCAGCCCCGTAAGAAAGTAACAGAGACACGACCCCGGCATGGCCTTTGATTGCTGCCCAGTGCAATGGAGTGCGACCATGCCGGCTTCTGCTATCGGTGATTGCTCCTCCCGCAAGAAGGATGCGTACCATCTCGCTATCGCCCTTCATGGAGGCCAGGTGGAGGGCCGTCAACCCGCAGAGAGCGGGAGTTCAGGTTGTGCACCATGTGCGAGCAGGATAATGGCAGTTTCGTGACAACGGTGAGTACGGCTCCGTGCAGAGGGGTCAGGCCAACACTGGTCCGCGCGTTGCAATCGGCGCCGTACTGCAAAGCAACTCCACCAATTGAGCATGATTATGCATTGCAGCTTCGTGGAGAGCCGTCAAGCCTGCAACGAAAGTCAGCTCATTTTGGGTTCCTTGCCTCACCCAGCTCCGACTTCATATTCAAGAGCAAGGGATTTCGCGCCAATAACTCCTTGACGCGATCGATATCACCAGTCTGGCAGCCAGTAGCAAGCGTACTTTTGTTGGAAACGTATCGGAAATCGATGGACGCTGCTCCTGTAAACATCTCGCACGACATCGATCAGCTTTTCTTTGAGCCGTTGGCGGCCATCAGAGAGCCGTTTTTTGACAGTGGTGACGGGTACGTCGAGAAATGCCGCGATGTCTTTGAGCGAGTATCCTGTGCCATAGAAGAGCACGATGACCATGCGCTGGCGTTGGGGTAAGGAAGAGAGCACGTGTACCTGTGACGTACCTCGTTGGTCTCGGCAATTTCGGTTGGGTCTGCCTCTCCATTGGCACATCGGCCACTGCCTTCCAGTGGGCTACTTCAGATGCTTGCCACGTGTCAGGCGATCAACGTGCTTGAGGATGATATGCCGAAACCAACTCGCAAACGCGGTTGGTTCGCGCAGCTTCGCCATTTGAGATAGGCCTCGAGAAACGCTTCTTGCGCGACATCTTCGGCCAGATGCGTGTCCTCAAGCATCGCATAGGCGCCGCGCAAGCCATATCCTGGAAGCGTTCGACGATGCGAGTGAAAACCTCCGCATCGCCCTTTTGTGTCGCCCTCACGAGCGAGTCGAGTGATTTCATGGTTTGCCTCTCGTTTTCATCTTCCCTGTTTCTTTTCTCCATAAAAGTCCCAACTTTGGCGCAAAAGGATACCAGTCCCCGTACCAGCGTGAGTGTGGCACAAGAAGTCCTGTAGAAAGCCGAAGTGCCTGGTTTGTGATGAGAGACTCTGCAACGCTTCAAGAATATATCAAGAGGGTTTCGCGACAAAACAGAAGAATGGATCTGGAGAGTGACAAGATCTTGAGCTATACTGCTAAGGAACGCACTGTCCTCATCAGGGATGACCTTTGTATGGATAACAATTTCAAAACATGAGGGAGTGAAGTGTTTCTCTTTCATACAAGCAGCGAAAAGAAAGGCATTGAGAGTGTCAGAAACCATCAATATCTGGTCCGGCGAAACTGCTTTGTACAATGAGACGCGTCCTCATGCGCCGAATATTCTCCTGGATATCTGCTTCCAATTGATCCACTTGCCTGAGTCTCCAGTCGTGGTGGATCTTGGAAGCGAAACCGGCTTCTCTACCGTTCTGTGGGCACAACGAGCACAACAAGTTATTGGGATCGAGCCCAACGATGAGTTGCTTTTCACGCATCAATCGTGCTACTCTTTTTCGTCCACAATGAATACCCTGCTCCTTCAATTCCTGATGAATGCGAGGACTTCCGTATGTGCCCCCACTCTTATAATAAGCATCTTCAATACGCGTGACCAATTGCTCGTCATCTCTTTTTCTTTGACTTTTCCCTCTGGTACGCCAGTTGTAGTAGCCATTTTCCGAAACGGAGAGCGCCTGGCACATGCGCAGAAGAGGAAAGAGATGACGATGATCATAAAGAAACTGGAATTTTACAGATGGGGGAACTCGAGATCCTCACACGTTTTTTTGAGCGCATCCCTTTCCTGCCTTAATAGATCAATTTCACAACGTAGCTCTTTATTTTCGTCTTCTCTTAATTTCTGATGATCTTTGCCAGGAAGTGCTTCTTTCCCTCGCGTTCCAAATTCTTTCGATCATTTGCTTAAATAACTATTTGAGATACCAAGATCTCTGGCTATTTGTATTTTGCTTTTCCCGCTGGTTTCAAGGAGTTGCACGGCTTGCCGTTTGAATTCCTCGCTATACGTTCGTTGTGACTTCCTCATAAAACCCTCCCGGGTTCTATTCTACCATGCCTCTCCTCGCACTCTCTGCAATCGGTAGGAGCTACATGGCTCAAGAAACAGGATCAGGCCGCTCTGTAAATTCGCTCATATCTGAGAGATGGGCGGAGAAACGGTAGGCATTGGTTAGCGCCAGAGTGGCCTGCACATCGGCTTGCGTCTCTTCGCGTGGCTGCCATCGTTGATCAGAGACACTCCTCATCTGGGTGGAATAGGCACTCCAGATCTGATTGATCAGCTCCGTTCTGCCCAGAGTCCCCAGAAGAACAACACAGCGGCGCAACGCACGCTCACTCATGCCAACGCGCTCACTCACTCTCCACGTGCTCCAAACCTGGTATTGCAGGCAGACATCGCGTATGTCTGGTAGAACTGAGTTGCACGACTATAGTGTTCCTGCACCTTCCTCTGGTTTTCCTCCAGATGCGTGGTATCATCTCAATAATCCGGGGTAGTCTAGCTTGGCGATGGGAAAATTGATGGCCCAGGTATACTAGAAGTATGGTAGAAAATTTCGATCCCAACACCATTGAAGACGAAAGTCTGCGCCAGGTCGTCATCACGCTGATGAACCTGGTGGAAACGCTGTCGGCCAAAGTGAAAGAGCAAGCCGAAGAAATCCAACGTCTGCGCGATGAGGTCAATCGACTCAAAGGGGAACAGGGCAAACCCAAGATCAAAGCGAACAAAGCAGCCCTGGCTCTCTCATCGGAAAAGGAACGCCGTGAGTCCAAAGCCCATCACAAAGCCAGGAAGCAGGCTCAGGTGAGGATTGATCGGGTGGAGATCGTCAAGGTGGATCAGCAACGATTGCCTCAGGATGCTCAATTCAAGGGCTACGAGAATGTCATCGTGCAGGACATTGAGTTTCGCACCGAGAACGTGATGTTCCGTAAAGAGAAATATTACTCACCTGGCCAAAAGCGGACCTATCTGGCGGAAATGCCTGCTGGATACAAAGGCCAGTTTGGACCAGGAGTCAGAGCCTGGGTGTTGGCTCTCTATTATGCAGCGGGGATGAGCGAACCAAAGATCCTGGACCTCTTGCAGACGATTGGCATGTCGATCAGCGCGGGACAACTCTCTGACCTGCTCATTCAAGACCAGGAGCAGTTCCATGCGGAGAGTGCAGCCGTGGTTCAAGCCGGACTTGCCAGTAGCCCGTGGCACCATCTGGACAGCACAGGCACACGTGTCAATGGCAACAATGAACAGTGCCATATCCTGTGCTCCCCGTTGTATACTGCCTATTGTACGTTGCCTGCCAAAGATCGCTTGCGTTTGCTTCGCGTGCTTGCCGGGGGAGCTGATCCCGTTTTTCAGATGAATGACCTCGCAGTGGAGCTCCTGGTTCAGTTGGGGGTGACGGAGAAGTGGTGTCGTACACTTCCCACCCTGCTGCCACACGATCAGACGTTCACAGAGAGCCAACTCGATACTCTCTTTGATGCGCACCTTCCCAAACACGGAGCCAATCTCCGCAAGAGTATCAAAGATGCCCTGGCCATCGCAGCCTATCGCACCCAGACCACCTATCCAGTGGTCAAGCTGTTGCTGTGTGATGATGCACCCCAATTCAACGCATTGACCGTCGAGCTCGCCCTGTGCTGAATTCACGAATATCGCCATTACAAGAAACTGACACCGCGCTTCCTTGCTCATTGCCTTCTTCTGGAGCAGTTTGCCAAAGACTTCTGGAAGCTCTACCGGGATCTGTTGGCCTACCGAGACCATCCCAGTCCCGCCGAGGCAGATACGTTGCGAACGTCCTTTGACGACCTGTTTGGGCAAACCAGCGGCTACCAGCAATTGGATGAGCGGCTCGCCCGTACATGTGCCAAGAAAGATGCGCTGCTCATGGTGCTTGACCACCCAGAGATCCTCTTAGTCGACAACCACAAACAACTCCGTCATCTAGATCCGGGGCTGAATAGTATAGTTCCACTCCGGATGAAAAGCATCGCCGGTTATGTTAATCGTTTTCATTTGCTCACTACTGATCTTCTTGCCTGTCTCGTAGTCATGAGTGTCCAATACAGCTTCAATTGTCAATCCACCGTTGGTGGTGGTATGCCTGATGTATTCCAGGATCACCTCGTATGCTACGAGCGGCTTTCACAGCCCAGTTGATGTTAATGAAACTGAACATCTCATGCTCGATGGCGTTCCACTTCGATGTCCCTGGTGGATAGTGACAGACATGCACTCTCAGCCTTGTTCGGTTGGCAAATTGCTGCAAGCACCACTTCCAGAGCCGGTTGTTTGAAGCTATTACTACTGCCATTGTCGCAGAACAGTTGGATGGCTGTGGCGCCTGGGTAGTCAGTCCTCCCCCTCGTGTACCACCAGCTGGTCAGTGAGGCTACGGCGAACTCGGCGGTATTATGATCAATACCCACGTTCACGAAGCCTTGTTTCTTTAATACGTCCATACACGCCATATGGTATGGCCTTCCGTGTTCTGGTTCTGCCTGCTTTTGTTTTTTCTTTCTGACCGAAGTCATAAACGTCCACCTTGGTATCTTCCCCGGGGGGCATCCATTCCCTCCCCGCGTTCTTCATGTTCCCGATCTTTTCGGTTTTCTTGGCGTCTATGGACAGGATGGGAAAGCCCTGGAGCTGAGCTTTCAGCCCTTGCATGTTGATGTGATTGAACTCAGCGTCCCGATCAGGATGATCAGTCTTGCCTTCGATGTCTTTCTTATTGGCTTTCAGAGCAAAGCCTTTGTCTTGCAGAATCCGGCGAATGGTTTCTCGCCCTACGGTGAAACCCCGTTTGGCGACCGCGGCAGCGATGTGGGCAATAGAATGGCTCGTCCACTTGATGAGCACTCGTTTATCTGTCTTTGGGTTGGCGGCAGTCTCAATCATCTCAGTCAGGCCTGGTCGATGCGCTTCCAGTTTCTTCCGGCCACCACCGGGACGGCGGATTTTGATCTCCTTGAAGCGTTGTACCTGATCTTGATCTCTTTAATCCCTTGGTTGATGGTGTCACGGTTCATGCCTGTGGCGCGGGCAAAGGCAGTGACTCCACCAAAACCATAAGCTTTGGCCTCACGGGCGGCGTAATAGCGTTTCTGTTTCTCATTGAGCTCCGGCAGGGTATCCCGCCATTTTTGTTCGATGCTTAGTTGTTTTCTGGTCATAGTACATCTACGATACCACACCTTGGTTAGATGACGGAGTTATTTGGGGTTATCGACTTACACAATAATCCAGCGGAGTTGGGAGCCCGGCAGCGTGTTCGCAAGCGAGATGTGAGCCTGCAAGCACGTACCAGAGAAGGCATCAGGGCATGGGATACCTTTCAGACTCTGGTGGGGACTGCCTCCAAGCTCGGAGTCAATGTCTACCAGTATTTTCATGACCGCATTGCTCATACTGACCGATTGCCCAGTTTGGCCACCCTCATTCAAGAACAGGCTGCCGCGCTTCACCTGGGTGCCTCCTGGGCTGCAACACCCTGAATCTTGCCATTTTGCTTTCAGAGAGAAAGGCTCTCTCCCAGCAAGCACACTCGCACTCGCTTGCTGGTTTTTTTCCTGTGCCTCATACTCCTCTCCACCCCACCAGCTCATTGCTTTTCTTTCCCCGATTTATTGAGATGATACGTCAATTTGGAGGGAAAATTGACAGCTATTTTTTAGATGAGGTTAAAGGGCACACTACACAGAACTTGACATACGGCCTTTACTTGCTGCTATTCGTTGAGCCTGTGAAACAACATAGCTCCATAGAGGCCGTTGCGTAGATTCAAATTGTTAAATGTGGGTAAAAGTAAGAGTTACCGGAAGGATGTCAATATCCTAGAAACGGTATGCTGCTTTCGTCGTGGCCCAGCCGCCACAGGTTTGCGCAACGGAGGCTTCTGGTTGTTCTGCCGGTGACCTGGTTACGATATTTTTAACATTTTCTTTATAGACGTCGCTACAGCAACATGTTACATTTTATACATATTTTTTATCTCTTTATGCACTGCCCGCTGGAAAATAGATCTATCGCGAATATTTCGATATTTCGAGAGCTGAGGTTGTACTTCCAAACTGAGAGGAAATTTATGCAAGAGGCTATGCTACTGCCACCTGATCAAGCCCATCCCAGTACAGGTGTTACAACCCATTGCCCCTATTGTGCATTTCAATGTGGCATGTACCTCGTGGGGCCTCGTGAGGCAGCGACCGTAAAGGGAAACAGTGCGTTTCCCGTAAACAAGGGGGGACTCTGTATCAAAGGCTGGACTGCCCCCTCTACATTAGCTCATCCTGATCGCCTTCTTACCCCTCTTGCCCGTGATGACCATGGTATACTTGTTCCAGTTACCTGGAATAAGGCACTGACGCGTGTTGCGCAAAACTTTCAGCGCGTACAAGCACAATATGGAAGAGATGCTCTAGGTATTTTTGGGGGAGGCTCTCTGACTAATGAGAAAGCGTACCTGCTCGGCAAATTTGCACGCATCGCACTAGGCACAGCACAGATTGACTATAACGGTCGTTTTTGCATGTCGTCTGCGGCGGCAGCCTCGATCAAGGCATTTGGTATCGATCGGGGATTACCTTTCCCTTTAGCCGAAATACCGCAAGCTGAGGTCATTTTGCTGGTCGGAAGTAACATTGCAGAAACGATGCCGCCAATCATGCAGTATTTTGCCTCCCAGCGTAGCAATGGGGGGCAGCTTATCGTCGTAGATCCGCGCACCTCCGCTACTGCGCAAAGCAGCACACTCCACCTCCCTCTCATGCCAGGTTCGGATGCGGCCTTAGCAAATGGCCTGCTGCACATCCTCATTCGTGAGGGATTTATCGATCTGGACTACGTCCACCAGCGGACAGAAGGATTTGAGCAGGTGAAGGCACTGGCAACCACCTACTGGCCGGAGCATGTAGAGCGTCTGACGGGTATACCGCAGGTCCAGCTCGTACAGGCAGCCCACTGGCTCGGAAGAGCACGCTCTGCTATGATATTGACTGCACGTGGAACGGAGCAGCAAAGTCAGGGTGTCAATAATGTATTAACATACATCAATCTTGCTTTAGCACTGGGACTGGTAGGCCGACCGTCTAGTGGCTATGGTTGTCTCACAGGTCAAGGTAACGGTCAAGGTGGACGTGAACATGGTCTGAAAGCCGATCAACTTCCCGGCTACCGAAAAATTGACGACCCTATCGCCCGTTGTCACATTGCCAGGGTTTGGGGTATCCCTGAGAGCGAGTTGCCTGGTCCTGGGAGATCGGCCTATGAGTTGCTCGATAGCCTCGGGCAAGAAGACGGCGTGCATGCGCTTATGGTAATGGGATCTAACATCGTTGTCTCCGCCCCCCACGCGCTGCATGTGCAGGAGCGCCTGTGTGCGCTCGACTTCCTAGTCGTCACCGACTTTTTTCTCTCAGAGACAGCACAGCTTGCCGATGTGGTGCTGCCAGCGGCGCAGTGGGCAGAAGAGGAAGGGACGATAACAAATCTGGAGGGCCGAGTCCTCTTTCGCCGGAAAGTTTTTGAACCGCCGCCAGGAGTGCACACTGACCTGGACATCCTCTGTGATCTGGCAAATCTTCTGGGCAAAGGTCAGTTCTTCGCCTTCACTGAAACGCACCAGATCTTCGATGAACTGCGCTTGGCAAGCGTCGGTGGTCCTGCCGACTACTCGGGTATTACCTATGAGAAGATTAACGAGCAGGACGGCGTATTCTGGCCGTGCCCGACTGAAGATCACCCTGGCACACCGCGTCTGTTTCAACACAGCTTTCCTACACCCACAGGCAAAGCAAGGTTCCATGCGATACGTCATCGGCCACCAGCCGAAGAGGTGGATGCCGACTATCCACTGTATCTCTCGACAGGACGTGTTCTTGCCCACTACCAGTCTGGTACACAGACACGGCGGGTAGCGCAATTGCGTGAGATACTCCCTGAGCCATGCGTAGAAGTGCATCCAATTATCGCGAGACGCTATGGACTCGTGGACGGAGATACCGCGAAATTAACAACTCGGCGTGGTTCAGCTCTTTTCAGCGTTAAAGTGACCACTGGCATTCGAGACGACACGGTCTTTGTACCTTTCCACTGGGGTGGACAACAATCGGCGAATCGCTTAACAAATCCAGCGCTGGACCCAATAAGCCGTATGCCGGAGTTCAAAGTATGCGCAGTTCAGCTTGAGCGGGTAGGACCAGCGATGGAGGAAATGCTATGACACGCAAACAACTCCTGGTGGTCATTGGAAATGGGATGGCAGGTGCGCGGTTGGTTGAGGAAGTGCTGGCACGTCACGGCAAAGAACTCTTTGAGATCGTCGTATTCGGTGAAGAACCCTATGGCAACTACAATCGTGTTCTGCTTTCAAACGTGCTGGCTGGTATCCATGCTCCCGATGATATCTTCATCAATTCTCTCTCCTGGTATCAGGAGAATGGAGTCAAGCTGTATGCAAGCACCCGCGTCAGCGCGATAGACCAGAAGGCGAAGCTCGTGTATGCCTCAGGGAATATCCAGCAGCCCTATGACACGCTCGTGATCGCTACCGGGAGTGCTCCCTATGTACCTCCATTAGAAAATCTCTCTGATGGGCAAGGCAGATTGATGCCAGGTGTACAGGTCTTCCGTACGATGGATGACTGTGATGGGATTATCAAGTATACCGCTCACGCGAAGAAGGCAGCAGTCATTGGAGGAGGACTCCTTGGACTGGAGGCTGCACACGGCCTTCTCAATCGTGGTCTTGAGGTGCACGTTGTGCATGTAGAGCCTTATCTCATGAATGCACAACTTGACTTCTCAGCTAGTATCATTTTGAGAGCAACGCTTGAGCATATGGGTATTCACTTTCATCTGGAAAAGAGGACTATTGCTCTCCTTGGAGAGGGACAGGTGAGTTACCTGGCTTTTGAAGATGGGTCCACCTTAAACTGTGACATGGTCGTAATCGCTACTGGCGTACGACCGAATATAGATCTGATCAGGGAAGCAGGGTTCGCCGTGGATTATGGCATTCTTGTGAATGACGATCTCTCATGTGGTAGTTCAGATGTCTACGCGATTGGCGAATGTGCCCAACATCGTGGGAGGACATATGGCCTGGTTGCACCTATCTGGGAACAGGCCGAAATACTGGCCGAGCGACTCACAAACGCGACCTCGCGGAGAGTCTACCAGGGATCTCGGGTATCGACCAAATTAAAGATCATGGACGTGGAACTGGTCGTCATGGGTGAGAAGGAACCAGATCGCGAAGACGATGAGGTGGTGATATACACCGAACCTTCTCGTGGCATCTATAAGAAGTTGATCATTCGAGACAAGCGTCTGGTAGGAGCCATTGTACTGGGCGATGAGCTAATTGCTCCCCGCCTACTCCGGATCTTTGATCGAGGAGAAGTCTTGCCGGAGAATCGTGCAGAACTGTTATTTCCTCTTTTAATCCAGAGTAAAGCATTTAACATCGCAGATCTCCCGGATAATACACAGATATGTCGCTGCAATGGTGTCTCGAAAGGGAAGCTCCTTGCAGCGATGGAGGCTGGAAAACGCAGTCTCGAAAGGCTTTCCGAGGCTACACATGCCGGCACTGGTTGCGGCTCTTGCCGCTTCCAGGTACAGGTGCTCCTGGAAGAGTTCGACTCAGGCATGATGATCGACAATCCTCTTCAAATACCATCATCTGCTTGTACTCACTAAGAGGCTGTGTGCAAAGTAGTTTAAACCTCTTCAGAGAGATCATTGAACAAGATGCAAAGATTGTGTTTACAATTGCTCACAGAGCGAATCAAGGCAACTTTTTCACACAGCCGCCTCTCAGTGCCTGAGTTAACCTGCCCCTTATCCACCCAGTTGATTGCTAAAATCTCTCCAATCTAGAGAAGAACTATCAATCGGTTTGGGTGAAGAAGGGTATGTTCCACGCTGATTGCGTAATAAGGCACTGTGCATTGATGCTGCTGCAAGAGAATGTGTGCAAATCAAATTGCGTCGATACATTGGACACTCACATGCCAGAAGCATATTCCCATCAAGCACACGACTCTCAACAGTATAGTAGTTTCCCTGAGATCCTTGTACCTGGTAGTGTCCCACTGCCACAACTTTGGCATGGGGCATCACCTTGCGATGTGCTGCCATCGCTTCTGAGAACGCCTCTTCGAGTTCGGCGTTCTTGGTTTCAAGTTCCTTCATGTGGTTAGCAAGTTGTTGCTCAGCTCGTGTCAGGGCTGTAATACTTCTATTCAGTCTCTGAATGGCGGGGCGGAAGATAAGGACTCCCTCAAATGTTAATACGGCCAGGGTCAAGGAAAACAGGAATAGTTCGATCTCTTTCAGTTGGTTGACCCGCCCTTGCGACTCGTTTTGATATTGAAAGACAATCGCGTTCATCCCTGGCAGAAAGCTCTTCACCTGTGTCAGAAGGACGTGAAGGAGTGGAAGAGTATCCGTTCTGAGGGTAGCAAGTGGATGCGATTGATCTCGTTCAACGTCGGCAAGTAGTTGGTTGGTAGCATTGATCATCGCTTGAAAGCTGGGTTCGATGATAGTAAAGAGCTTCTTGACAGCATCGCTATTGTTGCCAGGTAAGCTCAACCCTGCATCCCCATGCTGCAAGCCTTTATGAGAACGCATCCATAAGGCCTCGACGGATTTCACTTCTGCTATGTCGGATGCACGCTCGGTAGCATTGGTAGCGTTGTCGATAGCAAGCGCTGCCTTGACTAGTTCCTGGCTCAACATACGCTGACGCCCAGCAAGGTTGATGACCAATGCATCACTGGATTGCTGAAGTAGAGAGAACTGAATGACGGCTTGTCCGAGGAGAGCCAGAACGGCAATCGTGCTGAGTGCTCCTATATAGAGCCTTGTGAGACGACGGCTAGAGGATTGTTGGTCGTATACTATAAACTTCATAGAAGCCTCATTACTTTTTCTGAATCCATGATACCTTCTTCTATCATATACCTTTATTTCGCAACTAGTATCTGACTGCATATGGGCCAGGGTGGCCCAGAGCTATGTGTGCTCCAGGCCATGATAGCCCCCAGATCACAATTCTAATAGAGACTCGCAGATAAAGCACTATGGTGCCTGTAACGAGCATTGGCTTCCGACTGAGATAATTTCTCGGGTGCCTCAGTCAATTGCTGGCAACTGCGCCATCCAGGAAACACGCCAACTCTCTCGGAACACTACCAGGAGACGTAACACGATAAGAACACCAAAGGCAAGAAGCGCAAGCGTAAGCAGGCCTGGTCCGAAAGAACCACTTATCTGCTTCACACTACCGAGAAACGTTGGGAGGAAGAAACCTCCCACCCCACCAACGGCACCTACGACTCCAGTCGCGATGCCGATTTCGGTGCGGAATCTCTGGGGCACTAGTTGGAATACTGCTCCATTTCCCATACCAAGACAGACCATTGCAACCACCAGGAGTAAGACCATTACTCTAACGGTGGGCAAGAAAGACGCAATCCCATAGAGGATTCCAATGCAGCCTAACAGTAACGAAAGCATGTGCACTCCCCCAAACCTATCAGCCAGATACCCTCCCAGGGGCCGGAATGTGCTCCCCATAAAGCCAGCCAGAGCCGTCAAAAGCCCAGCGGTTACTGGGTCCATGGTATATTGATTGCGCAGGAAGAGTGGCATAAAGGTACTCAACCCGACAAAGCCGCCGAAGGTGACAGCATACAGCAAACAAAGCCACCAAAGATCACTATGCTTCATGGCTGTCAAATATCGCCGCGCTGGCTGTGCTGGAGGGCGGTTGGGACTATCCTTAGCTAGCAAGAAGAAGACCAGCAACACAATCGCTAGTGGAATCATGGTAAGCGCCAGGACGTTGTGCCAACCGTAGGCTTTTGCCAATGTAGGAGAAAAAATATTCGCGATGACGGTCCCGATATTTCCCGCTGCGGCAATCCCCATTACCAGACCTTGCCGCGATGGCGGATACCAATGACTAGCTAGCGGAAGTGCAACTGCAAAGGATGCTCCCGCAACACCAAGCATCAACCCAATACAAATTATGACTGGTAGATTGACCGGTATGAGCCATCCCAGTAACAAAGGGATGAAGAGAAAGATAAGCATGATAATCCCAACGCGTCTGCCCCCAAAGCGGTCACTCAGCAGACCTATAGGAATGCGCAAGAGTGAACCACTCAGCGTAGGAGTTGCTACCATCAGGCCTTGTTGAGCAGGACTAAGTCCCAGATCTTTGGTGATGAAAATACCGAGTGCTCCCAGTAATACCCAGATGGTAAAGCTCATATCGAAATGCAGAAAAGATGCGATGACTGTGTTACTTGAACCTCTGTGGTTGCCAGATTGCTCTTCCATAGAAAGATATTCCTCTCTTATCTAATAATATTTGTAAACTTGCATATACATATATTGGTGTGTTGCCAGAAAAATAAAGCATGAAGTGATTCCACTCAGGAGGAGATTTCTTTATCACAAACAATAATACGTCAGCTTTTTACTTGCAACACTACCAATTATCGCCAGCATGTACGTCCTGGAAGAGAAGACGGCGGGACGATCTCCCTTCGTCGCATTCGTAGCTCTGTCTCCACCCTGCGCAACGAGGGTCAACATATCTACTCGGCTTTGGAGGCAACTTTGCGGGGACAACCTCTGCTGTCCTTCTTATTAGACAACCTGACTAGTTACCCTCGATGAACACAAAACACGATGCCGTTGGCAAAACTCCTTCTACGCTTGCCATTCTCGATAAACGATACTGAACCTGTGCTGAGTCAAAGGAGCTGCTAATAATATCAAGCCAATGGTATCAAAATATAACATTTCCGGTAGAGCCAAATACTGCCATATTCCAGGCAAGCTCGTTGGATTCGTATCACTCCATCAGAACACATGCTTATCTATGAAATAATCAGAAGCTACCTACGATGCTGATGATTTTGAGACACGACGTTGTGCGGATGAGCCACCTCCATTTCTCTACAAGCTTACCTATAAAAGCATTTACTTACTGAAAACGATTGTAACACATTTCTGACTTAATGTTATCTCAACGTTATTAAAAATGTATAAAAAACTACAAACCCACATTCCGCAGTTTGAAAACGCATTTTTGATATTAATTATTGCTCTTTATGCTTGTTTTGCAATTTCATTGCCCAGCCTAAAAGTACTGTAATAAGAACATATGATCTATTTTATCTTTCCATTTGAAGTCCCTGTTTTTTGCTGCAACGATCAATAACAAGAATAAAGGCAATATGGGCGCAAATTCGAGTATTTCACCGTTATTCTGAAAAACCGTTTTCCAAACTGCGGAATGTGGGTTACAACACGATGGAAGTGATCAGGGACAAGGAGGGAACAATGTCAATCGGACAAGCTTACACGAACGCACTTACCCCGCAGGAGCAACAAGCACTCCAGGTCAGTTGCGACATACTCATAGATAGTATCTTTGAGGATCTTCAGAACGTAAAAAAACCGGAAGATGTCGCTGATACCCTGTTAGGCATATACCTACCCGAACGCTATCTGTATCAATATACTCCACTTTTTTACGAAAGTTCGCAATTCGCATTATCACTGTAACGTGGAAATTAGCACAGCCAGAACACATGGCGCTTTCCTCCTTAGCGGAAGAACTTGCCGCATGGGTTATTATCCGAGAGGCAAAGAGGTACCTTGAAGATGATACAGATGAGGAAGTAGAAAACGCTTTTGATACGTTTATCGCGGCATACTTTGAGGATACTGATTTTGAGTACCTCTACGACAATGCCTATGATGGCATTGAGGAGACAGAGGTGGCTCAGTTCATGGGTCTGTCCCCATTAGCTTTCAGGGATTGGTTCTCCCCATTTTCTGATGAGCCTTCTCGGACGCCACACCCCTATGTGATCGAAGATGACTTCCCCAAAAAACTGAGAGCAAATGCACTTGACCGAAATAAGAAAAACTGGACAATATTGGACAAAAATCCCACTGTGCTACGCTCAAAAAGTCCACTCAAGCAGAGCTTAAGTTACCCCAAACAAGCACTGAAAGGGGTTCGAGTCTCCCTTTCGGCAGAGAGAATGAAGTCGATTGTGTTCCAGTAAGTACTGGTGCCAGTAATCCAAAAGCACGTTGGGGTCCCATTCTCGTCGATCGGTTTTGAGGGGTGTCACTGGTTGCATAGATTCCTCCAGACAAGACGAAAAACATTTCCCACTGTTATTTTTGCCACTTAGACAGGGTCACTTCACCTTTACTTGAGCGTAACGTTCTCTCAATTCAAGCAGAAAAGAGCGGGAAATAGGTATTTCCTTGTTTTCCCTGCTTGATTGTATTCCCAAGAAATCAAGCCCAATTGCTGTGGATACAGAAACCTCTGTGTTTATCTGCTCAACGATGCCCTGTTTGCAGGGAACCAGAAGCTCTTCACCTGCTCAAAATCTCATCCTAGCACCATTCAGAGACATACCTCTCTTGTTTATTAGGAGCAGCAATTGCTCTGCAACGAGCCAGCTCCGTTCCACACGAGTTAAACAAAAGAAAGTTAGTGTCTACCATTTTCTATTTATCTATTCCATTTATTGCTATATTCCCCTATAATAACAACGTATTCACAGAACTTTTCTGTAAAAAAAGAGAAAGCATATATGACAAGAACAATCATTAAAAATACATTATTCTATGGAAAGAACCGCGATCTCTTCCGTGCTTCCCTCATCGACGAATGCGCAGCTCTCATTTCTCTCATCATTGGGACTGAACTCGGCAAGGGCTGCCGAGTGATTCAATCCTCAACCCATCCAACCAATCCATGAGAGGTGAAATGCAGATGCGTCAACTCCTTATGCTTCCATTCACTTCCCTCTCCCTCTCAAGAGAGAAACGCCTTCTCATCGTGGCACTCTCTTACGGGTTAGGATTTCCTGGAATTTGGCTCTTTCTCCCCCTCGTGCACAACGCTGCAAGCATGATTCTCCCTATCATTTGTATCTGCTGGTTTTTTCGTTACCGAGGTCTGCTCATCAGCGTGGCACTGAATGGGATTGTCTTATGGCTCACCTCTCTCTATTTAGCACCATACGCCTTAACACCTGGACAGACTTTTGGAGACAGAGCCATCTTTGGATTGGCGATGGGACTGGTGTTCGGTCTTACTGCCTGCTGGTTGCGGACTGCCGTAGATCTCGTGTCTGCTGCTCGTCAGCAGGCTCTTACCGCAGAGCAGGAACGGTTGCTCGCCACTCTTGCCTATGAGCAACAGCGCAAGATCAATGAACTCAAAGACCAATTTCTCCTGAATGTGAGTCACGAGTTACGCACGCCACTGACCGTGTTAAGAGGATATCTCGAATTGCTCAAAGAGCAGTTTGAGAGCTCAGATTCAATGAAGCAGGTACGCATGCTCAATCAGGCCCTCATAAGCCAGGAAACACTCACCGATCTGGTCAATCAGATGTTGGATGCTACCACAGTCGAGAGCGAAATCCCTCTCGCGAAACCAGAGGTCGTTCGTCTTCATCAGCTTTTACAGGAGGAACTGACGCATCTGGCTCCTGGAGATGTGGAGGCCTACACAATCTATTTGCAGGTACCCAATCACATCATAGTCTGGGCCGATCCACAGTTCCTTCGTCAAGTCGTGCGAAATCTGCTTTCCAATATCTTCAAGTATGTTCCCAAGCAAACAGAAATTTCCATTGGGGCATCGCAAGCGACTCCTTCTTCCCCGGTGCATCTGAGTGTGCAAGATGCTGGTCCTGGTATTCCTGCTGAAGAGCTTCCTCTGCTCTTTGAAAAATTTGTACGCCTCAAGCGTGATCTAGCAGGTTCAGCGCGTGGAACGGGGTTGGGACTCTACATCTGTAAACGCTTTGTTGAAGCAATGGAAGGGCGCATCTGGGTTGAGAGTTCCGGTCTCCCTGGAGAGGGTTGCTGCTTTCATCTCACTCTTCCTTCTTTCAACAACTCCACTGTTTGACCAGACACCGCCCACAGATGGAATCAGACAAAGATAAACTACACAGAACGAACAGCCCTGCTTTTTGCAGGAAGAAAGTTCTCTTTCTCTCTTGCATGAAGGTTCTTTCATCCTATGCAGATTTCTGAGCTTCTTCAATGCTCTGGAAGAATGCTCGAACAGCGAACGGTTTGCGCAAAATGGGCACTTGTGGATAAAAGATCCGAAGAGTTTTGAGGAACGAATCACTGACTCCTGTGACAACCAGGACGGGAACCGCAGGCATGTTCTTTTGTAAAAAAGAGATCACCTGCAAACCAGACACAGCCCCTGGCAAGTTGAAGTCTACCAAAACAAAGTCATAGGACGCCGTTTGGAGAGAAGTAAAGAACGATGCTCCATCAAAAAAATGCGCGAGACGATGATCTCGCAACTCTAAAATAGTCCCTATTAATTCGGCGATAGATGCATCATCTTCAATTAAAGCAAAAAGCATAGTGTTCTCACTACAGAAAGAAATCATGAAAAAGAAGAAGGCAGGATTTTCGCCTTTCACTTCAACACAATAGCAGAGCAAGCTTCTTTTGTCTAGGGTTTTCCCAACATTTCTCTCTGAAATGTTTCCAAAAAACTTTTCATTTGCATCCATTTTGAAAGGGGATGGGTGGAGATACTCTTGTAAGAGACCTTTCTCTTTGCGTCGCTATTGATAATGCACCGCGTATGGCATGAATAATCCGTCCGTTAACCCTCATCAGAGGTCGAAACTACTGATCCTCGTACACACTGTTTTGTGCCTCTTTGGCCAAATCGAAGCGGGTGAGAGCAAAAGAGATTTGGTGTTAGCTCATGATGAAAGAATTTTGAGGACATATATGGCTGATGAAGTCAATGTGATTTTGCATCTCTCCGAGGAAGTCCAAACGCTCCTAGAGCAGCAAGATGTTGACCTCTATCTGGAGCTTCAACAGGCACTTCCCTCGCTTCGCATTGTGTATGGTTCTGATCCTACATCTCCTTCCGGCCGTCGTGATATGGTTCAGTTCCTTCAGGTTTTGCCAGGGGTGATTGGGGCACTGACACCGATCATTCTTGCCATCCTCAGACAGATAACGCCACCCAATCGAGCAAAGACATGGGTTATTGAAGAGATCGAAACACGGCGGCCAGACGGAACAGTCATTATCCAGCGCAAACAGGTACGTGCGAGCGATGAGCAGCGTCCCTGGATCTCTTCTCCGTCATCCGATGCTGTCTCTTCGTCCAGTTCCACAAATGTGTCACCACAAAGCACTCCAGATCATCACCAATGAGCAAGCAAAAACGATATGCTTACCTGATCGGCGCAAATAGTCCTCAGACAGAGTATCTGACGGCTCTCAAATATGAAGAAATCAGCAAAAAAAGGGCTGGGGACACGTTTACTTGTAAGCGATAGCTTTACTTCATGCCTAAAAACAGGACAAAGGTATCTCTTTGAGAAGAGGGAGAAGACAGCCATGATCGATCCCGTTTCGGCTGCGATTATTGCAGCGGCAGTAGCAGGAGCTACAGGTGGACTAACAGACATAAGCAAGACGGCACTGGTGGAGACGTACAGCGCCTTGAAGGCTGCAATCCAGAAACGATTTGGACAACAACATACACTGATAAAAGCTATAGAGGCTGTAGAAGCCAATCCACTCTCAGCAGGACAGCAAACAGTGTTGGTAGAAGAGGTAAAAGATACGAAAGTGGATCAGGATCCGAAGCTGACCGCATTAGCAGAACAAATCTGTCAGTTGCTCAAAATCAGGCACAGGCCAGTGCCGCAGTACAACAGATCATTACAGGGAACAACAATGCAGCTACTATTTATGGCGATGCAAGCGTTACCGTTCAGCCCCCAAAGGATGTATGATGGAAGAAGAACAAGGAGCTTCACCGCAAGAAGTCAATAGCGACTCTGTTGAGAATGAAAGTACAGATAAAGGAAAGAACGACGCGAAGGCCCACGAGCCTTCTCAACAGAAATCTCTTGATGAGAGTGACCATTCCCAAGAGAGTCACCACCAAGAGGTGAAAGGCGATCAGAATGCCATCTCCATGTATGGAGACGCCAGCGTGCACATTCATCCACCTCCAATTTCCTCAGTGTTGCCAGAGTGGGTATGGATGGTACCATACCGGCGAAATACCTTCTTTACAGGAAGGGAAGAGTTGCTTAGAGAACTCCATGAGCATTTCATGAGAGACCGAGCCATGGTGCTTACACAAGGACAGGCAATCAATGGCTTGGGGGGAATCGGGAAAACACAAATCTCCGTAGAATATGCCTATCGACACCAAGAGGAATACCATGTTGTCTTATGGGCCAGTGCGGCCAATCAAGAAACGCTAAGAGCTGCCTATGTGACGATGGCGGATCGATTGCAGTTAGCAGAACGGCATGCACAAGAGCAAGACAAAGTCGTCGCTGCGGTATTGCACTGGTTAGCAACACACGAGGGATGGTTACTTATCGTAGATAATGCAGATGAAGTGGATATGATCTGGCCAATGTTGCCAACCGGGGACAAGGGACATCTCTTGCTGACAACGCGAGGTCAGGCTGTAGGTGGTATGGAGAGCTTTGTGGTGGAGCCGATGACCCTTGTTGAGGGAACGCTGTTGCTGCTGCGTCGAGCACGCGTGCTGAAAGCTGGGATGGAACTGGAACAGATTGCTCAGACAGAGCGACATGCAGCGGAGCAGATCGTCATCGAGGTAGATGGACCGCCATTGGCCCTTGATCAAGCAGGAGCTTATATTGAGGAAGCTGCATGTAGTATAGAAGAGTATTTGGCTGCATATCGCCTACGCAGGTCGACGTTCCTTGCTACGCGTGGTCGTCCGGCGAGTGATCACCCAGCACCGGTAGCGACGACATGGGCTTTGTCTTTTGAGCGAGTGGAACAGCAGAGTCCAGCAGCAGCAGACCTGCTACGGGTATGTGCCTTTCTGGCTCCAGATGCGATTCCTGAAGAACTGATCATAACGGGTTCTAAGTATTTTGGTTTGCATCTCCAACAAGTGGGAACTGAATCGTTATTGCTGCAAGAGATGACCAAAGTACTACGATCATATTCCTTGGTACATCGAGATCCCAAGGGAAAGGCGCTGAGCGTGCATAGGTTGGTGCAAACCGTGCTTCAAGATAATCAGGAGGAAGATAAAAGACACCAATGGAAAAAACAGGTGATGCTTGCCGTTAACCTAGCATTCCCACAAGTGGAACATAGCGCTTGGTCGCAGTGCGAGCGACTGCTTCCTCATGCATTACTAGCTATTCAATACATTGAGACGGAGCAGATCATTGGTGAGGAAGCAGGGCGTTTGCTCCATGTGACGGCAACCTATCTCCAGAGTCGTGCGCGTTATACAGAGGCTGAAACACTTTACCTACGAGCACTACACATTCGCAAGCAAGCTCTGGGAATGGAACATCTGGCCGTGGCTTCTTCATGTAACAACCTAGCGAACCTCTACTTCGAGCGAGGCAGGTATGCGGAAGCCGAGTCTCTCTGTAAGAATGCTTTACACATTCGAGAACAGCAACTTGGCTTAGAGCATCCACTTATAGCCTCTTCGCTTAATAATCTGGCAAATCTTTATATTGGGCAGGGAAAATACACAGAAGCCGAGCCTCTCTGCAAGCGTGCCCTACATATCTGGGAGCAGGAACTGGGGCCTGAGCATCCCGATGTGGCTCATGCGCTTAGCAATCTGTCCGACCTCTATCATGAGCAGGGCAGGTATACGGAAGCCGAGCCTCTCTGCAAGCGTGCCCTACATATCTGGGAGCAGCAATATGGCTTGAAGCATCCAGAGGTAGCTTCTTCGCTCCACCGTTTGGCTAATCTTTATGCTGAGCAGGGGAGGTATACAGAAGCTGAGCCTCTTTGCAGACGTGCTCTACATATCTGGGAGCAGGAATTGGAGCATCCCAATGCCGCCCATGCGCTTAACAGTTTGGCGGAGATTTACCGTGAACAGGATAAATATACCGAGGCTGCACAATTCTACCAAAGTGCTTTACGCATTTGGGAGCAGTCAGGTCCTGAGTTCCTTCTGGTAGCCTCTCCGCTCTACGGATTGGCTCTTCTCTGCCTTAAGCAGAGGAAGTATGCAGAGGCCGAGCCGCTGTTCCAGCGTGCCTTGCGCATCTTGGAACAGCAATTGGGACCTGAGCATCCCCATGTGGCTAGTATACTCAGTAACATGGCAAATCTCTACTCCGAGCAAAGCAAGTATATAGAGGCAGAACTGCTGTTCCAGCGTGCCTTGCGCATCTTGGAACAGCAATTGGGACCTGAGCATCCAAAAACAGCAGAGAGCATCCATGATCTTGCCGTTTTTCAGGAAAGACAACAAAACTATCAAGGAGCGCTTCTTCTCTATCAACGAGCCTTTGCCATTCGTGAACAGACGCTTGGGCGAGAGCATCCAAAGACCAGAGTGACATACCTGCGTCTTACTGCCTTGAGGCAATCCATCGAAGATGATTGAGAAAAAGGAGTATTTTCCTCTTCGGTATCCCCATCGCGTGTCTGGGTGGGAACTTCCTCGGCAGAAAATCTCCATCTAAATATGCTATACTACTTTCAAGCTTGATAAGAATTACTGACAACCTGTCACGCAGGTTATCTTGTAGATAATGTAACGCCCGTCAGCCCCATCCCAAGAAGAAAGCAAAACGCTATAGTCAACTACAAATGAGGAGCTTCTTTCGAGCCACTGCCGATGTAATGAGGTCACAATCCCATGCGCACTCCCCAGGCCACTTAGCCAGAGGTGCTTATAAGATAACATGAGAAGTCGAAATGCAAGCATTTGTTGAGAGGCTCCAATCACGCCCAACTGATCATCCTGCTATTGCGTGCTTCGCTGTCTTGTGAAAATACGAGAAATTGTTGGGAGGGAAGATAACGTAAAACCACATCAGAAGCCAAATCTATCTCGTTGAGTATACGGTGTTTTTGGTCATTTTTCTGACAGCAGAATTGACAGTAGCACCAGTGAACTCAGACAAACATTCAAGAATATGTATAAACGGAAAATGTTCTCCACAAGCGGGGTGAGTAAGCTCAACAAAGGTAGAAAGGGTTGCAAAAAAGGCTGCTTGTTGATGACATCCATATACTAAAAAGGAATCTGGTCTGTGATGTGCTTGGAAGGTATATGAGATCACTAAAAACACGTTTACATGAACTGTCTAACCACTTCCGTAACCTGTTGGAGTGTGCTGAGGTGAGCCTGCTTCTGGGTTACGCGGAATCTGGCTTACGTCATCCCCTGTTTAACCTTGTCTCCCCAACAGGTGATTGTTATATTGTATGCTCTGGTTCACTAACCCCGAAGGCCTTGTTGTACGACGAACGAGTAAGGGCCTTATGTGATATGGCTATGCAGACTGGACTGGTATGGTGTATTGACCATTTTGCAATGCAAGAAGAGAAGAAGGAGCGTGTTGTTGCAGTACCACTCGAACGACCTTCTGGCATCCTGGGTCTTCTCTTATTTCTTGACACACGACTTGATGCGTTTCAGTATGGCGAATGGCTACTTATTGAGCAATATTTACCCATATTTGCTCACCATGTAGAAATGATACTGTGCGATATATATACAACCTCTACCTCTGAGAACTGCGAGAGAGCTATCATTACTGATATGCAGGAGCAGAGCGAGTTTGTCTCCATGGTGAGCCATGAACTACGGGTCCCGTTGACCGCTATCAAGGGATATGCAGGGCTGTTACAGGCATATGGTATCACTGCTCAACGGGATAGCGCTGTAACAACGGAAATGACACCAATACGCCAGCAGCAGTATCTCAATGTGATCATGGAACAGGCCAATCATCTGGAAGTGCTGATCAGTGACCTGCTCGATATATCACGTGTGCAGGCGGGGCGTCTCGCGCTTCGTCGCATGCGAGTCAATCTAGCACAACAGTGTCAGCGCGTGGCTCAACTTGTACAATATTGTGTTGATGAACAACAAGCACAGCATTATTGTATCCGTTGTAGCATAGATCCTGAGTTACCACTTGTCTGGGCTGACCCTGATCGTGTTCAGCAGGTTCTTACCAATCTGGTAGAGAACGCCGTGAAATATTCGCCCAATGGAGGTTTGATCGAAATACAGGCCTATACTAGTAATAGAAGCAACATATTGTCTCCTCCAACTGAAGAGAAGTATGATCCATTTCAAGATCCCCTGGAGGTATATGTAACCGTTCGTGATCAGGGCATTGGAATTCCAGATCAACAACAATCCTCTTTATTCAGGCCGTTTACTCGATTAGAACATCCTGCCGCCGGTCAGGTCGCAGGAGCAGGCCTTGGTCTCTATATTTCACGTAAACTGGTGGAGGCGATGAAGGGACGTGTCCTTCTTTACAGTTGTGAAGGCAAAGGAACCAGTGTGACATTTACTCTTCCTGTAGAGTCTCTCGGAGAAGCTCCGTCAGTACAGATAGCTTGCAGGTAACTGCTCAGGTGGCTCACTCTCGTTTTGTATGGGTTTTGTTGTTTGTGGCAGAGATTACGGCGCAATCTCTGCCACAAACAACAAAACCCATACAAAAAAAGAAACTCTTGCGAAATACAGTACAGTTTGCTATAGTGTGAGTGTATATTCACAGAGATTTTATATCAGGTGAAGGGAAGAGATATGCGGGTTGGTTTACTTGAGGACGATATCGCCATCCAGGAAATGCTCCTTCTCGTACTACAGGATGAAGGCTACATCGTTACCAATTATCCTGGTGCTGAGGAATGTCTGGAAGCGTTGGGAGTAGTCGCGCAGGAACCAATTCCTATACCAGTAGACCTGATGATTGTGGATTGGCGTTTAAGCGGATCTACATCAGGAACTGAAGTGATCCATCAAGTGCGTAAAAATCCACGCTTTAATGCTCTTCCTATTATTTTAACCACTGCTGCGACATTTAGCGATACCGAAGAACTCCAGAATTTACACGTCGCCCTCTTAGAGAAACCTTTCTCAGTGGATGAGATGATAACATTGATCAAACGTTTGACGCAACCACACGCGTCTCCCTGAAGTGAGGTTCAAACTTTCAGATGCAGCAATTTCCTCGTGACGGCTTTGTGTGCTTGCCGTTCCCCCATGTGATAAACCTGTAACAGACAAAGCCTATGCTTTCTTGGTAGGAAATGCCTGAACATGTTACCGCTTTGCAGGTCATCTGTACGGGAGCGATAAACACGCAGGTGCAATTCATCTGATTGCGGCAGAGAAGCTGAGAGAGCTGGTGCGCGTCATTGATGGAGGTACCGGCGGTCTAAAAAAAGGAGTGTTATGATGTTTCAACGAATACTGGTTCCTCTGGATGGTTCCGCCCGTGCGGAGAAGGCACTGCCAGTAGCGGCACGTATCGCCCGTGCCTCAGGCGGCTCCATTCGTCTTCTGGAAGTGATCAGCATCCAGATTGACTACCGGGGAGGGCTGGCCATGACCCCTCTTATGGGCGAGCAACAGATTGAATCCGAGACGACCATGGCGACCGACTACCTCCAAACAATAGCAGCATCCCCGGAGCTTGCGGGAATTCAGACTACGACCGGGGTGGTCTTTGGGAGTCCTGCCCAGTGTATCCTGGCAGAGACCAGATCAGGTGGGGTCGATCTTATCGTGCTGTGTAGCCACGGCAGAACGGGCTTCACACGTTGGGTACTGGGTAGCGTTGCGCACGCCATGGCCCACGAGAGTCCGGTGCCTATTCTCGTTCTGCGGGAGAACGATCTCGCTACCAGGCTTCTCGACTCGGAGGCCACGCATGCTCTCTGCGCACTCGTACCACTGGATGGCTCGGAGCTTGCTGAGACCGCACTGGCCCCGGCGACTCACCTCGTGGCAGCTCTGGCAGCTTCTGCAAAGGGAGCATCGCTGCACCTGGCTCAGGTGGTCAAGTCCGTTCCAACCAGCAGAGAAGAGGGCTTTGTGAGTGAGCCAACCAAAGAAGCACTCCAGCAGGCAGAGATCTACCTGGCAAGCATGGTGAAGCGCCTGCAAGCCACCGAGAAGGAAGGCGATCTCTCTCTTACCTGCTCGGTCGAGCAGGAGTCCGATGTGGCTGACGCGCTGGTGAAGCTCGCGGAAAACAAAGGCGAGGGAAAGCAAACGGGAAGCAGTGGCTGCGACCTGATTGCCATTTCCACCCACGGTCGGCATGGATTACAACGCTGGGTGATGGGCAGCGTGACCTCGCGTATCCTCACGACGACGAAGTTGCCGATGTTGATCGTGCGACCCCCAGCAAAAGGAGCGAAAGGAACAACAAGATAAGATGGTGATGGAAGACATTAGACATGCCGGTAGCGTCGATTATCGATGGCGCACGTTTTTCAGACCGTTTTGCTATTGATTGACACTACCGGCCAGGATAAAAGTCGTCTAACACTCATCGTGCGAAGACTTTGCGGAGTGTGTCGGTCACTTGAGCAATGGCTGCCCGTACAGGAGGGGTCTGCGTAATCGGGTTGAGCAGCAGGAAATCGTGGATGGCACCCAGATATCGAGTTGCCGTCACTGGCACGCCGGCTGCCATCAGTTTATGGGCATAGGCTTCGCCCTCGTCGCGCAAGACATCATTCTCGTCGGTAATGATCAGGGCTGGTGGGAGTCCTCTGAGTTGATCGATCGTTGCCCGAAGCGGCGTGACCGTAGGCTGATTCCGCTCTGATTCTGGCGCGTAACTGTCCCAGAACCACTTCATGGCCTCGCGTGTGAGCCAGTACCCATCGGCTCCAAACTCTCGATATGACGGATTCTCGAAATTGGCATCCGTCACAGGGTAACAGAGAACCTGGAAATTGATCTTTGGGCCACCGCGTTCCCTGGCAAGCAGCGTGACGGCGGCGTGCCCCCAACACTCTCACCAGCAACAATGATGCGCGACGTATCAACGCCGATCGAGGCACCATTTTCCGCAACCCACTTTGTCGCTGCGTATGCCTGCTCGATTGCGACCGGATATTTGGCCTCGGGCGAGCGTGCATAGTCGACGAACACTACTGCTGCCCGCGCTCCATTGGCGATCTCACGCACAAGGCGATCATGCGTTTCTTTGTCACCAAGAATCCATCCACCACCGTGGAAGTACATGACACCTGCAAGGGCACCCCTCTCTCCTTGCGGTCGCACAATACGAAGCGAAATTTCGCCCGTTGGCCCACCACGAATGGTGCGATCCTCGCTGTCGGCTGGAAGCTTTGTGGTGTTGACAGACCTTTGGATGCTGACGAGAGTGTTACGAGCTTCGGTAGGCGACAGCATGTAGAGAGGAGGCCCACCCTGGGTCTCAAGTCCCTTGAGAAAATCAAGGATGTGAGGGTCGAGTTGCATGACCCGGCGATTTGCCACAGTACTCATTTTTACTCCTTTTTCGGCGTTTCTTCTCTTTCCTGAATATATCTCAAGCCATCATGGCAGAAATTGTTACGCCATCATGTCGTACACGACTCATGTTCGGCACTTCCTACACGAATATTGGCATTGGCAGGTGACAGAAAATCACGCTCGGCAAATAACAACAAGGAGAACTCAACCTTTCCTTAAAAGCGGTTGAGCCTACCTTAAAGAATGCTGAAACTTTTTACTGTTGACTTGTTCTGAGGTACCCCACCTGTTATGCTGTACTTTGTGATCGTCATTGATTAGTATCTGCTTGAGAGAGCAGGGAAACTATTCAGGTTTTTGTGATCCTGACATCCCAAATGTATTTCACTCCATATGAATGGCTCTGAGATCTGGTGAGTAGCCGTGTTGCGGCTCATTTCGACAGTCATAGTTGCTTATGACAAAACAGACAAAAGAGCACTTTGCTGGTTGAACCAGAAGGGGAAAATATCCAAACTGGTATGTATCCGAACTATCGGATGAGTCGTGTTAATAGGGAGAGTCATAGATGAGTACGGCCTCTCCTACAGCGATATCGGGTTTGTATGGAGAGAGGCAGGGAGATCGTACTGTTTTTGTACTTTAGTGAATGACTTCGTCAGGAAGACAAGGCCTGAAATAACTAGAAGGAGAAGGAACAATGCAGACACAAAAAGGACGTGGCAGAGGCTTCGCATCGATGAGTCCAGAGAAAAAGCGTGAAATTGCTAGTAAGGGTGGTAAGGCTGCCCATGCTCTTGGCACCGCTCACAAATGGACCAGTGAAGAGGCACAGGCCGCAGGTCGTAAAGGCGGATCTATCAGTCGCCGCCGTTCAAAATATAGTGTTCAGGCATAAAGTTGAGGCTGGCTACTGACGCCAGCCTTTATTTTTCCTTTTATCCTGGCTCTTTCGTTCACATTGCATTAAGGTAATTGCATATACTGTGCTGGATTAACCCAGGTGTTATTGATGAGCAGCATAAAGTGAACATGTGGACCAGTTGAATCTCCTGTGCTCCCCTCATAAGCAATCACCTGTCCCTTTGTCACATTTTGACCAACCATTACCTTGTAACTTGCAAGATGCCCATAGATCGTCGCGACGTAATTCCCATGACTAATTTTGACTGCCCAACCCAGTCCTGACCAATCCCATCCTACCCAAATCACCTGCCCACTGTCAGATGCAGTGACAGGTGTGCCGTAAGGTGCCGCCAGATCAATGCCTGAGTGCGGTTTTGTGCAGCCACACCAGCGCTGATACTCGGGATTAGCGAATACCTGTGTAATGACAGCTCCAGCAATTGGCCTCTGCATCACACCCGTTCCCATTACGCCACTACTAGTCGTGGCTTTTGCACATACGCCCCAGATGTCAGTTCCTCCACAGTAGCCTTCGCCTCTCATTAGAGATGGTGCCGCTGTTGGGAATATTGTGGGGTGCTGCGAGGGAATAAACGAGCTTTGTGCTCCTGTTGAGAAGATCTTAGTGATAAATTGCGCGATACTTTGTGGGTGTTGTCCATCTCCCCCCAGCGGTGTAACATAAGATAATGTGCCGAGTAGAAGTATTGCTATGCTGCTGACCATGACACTGATCAACACAAGTGGTCGGTGACGTCGTGGGGAGCGTGTATCTGGTAAGCGAGGTGTTCGTTTTTCGGTTGCAGGGATCAGTGTTGGAAGTTTGGAGGTGAAGACTCCTGTACTTGGAAGTTGTCTTGTGGTACGGGGGAGAGGACCTGAGAGATAGCCTGTCGTACGTGGCATGTTGGTGGAGAGGTGATCAGTATTGGGAGTATACGGCGGTAATCTCTGTAATTGCACAGGCTGAGGTGCTGTGTTAGACAGTGTCTCGTTCATTTGAACAAGAGGACCTGTTGCGTGGTTGTCTGGTAAAGGTAACATGAATCAATCCTCACTTCTCGGCGCAAAGTAAATAGTTATGTTAACATATAATGATACTATATATTAGAAATCCGCCAATAGCTAGCAGAGGCGCATGCAGGTAGTGACAATAGGCTAATACGATGAATGTATCTTTACCGCCTCATGACTGAACTACCTTGTTTATCTATACATGAATGAACAAAAATTTGCAGGATTTTGTGGGAGATATAGGAAAAATGGCTAAAAGGGATATCTTCCTGTCTTGACAATATGCTCGTGAAAAGGTAAGAATGAGGCAGAAGAAAGTGACTTGAAGCGGTACTGTGCTGTCTATTTACTATCCAAAGGAGATCTCTTAGAATGAAAAATGTGCAAATAAATGTCGAAGGAAACAAACTGGTCATCATCGTCGACTTGAATCAGGAGTTTGGATTATCTTCGAGCGGAAAATCCATTACCATTGCCAGTACGGAGGGAAACATTGCTGTACCAGGCCGTGAGGAGGTCAAGGTTGGCCTGAACATTTATAAGCCACGGCCCAAAAGCTAACCATGAGTCATTCCGAACTTTTGTTACAAAAGTTCGGAATGAGGAAAGCTCTGGTACTTTTTGAGGAAAGCTAGTCAATAATAAAAATGGCTGATATAATCGCAGAAAATGGCCTTTGTCAGGAGGAGGAGAACATATCTCGCAAAAACTGCGTAAAGCTGTTGATACATTAAATACGTCAGTTTCTGCTACTGACTCTCAAAATAAAGTGCCCGAGAAATCCGTTCCAACAAAAGAAGTTTCCCAATCCAATCGTCGCAACGTTTGGGGAGGAAGGACCTTCCGCTTTAGTCTGAAGAGCTTCCGTTTGAATGGAGGCCTTTCGCTACGGCGTTTCAGTATCGTAGAAGCTGCTTTCCTGTTAATGGTAGCACTCCTGGCCTCGCGTGGTTTAGGTGTGATACGTCAAAGCATTTTTAATGCTGTCTTTGGCACAGGACCTGAAGCTAATGCTTACTATGCTGCTTCACGTCTACCAGATACGCTGTTTAACCTGATTGCTGGTGGGGCTTTAAGTCATGCGTTTATTCCCGTTTTTCTTTCTTATGAGAATGATAAAGGGCAAGTAGAGGCCTGGCGGCTGACAAGTCTGGTTTTCAATGTCATACTTGTTCTCACTACCATAATCATCATTATTGGCGAGTTTATGACTCCTGCTTTTGTCAGTCATCTCCTGGTCCCTGGCTACTCTCCCTCTGAACAAGCTCTTACCTCCGAGCTGACACGCATTATGCTGCTTCAACCTCTTATCCTGGGGCTGGGGACTATTGTCACTGCTATCTTAAATAGTAAACGGCAGTTCTTATTGCCAGCTCTTGCGCTTGCTGCCTATAATATTGGGTTGATTGGTGGTTTGTTAGTCACACTGGCTGTACCAGGAGTGGGCATCTATGGCCCCACATATGGTGTGCTGGCAGCAGCTGCATTGCTTGTTGGGATACAGATTCCTGGACTGGTGAAACAGGGCGTACGCTACACGTTCATCTGGAACCTCAGACATCCCGGCTTACATGAGGTTATGCGCTTGCTTGGTCCTAATGCACTCTCGCTTGGTATTGCCTATATTGGCCTTATAGTAGATACCAACTTTGCCTCGTATTTGCCCGATCAGGCTAGCCTGTCAGCTTTACATAATGCTGAAATGTTGCAAGCATTGCCCATTGCATTGATATCCCAGGCAATAGGACAGGCGCTACTGCCTCATCTGGCGGTCCATGCTAAATCTGGTCGTTATGTACGGATGCGTCAAACTGCTATAAAAGTGATGGGTGGTTCGATTCTACTCACCATTCCTGCGAGCATTATCCTGGTCCTGCTGGGCAAACCAACAATACAAATCCTTTTTGAGCATGGTGCTTTTGACGCACACTCGTCGGCTCTGACGAATGTGGCCCTCATCGGTTATGCTATTGGACTACCGGGAGTCGCTGCTGGCAGTCTCGTTGTGAGCGGTTTCTATGCATTAAAGGATGCCTTTACTCCGCTTTGTACCAATATTTTTGCTCTGATCACACGTTATGGCCTCATTGTCTTTTTCCTTGGCATTATGAAAGGCCCTCTGGTGATCATGGCCATCCCACTGGCTCTAGCAGGGTCAGCAACGGCAGAAGCTGTATTACTTTGTCTTATCCTGCTGTTTCGGCTCTCCAAAGAGGTCAAAGCGGATAAAGGTATGTTGCGTTTGCAGCGCCGCTCGCCTCTGAAAGATACGTCCAGGCAAGCGTAACTACCCAGGTCTCTTCTTCCTGATTCCTCAGTGCCTATGGCGTTCGCCAGCCGTTTTGTGTGGGTTTTGTCATGGGTCATCCCGAATTTTCCGGACAAAATTCGCCCTTTATCAAGCCGTTTGAGAAGCGGGAGTGTCAGAGGGCGGCAACCTCCTGGACCCCCGGTTTTGAGAACGTAAAAAAAGAACTTACATATAAACTTTGGTGGCTATTGTATAATTCAGTTATGGAAACGTACGATACAGAAAAACCTGATCTGAAAGTTCCTAAAAATCTAGCGTTTTCTGACGCCTGATTCATGGAGTTATCAGCGGGCTTTTTCGAAAGCAGCGGTTCGATGAGTGATCACACCCTGAGATGGCGCTCCAGTCCCAGGCTCTGTGGATCTGTATTAAAGGTAGGAAAATGCTGAAGGTGTGCAGATCGTGACAAGCTCATATAACCATTGTAAGGGGCAAAAAACGCTATGACTCGCTATAAAACGCAAAATTACCTAAAATTGGTTTCGACACTTAAACAAAGAGCAAAGGTCAGGAGCGACAAAAATGAAACAGAGCTGTATCGAGAATGATCGTCTTTTGCCTGTAGAGACACCGTTGATAGCCCCGCACGATGAGGAACTGCGTCGTGCTCACGTCGAAGAACTGCAAGCCAGAATCGCGGCAGGTACCTACCAGATCAACAGCACAGCCATAGCTCAGAGCCTTCTAGAATCTCCTATTGCCCGCAAAACTCTTGGCATAGAGTAAGGTGCCGCTAATCAGCAGGTAACCACAAAGGCTACTCTGATTCTCGGCACCTTATGGCAAAGAGATGAAAACGAGCTAGTAGCTCCAGTTTAGCCCACACTGTGAGCAGTGTTTTGCCGGGTGATTGCTCTCAAAAGCTTGACGGAAAGCTTCATAGCGTTCGCCTTGCCAGATTTGTGCAATTGGCTCCTGGAAGATATTGCCGAGGACACGCTCTTCTTTGTACTCTTTCGCGCTCTTATGTCCAAAAGGGGCAAAACAGCAGGAGAGTACATTGCCACTTGATGTGATATAGGTTAGCGTATAGGGGCGTTGACATCCAGACCAGGGACGCTCTCCGAAGTCGCGGATAAGGCTCTCCATAGGAGTAGCGGTACCTGCGGCATTGAAGGTGATACCACGCTCTTTGCAAGTCTGCTCACAGTTGCGCACAAGCGCTAACTCCTCAGATGTTGAACGGCGGAATAGCGATTGCTGTGATGCGGCCAGACCCTCCTCAAAGTAAACGAGGCGTTGCATATACACCTCTTGAATACCCGCATCACTTGCCAGATCGATCAGACCTGGAAGTTCGTGCAGATTTTCGCGCATGGCCGTGAACCAGAGCGAGACAACTGGCTTGCTGGCATCCTGTGCTTTTTGCCGAGCAACAAATGCCCGGACATTGCGCCAGATTTTATTGAAGGCATCTACGCCACGCACCTGGGCATATGTCTCACGGGTCGAACCATCCATCGAGAGGCGATATTCATCGAGTCCGGCATCGATGAGCGCTTGACCACGTTTCTCGTTGAGAAGAATGCCATTGGAGTTGAAGAGAACGTATGTTCCTCTTGATTTAAGATAACTGACCATACGTGGCAGATCTTTATTGAGCAGTGGCTCACCCAGTCCGTGTAGCACAACACGATCTAATACAGGAAACTGATCAACGATGTGACGAAAGTTATCATAGCTCAAGTCGCGGTCGTCCTCACGTGAGAGCAAAGTACGAGGACATTGCTGACAGAGTTCGTTACAACGACTGGTTGGCTCGATATAGATCGAGCGTGGAAGAGTGCGTACTGGTGTTGTGATCATATAAGCTCCTCATTGTGGCTAGATAAGCAGCGGTAGCAGGTGCACGTGTACTATCAGCTGCGAGTAACTGCGCAAGACGTTGCAGGTCAGGGAGTTCATCAATATCAAATAAAGGTTCTAAGAGATGGGTTGTCAGACCCTGGTGTTGGGCAGCTGCAATCGTCATCTGTGCTACGACAGCAGTACTCATCGGGATACCGCTAAAGACATCGTATGGTTTGCGCATAGCAATTAAATAGTATCCTCCATCATCAGCAGGTCCCAGAACCACATCAGCTTTATCAAGCATTGCCTGTGCCTGTTCGATGATCTCTCGACTGATATGGGGTGAGTCTGATCCGATGAGGATGGTACGCTGGAAGCCTTGTGCGGATGTCCACTGAAAGATGTTGTGTAAACGTGTGCCGAAATCTTCTCCTTGTTGTGGAAAGCAGTACATCTGCTGAGCATATGCAGGTGCAAGCGTAGCGACAAAAGCTTGATAATCAACCTCAACTGGTGTGTATGCCCAGTGGAGAGACCAGGGCTGTCCGACAAAACGCTGTGCCAGATCGGTCAGGAAAGCCCGGTAGAGATGAGCTACCTCTGTAGGACCAATAGTACGAGCTAAGCGTGTTTTAGTCTTGCCAGGCTCCGGATAGCGAGCTATCACAACGAGTGCTGTGTCAGACATGCGAACTCCTTGTTCTGGCATAACGGAATGTTGTGCTCAACATATAGTATGCAGCCTTAATACTACCCACGACTGTGCCAGCAACCTTCGAGTGACCGTGACTGCGTCGTCGATAGTGAATGGGCAACTCAACAATACGATAGTGTGCTCGTGCCGCCTTGACCACCATTTCGACGGGCCAGCCAAAGGTCATCTCGTGCATCTGTAATGCTTCTAACGAAGTGCAACGTATCACGCGAAACGATCCTATGTCATGAAGGCGTACGCGATACAAAAGACGGATCATGCGGCTAACCAACCAGTTGCCTAAACGGGCCTGTGGCGGAATTGCTCCCTGCTCAGAACGTCCGCTAACACGTGAGCCAATCACGAAATCTGCATGCCCTTCACTGACAGGTGCCAACATCATAGGAAGGTCAGTAGGGTCGTCACTGCCATCGCCATCCATAAAAATAACTACCTCTGCTCCCAATTGAGCCGCAGTTTTAAGACCCTTGAAGCAGGCCCGCCCGTAGCCGCGAGTTGGCTCACTGGCAACAATAGCCCCTGTTGCCCTGGCAACGGCAGCCGTCCTATCAGTACTTCCATTATCAACTACGACAATCCACTGGGCAAAATCACAGGGAATTTCTGCGAGTAGGCGTTGGATGGCATCTTCTTCATTTAATGCGGGTATCACAATTGCAACCTTATCGGCTGTCATTAACCTATAACTCCTCAATTACACAAAATAACAGATATCAAATTCTGTTGAAGAGCGTCGAAAATGGTGAAGGTCCAAGGGGCCATGAACCCCCAGGCTCCGTCCTGGGTTTCCGAAAGAGACATACTACCCAAAGAATTTGATATTATGCAATGTAGCACGTTTCAGAGGTAAATCTATTTACATATATTGCTCCTTCTCTGCCACATCTTCCTCGTAGTGTGCTGGGAGGAGAGGTATTTTTGTAACTATTCAGGTGTTCTCACCACCTGCGGTGGCTCGCCCTCGTAATGAGTCATCCCGAACTTTTGAAAAAGTTCCCAAAACCGGGGGTGCAGGGTTTCCCTGCCGGGGCTTGGGGTGTCCCCAATAGCTTCTTCTTCCTCTCTCTCCGCCGCAGGCGGCGAGCAAAAGAAGGAAAAGGTGTTTTTCGGGGGCACCCCAAACCCCGGCAGAAGGCTGCCGCCCTCTGCACTCCCGCTTGCCAAACAGGTAAAAAGGGCATTTCATGCCTCGGAAAATTTCGGGATGACTCATGACCTACGAAGCGCCTGTGGCGCTGAGGAATTAGGAAAAGGGGACCTGAATAGTTACGGTATTTTTGGGAAGAATGTCTAGAATCATGAAGGTGCAGAATAAAAAGAGTATACTTAGCTTTTAAAGAGAAGAAACTGTGCCGCAAAGCTATTTTCAGGGGTTTCCGCGAAGCTTTACTTTAGCATGAGAGACTTGACACTGTATAGACGTATGTCTAAGTAAGTGTAATATAGACATCTGCATTTTCGCTGGTGCCATCACTGAATCTACGCTTTTCGGATAATCAGGCCAGGTTTTTTATGCTATTTGCATACTTTAATTAGAGCAATGATGCTTCTCACATAACAATATCTACTGCTTTTGCAATGCGGCAAATCATAGCTGGTAAAGGAGCGTCCCATGAATTTCAATCCAAACCTACCGAATGGTGCCTTTACTTCTCCCAATTCTGTCGAGGACGAAATTATTATTCGCGCAGTTAAACTCAATAAGTATTTTGGAGATAAGCATGTTCTCAAAGATATCGATTTCGAGGTACGGAAAAGAGAGGTGGTTGCCTTAATTGGACCAAGTGGTTCGGGCAAAAGTACATTGATTCGTTGTCTTAATGCATTAGAGAAGGCAACAAGCGGCGATATTTACATCCACGGTCAAAAACTCGATCCATATGTCTCAGTTAAACACCTCAGCCCTATCCGTCGTGAGCTTGGCATGGTCTTCCAGAATTTTAATCTCTTTCCTCACATGACTGTGTTACAGAATGTGATTGAAGCACCTTCTCTGGTACGGAAGATGCCCAAAGATCAAGCCGTAGCGCTGGGTGAGCAATTACTTGCAAAGGTTGGTCTTTCCGAAAAGCGGGATGTGTATCCCAGCCGTCTTTCCGGTGGACAAAAGCAGCGTGTGGCTATTGCTCGTGCATTGGCGATGCAGCCTCGTGCTTTACTCTTTGACGAACCAACCTCCGCGTTAGACCCCGAACTTGTTGGCGAGGTTCTCAAGGTTATGAAAGATCTGGCTTATGAAGGAAGCACGATGGTAGTGGTGACGCATGAGATGCAGTTTGCCCGTGATGTCTCGGATCGTGTGATCTTTATGTCTGACGGTGCCATTATCGAACAAGGTGATCCTGAAGAGTTATTCAAGCAACCGAAACATAAACGCACGCAGCTATTCCTGGAGCGTGTGCTCTCTGTTTTACCTTAGCTCTGGATGTGTTCCAGGATAGTTAATAAGAAAGGTGCGACTTTTATGAGCTACGAGCTGAAGCGAAGAAGGTTCTTGAAGCATGTTGGGCAGATAGGGGGGCTTGCCGCCGTTGGTGGGACGCTGGAGTCCCTGCTAGCAGCGTGTGGAGGTAATGTTGCTACTACTACACCCACGCCGGGAGTGCAGTCAATAGGGAATAAAGGGCTGAAAGTCCCTGGTGTATTTCAGTGGGGGGCGGCCTCTGATGGCGGTGCACCCTATGTTTTTCTGGACCCCGCCAATCCTACCAATCTGGTTGGCTTTGAGGTCGATATTGCCAATGCTATTGGTAAGCTCATGGGAATTAGGGAGAAGGAGGTAGAGAACGACTATGCACAATTGGCCCAGGCTCTACAGGCAAACAAATTTGATGTTGTGATGAACGGCTGGGAAATTACAGAGGATCGTAAGAAGACGGAACTCTTCTCTCAGCCCTATTATCGCTATGGGCAACAAATTGTAGTGAAGGCTGATGATCCACGCTTTGCTAAAAAGACGGCGAGCGATAGCCTCTCATTGATTGACCTGGAGGGTTTTACTGTCGGAACTGGTGCTGGCTATAAGGCAGAAGAAATCCTGGCGACTGATGCCAAGATTAAAACCAAGACCTATGATACTGATCTCCCGTTCAACGATCTGGCCCTGGGGAGAATTGATGCTGTATTGATCGATTTGCCTCTCGTAACCTACTATGTTTTAGGCATTGGTCCAGGTGGAACGGCCAATGTCAAATTGAGACCTATTGGTAAGCCCTTTGAAACCAGCGATTATGTGATTGGTTTTAACAAGAGCAACCCAAATACTCCTGTACTCTTGAAAGAAATCGATGCAGCTCTTACCCAACTTAAGAAAGATGGGACTCTCCACAAGATTTATGTGAAGTGGAACTTGTGGAACGATCAGCAGGCAGAGATTGGTATCCAGTAACTCTTCAAGCCCCTTTTCTCGGAGTCCTCAGCACCTTCGGCGCTTCGTAAATTGTTTTGTCGTTGGTGGCTGGGGGTTGCGTCGCAACCCCCAGCCACCGACGATAAAACAAACAAGAGCGAGCCACCGCAGGTGGCGAGGAGACCTGAGTAGTACGAGACAAGAGACTGGTACTCTGTCGGCCTGCGGGGATGCAAGGGGTGCAACCCCTTGACTGGGGTCTGGGGCACAGCCCCAGTCTTTCCCATCTCAATGAGTCATCCCGAACTTTTCCTGGGCATGAATTACCCTTTTTACCTGTTTGGCAAGCGGGAGTGCAGAGGGCGGCAGCCTTCTGCCGGGGTTCGGGGTGCCCCCGAAAAACACCTTTTCAATGAGTCATCCCGAACTTTTCCGGGACATGAAATGCCCTTTTTACCTATTTGGCAAGCGGGAGTGCAGAGGGCGGCAGCCTTCTGCCGGGGTTCGGGGTGCCCCCAAAAACATCTTTTCCTTCTTTTGCTCGCCGCTTGCGGCGGAGAAGAGGAAAAAGAAGCAGGGACACCCCAACCGGCAGGGAAAGACCCCGGTAGATGACTCATTAAGCTATTGGGGACACCAGGGTTTGGCAACCCGCAAGCCCCGGCAGGGAAACCCTGCACCCCCGGTTTTGGGAACTTTTGAAAAAGTTCGGGATGACTCATTAGTCTTCAGATGAAGGCTGACAGAGTACTAGATTACCTCAAATTCTATTTGTAGATGGGAGAAGTATATTCATGGATCTGGCTCTCAAGGCACTTCCCGCCTTTCTTGGAGGAATCAGAGATACAATTATCTATTGCGTTTCCTCTTTCCCACTTGCCCTACTCCTTGGGCTTATTCTTGCATTTATGTCCAGTTCACGTTTTATCTGGCTCAAGGTTCCCGCGCGTACCTTTATTGAAGTCATCCGTGGTACCCCGATGATTGCACAGATATTTATCATCTACTATGCCCTGGGTGCGATTCTGGCAAACTATGGTCAGGCTTCTCTTATCAATGTCTGGTCGGCAGGTATTGCCTCTTTAGCATTGAACTATGCTGCTTATGAATTTGAAGTCTTTCGGGCAGGATTTCTCTCGGTTGAACGTGGTCAAACAGAGGCAGCGCTTTCTCTCGGACTAACTTCGGGACAAAATTTTTTTCGGATTGTTTTACCACAGGCGGTTCCACTGATGATCCCTCCTTTTGTGAACGATTTCATCTATATGCTGAAAGACTCTGGCCATTGTGAGTGTGATTTCTGGTAGCGAACTTACCTCTGTCTTAGACATCTGGGTTACACGAAATGCAAGCAATCCTATCCCACTCTATACTATGGCGATTGTGCTCTATCTGGTACTCAGCTTGCCCACCTCATATATTGCCAGGTTTTTTGAACGTCGGTTGCGGGCTGCGTTGTAGTGGAAAAAGAAATGTATTTTTAGCTGAATAAAGGTGAGGTATTCGTTATGGCAGATATATACAGGCACCGATCACCTGGTACTGGCGTCGAGACCAAAGGCAGGCCGCGTAACTGGCTGGTGCTGTTAGATTATCTCTTCTATGTGCTGGTCGCATTAGCACTGGGAGGGTTTTTCTACTATCTCTACTTCTTCAAGCAGCTCTTGCTGCTCTATCTACCAGGTTTTTTGCAGGCAACTCTGGTAACGCTCACTATCTCATTAGTGAGTGTTGTTTTGGCAGTCCTCTTTGGTTTTCTTGGGGCAATGGGGCGTCTTTCTCGCTTTGCGATCATTCGCTGGATAGCAACGGTCTATGTTGAGGTGATGCGTGGCACTCCTATCCTGGTACAGTTGCTTCTGTGGTACTATGGTGTGGGCTTTGTGCTCTCCAACCTGGGCTTTGACCCTTACGGTACAGCTTTTCAAGTGATGACAGCTCTACAAAGCAATAGTCTGGTGCCTGATGCATTTAACGGCTATTTTTATGGCATTGTCGCATTGAGTTTTAACTATGGTGCCTATCTCACTGAGGTGTTCCGTACGGGGTTGCAGTCTGTAGACAAGGGACAGACGGAGGCGGCACTCAGTTTGGGACTCAACTCGGGTCAGGCGATGCGACGTATTGTTTTGCCACAGGCAATACGTATTACTCTTCCTCCTTTTACAAATTATTTCATTACCTTGATCCAGGATAGTGCCCTATTGTCTGTATTATCGGTGATCGAACTGGAACACCAGACCTTTGCGCTGGCCTTACCCCAGATAGATGCCAATAATAAATTGTTCGTCTTCGTTTTCGGCGCATTATTCTACTTCCTCCTGTGTTATCCGCTGGCTGTACTGGCCCGCTCCCTCGAAGCACGGATGGCCAGAGCATATTGATGGTAAATCATAAGTCATCCCGAACTTTTGTTTCAAAAGTTTGGGATGACATAACTCTTCAGGTACCCTCGCCACCACAGGTGGCTCGCTCTTGTTTTATGTGTAGTTTTGTTGCCTGTTGAGGAGATTGCATCGCAATCTCCTCAACAGGCAACAAAACTACACATAAAACAGCCTGCGAAGCGCCGTAGGCGCTGAGGAATCAAGGGAAAGGAAACCAGGGTAGCTAAGACAGGGCTTGCTTTCTTATCACTTCATAGGCTATACTATTTATAGTGGCAAACTCTTACGTTCCACATGGTATTAAAGAGAACGGTTTTTCTCATGAAGAAAACAGATATCTCCAACAGAAGAAGAGGTCGCTCCCTGGCGAAGTACGACGTATTTCGTGGCTTTCACTTATCCACCTGCTACCCCTGAGCTTTTTTCCCTCGTCTCTTGTCGCCTGCTTGCCTGACCAGTAGTTGCGATGCTTTGATTGTCCAGAGCATTTTGTTGACGAAACTTTCCGCTTGCTAGAGATATTCTATCCAATAGCAAGTTTCTTGAATTTTTACCATACCTATCTCACAGGATAGGTATACCATACCCACAAGCACAGATCTGCAGATTTGTCTAAAGCTGCCAGTTGCTCAACCGGCATGCGGACCGGAGTGGGATGGAGTGTGTTTGTCCGTATTACCCGAAAGGTTTTTTATGAGTAGCGATGGATTACTCAAGGCCCTCAACGATTCTACAGCGGTACCTCGATATCGTACATAAGCAACATTTGGGCAAAAGTGAGGCTGAATGGTTGGTTGAGACGACCGTCAGCAATTTTGCCAGGTATTACAATAGTGGTTTTCTCGAGTACCGTAAGTCGGTTGCTGAAGCAAACGACTTTGCAGCAGTCGAATGGACGGGATGTGGTGCCACCTTCAAGGATGTGTTGGGGCGTGAATACATTGACTGCCTGGGTGGATTTGGGGTGTTCAACCTGGGTTGGGCACATCCAAAGGTCGTGGGGGCCGTTCAAGCACAATTAGAGAAAAGTCCATTGCCCACACAGGAATTGCTTGATCCTCTGCGAGGTATGTTAGCCCATTTGTTGGCAGAGATCACTCCTGGAGAGATTCAATATAGCTTCTTTGTAAGTAGTGGTACTGAGGCTGTGGAGGGTGCGATGAAGCTGGCAAAGCTCTATACGCGCAAAAGCGGCTTTATTGCTGCTGTGCATGGCTTCCACGGAAAAACAACAGGTTCGCTTGCCCTCACTGGTAAAGCCATTTTTCGCCGTCCAGCTCTGCCTTTGCATAATAATGTCTTTCATGTGCCCTATGGCGACGCTGATGCTGTTGAGCAGGCGTTACGTATTGCACGTGAGGTTGGCAACGATATTGCTGCCGTTATTATGGAACCTGTACAAGGCGAAGCCGGTGCGATCGTGCCTCCCGATGATTTTTGGCCCCGCTTACGGCACATATGTGATGAGTATGAAGTATTATTGATTGCGGATGAAGTGCAGACAGGCCTGGGACGTACTGGTAAAATGTGGGGTGTTGATCACTGGGATGTGGTTCCCGATATCATCACTTCTGCAAAAGCGCTGGGCGGCGGTGTAATGCCTGTTGGTGCTTTTATGTCCACCCCGAAGATTTGGAACGTGATTAATAGCGATCCTTTTATCCATACCTCGACGACAGGCGGAAATCCGCTTGCCTGTGCCGCAGCCATTGCAGCTATTCATGTCACACTCGAAGAAGGTATCGTTGAACAGGCTGCAGAGAAAGGTGAGTACTTCATCAAGCATTTGAGAGAGATTGCAGCACGTCATAGTGATCTCTATACCAGGATTACGGGCAAAGGCTTATTGATTGGTCAGCACTTTGTCAATGATGAGATTGGCTATGCCGTGGCCTCTGGTCTCTTTAAGCGTGGGGTACTCATCTCAGGAACATTGAACAACTCACGGGTCATTCGTATTGAGCCGCCGCTGATTATCACACGTGAAGAAATTGATACTATCCTGAACCGCCTGGAGGATACCCTCCAGGAACTGCATACCACCATTTCAACGCCTGCTGTGCCAGTGGCAAGCCACCTTACAAGCACGATATGTGCAGTCACAACCGATGTAGCTGTGGCCTGATAGGCAAGGGAGTGTATTAATGCATATCATCGTCCTTGGTGGAGCTGGAGCAATGGGGCGTATTGCCGTACGTACACTGACTGAATATGATGATATTGACTCAGATCACGATTGCAGACTACAACGAGGAACGTGCTCACGAGTTTGCTTTCATCGCTCAAGAGCCATAAAATCCAGGTTAAGCAGATTGATGTTACTGACGAGGAGCGTTTATGTCACCTGCTACGCAGTGCAGATGTAGCACTCAGTGCGGTAGAGTATGTCTTTAACCTCTCAGTGCTCAAAGCATGTATTCGCGAAAAAGTGCACTATGCGGACCTTGGCGGCCTTTTCCACATGACACGTAAACTCATGGCTATGAATGCGCAGGTCGAGGCCGCAGGGATTACAGCCATTACAGGGATGGGTGGCACACCTGGTATTACCGAATTTGCTGGCTCGTCTTGCCGTTGACAAGCTTGATCATGTGGAGAGCATCAAAGTACAGCTTGGCTGTAGCGACGCGACTCCATCAACAGCTCCTCTGGTGCCTCCATACTCCATTCGTACGATTCTTGACGAGTTTACAAAAGAGCCTCAGATCTTCCAGGATGGGATCTGGTATCCGCAACAACCGCTCATGGGCCAAGAGGAGATTATTTTTCCCTGACCCTGTGGGGCATGCAACAGCGGTTTATTCGTTGCATTCAGAGTGTGCCACTTTTCCTGTATCATTCCGTGAAAAGAATATTCGTCATGTCTCGTTTAAGATTGCCTTTCCGGGTGATTTTATGACGAAGCTCAAGTTCCTGGTTGACCTGGGATTTGGTAGTGATGAGCCAATAGATGTGCGAGGAGTCAGAGTTTCGCCACGTGAGGTGTTGGCTCGTTTGCTCGAAACAACGCCTGTTCAAGATGTTGAACCACAGGATTGCGATGTATTGCGTATTGTTGCCACTGGTCAGGTGTGTGGGCAAATGGTGGAGATCACCAATCAGATCGTAGTGCTACCATATCAGCCCTGGGGTATTGGGGCGGGTGCACTGGATACCGGCGTACCCCTGGCTATTGTCGGGCATATGCTAGCAACGGTGAAATTACCCGACGTGGCGTCTTGCTCCAGAAGCAGGTGTGCCGACCGACGCGTTCTTCTCTGAACTGGCACGTTATGGTATGCACGTTGAGACTGTGGTGCATCGTAGAGAGGCGTAGGGGCGGTAATGAGGCCATCGATCATGTGCTAGAATAACGATTATTGTCACAAAAAGATGCTTTTCATATCATCCGAAAGGGCAATCGAGGATGTCAGAGTACAAGCTATTGATCAACGGGGAACTCGTCACGAGCAGTGCAGGTCGTGTTGTGAACGACATTGGCCCGGCGAGCGGTGAGCCAATTGCTCAAGTTCCTGAAAGTACGCTAGAAGATGTGGAGCGTGCCGTTACTGCTGCACGTGAAGCCTTTGACGATGGGCGCTGGTCTGGTCTGGGACATGGTGCCCGTGCTGCAATGTTAGAGAAATTGGCGTCTCTGATCGAAGCTCATACCGCAGAATTGGCTGAACTGGAATCGCTGGATGCTGGTAAACCAATCAAATTGGCACGAGACGGCGATATCCCATTCGCCGCTGATAACTTACACTTCTTTGCTGGGGCCGCGCGTCATCTGGCGGGCGTAGCGACCAGTGAATATACTGGTGAACATACCAGCATCATTCGTCGCGAGCCTGTTGGTGTGGTAGCATCATTAGCTCCCTGGAACTATCCCTTCATGATGGCTGCCTGGAAGATTGGGCCTGCGCTGGCCGCTGGTAACACCGTTGTCCTCAAGCCTTCTGTTGAAACCCCACTGACTACCCTGAAGCTTGGTGAACTGGCCCTGGAAGCTGGTCTCCCTGCTGGTGTTCTCAACATCATTACCAGTGGTCCTGGCGTCGCACAAGCACTCTCAAAGCATAAGAAGGTCAACATGGTCTCAGTCACGGGGAGTACGGAGAGTGGCAAGCACATTATGCATGCAGGTGCAGACAGTATCAAGCGTGTTCATCTCGAACTTGGTGGCAAAGCTCCCTTTATCGTCTACGATGACGCGAATATCGAAGCCAGTGCCTATGGTGCCGTTGTCGGTGGCTTTGTCAACTGTGGTCAGGACTGTACCGCCGCCACACGTATTTATGTGCAGGATAGTATCTACGATACCTTTATGGACTCGTTCTTAAGCAAGGTGAAGCAGATTTGTGTTGGCAACCCTGCCAGCGAAAGTACCGATATGGGGCCATTAATCTCGGCAGCACAACGGAAGACCGTAGAAGGTTTTGTTGAGCGTGCTTTACGCCATGGAGCCAATATTGTGCTGGGTGGGAAGCGAGCCAACGTGCCGGGATTGCCGAAAGGCTTCTTCTTCGAGCCGACCGTCATTGCTGAAGACCGTAACGATGCTGAAATTGTGCAGTGTGAAGTTTTTGGCCCGGTTGTGGTCGTCTGTCGCTTCAAGACCGAAGAAGAGGTATTGGCTAAGGCGAATGATGTAGTGTATGGCCTGGCTGCTTCCGTCTGGACCAGGGATATCTATAAGGCCATGCGTGCCAGTCGGGTTCTCCAGTTTGGTACCGTATGGATCAACGATCATTTACCGTTGACTTCAGAGATGCCCCATGGTGGTTACAAGGAGAGCGGTATTGGCAAGGATATGTCGATGTACTCCTTTGAAGAGTATACACAGATTAAGCATGTGATGATCGAATTGAGTGGTGAAGCACGCAAAGCCTGGCATTACACCGTCTTTGGCGATCCTGCTTAGGTGATGCCTCTCTTCCAGATATCTGTAAATATATTCACAATCACTTTGTGCACGCACAAAGTGATTGTTTTTAACATGATATTACTACTACTTTTGCTTAAAATAATGTATACTATGCTATAGGTTTTGTAACATCTAAATAATTTTCAAAATGCATTTTTAAATAGAATATATCCTGTTGAATATTAATACAGGAACTACTCAAATCTGCTCACCACCCGTGGTGGCTCACTCTCGTGTTTTGTGTATGGCATGGTTTGCGCCGCAAACCATGCCATACACAAAACATCTTGCGAAGCGCCGAAGGCGCTGAGGAATCAGAAGAAGAACTGATAGTTACAGCTTGTTGGATCAGGCGGAAGAGTGGAAAGGGAATACTCAAATGCGATGCCATGAGGAACCTGAGCATTATCTATCGCAACCGAATATAAGTAATCAGCACCTGATAGCGATTACTCAGTTACTCCAGATGACAATGGATATGTCTCACATTGACGAGTTGTTTTTGTGGTTAGCCAACACGATGGTACAACGCTTTGGTGTGTTAGCCACTCAGTTTTGGGTACGACAGATTAATCGAGAAAGTCAATTCTCCCTGGCATTACGAACGATGATTTGCCAGGATAGCTCGCTACCTCTGCACATTCTGAAAAATAATCGTGTTTCCGCAGTGGCAGAACATATCATGGGCAAGTGGCCCCATTCTTTGTCTCTATCTATAGATACCCTCTTTTCTTCCTATCAGGCTGATCTACTCAAGCGTTACGGACTGAACCACTGCTGTAATTGCTGTCTCAGCAGCGATGCACTGCTTGTGCCAACCCACAAAGATCTTGCTACAGGGAAAATTGCCACCCCATTAATGATGGTTGTATTACTCTTCTTCAGGCAACCCCCTTCCCAAAAACTCCTCCTGGCCGTTGAGCAAGTGTTGGCGCAGGCACTATTGATTGCCAAAAATCGTGGATTGCTACAAGCTCCTTCAAGCGGCGCTAAGAGCGCTGAACCAAAAATTCCTTTTAAATCCTCCCGGCCACAAGCATTCTCATTTTTATCTGAACTCATCCCCCGGCATATTGAGAATGTTGGGTTGATGAGACATAGCAACCCATTAGCACATTCACTTGTCATCACAGACAGGCAAGCCCGCCGTCTATACAGAGCTATCGACGGTTATAAAAATGTGAATGAACTTGTGGCTTGTATCCCCTTTGATAGGGAAGAGATTTATCAGGCTTTATGGTTGCTCTATACTCAGCATCGTATTCAGTTATACGAGCCAGGAGGGCAACCTGTCAATGCTTCGTTGTTTCTGAGTAAGCACTAGTATATGTGTTGCAGTCTCCTGGGGAAGAAAGGTAGCGGTGTTGGGTTATGCAAACAAGTCTCATTGTGAAGGTTCTCGATGTTTTACTCTGTGTCACCTTCCTTTTTGTCTCGCTACGAGCGTTCTATCTCTATATACAGATACGTAATTCCCGCCTGTTTGTTCTGGGGTTGTCGATGGGAGTCATTGCCTTGACTATTGCAGTCGATGTGATAAGGAATACAGTCAGCGTGATTCATCTCAATACAGATTACTTCTTATATTGTGGTCAGGCCATTAGTTTCCTATTTATTTTTCTGAGCATCCTTTTTGAGTCAGAAAACTTGCTCTACTGGCTGATGCGCTGGCACATCATTATCTCATTTCTGCTTCTGGAGTCTCTCATTTTGTCACCCTTTGTACCCGACTCCCTTAATCCTGTGATACGAATACTCTTGAGTGGCTCATGTAGTATCATCTGCTTTGTGATCTTTTTTTACTATTTTGGAATCTTTCTACGTAAGGGGACACGTTTTGGTCTGCTGATGGTTATCTCTTTTATGCTACTTAGCTTCGGTTACCTCATGACTCTGCCAATGTCTATCTTTCCTGATCAGGATATACTCGATTATATGGGAGATATCGTGCGCGTATTTGGAGTTGTAACCATGATGGTAGGTTTTGCCGTAGGATAGTAGGGAGAAGGCTCTCCTGATAAGTCGAGAATACCCATAAGGGTTATTGAGACTGGTAGAATTATGGCAACTTATGGCTAATGTGCTAAAATTTGCTACTAAGCTCAATAATATAATAGGTTTAAACGCTTCCTTTGATAAACAAGATAGAGAGGGCATGATGGATAAACTGAGGCGGCGTATTCAAGTTGCGCGTGGTGAAGTTCCTGCTGATCTTCTACTGCGCAATGCCAGACTTGTAAATGTGTGTAGTGGTGAATGTTATCCTGCGGATATTGCGATTGTCGATGGATATATTGCAGGAGTTAGTGTCCCTGGCGATGGTAATCAAGGACACGAAGAGCGAGATCTCCAGGGACGTTGGCTTGCACCTGCTCTGATGGATGGTCATATGCATATTGAAAGTACAATGCTTGTACTCTCCGAATTCGCTCGCATTGTGACTCCACGTGGTGTGACGGCTGTCATGCTTGACCCTCATGAATTTGCTAATGTTATGGGCATTGATGGTATTCGCTATGTTTTGGAATCGGGGCGGGATCTGCCGCTCACTGTCTATGTGATGCTCTCATCTTGTGTGCCAGCTTCGTCTTACGAGAGTCCATATCGTGTACTGAAGGCAGATGATCTTCTTCCTTTGCTTGAGGATAAGCATGTGTTAGGGCTGGCAGAGATGATGGATATGCCAGGCGTGTTGCATTGCGATGAGCAGGTACTGACCAAAATTATGGCTGCTCGTCAGCGGGGCTTAGTTGTTGATGGGCATGCGCCAGGACTCCGTGGGCGTGATCTCTGCGCGTATGCTGCAGCTGGTGTCATGTCTGACCATGAATGTACAACTCTTGAAGAGGCACGAGAGCGTGTTCGCCTGGGAATGTGGCTGATGATCCGTGAAGGATCAGCAGCGCGTAACCTGGATGCGTTGCTCCCGCTCGTGAAAGAGTTACACCCTCCACGCGTTTTCTTTGTCACTGATGATCGTGACCCACAGGATTTGACCACGCGTGGCCATATCGACTCCATGGTGCGGCGTGCTATCGAGTTGGGGCTTGATCCTGTGGAGGCGGTGCGCCTTGCCTCCTATAATCCTGCTCAATATTTCAGGCTACATGATCGTGGTGCAGTTGCCCCTGGTTTTATTGCAGACATGGTCGTTTTAGATGATCTACGCACATTTCAGGTTGAGTCTGTATACAAAGATGGCGTGATGGTTGCACGTGACGGGCATTTACTGATTGATCTGCCTTCGCGCACTTTTACTCATCTCACTGATACCATCCATATGGGAAATGTATCGGAGGCTGACTTACGCATAGCTGGTAAGCCTGGGCTTGTCGAGGTGGTGGGCATTGAGCCAGGACAGATTACAACAAAGCATCTGCGTGAAGAAGCATCCATTCGTGATGGTCAAATTGTTGCAGACCCTGAGCGTGACTTACTCAAGCTAGTGGTGATCGAACGACACCATGCCAGCGGACGTATTGGCCTGGGTCTCGTCAAGGGTTTTGGGCTAAAGAAAGGGGCTATAGCCTCAAGTGTTGCACATGATGCTCATAATATAGTGATTGCTGGGGTAAGCGAGAGCGATATTCTATGTGCAGCACATGCTTTGGAAGAAATGGGAGGCGGTTTTGCTTGCGTTGTGGATGGTGTCGTCTGCGCTCGTGTACCATTGCCGCTTGGTGGTCTGGTCTCACTGCTTCCGGCTGCTGAGCTGGTGCAACAACTGCATCAGCTTGATGCGACTATTGCTGAACTCGGTTGCAGGTTAGATCACCCATGTATGACGCTGAGTTTTCTTGCACTTTCTGTGATTTCATCATTAAAGCTGACGGATCGCGGGTTAGTCGATGTTGAAACGTTTACTTTGCTGCCATTACAAAGGTAATTTACATGCTACTTAGTCTCGTTGAATATCACTGGGTGGAGGATCTCGATGAAGCTCTTCTGCTCCTGGGGCGTCTCGACGCTAAAACAGTGCCGCTGGCAGGTGGTACCTACCTGCTCGGTCTCCAAGATGAAAATATTCAGGCCGTCGTTGATTTACGCGAACTTGGGTTGATGTATATATCAGGAGATTCGCGTTATATCCATATTGGTGCAATGACGACTCTACAGAATATGGTTGACGCACCTGCGCTCAAAGAATTTGCTACAGGATTACTCTCGCGTGCTGCACTGGCCTCATCATCTTCACGCTTGATTCGTAACAGCGCCACGATAGGTGGCACAATCGGGGCAGGTGTCGCTTCTCAGGCAGATTTGCTCACAGCTCTTGTTGCTTTGGATGCTATGGTTGTGGTGCGATCCACCTCGAAGACCCAGGTCAATCTTGAGTGGTGGCACAGCTGAACGACCTGGTTTAGCACTTTCTGGGGTTGTTTACAAAGGAAAGCACGAGCGGCGTGTGCCCTGTAGTTCATTTAGTATGGATCGGCGTCCTAATGAGTTAATACTAGAGGTAATCGTGCCATGCCTTAGCGCAAACAATGGAGCCTCTTTTCAGCGTATCGGACGCACTCCTGCCGATGTTGCTCTCTTGAATGCTGCTGCTGTAGTGGAGATACAAGATGGTGTCTATCAACGTGTACGTCTGGCATTGGGAGGAGTGAATATGGAACCAGTACGCGTACAAGCCGTTGAACGGCAACTCGAAGGACAGCCGATCATGCATCCTATCGATGGCCAACGCATCTTTGCAGCGGTACGAAGTGGTATGGCTGAATTTCGTCCGCCGTCTGATATTCGTGCTAGTAACGGTTATCGACGTATCAGTGGGGTAAATCTGGCTTACCGTGTCCTTGAAGAGGCGATGAACGTTGCACACTGGCGTAATGTGGTTTCTTCTGGAAAGGGTGTATAAGCTTATGGAACTCGAATTACGCATCAATGGGATGATTAAAAGCCTCAATGTAGCAGCAAACGAATCATTGTTGACGGCGCTACGACGTGAAGGTTATTGCAGCGTAAAGAGTGGCTGTGAGACTGGGGAGTGTGGGGCCTGTGCTGTGCTGGTCGATGGTGTTCCTCGTCCAAGTTGTGTCACCCTGGCCGCACAGGTAGGAGGCTGTACGCTGACAACTGTGGAATATTTGGGTTCTGCTCGCCAACTTCACCCTTTGCAACAAGCATTTGTTGATGTGGGAGCCGTGCAGTGTGGCTTTTGTACTTCAGGGATGTTGGTCTCTGCCTATGCTCTGCTTCAGAATAACCAGAATCCGACAGAAGACGAAGTACGTGATGCGCTTTCTGGCAATCTTTGCCGTTGTACTGGCTATATTAAACCAGTCCAGGCTGTTCTGCGAGCCGCTGAGATCATGCGTGGTGAGAAAGTAGCTCCGATAGAGTATCGGACAGTGAATTTCACTGCAGAAAATGTTGTCAGTAGCACTGGCAAAGAGAGTGTGATGCTTGCTGTTGATAGTGTCCAGGCGCGTGAAGCGCTATGGGCTACTGCTGGCTCGACGACGAAATTGCCGGTGGTGTCCGCTGGTGTCAGTGCCGTACTGCCAACGGAAACGCATGTAGACTCTCGATGGCAGGTGGTGGGGAAACCTGTACCTGATGTTGACTGCGGTCAAGTTTGTGACTGGTCGATCTACCTTTGCTGGTGATACTACTCCACGAGGGATGTTGTATGCACGTATTTTGACCTGCCCGCACGCACATGCGACTATTCGAGATATTGATGTGTCACAAGCGAAAGCACTTCCAGGAGTGCATGCCGTATTGACGTATAAAGATGTGCCGCGTGTGCCTTACTCTAGCGTTGATCGTTTGCATTCCACGCGTGGACCTCGTGACCAGTATTGTCTTGATAACCATATGCGCTATGTAGGTGATCGTGTGGCTGTTGTTGCTGCTGAGACGCCAGAGGAGGCTGAGCAAGCCCTTAGCCTTATTCAGGTGGATTACGAAGTCTTGCCGGCTATTTTTGATCCACGTCAGGCGCTGGAATCGCATGCGCCATGTATACATCCGGAGTCAGGGTCACACGGTATTTATGATGCGGCTCGCAATATTGTTACTCGTGTACATACCGAGGTGGGTGGTGTAGAGCATGGCCTGGCCGTGTCGGATCTGGTTATAGAGAATGAATATATTGTTCCAGTTGTGCAGCAGACCCCCATTGAAAATCATACTGTTATTACCTATTTTGATGAAGATAATTATCTGGTGGTACAGACAAGTACACATGCTCCTCATCATATACGTCGCACGCTCGCTGAGATCCTGAACATCCCGGCACGTCGTATTCGCGTAGTTCAATCCTGTGTTGGTGGCGATTTCGGTGTGAAGCAGGCAGTGGTGCTGGAAGATATTTGTGCTCTTTTGACTGTAGTCACAAATCAACCAGTGATGTTAGCATATTCGCGAAGAGAAGGGTTTAGTAGTCGTTGGAATCAGGAACATATTGTACGCCTGAAGACTGGTGTGAATCGTGATGGTACGATTGTGGCTAACCAGATGCTTCTGCTCGCCAGCACGGGTGCCTACAGCACACACTCATTGATTGATCAAAGTCATATAGCTGCGAATGTGTTAGCGCTTTACGCCTGTCCGAATATGCAATTTGTTGCCGAAGTTCTCTACACGAATACGCCTCCTTCAAGCGCCTTGCGTGGATACGCCATGCCCGAGAGTTTCTTTGCGCTTGAATGCCACATGGATGAAATTGCACTACAACTTGGTATGGATGCATTACAATTACGACGTAAGAACTGGATCAAAGCAGGCGATGAGTATCCATTTGCCAGGAATTTGGAGAAGAGCAAAGATATTGTGCCGCGTATCGAGAGTTGTGGCTTGTCAGAGTGCTTACAGATTGTGGAAGAGAAGTTATCCTGGGGTGAGAAACGCAGTCAAGCTGGAGATGGTCGCTTTCGCCGAGGTGTAGGTGTTGCTCTTTCTCTTTACGGAAACCCTCGTATCAATACAAAGAGTGAAGCTGAGATCAGTGGTGTTATTATCAAGCTCAACGATGATGGATCTTTTGATGTGTTTGTTGACGCGAACGATAGTAGTGGTGGTTCTACAACGATGTTGGCGCAAATGCTAGCCGAGATATTAGGCGTCCCTCTAGAAGACGTGCTGATACACACCTCTGAAACCAGCATTACCCCCTTGAGCACTTCTATGAATACATCTACAACGTTCTACGTGGGTGGAGAGGCCGTGAAGAAGGCCGCTGAGCAGGTACGTCGGCAAGTGCTGACAGTGGCGGGACGTATGCTCAACGCGCTACCAGAGGCGCTGAAGATCCATGCTCGTACGATCACCGCCCCCAGTGGGCAGAGCATAACCATTGCACAGGTGGCAGATCACGCGCTCTATACCGAAAATCGGTATATTATGACGTCTGCATCTGCGAAGATACTACATACACCAACTTCGTTTGCCGCTCAGGGAGTGGAGGTAGAGGTTGATACGGAGACGGGAAGCATACATGTACTCAAGGCTATCACTGCGGTTGATGCAGGCCAGGTCATTAATCCACTTCTGGTGGAAGGACAGATTCAGGGGAGCGCGACCCAGGCACTCGGAGTTGGAGTCTGTGAAGAGCTGATCTATAATGAGAAGGGGGTCTTGCTCACTACAAATTTCCGTGATTACCATATCTACAATGCGCTTGATATGCCTGAGATACAAACATATATTGTAGAAACTCGTGATCCATCGGGTCCCTTCGGAGCGAAAGCTGTTGTAGAGATTGCTCTAAACGGTATGGCACCCGCCCTGGTAAATGCTGTAACTAATGCATTGGGAGTACGTCTGCGACAAATCCCCTTAACTCCTGAGCGTGTTTTACGTGCACTGTATGCCCAGAAAGCAAAATAGTAAGGTGATTCATGAGCGTTTTATGGCTGGTTGCGACGCAACCAGCCATAAAACGCTCATGAATCACCCAATATCCCCTCTAGCAGCCATAGGACCATGATCCCAATGAGTTGGCTTCAAAGGGAGAAAGGGTACGACTGAGGGGGGTTACGACCAGTACTTCAAAACCTTGTTCTGCTGGAAAGCGTACTGAATGGTACTTTACATGTTGAGCATCGAGCGTCTTTAGCAGATCTGGATGAGGGTCCACTGGATTGCCGATAAACGCGAGAACACTGGCATGGTTGGCATGGCTAACCGCCGTAGTATTGGCTGGGATGTGGTTGGAAGCATTGACCGTGATAATGCGTGGATCTGCGATGATAATGCTGCTATTGGTCTTAAAAACAATTGAGTTGCCGATCCACATAGGTGCCCAGGCGTAATGAATGTGTTCCTGTTGTAGATAGGCGATTATCGGCTCATTATTCACAGGCGCAATGGTGCAAGCAAAGGATTGGAAAATCACTGCTCCATCTGTTTGCAGGTATGTATACACTTGTGAGCAGAGATAGAGAGCCAGGATGATCAGAAGTCCTCGTATTGGCCATGACATGCGTAGGCGGATGTTTCCTTGAATTGTACGTGTGTCTGAAGTACTATTTCCCTCAGTTGGATGCTGTCGGGGAGATGTCTGCTGTTCTCTTCTTTCCTGTTGATAAAGAATAATACTTGTAAGTATAGTGGCAAAAGCAAAAGGTAAGACCAATAGAAGTGGAGCCGCATAGCGTCCTACTTCATCTCGTGAACATGGGAAAAGCAGGCCAGCTGTGGAGATATTGGAGAAGCAGAAAAGAAGCGCTGTACATACTCCAAAAAGGGTAGGGAGCGCTGCAAGTCGTTGAATACGCACAAGTGATGGATGACGCCGGAACGGCGAGATAGTGACCAATGCAAGCGTGGTCAGGGCACAAAGGGTACTGACTAATGTACTGGGTATCAGTAAATATGCGTTCAGGGAGGTAGCTGATGTCGTCGGGAGTCCTCCACCGATAATATGTGGTGCGATGCATGTGGTGTATCGATAGACCACAGCACGTAACAGGGCCAGATGAGTAGGATAGCGCTGTAGCAATGCCGGATTCTGGGAATCGCCATTATTGGGTAAGAGTAAGTAAGTGATGTTTGCCCACTGATGGCTGGCTCCCCAATAAATCGCAGGTGCAAATCCGATGAGGCTGGCAGGGATAGCGACAAGAGCAAGGGCCAACCGCTTCAATATGGCAATGACAGATTGAGAAGACCCTTGAGATCCAACGGGAGTACGTTTGCTTGCTTTGATTATTGCTACTATACAGTATCCTGCAATCCAGAGAGCCGCAACGATAATAGCAGAGACAACGAGAGGGTAAACCCAGAGGCCCAGACCGACCAGAAAGCCAATCACTGCCCAACGTAAAGTAAGTTCACGTAGAGATGCTCCCGCTTTCCAGCGCTGGGTCAAGCGCAATGCCGAAAGTAATAGTGAGAGCATAATCACATATGTCTCGATATGGCCGCCCCAGGCTCGCATTTCTATGACAGCATCATAGAGGGGCGGTATCGCTGCAAGCAGCCCGGCAATAGTCACAAACCATTTTTTAGCAGAGGGAGAAAGCTGTGCTTCTTCTGCCAGTGCGCCGGCCAGTCTCCAGGTGAGACCGACAACCGCAAGTGAGAGTAAAAGTGGTTCAGCGCGTTGTGCCCATACAGAGGGACCTGCAATAGCAAAGAGGAGCGCTATCAAATAAGCCTCTAAGCTGCCCATATACGGTTGACCATAGTAGTAGACAGGGCGTTCGCCTTGCAAAATATGTTGAGCCTGGATACCTACCACAGCTTCATCCCCATCAATGAAACCGTGTGTATGGACTATCAGCCAGAGACGTACTGCAATGGCAAGGAGAAAGCAGAGCCAGAGTGGTGAAAAAAGAAATGTATACCAGGCTTGTTTCTGGCGTGTTGCGGTGACAGAAGATATCTGTCGGGATGAGAGACCTTGAATATTCATCTTACCAATAGACATATTGCTTAAAAAAAGCCTTTCGTGTATTATCTCAACTAGATGTCACCCAAATATGTAACGTATGGCTGAAAAATAGGCCATAATTATAAATAACGAATTAGGAGGCAGTGACGAGAGAGTCTCTAAAAGGTAATTGTCATTAGGGCTACGTCAACTTAGCGAAATGTACCTGATCGTGGATAAGAATGTATAGAAAATGTCTCTATGAGCGTGATTTGTGGGCATGATAAAATAGTTATGGGAGCGTATGAAATGAAACACAAACGTGCAGATCGCCCAGGTTGGCAACGTGTAACCAAAAAACGCTTTGCCATGATGCATCTGGAAACCAAAGATTTTAAAGGATATGTGAGTCTGTTCTGTATTGATGAAGTACGTGAACCGTTATGGATGAAACTTTCAGGCGAGGATGTGTGTCTCGCCAATAAGGGATATTCGTGGCTTCAACACTTTCCTCAGGGGACACGTTATACAATAACAACGATTTTTGATGCGCAGGGTGAATTTGTACGCTGGTATATCGATATCTGTAAACAACATTCTATTGATGAGAATGGGATACTCTGGTATGATGATCTCTATCTGGATTTAGATGTCTCTGCGGATGGAGAGATAGATTTATTGGATGTTGATGAACTCGATGATGCCTTGCGCGACGGAAAAATCTCATCGTTGGAATATGAGTTAGCCTGGCGAGAGGCAAGTAGCTTGATGACGACGATTGAAGAAGGTATGTTTCCCCTGTTGTGGTTATGTGAGTTACACAGAGATCATTTACTCAAGCTGGTATAGGCTTAGTGAATATAGTCTCTTCAGCATTCAAATACTATACTCTTTTCTTATTTCCTGTTATAATATAATCCGATAAGGCTAATAGAGATAGAGGTTGGCTTATGACTTATCGCTTTCATCCACCCAACACCCCTCCGGAAAATCGACGTTCCCTATCAGGGAAATTTGTACTGTTAGTCGCTATCCTGATTGTTCTGGCTATTCCTATCTATTTCTATGGAACACGCGTTGGTAACAATGTGATGCCAGCAGCCACAAACTTTTTCTATAGGATTTCCGTGATCTCACCTTCGCCTACGGCGACACCGCTGCCAACGTTGTCTTCCATACTGCCTCAAGCGGGAGGACTGCCCTATACTGTGCAGGATGGAGATTCGTGTGATGAAATTCTTGCCTTCCAGATGCGTATGGCTACTGCGGGTGAGATTTTCAGCGATGTCAAGCCAAATACCGTCAAAGAACTCGATACCACATTAGGTCATGACTGCCATGCTTTGCAGCCTGGTATGACATTATTCTTGTTGCCACACTATCCTCTGGTTGCTCTGGGTGGTGTTGTACTCAAGATAGATGCAACTTCTCCACAAGAGGTGGTGCCTACTCCCATAATCAGGGTACCCCAACAGCAATTCGCGCTTGATTGTTCTGGTGGCTGCCTATTGACTGTACGTATTGCGCCCCAGGTCCAGGTACGCCTGATTGTACAGACAGCGCTGCCCATTCGTATCGGTTCCTGGGTATGGGTACAGGCCATGATGGCTCACAAAACTGTCCGTGGTTTTGATAACTACCCCTATGCAGACCCGAATGCATCTCTCAATGGAATGACACTGCGCGTCTGTGATTTCCAGGTCGATGATACCCACGATGATGACTCGTTTTCATGCAGCCAACTCTCACCAAACACTATTGTCGCGGATGGTGGTGCCTGGCTTTTTGCTGTAACTGGTCCCAGCGCACTTGACCATTGGAGGTATCCACTCCATCTACCTACTGGTACACGCTTGTTACTCTGGTTATCTGACGAGCATGGGAATTTGGTGTTCCATCGAGGTAATCCTGTGTATCGCTATGATGACGCTTCACGGATGTACGTGAAAATATCATGATGGGAAGAGATGCCCAGAATCATTCTCTTCTAAATCCCTTAGTAGTTGGAGAAATTGTATGGCAGGTTTGGAGGGAAAAACCCTCGACCGCTACGAATTGCGGCAGCTAACAGGTAAAGGTGGGATGGCTGATGTCTACCTTGGATATGATCCCCATTTTCAGCGCGATGTAGCTGTCAAGGTATTCAAACGTGATGATGAGGAGATGCTACGACGCTTCATCCGTGAGGCGCGTCTGATGGCGGCATTGCGTCATCCACATCTGATGTCCATCTACGATACAGGTGAAAGCAAACTGGATGGGGTTACCCTGTATTATATTGTGATGCCCTTTATGGAGGGGGGTACCTTGCGTGGGCTTATTCGTCGTGCGCCACTCTCGTTGAGGCAGATTTGTCGCTACTTGACAGACATTGCCAGCGCACTTGACTATATCCACGCACAAGGAATTATCCACCGCGATATTAAATCTTCAAATGTCTTACTGGACGCCGAAGGCCGCTGTTTCCTTTCCGATTTTGGCATTGCACGTACTACATCTGATGCAACGCAGTTGACCAGTACAGGCAATGTACTGGGAACTGTCGAGTATGTGGCTCCCGAACTGTTCGAGATTGGATGGTAAGGCTAATGCGCTAAGTGACCTGTACTCGTTAGGGGTGTTGCTCTTCGAGGCAGTAACGGGGAAGCTTCCATTTTCATCAGAGAACCAGATTGCATTGGTAGCGATGCATGTAAACAAGCCTCCACCTTCGCCGCGTAGTATCGTAGCGATCTCGCCGCAAGTTGAGGGTGTGATGTTGAAGGTATTAGAGAAGAAGCCGGAACTACGCTATAGAAATGCAACTGAACTGGCAGAGGCATTTTGTCAGGCGGCACAGGGAAACAATGGGGAGCGAATACGACAGCAATCAGGAACTGTCTCACCTCTAGATGCATCTGAATTCGATAGGCCGTTGGTCTTAGCTCCTCCGCCCTCTGTTACACCTGTCGCCAGACCTGTGCCGCTTGCGCGTTCGACTGGTGGATACCCCGCTGTTCCTGAAAATCGCCAGACCCCCGCGTATCAGGCTTCAGGCTACCAATCACAGGTTACGAGGGTGCGAAGACGTTCGTCACCTGTTCGTACACGTACTGTTGTTGTGACCATCATGGCTTTATTGGTGCTATTGGCTGTGGTAGGACCAATAATGTATGTGGCACTGACCATCGGAAGCACAATTAAGACAGCAACAGCAACGGCAACGGCAACAGCAAAGATAGCTGCGACTGCTATGCAACAGGCACAGAATGCTACCGCAGCAGCAGCCACACAACAGGCACAAAATGCAGCAGTGGCAGCTACGCAACAGGCGCACAATGCCACGGCAACCGCTATTGCTGGTATGGCCGCTACAGCACAAGCCCAGGCTACTGCGACGGCTGGTGTCATTCAAACGGCTACCACAGGCAATCCCAGCTATATAGATACGTTGGTATTGAATAATCCAGAAAATAAGAACTGGGATCAGAATACTACTTGCACGTTTATGGCAGATGGTTATCATGTGATGCCAACCGGGTTGAGTGTACCACCGATTGGTTGTCGTAATACGGCAAAAGCATTTTTGAATGTAGCTATTACGGTGGACATGAAGATAGTAAGTGGAAGCGGGGGAGTCTTTTTTCGGGTCAAAGCAACAGGACCTCTAGGAGTCTATTCTGGTTATCTGTTTGAAGTGGCTCGCCAGGGAAATTTCACGATTTCGCGTTCCAACGATTTTACTATTAGTAATACCATACTCAAATCAGGTGTTATTCAGACAGGCTGGAAAACAGGCGTGGGCAATACGCTGCAGATCATAGCACGTGGGAATGACCTGTCCTTTTATGTCAATGGTTTTTTCCTGATAAGCTTGCGGGATAATAAGTTCTCGTCAGGGAATATTGCTTTCACAGCTAATGGTGGTTCGGTCATCTATACTAACCTGAACGTGTTTACGCTCTCTTAGAGGTATCTAGAAGGGAGACAAGCCACTTTTCTGTTTTCCTTCCAGACACCTATCAAAAGGTCTCAAAGAAGGTAACTACTCTTGATCTCGTGGTGGCACAAGTTTGTGTTCAAAGGCGAAGGCTGCTGCTTCACTGCGTCGCGAGAGACCGAGTTTTTCTAAGATATGGCTGACATGGTTACGCGCCGTCTTCTCACTGACATATAACGTCTCACCAATTTGCTTATTCGTATAGCCACGGGCCACCAGCACTAGCACTTCGCGTTCACGCTCAGTAAGTTCTTCGCCAGGTGCGTGAGTTGTTCCCGTTGCCAGCGTATTTATGCGAGTGATAGCCTGTTTACTGGCATTGTGATCAAGCAATGACTGGCCTGTTGCTACGGTGCGAATAGCCTTGAGTAGTTCAACACGACTGACATTTTTTAAAAGGTAACCGCTGGCTCCCGCCATAATTGATGCTAAGACGGCGTCATCATCGGTGTAAGAAGTGATCATAAGGATAGAGATATGAGGGTAACTACTCTTTATCTCACGACAAGCCTCAATACCATTCATTTTATCCATACGTACGTCCATAAGGATCACTTGAGGAGCGAGGACACCGATCTTTGCTATCGCCTCTACCCCATTGCCGGCCTCGCCAACCACGTTGATATCTGCCTCTAACTCAAATGCAGCCCGCATACCCAGACGTACCACTTCATGATCGTCTACAATCATCAAACGTATTTTAGGCATTATGACCTCCCCTGTGTTGGTATCCATACTTGTATGGTTATGCCATTCCCTGGTATCTGTGTGATTTCAAAGGTCCCTCCTAGCTCTTCTGCCCGCTCGCGCATTCCCCTCAGCCCGTGTCCGGAGTAGATACGCTGGTGTTCATTGTCCATAGAGAGATCGTAGCTATAGTTGTCTGTTTGCAGGCCGTGCCCATTATCAGAAATTTCAACCGCGATGCCATCTGTCTCGTAACGGAGACATACATGGAGCTGTGTTGCTTCTGCATGCTTGTAAGCATTAGTGAGAGCCTCCTGTACAATTCGGAATATGGCGGAGCCTACCTCTGCCAGCTTACGTGTGTTTCGTCGATCTCCAGGAATTTCCATTTCGCTCCCTGTGACCTCTAACTGTGCAGGTAAATTGCTGATGGCCTCGAACTCACGTAACTGGTTCTCCAACATCTGAGCAAGGGTGGTTGTGCCACTCATTAGGGGTTTGAGCGTAAACATATAGTTACGTGTCTCCCAGAGGGCTTGTTTCGAAATCGTCACCAGACGATCTAAACGTTCTGCTAACGGGGTGAGCAGTTCAGCGTCTTCTTCTGAAGCTTCAGCGAGCCGATGAGCCTGGGTAGCACACGTCTCCGTGGTGAGACTTAGCATATAGATAAGTTGAGCAATACCATCATGAATCTCGCGGGCTATACGTCCTCGCTCTGCCGTAGCGGCCAGTTGTATCATTTGTTCCGTCAGGCGGATTTTCTCCAGTGCGACCAGAAGTTGTGCTCCAGCAATAGTCAAGAAAACCTCAGCCTTACTATCAAATGGTGTTTGTTTCCAGTTTTCCGCTCCCAGTACCATCTGTACCTGTCCATCTTTGAAGAGTGGCAAATAGAGACGGGCATGTCCGTAGCCCTTGTTAGCCCCTCGATTGAATGATTCAAATGTCATGAGTTTTTGTCCGGACTGGATAACCTGTTGCAGGAGGAGTTCATTTCTCTCAGGTAACCCTGAAGCCGGTAAGTTGATCTCAATGCATGTATCAATCTCTGGCTGTAAACTTTTATCGTTTTTTTCGTCGGTCGTATTGCCTATATTGACCAGTATCAGGCGATGAAAATGTCCACCCTGACAAATTTGTTCAGCACTCTTTTGCAAAAGCCGTTGTTTGTCATCGGCTTCTCGTACTATAGTTTCTGCCACGTCCCGGAGGGCCTTCTGTCTGCGTACGTTGTTTTGTATTTCTCTTTTGTTGCGGGCATAGCTTGTTAGAAGTGATGAGAGGTAGGCTGCGAGGAGAGCTGCCACTGGTGTATCAATCAGGGAGCCGACTACATCTATGGTATTGGTTGGATGATGAGGCGCTCCTGGGGCAGGAAAAACCATTCCGAGTACAGCAAAAAGATCGTAGCCGAGCGCAGCGGCTAATCCTCCAACATAGCGATAAGCCAGGGCCGCTGCAAATGCCGTCGACATACCATAGCGGTAGAAAGGTGAGCCTGCACCGAAAGGTGGATCTCCCATTGGACCGGCATAGTATAGAGCGAGACCACAGATAAGTACGTCCAGACCATGAATGAAGATATCCCAATATCGATTGCGTGTCTGTGCAAGTGGTGTGAAAATATCGATCTCGTCGTCCTCAACGGGAGGGCGTGATCTACGTCTGAAGCGACGCAAGATGCCCATGCCTGGCAATAGAATCTGAAAAACTGGTGCATAAAGTGTGACTATGAGTGTCTGTAGAAAGGTGATGATGAGAAGGATGAGAGCAGTTCTAAAAAAAGTGGGATTTGTAGAGACTGGAGGGTATCCTAGAGTAACGATGAGGGCATAGACCCACATACTCCAGCGCCAGATAAGAAAGAAATAACTGGGTGTATTGCGTAAACGCCGTAGAGTGGTATTTGGTATGCCCTGAAAAGTTCTTTTTTGCTGATGCATTGGTTCAGGTGCCCTCAAGAAGAATACTTCTCGTATAACTGGACTATAAGCAGTATGCACCGTTTTAACTGTACTGTCAATAATATATCTGTGAAGGGCTCCCAAAGGTCGCTGTACGGAGAAGGGGTGCAGGGTTCTCCCTGCCGGGATGTGCGGTGTCCCCCTATGCGCGGACCGAAGGGGTGCAGGGTCCTCCCTGGCGGGGTTTGGGGACGGTGTCCCCAATTACTTCTTTTCTTTATTATTGCCGCCGGAGGCGGCGCAAAAAGAGAGTGCGGAGGATTCCTCATTGGCGAATGGCATAGTTTATGTGGTATGGTATAAGCACACAACGTAGTTCTCCCTTTTGGGGGCAGGAAAAGAAAAGATTAGAGTATGATCATTTCTGAACGAAAACTCGTGAGGTGGGAAAAGTCAACATAGTTGTGTTCTAAAAAAGAAGGGACGGTTTACAGTCGTGAAAAAAGCCGAGGGCAAACGAACTTCATTATTGGCTAATCTGGGCGATCTCAACCGACCTTTGCGTGTTCGACCTGTACGCTATATGGGACGTGAGTGGTGGGCTGTTGAGGCTGAAGACACCTGGCCAGGGATGGTGATGGATCTGCGACGCCTGGGTTTTGAGTCTGTGGCAATGGGTGATGAAGTGCTAGTGCGCGAAGGTGCACCAGCCTATGAACCGCAAATGGAGGGTCCGGCTGCACAGAGTGGACTGAGGCCTTTTCCTGTTCTTCATCCAACGATCCAAATCCGTAAAGAATCATACTCGACCAGTTACTCGGATTTTACCTACCTGGACGAGGATGAGGAAGACGAAGAGGATGAGGACGGTGATGAGTTTGAAACTGAAGATCTGGGCGAAGACAACGAGTAGTTTGTCCAGATCTCTCTAAATACATAGAGAGATACTCTCCTGGGACTTCTTAATGAGTCATCCCGAACTTTTGAAAAAGTTCCAAAACCGGGGGTGCAGGGTTTCCCTGCCGGGGCTTGCGGGTTGCCAAACCCTGGTGTCCCCAATAGCTTCTTTTTCCTCTCTCCGCCGCAGGCGGCGAGCAAAAGAAGGAAAAGGTGTTTTCGGGGCACCCGAATCCCCGGCAGAAGGCTGCCGCCCTCTGCACTCCCGCTTGCCAAACAGGTAAAAAGGGCATGAAATGCCCCGGAAAAGTTCGGGATGACTCATTAGGGAGGAACCAGGAAAACAATGGCTTTGTCTATTTCAGGTAGATGTGCTGGTTCTGCTATAATGGAGGATATAGTGGCATTCGAGCAATAGACACAGTCAAGGAGAGATACATGCAAAGGGACTCCCAGCAAGAAGCACAACCTGAACCGACTATCGCTGATGATCGGGCTGGGGTTTCAACTGTAGTTGCAGCCCCCCCCGACCCGTCGGAGATGCCTTTACCAATCCACTCACCGATCAATCGAGCCTGGCAGCCAGTGTCACCCCCTATCGGCAGGAGTTGATACTGAGAGGCAAGTCGAACTATACCGTAACCTGCTTCCTCTCTGATCTGAAGATGTTTAGTGACTACATCGGCGATGATACACCTGTGGGACGTATCGCGAAAGAGCAGCTTACTGATTGGTTGATGAAGCTGAAATTTGGCACCAAAGGTCATATACCTGCTCCCAAAACGATGGCACGTCGTGTCACATTCCTCAAAAATTTCTTTTCCTGGTTGGCCGGTGAAGGAATTATTTCAGAAGATCCTGCAGCGAGTCTGGCTCTGGAACGTCCCTTACCGCCTCTGCCAGAACTTTTGTTTGCTGACGAGATACAATGTTTACTCGATGTAGCGGCAGAAGATCCTCGCTGCCATTGTCTCGTCTATCTCGTTTTGTATGCAGGATTGAAAAAAGAGGAGGTGATGGGATTGGCGCTCCATCACATTGATTTCTCTGATCCACGGGGACCTATGGTGACAGTACGTTTTGCAGCGTCAACAGGTAAGCAACATCGTGAAAGACGGCTGACACTTCCTACGGAATTTGCTGAGATTTTCAGGAAGTATCAACAGAGCGGCTACCATGTCACTGATAAAATATTTGACTGCACCGATCGCAATCTGAACTATATTCTGGCAAGGGCTGTAAAGGCGGCCGGCATTAAGAAGCGTGTAACGTTGCAACTGCTCCGAGATACCTTTGCAGTTCAGCAGTTGAGGTCGGGTGTTTTACCAGAAACATTACGCGAGAAACTTGGTCTCTCTGATGAGGCATGGCTGGAATCCAGGGAAAAATATCGTCGTCTGGCTTTCCCTAAATGATGAATGTGAGGGGTTGTAATGAACTCTGTCCCCTCACATCCTCTATTGGCGATGCATTTGCATTGGTGGGGGAGGCATAGCCAGGAATTGCACAGCTTTACGATTTAAAGTATTGTTCAGTAGAAGCGCGTTGATAATAATAGCGGCGATTGCCATAGGACCAAGGCAGATGAGGCCGAAACCAAATGTGAAGATTGTTCCCAGGAGAAGAATTGGCCAGTAGATTACAAAACTACAGATAAGCAAAATAGCACCTACCGTCGATTCCCCTGCCATCAGCCATCCGACGCCAAAGATGCCAAAGAGCGAAAGAAGAACTTCAGCGATAAGCGCACTCTCATTTTTGCCTGAGAGTCCAGGTGTGTTGATAACCGTCACGTTGATTGGTCCTGGTTGATACCCCAAACCTGCATTGGCATTATATGCCGGGCCATAATTTTGTTGTGGTATGTAACCTGCTTGTGGTGAGGAGAAGGGAGGAAATTGTGGTCCATAACCCCTGTTTTGTCGCGGGGGAAAGGCGTAATCTGGCTGTGATGAAGCAGAAGGATTAGATGGTGGTGTATAATCCTGTTGATAAGGTGGTGGGCCTCCAAAGTCACTCTGTAGAAATGGCCCATATGCCGTAGAGGATTGATTAGCAGCCTTTGCCAGGAAACTCACTGTTCCACAAACGGGACAAATAGAGGTATTATCCGATATATCATTGCCACAGCGTTCACACATCATGATACATTCAATCCTTTTCTAGATTATTTCTCTATCCTTAGTATGAGGTTGCGTATCATGTCATGATACCCTGTCTTGTTCGATTATACAATGTTCATATTCCATCCATCTCGATTGCTACTAATCTCGATAGTCCCTAGCTGTGCCGTCTGTATGGTTTGCCAGCTCGCTATGCCTGGTAATAGTGGAGATAGCGACGATGATATACCAGATTGACGTTGTTTTGTACTTAACGATGCTGGTGTAATAACAAGCAGCGAAGGATGAGCTTTCTGTAACACATCTTCTAGCTCACTCAGAAAAGGGTTGGCAATTTCCCCCACTATTTGTACTATCTCTGCCTGGAGAAAACTGGCATCGAGACTACTTATTAGCCCGGCCAGCGCATACTTGCTCTGGGCAGCTGCTCCGAGCAAGAGCATACGCAATCCTGGTGCTACAAGGCGTAAAACCAATCCATTGTCACGAGCTTCATCGTTTCCCTTATGCAAATGTGCACCTGGCCACAAAACTTGAAGTGCCACCGATGTTCCTACTGGAATAGTCATTCCTTGAATGACAGGTATGTAACGGAATCGATGCTCACTAATTGTACGTTGCCACAGGGCATAGGTTGTATTTGGGTGTAACATTCCCGCATCGATTATCTCTCCAATCTCGTAATTGCTCACAATTTCCTGAAGTCCATTGAGGTGATCTGGCCTTGTTGATGTGAGTAAGACCAGATCGAGTGAACGTTGCCAGGCTGGGAGATGACTATTTAATGCTTGTGATAGCGATGTTGCATCCAGTCCGCCGTCAATGAGAATCGTTTCTCCATCGGGCGTGCGAATCAAAGATGGACTCTCCCTGTGATGGTTGACCTGCCGGTCCAACGTCGAGAAATGTAATTGTCAGTTGTCCGTTAGAGCGGGAGAGCAAAGCTGTTGCCCCCGTTCCCAATATCACCAGAAGTGCTGTCGCAAATTGTGCTCTTTGCCATATACGCTGTGATATCACTGGAACGGGAGGATGTACTTGTCGAGATTGTTTGGATGGGGAAGGCCACTTTTTCAAAGCGAAGCGTATCAATAGTGCTAGAAGCCCATAGTAGAACCAGGCTATGTTACTATCCATATTGCTCGCATTGATAGATGCATAGGGTACTTGTGAGCACCATATTACAATATTCGTGACATACCAGAGCAAGGGCCAGGCCATCCAACCACACAGGATAGCGAGTGGAGCAAAAAGGAGGCCGGTTCCACAGATAAGGACTCCCACAATAAGCATCGTACCCAGTAGGGGAACCGTGAGAATATTGGCAATAGGTGCAATCAAAGAAATCTCCTGGAAAGTCACCGCAAAAATGGGTAATGTTGCTATCTGCGCTGCCAGACGTTACAGCGATAATTTCTACGAGAGAGTGACCAAAGGGTAAATGTTCGAGAGGAGAGAGCAAGCGTTGGAAGAAGGGAGTAAGTAGCACAATTCCTAATGTACCCAGGACGGAGAGGAGAAAACCTGTATCCCAAAGAATAAAGGGGTTAATCATGCTCATAAGTAATACTGTTAGTGCGAGTGCGGTGTAAATATTATAGGTGCGGCCTATACGTGGCGCGATAACCAGGAGGATACCCATTATGCCAGATCTTAAAGCTGCTGGCCCTGCGCCACTGAGGAGGGTATAGGCAGTAATACTTGCCATGATCAAGATAGTTGCCAGCCATCGTTGCCAACGGTCTCGTTTTTGAGCAGGTAACAACTTTTGTCCTTGTGGATTGCGATTTTTGTAGAACCATTGAGTGTTACGGTTGACAAGTCCAGCAAGAATGGTAACCTTAAAGCCGGAGGGGGCAATGAGATGAGCAGTGCCTGTGGCATTAAAATATGGGATAAGTGGTTGGAGAGCAGGTGTGCGTAAACTGAGTAGAATAGCGATAAGCAGAGCAGCGGCTGGCTGGGGTAGCGATTGAGTGATAATGGTTGAGAGTGTGACACGTAAGTGGTACAGAAATGCGATAACTGGATTACCGTTTGTGCTCTGTACCGAGATACGTGGAAAGGCCATACTGGCAAAAATACCAGGAGGACTATGTGATGAAGGTGCCTGAAGCTTGCCCTGGAATTCAACACTATCACCATAGTTAGCTTTGTAAGGGTCCTCTATCAATGTTCCCAGGGTTAAAATTGTCAGTTGTCCGTGGGCATCCTGCCAGGATAAACCATTGTTTTTGCTCACTGTGCTCACTGTGATGGTGAGTATGCGTGCGTGTCCTTGTACTTCTGGTTCTTGGGAGACGGTGCCAAGTATCTCGATACTATTGGCTCCAATGTAAGCTGCAATGTTTTGGGGGTCACCGTTAGGAGAGGCAATGCTATAGCGCCATGCGCCGAGTAGTAGACAGAGGACAAGTACCATGACGAGTCGTCCTTGACGATCATGCCAGAGTGGAATTATACAAATCAATGCTGCTCCTACCCCGATGAGAAGAGAGAGAGATGGCAGAGGTAGCAATGAACTCAGAAAAATACCTCCCAGCCACATACCAGCCACAAGTACCAATGTTAAGCCGTGCAAATCAATATCTACGTTTTCTCTCACAACCACCCCACGTTTCATCTTCGGTATAACCCCTCAGGCTCCTCTTTTCTAATTCCTCAGCACCTGAAGAGTTACTCTATAGTTTGAGTTGTTTTCTTAACACATTACTGTTATGAGCCGCCAAAATTTCAAACTGTTACCATTCCCTTTATCTTATTGTAGATTGTTTTGCTAACAACTTGTAACAACTGATCTATGGATGTAAAGTTCCCATGCTGCACACGGTAGTTGAGAATATTTTGTGCTGTCGTTGCGCTAACATGCAAACTCTGCTTCAATTCATCGGCGCTAGCCGTATTAATATTCACCAATTGGCCTGTTGCGTTCGTACCTGTGCCAAGGGAACTGCCCGAGCCTGTTCCGGAGACGCTACCCGAGCCTGTGTTGGGAACACCGCCTGTAGATGTTGGGGGTGTTTCGCCGAGGGAGATGACATAGACTTCTTGTCCATCATTCAACTTTGCTGCAAGATTAAGCGCGACGAGGTTGGCATTGGGCATAGGCCCACCAGCGGCTTTGAGTAGTTGGTAGACACGTGCATTGGCGTCCAGTGTATACACGCCAGGATGCTTGACAGCCCCTGCAACATATACCTGGATAGTGCCAGCGGTGTCGGTAGAAGTGATAGCTGTCTTGCTATTCGTTGCAGGGCTGAAATTTTGCTGTGTGATCCCTGAGGGTGGCGAGATTTCTGCAGGAGCCATATGCCAGATGGAGTAAAGGGTAAATGCCAGGATGGGCACTACCGCGAAGACGGCCAGGCGCAGGAGTCTCTGTTTTTTCATCTTTTTAAGATGTGTGGGCGAAGGGTCAGGAGTAGCGGGGCAGAGGGAGCAGTCGTCGTAACAGCGGGGAAAGGAAGCGTTTGTTGTTGGGAAAGATAATTTCGTATCAGTCCAGTTCTGTTTTGCTGGGATGCCATCTTCCACTTCTCCTTCTTCTCAGTTGTGAAATGATATCACAATAAATGAATGCTGTCAACATACTGAATATGGGAAGTAAGAATTGATATACAAGATATTTGGTGAAGAATAAAATATACAATTATATGAAAATAAATTGATAATTACTCAGATCTGAAGGTGTGTTCAATGTTTCTGGATGAGGGGAAGTTCGGCGATAAAGGTGGTCCCTTCTCCCAACGTTGACTCACACCAGACGTGCCCATGATACTGCTCGACGAGTGTTCGCACGATAGCTAATCCCAGGCCCTGGCCGGCAATAGAGGAGGATAGGGCCTCAGGAGTACGATAGTATGGAGCAAACAACAAGGGAATTCTGGTCTGGCGCAATGCCAGGGCCTGCATCGTGGACAGACACGCGAGCCATGTTCTCCCTTTGATGGAGGTCCACTTCTACACGACACCCTTCAGGTGAATATTTGACGGCATTAGTGATCAGATTATTAAATATCTGTTCGAAGTGATGTGGATAACCTGACACTGTAAGGGCGGCGGAAGGTGCGGCGAGAGTGATAGGCTGACCGGTGATGAGGCATTGGTGCTCGACTATGCGATGGCAGAGAGCTGTGAGGTCGCAGGGTTGAGAGGGAGGCATATTCTGAGGAGGGAGGGTGAGCTGTCCACCGAGCAACTCCTCAATAAGTATGGCTAGCCGTTGGGTTTGCTCCTCAATTTTCTGGCAGGCAGTTGTTAAGCGCTCGGGGCTGGTGGATTTCGGCGGCGAGGGTGTGCCCTGGCGTTGGAGCCACTGGGTGTAGAGTCGAAGCGCGGTGAGTGGGGTTTTCAATTCGTGAGCTGCCACCGCAAACTGCTGATCTTTGGCCTGATTGATGGCGTGTAAGGACATATTAAGAGTCTCCAGTTCCTTAGCATGCTGACGCAAGGCACTTGTGGCGCGTTCAAGTTGCTGCTGGTGTCGCTGGCGTTGTCTGGTGATTTCCGCGATGAGGAGGCCAGCCAGCAAAAGGGGAAGCGTCTGGATGATATCTGGCCAGCGATGCAGAGTCATCGTTCCAAGAGGAGGAATCACGAGGAAATCGAGGAGAAGGGTACCCAGGATGAGTACGAGCAGGGTGGGTCCCTTTCCCCAGAAGAGTGCGATAAAGGAGATGGTAAGCACCAGGATAGTATTGGGCATGACAAAATCAGAAACGATCGACTGCATGGCCAGAGTCAGGAGTATGGTGAAGGCAAGCGCCGGAAGCACACAGAGGTAACCTACAATAGGATGACGCCAATCAATTCGTACATGTGGCCGTGTTGGTCGCTGACATTGGTTCTGTTGTATGTGAAATGGTTGTTTGTCACAAGACTCGTTTGCCTGGGACATAGATAGCCCTTTTCTCGATGCTGAGAGAGGCGAGAGACAGGCAGACAGTATGACTCTTAGGTGCCTCTGTCGGGATAGAAGCAAGCAAGCATGCTTCTGCTGTAACCAGCGCACCTCTCAAAAGAAGATATCGTTGTTTCTACATATATCACCGAAAGAAGTGAACAAGCAAGCTCAGCAGGAGGAGCCGGTCTTGAAGATGTTTGACAAATATGCTATGATTGTTCATGAAGTTCCCGTAGCTCAGTGGATAGAGCGCTGGCCTCCGAAGCCAGATGCGCAGGTTCAATTCCTGTCGGGAACGCTCAACCACATGAAACCACTTGAAAAGCCAAACAGCCAGATTTCACCAATGCCATTGAGGCCCAGCATTAATTGGCTGAGGATTTTTCGGCCCAGGGAGAATCTCCCGTAGGTATGCTTGTACTCCCCTCTCTTGCTGCCAATGCTTGGGATAGCCTAACGAAACTTCCTCAAAGCGTACACTATCCTGATAGTCTGTGGCACGCATGTGGAGATGACCATAGACAACCACAGAAGTTGGGAAGCGAGTATGCCAATCTTCGGTTTGCCTGGTTCCGCACCAGAGTGAAAAGCGGGGGATTCTGTGAGCCGCACTAAGCATTGGCGTAGGGGAAAATGATTGATAATAACCAGTGACGTAGAAGATGGGATCTCCTTCAGACGCTTTTCCGTATATTCGCAGCGTGCCATACACCAGCTCGATCGAGAAGGATAGGGATCAGGATGCAAAACAACCTCGTCACTACAGACAACATTTGTTTCTTCTGCCCAGGCCAGGGCTTTCTCCTCAGGGATATCGTCAGGTCGGAAACTGTAGTCGTAGAGTAGAAAAAGCGGTACAAGCAAGAATTGCGGGCCTTCTCCGGGCCATAAGACATATGGATCTTCAGGAGTTAGCACCCCGTTCTCCCGACAAATGGAAACGAGTTTATGGTATTTTTGCTCACCACGTAGCCTATCATCTGCTAACGGTGCAGATGATATTGTCCACAAATCGTGGTTGCCTGGAACCCACACTACCTGAGCAAAACGTTTGGTCAAGATAGAGAGAGCATACTGGAGATGTTCTGTTGTCTCACCAATATCGCCAGCAATAATTAGCCAATCTTCTGGATAGGAAGGTAAAACGGCGAGTGCCTGCCGATTTATCTCATATCCAAGATGTAAATCACTAATAGCATATAGCTTCATAAGAAACTCTGTTAACTATACAACAAGGATCTCCATCCTTCCGGGTGATTTTGGGAAAAGAGTTTTTGCGATCCAGGAAGTTCCCCAAACTTCCCGCCTCGCACTCCGGCAAGGGTTGACAACCCCTGCACCCCGCTTTCCCTGGAAGGAGGGAGAGCCTACAACAACGTTATTGAAGAGAGATACTGCATGTGCAGCAGACCTTTCAGTGTTTACAATTATAACACGGTTCTTGCTTGTAATGTAGTCGTATCTCAATCGTCATTCATCAGCCGATTTTTTGTAAGAGATGCTTGTTCAATGATTAAATGTTGATAAAAATGTGTCAAATACTCATAAATCATGTGAGAAGTTGTGATTGGGCTACGTAATACATAATAGAATGGCCTGAACATCGGGGGTACTAATACCAACTTGTATTCGTAACGATAATCTTTCGCACGTGGCATCAGGCCTCAGGAGCCAAAACCACATTGTCAGACCGAACACAAATTGGTATAAAATTGAAATTTTGTGTTGGCTTCTACTCCGTTAAGCCGGGTAGAGGAAACTGTACCTCTGATTGCCTGTAGTAGTTTTCCTTAAAAAGCATTTATTTTGAGGAGGTATGATGCTCAAGAAGCCAAGACCCCAGTTTCTCATAATGGCCTTTTCTCTTGTGTCAGTGCTGATGTTGCTGCTAAGCGCGTGTGGCGCGCAGGGAACTCCCCAGGCTCCGACGCCTGGTGCAAGCCCGTGAAAGGTGGTACCTGGATCGACGATATCCCTAACGAGCCAGGTTCCTTGATTCCTAATGCTGACTCACAAACGTTTGATGTTGTAGTTGAGCAATCGTTGTACGCTCCTGCATTCGTTGGTGACTATAATGGTAAAATTACCCCTGGTATCGTATCAGAAATTCCAACGCTTGCTAATAAAGAAATTAGTCCTGATCTCAAAACATGGACGTTTAAACTACGTCCGGGTTTAAAGTGGTCTGATGGCCAGCCCCTCAACGCAGATGACTTTAATTTTACCTGGAAACTTTGGGATAATCCCAAATTTGGTGCTGCCAGTACCGTTGGTTACAACCTGATTACATCAGCAGATGTCTCAGCAGATAAACTCACGATCACCTTCCACCTTAGTCAGGCATATGCCCCATTTCTCTCGTTGTGGACTGATGGTGGTGGTTCACCTCTACCTGAGCATCACTTTGCAACAATGGCTCCTGACTCGATTGTGAAGTCCAAAGATAACCTGGATCCTGCGGTAACCAGCGGTCCTTTCATGATGAGTGAGAGTGTGCCAGGTGATCACTATACGGTTGTTCGGAATCCGAACTACTATCGTGCTTCTGAAGGTTTGCCTTACCTGGACAAAATTATCTTCCGTCCCGTTGCTGATGAGAATACCATTCTGAAAGACTTGCAGGCTGGTTCCGTTACATCGTCCTGGTTCCTTGATGTAAGCAAGACGAATACGTACAAGGCTCTGACAAACTACAAGCTGGCAGCCAATCCCAATGCTACAAACTATGAAGTGATGATCATTAACCTCAAGAACCCTATTCTTGGGAAAGATGTCGACGTACGTAAAGCCATGGCTATGGCAATTGATCACAATGCCCTGATCCAGACGGCTCGTTTAGGGGAAGCGTTGCCACTGTGTACCGATCATGGGAAATCTTTCAATCCAGGGTATCAGGCCGATGCCTCCCTGTCCGAAATTTGATCCTGCTGCTGCAAATGCTCTGCTTGATCAAGATGGATGGGTGAAGGGTTCCGATGGGATACGTACAAAGAATGGTCAAAAACTGGAGTTCAAATACTCCACAACGACAGGTAAGCCCTGGCGTGCCGCCGACGAATTGATCTTGCAGTCCAACTTTAAGGACATTGGTATTAAGCTCGACATCGTGAACTATCCTGCCAGTACCTTCTTTGGTAAATTTATGCCCAATGGGCAGCATGATCTGGCTGAGTTCGAGAATGCGTATGTATACGATCCGGATGATGCTTCTCTCCTGGACTGCACCCAGCAAGGCGTAAATGGCGAAAACTGGAGTTTCTACTGCAACCAGCAGATGCAAAAATACCTGAGACAGGAGCAGCAGAGCGCTGATCCTCTGGTACGTCAGCAAGCTTTCGACCAGATTCATCAACTTGAACTAACCGACTTCCCATTTGTCGTGCTGTATAGTCCCACGGACCTTGGTATAGCCAAGACAACCGCCCAGAACTATGCTCCTGGTCCAGAGGGTGCCTCGGAGACAGTCAACGTTTGGGACTGGTGGTGTGCTGGTGGTAAATGTTAGCTACATTGTAGCGAACTAACCCATCATCCTTCAAATCGTACTCTGTCATGTCTCTGGTTGGTGGTTCTGACACTCCAAACCAGAGACATTTTTGTGTAATAAACAGTTGACGCCAATAGAAAAGGTGATACACTATAGGGAACGATATATGTCCTCACCTTTTTTGTGCCGGAGGGGTCTATGAGTCGATATATTATTCGTCGCTTATTACAAGCGTTCCCTTTGATGCTCTTGCTGTCCGTTTTTATGTTCCTCTTAATTCACGCAATGCCGGGTGGTGCAGACTCGGTGATATTCAACCCTCGTCTGAGTGCTGCCGGACGGGCTGCTTTACGTATTCGTTTTGGTTTAGATCAGCCACTCCCTATTCAGTATCTGAAATGGCTGGAAAACTGTCTTGTTGGGAACTTTGGCTATTCGTTTGTCACCAATCAACCCGTCTCAGACATTTTTGCGCAACGGTTTCCCGCAACGATAGAGTTGTTTGCCTGTTCTCTCTCTGTCGCATTAATCTTTGCCGTTTTCTTGGGAGTTATTTCGGCTGTACGTCAAAACTCCATTACTGATTATGCCATAACGACACTCTCATACTTTGGGATTGCCATGCCAGCCTTTCTGCTGGGTCTCTTTTTGCAGGATCTATTCGCGGTTAAACTGCACATGCTTCCGGTTTCGGGTATGACCACACTTGGCTATACCTTTGATGCCTTCAATGGGTTTCTCGACCAGGTGTTACATCTCATCTTACCGACAACAGCCCTTTCATTCCTCTTTATCGCTGGCTGGAGTCGTTATATGCGTTCCAGTATGATTGAAGTTGTGAAGCAGGATTACATGCGCACGGCCAGAGCCAAGGGTGTTAATCCCACCGCAATGTTGGTGCGGCATGCATTGCGTAACGCGGTTATACCGCTAATTACCGTTGTGGCTATCGATTTTGGATCAGTAGCTGGCGGTGCAACGATTACTGAAGGCATCTTTGCCTGGCCTGGAATGGGATCACTGTTTATCAATTCCCTGGAAGGTCGTGACTTTCCCATCCTCATGGCGATATTAGTGATCAGTGGAGTGTTTGTCGTTACATTTAACCTGATCGCAGACATTTTATATGCAGTCATGGATCCACGTATCCGCTACTCTTAATTGCTGGGAGAAGGAAACATCCATGGACATTTCTCAAGACCTTAAAGCTACCTCTGTAGATGAAGACGAACCTTTTCTAGAGTTAACGCCAGAGCTGGCACAGAAGCGCCGTAGCCAGAGTCGCATCATCTTTGAACGCTTTATACGAAATAAAGCAGCCAATGCAGGTTTTGTTTTCCTCGTATGCTTGTTTATCTTTTGTTTCTTAGGGCCAGTGCTGACGGGTCATAATCAACCAGATGTCCTTCACACATCCAGTGCCTTACAACCTCCCAATTGGACGTATCCCCTGGGAACTGATGATGTTGGACGCGATCAACTTGCTCGTGCTATGGCCGGTGGCCAGATTTCGTTACTGGTTGGCCTCTGTTCGATGTTTGTAGCCCTGATTTTTGGTATCGGAGTTGGAGCCATTGCAGGTTTCTATGGTGGTATCGTTGACAACATTCTGATGCGTTTGACGGATGTGGCTCTTGCTGTGCCAGCCTATCTGCTCCTCTTCGTTCTGTCTGTCTCTTTCTCCGATGGCTCACCCCAGGCCATTATCATTTTGATTGCTATCTTTAGCTGGACTTCTGCGTCACGTCTGGTGCGTGGGGAGTTTCTGGCCTTAAAAGAGCGTGAATATGTCCTGGCCTCTCGTACTATTGGGGCGCGGAGTTTCCGCTTAATGTTTCGTCACATCCTTCCCAATGCTGCGGGACCAATTATCGTGAATGCAACGCTACTCATTGGTGCCAACATCATTTTTGAATCTGTCTTGAGTTACTTTGGGTTTGGTCTGCATCCGCCTACGGCAAGTTGGGGCAATATGGTAAGTGACGGCCAGGATCTCTACGATAGTGCTCCATGGCTGGTGTTTGCCCCTGGACTGCTCATCTTCTTGACGGTGCTCAGTTGTAACTTAGTTGGTGATGGTCTACGCGATGCCCTCGATCCTCATATGACAGAACGTTAAGCGAGAAAATGTACTGCGTTAAGAAGGAGTAATGACTTTGAGTGAGTATCTGCTAGCTGTGCAGGATCTCAAGACCTACTTCAAAGCGAAGGGAGGGCGGGTGCGTGCTGTAGACGGGGTGAGTTTTGCGATCAAACCAGGGGAGAAGGTAGCCATAGTGGGTGAGAGTGGTTGTGGGAAAAGTGTCACCTCTCTCTCGATTATGCGTCTCGTCGCTCAGCCGCCAGGAGAATATGCCGGGGGGAGTATCCTTTTTGAGGATCAGGATCTGCTAGAGTTGCCAGAGAGCGCTATGCAAAAAATCCGTGGTGGTCAGATAGGGATGATTTTCCAGGACCCGATGACTTGCCTTAATCCTACCATGACCATAGGGAAACAGATTGCTGAGGGGCTACGTATTCATATGAAGCTCTCAGAAAGTCAAGCCCGCAAACGGACCATTTCTTTATTGGAACAGGTAGGTATTCCAGCTGCTGCCGAGCGCATCGACTCTTATCCTCACCAGTTTAGTGGAGGGATGCGTCAGCGTGTGATGATTGCTATTGCTCTGGCATGTAACCCTAAACTCCTGATTGCTGATGAGCCTACAACTGCCCTGGATGTCACAGTACAGGCTCAAATCCTCGAACTGATCAACACTGTCTGTCAGGAGTTTGGGACCGCACTCATCCTCATCACCCACGATCTTGGTGTAGTTGCGGGTATGACTGACCGCGTTATTGTGATGTACGCGGGAAAAGTAGTCGAGGAAGCTCTTACCGATGAGCTGTTTGCCAACCCCCGTCATCCCTATACTATTGGCCTGCTCGCTTCCATTCCACGTCTGGACGAGGAGCGCCACGCAGAACTGAAAACCATTGAGGGTACGCCACCTGACTTATTGAAACCTCCGACGGGTTGTCCCTTTATGCCACGCTGTTACTTTGCCCGTAGCATCTGTCGCACAATGCCGCCACTTGATCCCGTAGCGGGAAATCTGACACATCGCAAAGCATGCTGGATAGATGTGACCAGCCCCGACAATCAGGCTTATGCAGAACGTCGTCGGCTTGCAAGAGTAGAAGCTCAGCGATTAGCTCTTGAGGCAACAGGCGACCTGATGTCGCGTACACTGTAAGGAGAAGTAGATGGTAGATACATTGGTTGAGAGCAAGACATTGCTTGATGTACGCGATCTGAAGATGCATTTTCCACTCACAAAAGGGATTATCTTACAGCGTGTTGTGGGATATGTACGTGCTGTAGATGGCATCAGTTTTAGTATTGAGCGTGGACAGACGCTCGGCCTGGTTGGTGAGAGTGGATCTGGTAAGACGACGATTGGACGATCCCTGGTGAGGCTCTACAAGCCGACTGCAGGACAGATTCTCTTTGGGAACCAGGATCTGGCCAAACTAGAAGGCGAGCAGCTGCGACAGACGCGCAGACGAGTGCAGATGATCTTCCAGGACCCATATGCTTCCCTTAATCCACGTTTTACCATTGGTTCGTTGATTGTAGAACCTATGCATATCTACAATATCGGCTCGGCCAAGGAGAGACGCGAGCGGACAATAGAGTTGTTGCGCGTAGTGGGGTTGCGTCCTGAATATATTGATCGTTATCCCCACGAGTTCAGTGGTGGTCAGCGTCAACGTATTGCTGTTGCCCGTGCCCTTTCGATCAATCCTGAGTTTATCGTTGCTGATGAGCCTGTTTCTGCGCTGGATGTCTCCGTGCGGGCACAGGTACTCAACCTCTTACAACGCTTGCAACAGCAGTTCAATCTGACGTACCTGTTTGTCTCACATGATCTAAGTGTGGTGCGTCACGTTGCTGATCGTATTGCGGTGATGTACCTGGGCAAAATTGTGGAACTGGCCGACCGCGATGAACTGTATACTTCTCCAAAACACCCTTATACGAAGGCGCTACTTTCGGCAATTCCTATTCCCGATCCAAAGATAGAGAAAAAGCGTCAGCGCATTATTCTCACGGGTGATCTTCCCAGTCCGATTAATATTCCTACAGGGTGTCGTTTCCATACTCGCTGCCCAATGGCACAACAGATTTGTCGTGAGGTGGAACCTGCTTTCGAGCAAAAAGAAGGCCGCGAACATTACGCCGCATGTCACTTTTCCGAAAGTGTGACTCCACCACTGGGTGATTAACAAGCAGTTGTTTCAAGAGACTCTCGTAACTACTCAGGTCTACTCACCACCTGCGGTGGCTCGCAAGCTGTTTTGTGTGGGTTTTATCGTCCGTGGAGGAAGTTGCGCCGCAACTTCCTCCACGGACGATAAAACCCACACAAAACAGCTTGCGAAGCGCCCAAGGCACTTGAGGAGTCAAGAAAAGGGGACCTGAAGAGTTACTCTCACAGAGAGTATAATAGAAGTAGCTGATGTTTTCGTAAATGAGAGGAGGTACCAATGACACACATTCGACGCTCATGGGGGCAGATAACACTGCTCGTCCTTGCATTATTGGGTGTGGGCATTTCTATTTACCTGACAGGTGTTCACTATGCGAATGTACCCCTTGTATGCTCTAATACTGGTTTCATTAACTGTGATCTGGTTCTCAAAAGTCCTTATTCTAAGATACATGGTACAGATATTCCTATCACTATCCCTGGTCTGCTGTGGTGTTTGGGTATGGCTGCTTTGGCATTTGCAGCCTGGCGTATATGGCCGCAACGGCGTAGTCTACGTATCGCTGAGTGCATCTGGGCGGCGCTTGGTATGCTGACTGTGTTCTACCTGGTCTATGCAGAGCTTGTAAAGTTACATACCATCTGTGCCTGGTGTACAGCTCTTCATGTGATTATCCTCAGTATGTTCCTCATCACGGTTGTGCAATTACAAGAATCCGACCCTGAAATAGAGTTCGAGCAGGAAATAGAGTTCGAGGAAGAGAAACCGACTAAAGTGTGAGCAATTATTCTATTGCTCTCTTTACTCGTCTCTCCTCGTACGTACATAGAGGGATATGATTATTCCCATTTAAAGGTGCGTATAGCCACTAAAAGGATCAATACTGCCCAGATTGCCAGTACCAGCAGTGGGAATGCCGGAAATGTTCCTGTATTGCTCATAGTGGCCTGAAGTGCCTGCGTGAGTGCTGCCGCTGGCAAGACTTGTGCGAGAGCGGCGAGTGGAGCGGGCAGGTGACTGAGTGGTAAAATGCCACCACCTAAGAGAACAAAGAGCAGGAAAAGCGCGTTGGCTCCTGCTAATGTCAGTTCCGCACGCAGAGCACCTGCCATTGCCAGGCCCAGTGCCGCAAAGGTGATAGTACCCAGAGCTATCGCAAGAAGCGCCAGGAGTGGTGATCCCGCCGGTCGCCATCCGTAGAGTATAACTGCGATACCAACAAGGATAAGAACCTGAACCACCTCCAGAATGAGGATGGAAATCACTTTAGCGATGATCAGCCCACTACGTGGCAGGGGTGAGCTACCCAGCCGTTTTAGTACACCATAGTATCGTTCATAGGCTGTGGCAATTCCCAGATTTACCATACCGGCGGCCATAATTGCCAACGCAAGTATGCCGGGCAGGAGGAAGGTAACCGCACTTCCATTGACAGCAGGCACAATGTTGAGCGATGTAAAGAAGATCAGTAACATGACTGGCACAATCAAGGTAACCAGGATGTTCTCACCTCGTCGTAGAGTGAGGAGTAACTCAAATTGTACCTGTGTCAGAATTTGCCGACCAGGGCTGGCGGCTCTACAGCTACCAGTGTTGTAATCGATAGTGTTAGATGTTGTCATATTTAATCTCGTACCTCTGCTCCCGTGAGGCGCAAGAACAGGTCTTCCAGCGAACCATGTCCCACGCGTAACTCAGAGAGAGTGATATTGTGGTCGCGTAACCATGCCGTCAAATCTGCTAAAAGTGCCGGGACGGTATCGGTCTCTATGATGTAGCTACCGGGACGAATCTCTTCTGCTTTGTGTGCTGAAGGTAATGTTGCTAACTCGTCACAGTCAAGTCCGGCAGGTGCAACAAAACGTACTACATGAGCATTTTCTACGCCAGTCAGAGTAGCAGGGGTGTCAAGAGCGATAAGCCGACCGTGGTCAATGATCGCGACACGGTCAGCCAGACGTTCAGCCTCATCCATCAAATGGGTGGTGAGAACTACAGTTACCCCATTGCGTTTCAGGTCGCGGATGATCTCCCATGTGGTCAGACGTGCTTGTGGGTCCATACCTGCGGTTGGCTCATCCATAAAGACAAGAACCGGATTCCCTACCAGTGCAACGGCCAGTGCAAGACGGCGTTTCTGTCCGCCAGAGAGCCTGCGACAACGTGTTTTGGCTGCTGTCGTGAGACCCACTCTTTCGAGAAGGGCGTTAATGTCTTGCGGATGTTCAAAATAGCCTGCGAAGAGACGCAGAACTTCATAGGCTGTCAGACCAGGGTAGAGACCATCCTGTTGCAACATCACGCCGATTTGTGGTTTCAGCGCTCTGGCATTACGGATGGGGTCAAGTCCCAGGACATGAATTGTGCCCTCATCGGCAGTGCGATAGCCTTCGAGAGTTTCAACGGTTGTTGTCTTACCAGCGCCATTTGGCCCCAATAGTGCAAAAACCTCTCCACGATGAACCGTAAACTGTAAATGATCAACGACCCGATGGGGACCATAACTTTTACTAAAATTATCAACGACAATGGCCTCATTGCCTGGTATCTGTAATGGGTGGCGGGCCATCTGTGTCGTTGTCTGCGTGTTTGCAGACATAAAAAATCTCCTTAGGTAGTGACTTAGTGCTGTTGAATTTCCTCTGTATACAGTACAGCAGTTCCGTTCTGATGGCAAGTCTTGAGAGTGGTTGCGCAAATCTATTTGATCTGCTGATACGTGCTAATTGTAGTGAGTAGATGCACTTTTCTGTACAAACGCAGAAAATCATCATGTATGGCATAACTGAGAAAAGGAGTTTGAATAATGGGTAATCTTTTATGGGGTATTGTGGTTTTTCTCGTCGTGATATGGCTACTGGGTTTCGTGTTCGGTATTGCTGGAAGTTTCATTCACATACTGCTAGTTGTTGCGCTAATTGTACTCCTATACAATCTCTTTGTGGGGGGTCGCTCAAGAGGCACCACCCTATAGTTGGACGGTTGACGCATTTGACTACTGTTCCCAGTTCCCTGTCGCTGACGAATGTTGATCCCGGCCGTAGGGGCACTGCTTGCAAGCCAATGTATATATTAAATGCACGAATGAGCTTGTAAACAGTGCCCCTACAAGTTGTACCTCTCCACACAAGCTTGACGGATATCTGTGTGAGACCACAGATGATTTGACGATTTCTAATACCAGGTGCTACACTATCAGAAATTATTCGTAAAGAGTTTGTCTCATCAGCAACAAGCAGTGCAAGCATTCACTTTGCTTCCTTGTGAGGTGGTCCAGCACCAGCACGCACTAAGAGGCGTGCTGGGCATTTTTTATAAGGAGAATACTGCGATTATGTCTTCGGCGCATAACTCAGGCGCTTTTGACGAAAAGTTTGCCAAAGAAGGTCTCACCTTTGACGACGTGCTCATCATTCCTGCAGCTTCTTCGATACTTCCTCGTGATGTATCTACCCAAACTCTTCTGACTCTGTACCATCTCTCTGAATGTGCCGATTGTAAGTGCGGCCATGGATACAGTAACTGAGGCGCGACTGGCGATTGCCCTGGCACGTGAGGGGGGAATAGGCATTATTCATTGTAATTTGTCGATTGAAGAACAGGCCCAGGAAGTTGATAAGGTGAAGCGTTCTGAGTCAGGCATGATCACAGATCCAGTCACCCTGGAGCCAACAGCCTCTTTACGAGAAGCTCTGGACGCGATGAAGCGTTTTCATATCTCCGGTATACCGATCACAGAAACTGGGAAACTTGTTGGTATTTTGACGAACCGCGATATCCGCTTTGAGATGGACCTGGAGCGTCCCATCTCCGAGATGATGACGCGGGACCATCTGGTAACTGTGCCTGTTGGAACGACTCTGGAACAGGCGCGTGACAGTCTTCATCGCTACAAAATTGAAAAGCTGCCAGTAGTGGATGAACATGGGATGCTCAAGGGCCTCATTACAATGAAGGATATCCAGAAAAAAATCTTGTATCCCGATGCCGCTAAAGATGAATTTGGTCGGCTCCGTGTTGGAGCAGCTCTTAGTGTAGGCGCAGACATTGAGGCTCGTTGTGCTGCACTGATTGAAGAAGGGGTGGATGTGCTGGTAGTGGATACATCACATGCACATTCGCGTATGGTGGTGGAGACTGTGGCCCGTGTGAAAGATCTTTTTGGTAAGCGGGTACAGTTGATTGCTGGCAATGTCGTGACTGCTGAAGCGACAGAGGCGCTGATCCAGGCTGGTGTGGATGCAGTGAAGGTTGGCATTGGTGCAGGGGCGATCTGTACAACACGTATCATTGCGGGAATTGGTATGCCCCAGATTACAGCCATCTACGATTGTGTCTCTGTTGCACGTCGTTACAATATACCGATTATCGGAGATGGTGGTATCCAGTACTCAGGTGATATCGCGAAAGCAATTGCCGCCGGTGCTGACACCGTGATGTTAGGTAGCCTGCTGGCTGGCGTCGATGAAAGCCCTGGTGAACTTACCATCTCACATGGTGAGCGCTTCAAGGACTATAGGGGTATGGGATCAATCGGAGCTATGAAGCAGCGCCGCCATAGTAAGCATCGCTACTTTCAGGGTGATATGGATGAAACTCACCTGATCGCCGAAGGTATTGAGGCACGTGTGCCCTATAAAGGTATGCTTGGTCCGTTGGTGTACCAGTTGGTAGGTGGTCTACGTCAGGCGATGGGCTACGTAGGTGCTGCGACCATCAACGAGATGCAGGAAAACACAAAATTTATACGTATTACGGGTGCAGGGTTGCGTGAAAGCCATCCGCATGACGTGATGGTTACAAAAGAGGCACCCAACTACGGTACAAAATATCGCTAAGCGGAAGTATGGGGAGTATGATATACTTGCCATCAGCGGTGGCTCGCAGGCTGTTTTGTGTGTGTGTGTCATAGTTTGCGACGCAAATCATGACACACACACAAAACAGCCTGCGGAAGCACTTGAGGCACTGAGAGATCTGCATGTTACTATTAGCCAAGATGTCCCATGCGATTGCGTCATGCTCGTGCATAGGTTAGAATAGCAAGGGTCATACTCACTCAGTATGTATCCAGCCTTTTAGTGCGGAGGAAAGAATGGTTGATCTAAAACAGACTCTAAGCCGTTTCTTATCGATTCCCGGTGTGCGCCAGGCTATCCTGGTGGGGCGGGACGGCCTTATGATCGAAGGTTTGACGCGTGATGGTAAGGATGATCTGGAGGCGGTGGGTGCAATCTCGAGCACAGGTCTGAGCACAGCGGAGGCACTGGGACAGGAGATTGCGCGGGGAAGCGTGGTTGGCGTGCTCATGGAGTATGAACATGGTTTGGTCAGTGTTGATCCATTGGGGGATTTTGCCCTGATGGTAACTCTTTCTGATAATGCCTCAAACATTGGTCGTGTACGTCATTTAGTGAAAACGAGTCGTAATGAAATTCTTGAGGCTCTTGATATCGCGTAGCACTGAAGATAATAGTGGATGAGATAGCTTATGCTAGGCATGTATACGGAGGGCGGCGCGTCCATGGAACAACTGACGAATCTTGTCATATCTGATCGTGAACTTGCTTCTATTTATTCAGTATTGACAAAGCTTATGAACGATACCAATGCCACTTCTGCTATGCTTATTGACAAAAGCGGTCAGGTGGTTGCCGTACAAGGAACAGGGACACGACGCAATGCGACCACGTTGGGTGCATTACTGGCGGGTGTTTTCTCTTCCTCACGGGAGGTTGCAAAGCTGCTGGATGAAAAGGATTTTCGTAATATTTTCCAACAGGGCGTCCAGGAAAACATCTATACTTCTATGGTCGAAGAGCAATGGCTGCTGGTGATTATTTTTGACAGGCTGACACATATAGGATTGGTCAAAGTACTCTCGAAGAAAGCCGCCGATGAACTGGGGCATGTGTTAGAACGAGTGCGCACTGATACATCGCGGACGAAATCTTCCGTCATCAATCTACAATTTCGCTCTTCCGTTGAGGATACCATTGATTTGCTCTTCCGTGATTAGAGGATCTAGCACCTATGGCGCTTATCAACATTGCTACCCACGAGATCCATTGCAAGATTGTTTACTATGGCATTGGCTATTGTGGCAAAACGACGAATTTGCAACATGTCTTTAAGAGCATCAACCCCAATGCCCGTGGGGAGATGCTCTCTATTGCGACCGAAACCGAGCGTACGTTGTTCTTTGATTTTTTACCGCTCGATCTTGGTACTGTACATGGCTTTCGCACACGTTTCCACCTTTATACTGTCCCTGGCCAAATTCTCTATGAGCGCACCCGTCTTGCCGTATTGAGCGGTGCCGATGGTATCGTTTTTGTCGTAGACTCACAGGCAGAGAAGTTTGAAGAGAATGTCCAGAGTATTGCTGAGCTAGAGATGAATATGCGCCGTATTGGCAAAGATATGAGTACATTTCCCTTTATCATACAATGGAATAAGCGTGATATGCCTTCTGCTCTACCCACAGCGGTGCTTGATCGTTATCTCAATCGTCGTCGTGTACCCAGTTTTGAAGCTGTGGCCTCTGATGGGCGGGGCGTATTTGCAACGTTACGTGCCATCAGTAAAAATGTGATGGCACAATTATAGCTTACGTATCTGCAATAGCTGAAAAAGCTTCTTGTCGGGTTGCCAGCGTGTGTAAGAGTGCTCGCAGCCCTTGTTGGGCCGCGCTACGTTGCTCATTGCTGAGGGTAGTACTGGCGGCGAATTCATCTTCATCCAGGAGAAGTGCTTCTCCTGTTGGGTTGACCCACACATCTAAAATAAGATCGACCTGTTCTATGTGATCCTCAAAGAGGATGGCCGGTTCAGTGACGTTACAGTACCAGCCTTTGCGCAGGCCATTTGTGCTTCTGATATCGAAGATATTGAACCAGCGATCTGTGTAGAAGTACTCGGTAAAGTGGTCTCCTGGTTCAAAGCTGGTATAACCCAAATCCTTTGTCATCCCGGTCCAGATGGCCTCGATAATGATCCCATAAGAGAAATGCTTGATGATTTCACCCTGGTACTGAACTGTTGCCTCACCTTGTGGATTGCGTTTGATAATCGTGATCATGCGCTCTGCTCTTTGGTTTTAGTAGGTTGGTGACTCTTCAGATCTCCTTACGACCGACGGTGGCTCACTCTTCATGAGTCATCCCGGTAACTATTCAGGTCTCCTTTTCCAGATTCCTCAGCGCCACAGGCGCTTCGTAGGTTTTGTTGGCAGTGGCAGGGTTTGCGCCGCAAACCCTGCCACTGCCAACAAAACGAGGGCGAGCCACCGTAGGTGGTGAGAACACCTGAATAGTTACTGGGATGACTCATGGGCCTGCGAAGCGCCTATGGCACTGAGGAATCTGGAACAAAGGCTGAGTAGTTACTGTATAGTGTAGCGCATATCTCACTGACCATGCAATGATATGACTGTACTATATGCTATACTATACCTGTTATGTTAAGCCTTGATTTTATTTGTCAACATCCGCAATTGGTGCGTGAAGTTTTGCGGCGACGGTGTGAGTCTGGTAATATTGATGAGATACTTCGTTTGGCAGAGCAGTGGCGTGGTCTGGTCACGCGTAAGGATGGTCTTTACGCTTCATTGCGAGAACTGAAGGATGTGTTACGTACATGGCCTCTTGAGGATCGTCCAACTCTCAATCAACAGATGAAGGCCACGATACGAGACATCCGACAACTTGAGATACAGATTACTGATATTGATACTCGTCTCCGACCGCTTTTGCTAAGCTTGCCGAACTTCCCTCATCAGAGTGTACCGGAGAGTGATGGTGCGCAGGAAAATCACGAACTACGGAACTGGGGAAATCCTCTCTCGTTTCACTTTGAGCCAAAAGCTCACTGGGATGTAGGTGAACGTTTAGGACTCATCGATGTTGAGGGTGGTACCAGGATTGCTGGTAATCGCTTTGTGCTTCTGAAAGGCGCTGGAGCACGACTGGAGCGCGCGCTGATCTCATTTATGCTTGATGTACATACACGGCAACATGGGTATACCGAGATTATGCCACCTCTGCTTGTGAAACGTTCGGTGATGTTAGGAGCAGCGCAACTCCCAAAATTTGAAGATCAGGCCTATGCCTGTGCTGAAGATGAACTGTATCTGAATCCTGACTGCTGAAGTGCCGCTGGTAGGTATGCATTGCGACAGCATTCTGTCGGCAGATCTACTTCCCCTGCGTTATGTGGCCTGGACAACGGCGTTTCGACGTGAAGTGGGATCAGCCTCACAGACACGGGGGTTGTTACGCCTCCATCAATTTAATAACGTGGAACTATTTCAGTTGGTTGTCCCACAGAGTTCATACGAGGCACTCGAACAGATGGTTCTACATGCAGAAGCTATCCTGCGTCACCTGGAGTTACCTTATCGTGTGGTAGAACTCTCGGTAGGAAACCTGCCCTTTGCCTCTGCCAAAACCATCGATGTGGAGGTGTGGATGGCAGGCCAGCAACGCTATGTAGAGATTTCTTCAGCCAGTAATTGTGAAACGTTTCAGGCACGTCGTGCCAATATCAAATATCGGCCAGCAAGTAGTGCTCGTGCAGAGTATGTACATACCTTGAATGCATCGGGATTAGCCGTAGGGCGCACGATGGCGGCCATTTTGGAAACATATCAACAGGCCGATGGTTCTGTAGTTATACCAAAAGTCCTACGCCCATATATGGGAAATGCCTTGCTTTTTCCTCCACGTGAGTAAGCTGAGATAGCCTGGAAAGGTTATTGATGAGCATACATAGGACTGAGAATAAACACCGTCACTAACGAATTTCTCATGACCTCTTCCAAAACTGGTCACGGTTGTGGTACACTATGTGTGGAGGGATGGCAGAGTGGACTATTGCGGCTGTCTTGAAAACAGCTGGGTTAACCGCCCCGGGGGTTCGAATCCCTCTCCCTCCGTATCAAGGGTGTGGGGCTTTCCTTAGTTGATTTCCTGGCTTCTCTTCTCTCAGATGCCAGGGAATCTGCCCCACCTCAGGCAATGACGGTCAGGGATTGTCGGCTGTATGGTCAAGAGTATCAAACTATAGTATATGTATAACCATATCTGTGTGACAGTTTTTGTAGTGGGTTCTTGTGCTAGCGTCTCTATCTATGGAGAGTCGTGAGTACGCTGCTTACCAGGAATCGTTTGTTGGATATGGATGGTGAAGAACTGTGTCATTACTAGGTACATTAGAGCAGTTGGATTTGTCGCTTGTGCTGCAGCGAGTCGAGAGATACGCGAAGACTGGCTTGCTTCAAGTAAAACAGGAAATGCAATGGGTTGAATTGTACTTCCAGGCGGGACATCTGGTCTGCATTGGCCCTGTTCGTACGAATATGACTCTTGGAGAGAGATTACGAAACGATGGGGTTATTTCGACACAAGCTTTGCAAGAAACGCTGCTTTTATTAGGACCCATACAATTCAGTGAAACTCGCATGGCGCTGACGCTCATGGATCTAGGACATGTAGGACATGAGGAGTTGCGAGGATGGTTCACCAGGAAAGCTACTGAAGTATTACAGGCTCTTCTCATGTGGTCCTCTGGCGAGATCTACTTTGAAGAAGATGCCGTAGCGCCTGACCGTTTGCTTGTTTCTGTATCCATCTCTTCTTTGTTGTCCGCAATTCCTACATATCCTCGAGTTTCACGATCAACCCAACCTCTTTATAATGCAACATCATCTGGTGTCCTACAGGCCGGACAGCCAGGGATAGCCGACATGTCTGGTCCCCCTACATTGACCAATCCTTCACAATTCCTGTCTGGATCTTCCTCTACAGAAATGGCATTACCCTTGACTGAGTCTTCATCACCGATGTTCGCTGGTTTGCGTGGTGAGAATCCTGCTTCTATGTCTCCTCCTGTAAGGGTATCAGAGCCTATACAGGTACAGGTGCCATCAACGCCAAAGTAGCATTGATACATCGTTTATGCGCCCTGATATGATTCTCATGGCAGCCGACCTCTCCGCGTTACGTGAGAGCAACCCTTCGAAGCAGTTGACGCCAGAGCAATGGAGACTCCTGACACGAGTGGATGGTCGTTCCTCGTTGCTAGCGGCCTGCCAGGAATTGGGGATGACCCCTGAATGGGTATGTAAGGTAGCGGGCGAGTTGATTGCTGAAGGCTTATTACATCTCTCCTTACCAGGGCCAGTCCAGATGAATGAATTTTCACCTATCTCGAGAGATCTTGTCAACTCTATTTAATAATGGCTATGTAGCTCCTGGCTATGCCGCTACTACAACACCACCCTGGTCAGCGACTTTACCTCCAGGAGAGGGATTGTCGCCATCGTTTGCTTCTTCTGTCCCCTGCGAAACGCAGTCGCAGTGGGGAAATGGTGGCAATGGGGCGACCTTTGTACCAGGACGCGGTTGGATTGCCAATCCCCAACCCTTGCAACCCTTGTCTTCTAATGGGCCACTCGCGTCGTCTAGTGGTGTCTATGATTTGTATGCGCTAAGAGGCGGAAATTAACGGGGTATCCCAGGTTTCTGGTCTTGCTGAAGGGATGGTAGGTGTGAAAGGGCAGGAAGCGTCATTTTGTCATGAACCGTTTGAAAATCCTGATGGTGATCATCTTCTAGCTGGAATGATCATCGGGCGTAGTGCCGCTATGCGTGATGTTGCGACGATAGTACGTCAGGTAGCGATGCATCCAACAACGGTTCTGTTGCAAGGCGAGAGTGGAACAGGCAAGGATGTTGTTGCGCGAGCAATCCATGAACTAAGTAATCGTGCTACCCACCAATTTGTTCCTATTAACTGTGCTGCTATCCCTGAGACATTGCTGGAAACGGAACTATTTGGTGTAGAGGCTGGTGCTTTTACCGATGCCAGGGTTTCTCGTGAAGGCCATCTCTTGCGGGCCGATGGTGGAACCCTTTTCCTCGATGAAATAGGCTCGATGCCTTTTGTCTTACAAGCAAAACTCTTGCGCTTTCTCGAAACGCAAAGTTTTCGCCGTGTGGGTAGTACTAAAGAAATTCACGTCGATCTCCGTATAATCTCCGCCACGAATGTGGATTTGCCATCCGCTATAGCCCATAAAGCCTTTCGAGACGACCTCTTTTACCGCTTAAAGGTCATGGCTATCTCTTTGCCACCGCTACGGGAGCGCCCAGAAGATATTGAGCCGCTAGTAAAGCATTTTTTGCAACTCTATAGTACCGAGGGAGCAGAACCGTTACATATGAGCCAGGAAGCCCTGGCATTATCGCTACGCTATCATTGGCCTGGTAATGTTCGTGAGTTACGCAGCGCTATCCAGCACGGTCAGATTTTGTGTAATGACAATGTAATTCTTCCAAGAGACTTGCCACAATCTCTATGCCAGAGCGCAATGGGCGCCCCACAACGCTTACAAGAGATACGGCAGCAGTTACATCTCCCCCCGGATGGTATCGATCTACCAGTTTTTCTGGACAGTATTGAGCGTATTTTCATCCAGGAAGCTCTTGATCTCTGTCGTGGTAATCAGGTTCGTGCCGCTGCTCTATTGCATCTTTCTCGCGACCAGCTACGCTATCGTCTCTGAGGGAAAGTCGAGACCCCCTCTGCTATCTTATAGCCATGAGCGTGAAGTCACTTGTTTGACTTCGGGCCAGTCAAGCATGAGAGCTTGTGCTGTATCGCCTGGATGTATACCTGGGCAGCCTTCTGGCACAATAACCAGGGCGTTAGTGTTGAGTAGGGAGGTCATGATGTGAGAACCCTGATTGCCGGTAGTCTGGGCGAGAAAGTGACCATCATGCCACTCTACATGAGCGCGTACATAGTGACGGCGTGTTGTTCCCTGTATTCCATGTGCCACAGTAGCTGTTACCTGTGGCTTCACCAGACGTGTATGACCTTGTAGCTTACGTATCGCTGGAGAGCCAAATAAGGCGAAGGTTACCGCACTTGAGACAGGGTTGCCAGGCAATCCGAGTAATGGTACTCCATTGATATGACCAAAGGCCAGTGGCTTACCTGGTCGCATATTGACCTGCCAGAAATTGATCGTACCCTGTTCTTGCATGATCTTCTTCACCAGATCGAAATCACCAACAGAGACACCACCAGTGGTCAGAATAAGGTCATAGGTAATGGCCTCACTGAACTTTTCACGCAAGCTCTCGATGGTGTCACGAGCCACGCCCAGGCGATACGCTTCGGCCCCTCCTCGTCGTACTGCGGCCTCAAGGAGGTAACTGTTGCTGTTACGAATCTTCCCTGGTTGTAGTGGTTCATTTACGTCAATAACCTCGTCACCTGTGCCCAGGATTGCGATACGTGGGCGACGAACGACAGGGACGTTGTTCCAACCAAGAGTGGCGAGGATTCCAATCTCCCATACCCCAATCTCAGTACCGCGTAACAATACCGTTTGTCCACGACGCATATCTTCACCCGCAGGACGAATGTTATTCCCAGGAGCGACCTCTTGTAACACCTCTACCCACTCACTTTTCGGCCCATCGGAGCGGGTTAGCTCCACCTGGATTACCTGTGTCGGCTCCTGGTGGCACGCATGCGCCGGTCATGATCCGCATAGCAGTGCCTTTCTCGACAGCATGATCTGCAATATATCCTGCGGCGACTTCACCTGTGACTTGTAGGCGGGGGGGAGTTCCACCGTGTGCCTGACTATCTTTGCTGAGGAGTGCAAAACCATCCATTGCAGAGTTATTGAAGGGAGGAATATCTTCTTGAGCGACGATATCTTGCGCCAGTACTAACCCAAGAGACGCTGGCAGTGGAACCTGTACCACATTCAATGGCGAAATTTCTGCAAGAATACACTCCAGTGCCTCTTCTACGCTAATCATCTGTCACCAGCCTTTCAATAGTTGTACAGGCTTTTGGGGTGGCTCAAACGTGAGAGCAGCCTGACTGATGAAATATGTCAGGCTGCTCTGCTAAATAATACCTCGTACGGGAGTCGAACCCGTGATCTCCGCCTTGAAAGGGCGGCGTCCTAGGCCACTAGACGAACGAGGCAAGTGCTCTATCGCTCATGTGCTAGAATTGTACTCTATTGTCTAGACTTTGTCAAGAAAAAATTTTTACTGGTTGTTTTTGTCTAATCAGGCAGATGATTTGCCTGATTCTGGTGGTTTTGATCGTTCACAACCATGATGCTTTTTCGTGTACAGATGAGATATACAGGTGTCACCCCTTATGCTAAAATAGAAGGGGTAGCCATTGGTAACTGAAGAGCATAAAGAGGATTTTTATGGCAAAAAAACAACAGGAAACATCAGCCGCTCAACGACGCGAACAGGTACGGCAGCAACGGCAGCAACGACTGGATGCCGGTCAAAATACAAAAACGCAATCACGCAGTAGACGTTCACGGAAACGCACATCAGGTCAAAGTCCCTGGTTCCTGATAGGTGGCATCCTTGTGATGGTTGTAGTCGTTATTGGTATTTTTCTCTTTCTGGCACACCAGCAGAGTACAAATACAGTAGCAGCGGATTCAGCCGTGTTTAAGACTATTACCACAATTGACCCAAAATTACTGGCAAGCGTTGGCACTGGTAGCGCGCAGAACTTACTGCATCCTCTTCCTGCGGGAAAGCCTCCTTTGAAAGGACCAACAGGCAAGCCTCAAATCTTATATATGGGAGCCAACTATTGTCCATATTGTGCTGCGCAACGTTGGGCAATTATCGTCGCGCTCAGTCGGTTTGGTACATTTGGTCCGCTCGAACAGATGTCATCTAGCGAGTCGAATGTCCCGACGTTTACCTTCCATAAGAGCACCTATACCAGTCAATACATTGATTTTGTTGCAGTGGAAACGCAAGATAACAATGGAAATCCGCTTGATACACCTACCCCGGCGCAAACGCAACTGGCGAAAACCTATGACGCTCCTCCCTATACCACGGCAAGTAGCGCAGGTAGCATCCCATTCCTGCTAATTGGCAATCAACTGACCTCGACAGGTTCTTACTACTCTCCACAAGTGCTGATTGACGTGTCCTATCAGGATATTGCAACGCAACTCAAAGACCCAACCACGGATATCTCCAAGGGTATTCTTGGCTCGGCGAACTATCTGACGGCAGCCGTTTGTGCCGCAACAAATAACCAGCCTGCCAATGTTTGCACTGCAGACCCGGTACCACAGATCCAGAAATCTTTGCCCAAAGCCCTGGTTGGCCCAGGTGGCTTACAATTGGGTCTGGTAGCGGCACCGCGTGATATGGTGACGCGACGACAGGAGTAGCGGAGCGAGAGAACGCTGCGGTGAAAGGAACTAAATCATGGCAAATCTTGACCAGCTCATGCCTGAGAGCAGTGGTATAAATTTTTATGCCGCAGATCCAGACCTATCGTTTCTATTGCGCCACCATCTTTCTAACGAGGACTATGAGCGTGCGCAGCCGATTCTCTTTGCTTTGGGTTCGGTGGCCTCACAACGAATGGATGGATTGGCTGAAATTGCAAATTGCCAGGGGCCTGTGCTAAAACAGTTCGATAGGCGTGGTCAGCGTATTGATGAGGTGGTCTTTCATCCAGCTTATCACGAACTGGAGCAAATTGTCTATGAGAAGTTTGCTATTGCCGCCTGTTCTCATCGAGAGGGTGCATTGGGCTGGCCGGGACGTGTGCCACAGTCTGTCAAATTTGCGCTGGGGTATCTGGGTATGCAGGCTGAGTCGGGAGTGTTTTGCCCCGTTGCGATGACTGATGCGCTTGCCCGCGTGCTTGAACGCTATGGAAGTGAATCCCTCAAACAACGCTTCTTGCCTGGTCTTACTTCACTAATTTTACAAGAGCTCAAGCAAGGGGCGATGTTTCTTACAGAGAAGCAAGGTGGTTCTGATGTAGGTCTGACCGCTACCGTAGCAAAGCAATGCCATGTTGACGAATCCTCACAGGAAGAACTTCAGCCAGAATGGGAACTCTGGGGTGATAAGTGGTTCTGCTCTAATGTCTCTGCTGAGTGTATTCTGACGCTAGCTCGCCCAGAAGGAGCACCTGCAGGAACACGTGGTCTAGGTTTATTTCTTGTACCTAAAACACTGGATGATGGAACACATAATGCTTATAGTATTCACCGCTTGAAGGATAAACTGGGCACACGCTCGCTGGCGACAGGTGAGGTGACGCTCCATGGCGCACAGGCGTATCTTGTGGGTGAGTTGCAACATGGCTTTGTTCAGATGACCGAAATGATTAATCTCACTCGTCTCTGGGCTGCGATTGGCTCACTTGCTGCCATGCGCCGTAGCTATCTGGAAGCATTGGTGCATACGCGTGGAAGGGTTGTTTTTGGACGTCCGCTGGCAGAACATCCGTTGATGCGCCGCCAGCTTGTTGATTTGCTCATTGAAATTGAAGGGTGTGCGGCCCTGGCATTTGAGACGATAGCGGTTTTGGAGCGTGTTGATCGCTGTGGAGCAGATGAGGATCGTCATTTGTTACGTATTTTAACACCACTCTGCAAATACTATATCCCCAAGCGTGGTGAATATGTGACGCTAGAGGCGCTAGAAATGCGTGGTGGTAATGGCTATGTAGAGGAATGGGTAAACGCTCGTATGTTACGTGATGCGATTGTGAATGTGGTATGGGAGGGATCTAGTAATGTGATTGTGCTGGATGTTGCACGAGCTATCGCCAAAGAGGGAGCCGATGCAGCCCTTTTTACAATGTTATATCAACGTTTGCAGTCATTGCAACATGCCTTTGTGAAACCTGTATCTCTGGAAATACAAATTCTGCTGCAAAAACTTGCTGAACGCTTGCAGCAACTCGTCAACCTTGATACTGAGAGTGCTCAGTTACCTATGCGTGGTCTGGTGGAGCGTATGGCTCAATTGACCATTATTACCTTCTTGTTGGAACATGCCAATGCCGAGTTATTGCGTGGTCAAGAGGGTACTGGTAAACGCAAGTGGCTTGTAGCCTTGCTGTATTTGCATAAGCACGTCCTGGTCCATCCAGATGGCTGGGCGGCAGATAATGATCCCACCGTGCTTAATCACTTTGAAGCCCTTGTTGACTGGAAGCATGTTGTCTAATGATCTTCCTCTCCCTCTTCCCTCTTGCGAAAATACATTGATGTATTGATATTTGTAATGTTGACGGGTAGGTGTACCATAAAGTGTGTATATACTGATATATGGATTGAAGAGAATTTTGCATTAGTGAGAAACCGTCTCTGTCAGGTTGCAGCACTGATGTTTGCCCTGATACAATGAGATACAATTGGCTGATCTGTGGCTGTAGATAAGGCTCGATGGACGCGTGCCAGGGTTGTCTTGTCGTGACTCAATAGGGAGAAGAATACCCACATGATGCGCTTGGCAGACTCTCTAAAAAGATTGACTGGTACCGGATATAGCTTAATACACATTTTGTGGATCTATCTCTTTGCGGGTGGGCACTTTCTATGCTGGCGGATGCGGCTTCAGCGATTTTGTACGGTGGAAAGTATACAGACTAATATGAAACAGACATTGCTCATTATTCGGCATGGACAAACGACATGGAATGTTGAACACCGTCTTCCGGGGCGACTGCCGGGAGTTGCATTGAACGATATCGGGCGACACCAGGTAGCTCAACTCGCAGAAGCCCTGGCCGTTCTTCCCATCAGCGCAGTTATTAGCAGTCCTCTAGAACGGGCGCGCGATACTGCTGAGATCATTGGGAAGGGACGAGAGCTGTGTCTCCAACTTGAGCCAGACCTGATGGATACTGATATAGGGCACTGGGCAGGGCAGATCATAGAGGAACTTGCCAAAAATGATCCTGCGTGGAAAGCGTATGTAAAAGACCCGACGGTGGCCCCAGAGGGTATTGAGACCTTTCCCCAGGTACAACAGCGGGTCGTAGAGGCTGTTGAGCGCTGGCGTACACAGGAAGGTATTGGAGCCTATCCCGCGTTTGTGGCACATGCTGATGTTATCAAGCTGTTAATTGCTTATTATACGGGCTTAGATGCTGGATGTGCTGGAGCGTTGGTGATTGGTAATGCTTCCGTGAGCATGATTGAGCTGGAAGATGAACAGCGCCCTCGAGTTATCGCGATTGGCTGGAGTCCTCATCCAGGGTGGCTTAAAGTACCTATATCAGAGGTACTCAAGGGTGATAGTCTTACAGAAAAAGTTAGGGAACAAACAACGTAATTTGTAGATAACTCTGATATACAAGCTCTCATTGCATCTGGAAGGAATGTGTAGTATGTTTGATCCACGCGATCCCTATGAACGCTATTATTGGCACTATGAGTCCCGAAAACCTCTCTCCATAGCGCAAATCATTGCATTGCGCAGCGTTGATGCAGAGACTGCAGCCCTTACCTGGCTTATGCTAGAGTGTGGAGCCTCGCTCACTGTCGCGGGTCCAACAGATCCCCAACCTGGCGTGGGGAAGACCACAACGCTCAATGCATTACTCCAGTTTCTTCCTGAAGGAACGGCTGTAGCGTATATGTCTGGGATGTATGAAAATTTTTCCTTTACTCGTTTGCCTGACATTAATCCTTCTGCCACCTATGCGCTGTGTAATGAGGTCAGTGATCATTTACCTATCTATATGTGGGGACGTGTTGCTCGTCGTTACCTGACCCTGCCCGGCCAGGGTTATCATGTAGCAACCAGTGTGCATGCAGATACCATTGATGATGTGATTCAGATGTATCATCGCGATTTGCGATTGAATGTTGAAGATGTGCGACGACTGGGGTTAATCGTGAATATTGGTTTGGTGGAGCGTGTCTATCCTCCACGTCGGCGTTGGTTTACTACACATTTTATACAATCGCAGGTCGATTCTGCCAGCCCAAATGTTATTGTGCCCATTCCGCTCTCATTGTGGAATGAGTTTGATGATACCTTTGAGCATGCGGACCGGGCCATTCTTCACGATCTTGCCGCCTGGACAGGCATGGCCTACCAGGATTTTAGTCAGGCGCTCAAGCAACGTACGGATTGTTTGCAAGAACTTTCCCAAGGTTCAGGGGTTGGTATGAATGAAATGTATGATGCTATTGAAGAGGTGCGCAAACGTACAAAGAAGCCCTGAAAGCTACGTAGCAGTCATCGACAAGCCCTCCGCATTCACACGCGGAGGGCTTATCTTCAGGGAGATCGTGAAATAGATGTGCCATGATCATTGTTTTCTTTTATAGAAGAGACGAAAGGAGGTTACAGGATGTCCCAACGTAGGCAAAATGCTAGCGAAGGACGCTGGCCGCGCATCTGTAATGAATGTCGCTAACAAAACAAGAGGAGTAGGCCCAGGATGTCTTATTCAATTGCCATGCTCAGCGTCCATACATCTCCACTGGATAGTCCGGGAAGTACAAAGGATGCTGGAGGCATGAACGTATACATGCGCGAATTAGCTAACGCGCTGGCTCATCGTCATATCAATGTAGATATTTTTACCCGTTGGACTAACGAACAGATGCCACAAGTTGTTCAGCTTAGTAAAAATGTTCGTGTTATCCACATCAAAGCCGGACCATTAGCTCCCATCCACAAGCACGATCTTTATCAATACATATCCACATTTGCCCGTCACATTGAGGAATTTAGACATAACGAGTCAGTTAGCTATAATATAGTCCATAGTCACTACTGGCTCTCAGGGGTAGCCGCGATACAGTTGGCACGGCAGTGGAGCGTCCCCCACATCACAATGTTTCATACCCTGGCGCGCCTCAAACAGCTTGCCAATCCCAGTGAACCAGAGCCGCAGTTACGTCTGGATATGGAGCTGCGAATCATTCAACATGCAGACTGTATTATTGCGGCCACAGCCGATGAACGTTGGCAGATGATTCGCTACTGTGGCGCAACTGCCAATCAGGTCCAGATCATTCCTTGTGGTGTTGATCTCAAGCTCTTTATTCCTCATAATCAACTGGAAGCTCGTGAACACGTCGGATTGAAGTTGCATCGCCCTGTCCTCTTGTTTGTGGGAAGACTTGATCCCTTTAAGGGGCCAGACCTGTTGCTACATGCTGCTGCGCTGATGAAAGAGAAGGCTCAGATTGTGGTTGTTGGAGGTAAACTGACTGATGACAAAGATTTGCAGCGACTCCAGTCATTGGCGAGAGATTTGCAAATAAGTCAGCACGTACGTTTTTGGGGGCACGGCCCCAACAAGAGTTACCTATGCTCTATAGTGCAGCTGATGTAACGGTTGTGCCTTCCTATCATGAGAGTTTTGGTCTGGTCGCCGTTGAAGCACAGGCCTGTGGTACGCCTGTGGTGGCAACACGTGCGGGGGGGCTTACGACTGTGGTGCGTCATAATGAAACCGGGTTTCTTGTCCCCCGTTGCCCAGGCTTTTTTGCTGAGCGACTTGATGTTCTCTTACGCGACCACGCTTTGCGTACAAAGATGGGCAGTGCTGCCAGAGCATCCGTACTGCAATTTAGTTGGAAGAGTGTTGCCAGTCAGGTACACCGTGTGTATGATGAACTCATCAATGAAGAACAGCATCTGGTAGCACAATAGGTATGTAAAACTTTGCCATTACTATTGTGACAATTCAAGCCGCAAAATGTCGTTGAAGTTTGGTGATCCCCAACCCGTTGTATAGTCCCAGCCACGTGTAGCAAGGTAGAACAGATTGTTCCCGCTGGTAATGTCAGTATAAGGATGGAAGCGACCAGGATGATTGGCCAGGGTATAAAATTCGGGGGTACTTCCTAGCAATGCCTTCCCTTGCTGCCGTAATGCTTGATCCACGAGTAGTGTGCCAGCAGCCCAGATGGGAGCAGATGCGCTCGTACCACCAGCAGCGAGCCATGCTCCTTGATAGTAGATTGCTATATTGGGGTATGCTGCCGCGGCAACATCAGGTACCTGGCGCAACCCGTTAGGAGCAAAGACCGGTACAGGAGGGAGTCTATTGAGAAATACACCAGCCTGAAGACCATTATAGCGGTTGGTTGTTCCCTGACCAATTTGCCATGAAGGGCGGCGGAATGCGGAGTTCTGGCTTACGCCGCCCCCGGTACCCCACTCGTTCTGGCACACGGACGTAGCATCATGCAAACTCCATGCTGTCTCACTTATCCGCATATTGCTGCTGTTAACCTGTAGATGGGTGCCGCCAACCGCAATAGCATAGGGAGCACTTGCTGGAAATGTTACCTGCGCAATGTGAGGGATGCGAAGCGCGTATGCGCCACAGTCACCGCTGCTAATAAAAACTGAGATGCCCTCTGCTGCTAACACACGCAAACTACGGTTGATGGCATTCTGTTCACTGGTACTAAACGCATCCTCACCTGTACCATAGCTGACACTTAACACCTGGACTTTATGATCAGTAGCGACGCGATTGAACACATCAACCATTGCCTGGGCAAAAGAAGTCTTACTGATGCTGGCTTGATAGACAATGACCTTTGCTTGTGGTGCCAGGCCTGTTGCTAGCTCGATGTCCATAGCCGCTTCACCCTGGCCCGAACCTGGTTTGACCTGGCCATCAACTGCGATGGTTTGAATGTTTGGTGTGGGAATACCTACGCAGGCGGCGTAGTGGGCAACATCGGTGGGTTCATAAGGTTCGTTGAACTCTGCAATGCCGATGTTCATACCCAGGCCCTGGATATGCTGTTGATACAATTGGTTGAACTGATAGGCCGCAGCCAGCTTATTACGTGTGAGTGTTTGTCTGGCCCCATACTTGCTACAAGTAGCATTTGATGAGGTTTGCCTGTAATTCATTAAACCGAAAGGAGGCTGGAATTCAGGCAGGGCAAAGTTATTCAAGCCGATGATTGATTGGACAAGTGAAGCCACCTGTCCTGGGAGACCTGGCTCATCTTGTTGGATAAAAACTTCACGACCCAATATCCTGGATGCCTGCAAATGAATCTTTAGCGATTTTTCAATGGTGGAGACGGTTGCTTGCACTTTGATTGAAGAGTGCATTCTATCTATGGAATCGATCGTATAACCTTTTTGTATTAACCAATCCTTGACCTGTTGGATTTTGGGTTGAGATAATGTGTAGTGCTGTACAATCTGCTCAGGGGTGAGGTAGTGATGGAACGATGGAGAGCCGGGTGTGTATATTTTTGCAAGGTCGGTGTCCATCGCCGCATCGTTAAATGCAAGGTTGAAGACAAGTGGTTTGATTTCGTCACCGGGCAGTGGTGTACCTGCAAGTAGTCTGATAGCACCGGCAGGACGATTAGCGATAGGAAGATGGGATGTTGTCATTGTCGTTAGATTTGTCTGTGCCATTCTACTCGTATTGTTACTGGAACTCTGTGGGAATGAGCCGGAACTCATCAGTAGTCCTGATATCAGTACAAGGAGTAGAGTATAGAAGGGTAATTGTAGAGTGGCGTTATTGTTTCGCTTCACACATACCTCCAGTAATATCGATGGATCGTTGTCATCAAAGAGAGTTTCCTAGATACTTCTTAATGAAAGTATACCATTTCCGCTAGCAAAGGACTGCTCACAGAAGAAGATTTGTCGTGTGAACCGGATTACAATATGTAGAACATTCATATCACAACTTGTTCATACCAGGAGATTGACACCGTCAAGGGTGGACTTTCACCAATCTCTATGGTATAATCATCTCCAACACTAGAAGAACAGAAATCTAAGCCTGCGTACCCGAGACGAGTAAAATAGGTCCTGGTTCGTCAGGCACGTTGCACTTAGCCTGAGGGCTGAGTGAGGATTGAAATGCTTATGTGTTTAGCCTCATTAACGCTGCGAGTTAAGTCACTGCTATCGGCAGTGAGGGCTGACACTGACACTTAATCATGCACTGGGGATAGATTACCCTGGTGTTTTTTATTTCGCTCATTCTTCTATCCTTATCAGTTGCCGGGCTCATCGATTATTCTTCTCTTTGAGCCATTACTCTAAAGATCGCTTTGGAGATGGTTGAAAATATTATTTGATAATTGAAAGGAGGACTGAAGGAGCTGTAGACTTACAAACGCTCAACTTGTATAACGTAAGCTACGCTATTACAGCGTCCCTAATAGATGAAGAGTGGGCACGAAGTGGTTGCTAGATTCGAAGGAGAGTACAATCATGAACTCAAGTATGATCAGCAAAATCGCAAAAGCCAAGCGCTATGCGGAAGAACCAGAAAGAATACAGTTTACCCGCTTTGAGGCAAAGTTCCAGGGAGAGAATGATGTCCACACTACCACCTTTGATAACGGTGAATGGCAGTGCACTTGTCGCTTCTTCCATGATTGGGGTGACTGCTGCCATACCATGGCAATGCAACGCGTATTGGGAGTTACTATCCCAGCGGCACACCGACATGGTATTCCGGCGGGCTTAGGTACTAGCCCCCTCGCACACTAAACAAGGCATCTTCTATCTGTCTTTTCAAAAAGACATCGCCTTTGATCCAGTCGAGTACCACCTAGAGAGGCACTGGTATGATATATAGCCAGTGCCTCTATGTACCTGTAGGGATCAGAATTTTCTCGATTACGCGCCTGTACCCAGTACAAAATACAGTATAATAATGGCTGCGAACATAACTGATGCCAGTACTCCAATAATAATGAGATCCTTACGCACATAGTCATAGTGCTCTGCTGTAATAAGTGGAGCTACACTACGTTGTTGGGATCTCTGAGTGGGCTGGTGACGAGTCGCTAAGCGTGCTGAAGTATTTCCAACGGCAGGAGAAGCCGTACTGGCTGTACTGGCTGTACTTTCTTTCTCTTTTTGACGTTTTGGAGTAGAGATCGTAGCCGTTGATACTTTAGTTGATGTCGATTCATTGTCGCTACTATCTGCCAGTTTCTGGTCTTCTGAAGTCTGGCGCACAAGTTCAAAGTTTTTCTGTACTTTTGGCTTACTACGCTGCGCTCCAGCATGCGCAGTCGCTGACTTCTTTGGCATTGTCATTCTCTCCCTGCTCGCTCCTCTGCAAAAAAGATCCGCTGAGCGAGTTTCTCTTTTTCTTTGTATGATGCCTTGTATCGTCTTGAGTAGGCTTTGGGATTATTAGGAACATCTTCAACATCTCATACTTGGGCCGATGCAAAAAAAAGTGACCACAAGCATAATGGCTATTGTAGCCATTATACATGAAAAAACCTCCGTTGGCTATCGGATTCATACTTTCAGGGAAGATTGAAACTATGTTAAGGGTTGCTTTTTGGAACTTTGACATAGATCTTGCCGTCCTGTACGACCGTCTCTAAGCGAGGCAATGGCGTAAGGTAGCGTATATGTGCTTTGCTATTAGTGGGGATACCGTGTTCGGTAAACAGACCACCATGACAGGGACAATGGTAGTGACGATCCGTATGTTGCCATTGGACGAGACAGCCCATATGTGTGCAGGCTGCGGATAGCGCAATGATCTGTTCCTTACTCCCGGTTGATTCACTATCATTGTTGCGTATGACATAGCCAACCACCGTCTCTGCTACAAAACGTACTGCATTATCACCAAGCTCTGCCAGAGTAGTGACAAAGTGTAAGGTTGTTGGCACACCATCTTGCACCAGTGGTACCACTTTAGAAGAATGGGAGTAGGAGTAGCCACTATGTTTATACCCTGTACAGTAGTAGTCTCCTTCTTGTTTGATCGATGGTTATCCCAATTCCGGTTCCAAGGGCCAATGATGCTGCAGCGATTGTTCCGCCTGTAAGCAAGGCACGTCGTGAGACAACCTTTTTTTTAGCGTTTTGTTGTAGAGGTACTGGCAATTGTGGTATCTCTTGTGGTGGATATTCCTTAGTATGCTCCTGTTTCAACTTAACCACGGGTAATCGCGGGTCGGTTTCATCCTGGTCTTTATCCTCTAATGACAAAAGGCGTGTGCGTAACTCCTCAATAAACTCGGAGCGTGGCTCGGCAGCCTCGGGTGAGGCAGAGCGAAATAGTGCAGCCATACGGTAGATATGTGCCTGATCGGGTGCCAAATCTGTCGGAGGATGAGCGACATGCCCTGCCTGTAACTCCTCTATATAGCGTTCCAACTCCAGATAGTCTTCAACGCGTTCCTGATCTTCGTCTGCCATAAATTTTCTCCAACAAGATGTCCCCCTTACAGGGCTCCCGTGATAATGGGTTCAAGCTGAGCTGCACGCTTGAGTGCACGAAACTGTAAGACCTTGACATTGGCTTCTGTCAATCCCATTTGTTGAGCCGTCTCCTTAATTGAGAGGTTGAGTAAGAAGCGACAGGTTAACACTTCGCGATAGTGCTCAGGCAACGCTTGCAAGATATGTTGTACTTGTTGTATTGGCATCATACTTGGAGTGACCAATTCCTCTTTGGTTGGGCCTTCCCAACCAGCATCGAGCAACTCTTCCAGGGAACTGATCGAAGCACGGTAGTAGGTTCGCCAGTAGTCAGCAATTGTTGTACGAGCAATCTGGAATAACCATTTTTGTATACTTTGTGAACTATGCTCGTAATCAATACTATGTATTGCCTTAATAAAGATCTGCGATGTCAGGTCTTCCGCCTCTTCTCGGTTGCCTACCTTACTATAAATATAGCGATAAATCGGGGCCAAATTTTCTTGATAAAAGACCTGAAATTCCTGCACATTCTGGCTCTGCTGCCAGTTTGGTCCCACTAATGACTCCCTATTTTTTTCTGCTGTGGCAGAATATTTATGCGCATGTGTCTCCCATGGTGTACTCACAACTCTCTCCCCGACCAGGATTGGCTTCGGGATACTTCCTGGTGCTAGTTTCATCGGCTGGATGTCGACGAGATTGGTCCTGGTAAGTATTATTACGCAAGGGGTTACAGTTGGGAGGCAGAGAAAAGGGCGGGTTAAACATACACTATTTTCGGGTAAATTGGAATGAGAAGTTTGTTAGCATTCTGAGTTTAGTTAATGAGCTTAATGTTTGCGTGTGCTCCCCCTGCGCAGTATAATAGGTATACAACGTCAACCAATTTGGTATGCACTGCGGGGTGTTCGTTTATTCGAGCGTTGAAGCTAAGGGAGCAGGCAGAGGAGTTGATGTGTTTGTTGGGTAGATCGTAAACAGTTGGTGAACTGAATGCAGATGATACTAGTGTTGATCAGCTTGTAACCATCCTTAGAGTCATACCCCGTGTGGATGTTAGAATGGGCGAGAGCCAGGCCAGGAGGCCGAAGAAACAATGCAGGGCTTACGTCTTAGAGTAATATATCTCTTCAGGGAGATTGTGCATCCCTCTACCTGTCTCATTGCTTCATGCCCTATCTCCCGCCCTCAGAATCGAGGAAAAGATGTACAAAGGTCAATCTGGCATGTGGTCCTGGCTATTTCATCGCGTGACAGGACTGGGTATTCTTCTCTTCTTATTTATTCACCTCGTTGATATCTCGCTGCTAGGCTTTGGCCCCAAAGTTTACAATGATGGTATCTTACTCTTTGACAGTGTGATAGTGCGTCTGCTATCCCTGGCCTTAATTGGTGCTGTTTTATTACATGCAACTAACGGTGTGCGCATCGTGTTAATCGACTTTTGGGGCAAGGGGGTTCTCTATCAGAAGGTGATGTTTGCCATCGTGATGGCGATCACTATTCTTGCTTTCATTCCTTTTGCCTACTTTGTGCTTCTGCCTGTGGGTTCCTGGTTCTTTCATCTGCCGGCAGCAAACAACCACTAAAGAGGTATTTGGTAGGAAGTCGAAAGCTCATATAACGAATAGGGGCCATGCGTCCCTACATGAGGAGAACATTCATGTTACGTGTCTCGACTGGATATGGTCCACGTCCATCAAGTGGCGGATTTGAAACCTTTTCCTGGTATTTCTTCCGCGTTTCTGGCATTTTACTCATATTTCTTGCTCATTGTCCATCTTTTCATTATGCATGTGACCAATGATGTTGCATGTACAACTTATGATTTTGTGGCTATGCGTTACGCGAATCCGTTCTGGCGGCTTTTCGACTGGCTCTTGTTGACCCTGGCCCTGACTCATGGGATGAATGGCCTGCGTGTAGTCATTGATGACTATGTACGAAGTCCGAGAACGCGTCTCATTTTATTGTCGCTCTGCTGCGACATTACAACGGTGGTCTTCTTTATGCTAGGAACGATCACACTGGTTACTTTCCATCCTGTTGCGGGAGTTTGGGTCCGCAATGTATTGGTAAATCAGGAATTAAGGATAATCATATGTACCATAAATTTGATGTGGTCATTGTTGGCTCAGGTGGTGCCGGTTTGATGGCGGCGATGCAGTTGCCCAATGCCAGTGTCGCGGTGCTCACAAAGTTTATCCCACTCGCTCTCATACGGGGGCGGCGCAGGGTGGTGTGGCAGCTGCTCTTGGTAACCAGGAAGAAGACCACTGGAAGTGGCATATGTATGATACCGTCAAGGGTGGCGACTATCTGGTAGATCAACCAGCGGCAGAAATCCTGACTCGTGAAGCTATCGATGCTGTCTATGAGTTGGAGCATCGTGGCCTTCCCTTCAATCGAACGGAGGATGGGCGTATTGATCAGCGCCGTTTTGGTGGGCACACGCGCAACTTTGGTGAAGGTCCCGTTCGTCGTGCCTGTTATGCGGCTGACCGTACCGGGCATATGATCCTTCAGACTATGTATCAAAGTGCCATCAAGAACCAGGTTCGTTTCTTCAATGAGTATCTCGTCCTGGACTTACTGGTCAATGATGGGCAGAGCTGTGGGGTTGTGGCCCTGGAAATTCGTACTGGAGAGATTCATACCTTCCATGCAAAGGCAGTCCTCTTCGCTACAGGTGGCTATGGTCGAGCATGGCGTGTCACCAGTAATGCCTTTGCCTGTATGGGTGATGGTATGTCGATTGCCTACCGCAGAGGAATTCCCTTGCAGGACATGGAGATGTACCAGTTCCATCCTACGGGTATCTATAAAGTTGGCGTCCTGTTGAGTGAGGCTGCACGTGGTGAGGGTGGTAAAATTCTCAACGGCAAAGGCGAGTACTTTATGGAACGCTACATGCCAACGCTTAAAGATCTGGCTCCCCGCGATATCGTTTCGCGTTGTATTGTCCAGGAGATCAAAGACGGCAATGGCGTTGATGGAAAAGATTATGTTTACCTGGATGTCCGGCATCTGGGCGCAAAGAAGATTGCTGAAAAACTGCCGGATATCACTGATTTTGCACGTAACTATCTAGGCGTTGAGCCAATTACCGAGCCTGTGCCGATCCAGCCGACTGCACACTATGCTATGGGTGGTATCCCTACCGATGTTGATGCGCGTGTTGTTATCGATCGCAAGTGGACACCGCTTCCAGGTTTCTATGCTGCTGGTGAGGTAGCCTGTGTCTCGGTACACGGCGCAAATCGTCTGGGCACGAACTCGCTGGTAGATCTTATCGTGTTTGGGCGACGCGCAGGTAAACACATGGCACAATTTATCGCTGAGAATGATCATGCTCCTCTTCCACCCGAGTCAGAAGCCTATTCACGAGAGATGGTGGATCGTCTGTATAGCTCGACTGGTGGCGAATCGGCGGCGCGTGTACGCTCTGACAATGCAGAACGAGATGGACGAAAATGTCTTTGTTGAACGCATTGAGCGTGGTTTACACCATGCCATCGATACCCTGGCTGGTTTGCAAGATGCGTATAAGAAGATACAACTGCAAGACAAAGGCAAACGTTTCAACACTGAACTGGTCGAAGCTATCGAACTGGGTTTCCTCCTTGATTGTGCTGAAGCGACGACCCATGGTGCATTGGCTCGTAAGGAGAGTAGAGGCGCTCACTTCCGCCTTGATTATCAGAAACGTGACGATGCAAACTGGCTCAAGCATACCCTGGCCTATAAAGGAGCAAGAGCACAAGATGTTCGGCTAGATTACAAAGATGTCATACTCATTGATGATCCCGTATTCAAACCCAAGGAACGAAAATACTAGAGGAGAAGTTGATGAATGTACAGATACGTATTAGGCGCTACGATCCTGAAAGCGATAGCAAGCCGTATTGGGATGAATTTCGCGTCGAAGCTGATCCCATTGATCGCTTGTTGGATGCCTTGAATACCATCAAATGGACGATGGATGGTACTCTGACCTATCGCCGTTCCTGCGCTCATGGTGTCTGTGGCTCAGATGCCATGCGCATCAATGGTCGTAACCGCCTGGCCTGTAAAGTGCTGATGCGCGACGTAGGCAATAAAGTGACTATTGAGCCAATGCTAGGCTTTTCAGTGATTAAAGATCTTGTTGTTGACATGGACCCGTTCTTCAATAAATATAAATCGGTCAAACCATATCTGATCAACTACGATAATGAGCCAGGGACAGAGCGCCTGCAAAGTCCTGAGGAGCGTGCACGTTACGACGAAGGGACAAAATGTATTCTTTGTGGAGCTTGTACTGGCTCCTGCCCATCGATATGGGCAAATCCAGATTGGGTTGGTCCAGCTTCGATTGTGAATGCGCACCGCTTTATCTTCGACAGCCGTGACCAGGGAGGAGCTGAGCGTCTGGCTATTTTGGGGAAACGCGATGGTGTCTGGCGTTGTCGCACGATCTTTAACTGTTCCGATGCCTGTCCACGAAATATCCCCGTAACGGACTTGATTGAGCAGGTCAAACGCGCTATCGTGTACGAGGACATTAAAGTATAATCATGCCATAAGCCATCCCAGTAACTATTCAGGTACCCTCACCACCTGCGGTGGCTCGCTCTTGTTTTATGTGGGTTGCGGCGCAAACACCGCCACCCACATAAAACAACCTGCGAAGCGCCGAAGGCGCTGAGGAATCTGGAAAAAAGTCTAAGTAGTTAGTTCTGAGAGAGACTCGGCTTCATCGCTAATATCATCTTCAGTCCATCGAGTTCTCTCTTGAGAAGCTATTTCTTGCAGAACCTGCTCCATCCACTGGGTGCCACAGATACTACACATCCCATGACTCGCCTCATAGAGCTTGGGTTGTGGCAAAAGAGAGACCCGTTCTCCCGTGCCATTCATCAAGCGCAAACACCATGCACATTGCCGCACCATAATCTTGAATCCTTTATATGTAGGCACCCTGCCCCCTGAACATCCATCACCAATTTAGTCTGCAATCGCAAGTTACAATGCTCACAGGCTATGCTGTGTGTTTACTTTCCCAACTTGCGATACTTGAGAGAAAAAGCTAAAGCGAACATATTCCCTATATATAAATAACGGGTTACATATAGAAACGTTACAAATGCAGTACTCACATGTACATTTTGGCTATCTCTGCATCGATTGATGGGACTTAACTTACCGTAACATTGATGGTATGGTAACCTGATGAACCATCTGGTGCTGGTGGTTGCACATGTGAATCTTGCACGTTGCCCTGCAAATCGATTGCTCGTACGACGATGGTATATGATCCGGCTTTTGGTTGCCAGGGAAGTTCCCATAAAACCCAGGTAAGCGCAGAAAGTGGACGTTTTAGAGTCGCACGTTGCCATGTATGGCCCTCATCAAGGCTGACATCTACCTCACTAATCCCTTTGTTTCCTGAGAAGGCCACGCCTGCAATATATGTGGGCTGATTAGCTGTCAGCTTTGAGCCAGCCAGGGGAGTATCAATACGTGAGTTCATGCGGATGGGAGCAGGATCACTCCAACCTCGTTGCTGCCAGTATCCCTGGTAGTCAGTGTTTACTACTTCGATACGTGTAATCCACTTCACATGCTTCATTCCATAGATGCCAGGAACCAGAAGACGCACCGGAAAGCCATGCCCCTGTGGAAGCGTCTCACCATTCATACGTACAGCCAGGAGTGTTGTCGATTCTAGCGCTTTGGAGAGGTGAATACTATCGCTATAATCGTCTGCTGCATAGAGTACAACCTTGCTGGCACCCGGTTTGATAGCCCCGGCACGTGCCAGGACAGTTACCAGAGGAATGCCTTCCCATCGCGCATTGCTCATATAGTCGCCGCCGACATCATTGCTAATACACATCATTGACTCATATTGCTGCTTTATTGGCAAGGTCAGCAACTCGTTGTAGGTCATCATATAGGGGTGTGCAACCAGCCCATCTACAGTAAGATGCCATGTACTGGCGTTGACTGTCGGATCAGCGATGAGATTTTTGGAGACGATATAATATTGGTCGTTGGGTGTGATTTCTGCCGTAAGATAGGGTACAGGTTGTATTGTCCCATAATTGGGGATAGGAGGTGGGACGACCTTATTCTTATAATTTTGGATGAGTTGTGGGACAGATATACTCGACGAAGTAGTGCCGCCTTTGGTGATAAAGCGCCATGCCAGCACACCGAATACACTCAAACCAATTAACCCGGCTCCACGTAGCAACAGGGTGCGTCGTGCCTGTTCCCTCTCCTCCATGCCATCTTCTCCCATGGCTTGCTCTGCTTGCTGGTGACGTATCACCAACCAATTCTGTACTGGAACGAACACGAAACCAAAGACCAGACCAATCACAGCTAGCCTGAACATCGTATTGCCGACGCCAAACGTCAGCGCTGCTCCAAAGAGACCCGCACCAGTCAGCGGTAGAAGCACCAGGCCAGTGAGTAACCAGAGAGCCAGGACGAGGAAGAGACCATCTCTCCAGGAGTGTAAATCGTTACGCTGTTTGAGTGGAGATGATCTGACAATGATATTATAAAGTCCTCCACCCAATGCAAAAACCAGACATTGTCCTACGAGAATGATATAGAAGAGGTAATATTTAGCATCACCACCAATCAGTTCATGGAGATATTGAAAAGCGGATGGGGGCATTAGTGCAGTTATAGCCGAACCGAGAACCTCCGGCAGTGAGATACCACCCACTGTGATGCTTAAGAGAAGCATTACGAGACCGGCCACAATACCTGCCACCAGTCCGGCAAGAAATCCAATGTTGAAGTACTGTTTACGTGAGAGGTGTGTTGCTTGCATAAGAGAGCCTCTTCTGGACTGAAATAATCTGGATGACTATCTATACTCTATCTTTTAGGTACACGTTGCATCGGGCTGGAATTTACATGAGTGACCTGATCTTCTCTAATATCTGTATCTTTCCTCTACTTCATAAGTCATCCCGTAACTATTCAGATGTCCTTTTTTGACTCCTCACTGCCGTAGGCAGTTCGCCAGCCGTTTTGTGTGGGTTTTGTTGCCCGTAGCGGAGGTTGCGACGCAACCTCCGCCACGGGCAACAAAACCCACACAAAACGAGAGTGCCCCACCGCAGGTGGGGAGCAGACCTGAGTAGTTACGACTTTCTCTAGGGAGGAGCAAGCAGCTTGCTCCGCATAGATCTATGCAGCACCGTCTGCTAGAGGAAGCAGAACTGGCACGAAGCCCTCGCCGGGCTTATAGTCTGGTGACTGATGTCGAAAATAGGTATTATAGAGTTGTGCGTAGTGTTCTCCCTGACCCATCAATGTCTCGTGATTTCCCTCCTCAACGATACGGCCTCGATTGAGTACAATGATACGGTCGGCATGTCTAATCGTAGAGAGGCGATGGGCGATGATGATCGCTGTCCTATCCTTCAAGACAATATCTAACCCTTCTTGAATCTGGGCCTCGGTGAGGGGATCAACGCTAGCTGTAGCTTCGTCCAGGATAATGATGGAGGGATCCTGTAAGAGCACGCGGGCCAGCGCGACGAGTTGTCGTTGTCCCATCGAAAGCGCTTTGCCTTCTTCCCCCACCATCGTCTCCAGGCCTTGTGGTAATGCCTCAAGCCAATCACCTCCACCGATCTGCTGAGCTACTGCGGCAACTTCTTCATCGGTCGCCTGTGGTCGAGCATAACGGATATTGTCGGCGACAGTACCAGAGAAGAGAAATGGCACCTGTGGCACTACTCCTATGTGATGGTGATAGTCATGCAAATCGAAGGTACGTATGTCACATCCGTCAATCAGCAGTTGTCCCCCCTGGAACTCGTAAAAGCGAGCAACGAGCTTGCCCAGGCTTGACTTACCAGCCCCCGTATGTCCCACAAAAGCTACCGTCTCACCTGCTGGGATAGAGAGATTGAAATTTGGGAGCACCGTTTGTCGGTCATCATAGCTAAAGAGCACATCTTTGAACTCGATTTTCCCTGTCAGGCGTGGCACTGGCAAATGATCCACCTGACGTACACGTGGCTCTGCATCTAGCAGTGCGAAGACACGTTCACTGGCTGCCAGACCCAGTTGAAACTGACTCCAAAATGAGGCAATGCTTGTCAAAGGAAACCAGAGGAGACCGATACTTTGCACAAAGAGAAACCAGTCACCTGCTGAGATATTCTTGTTCAGTACATCCATGCCCCCAAAGTAAACGACAATGGTTGTGCCGATGTTTGCAATGACCACCAGTATGGGGAAAACGCCATTGTAAAGGAAACCAGAGCGCACATTTACATGGTATGATTGTTGATTCACCTTCTTGAAATCATCGTACATGTTCTGCTCTTGTCGGAAGTTCTTTGCAATAGTGATACCACTAATGACCTCCTGCACATTCGCATTGACCCGCGCCAGTGAACGCTGTGAACGTTGTGTCGAGATACGAGCGATACGGCGAAAGCCCAGCGCAACTGCAACGATGGCAGGGACAATGATGCAGGTCAGCAGAGCAAGATGTACATTTCTGATGAAGAGGACGCCTACTACCAGGAAGAATAGCAAGAATTGGCTGAGCAGGTTGAGTGTAAGAGTGACAACCGTAGCGAAGTTTTCTGTGTCAGAGGTCACGCGACTGACAATCTTGCCAGATGAAAATTCATCAAAGAAGGACATATCACGCGACATCACTGCACTAAAGGCATCATTGCGTAATTGCAAGACGACATCGCCCACTGCACGGGCTGTAAACCATTGGCGAAACAGATTTGCCGTCCAGGAGAGTGTGGTGGCTAATGTGATTAAGCCGATCAACCAGATTGTGGCTTGTAGTGCCAGGGAGGTGACCATAGTATCGACACTGTAGGCTATCAAGATGGGAAATGCTGCGTCCAACAATGAAGTGAGTATCACCAGTGTGCTGACAAGCAACATGATAGACAGTTTAGGCCGAAAGTAGTTGATGATGCGAGCAAGCAACTGACGGTCAGAGTAAGTTCGATCGTATGCTTCTGCATCCAGACCATCCATAATAAAGCCCATACGTTTTCTCCTTTAATTGCCACCAGTAGCAGTTGCAGGCACCGCACTCTCATAATGTGAGAAGATACGACGGTATGTGTCGCAACGCTCCAGCAACTCGGTATGTGTTCCCTGGTCGATTAACAGGCCCTGGCGCAAAACCAGGATGCTATCGGCCCAACGGATCTGCGAGAGGCGATGTGTAATCAGCAAGGTCGTACGCCCTTGTAGGAGGCGACGGATAGCTTTCTGAATTTCATCCTCGGTGGCGCTATCAATGGCGCTGGTAGAGTCGTCCAGGATGAGGATACGCGGGTCGGTAAGCAGGGCACGTGCAATAGCGATGCGCTGGCGCTGTCCACCTGAGAGGGTCACGCCGCGCTCCCCGATAACCGTCTCATAGCCATCTTTAAAGTCCATAATGAACTCGTGAGCTTGAGCATCCTTCGCAGCCGTCTCTATGGCGGCTTGATCCACTTTCTGACCCAATCCATAGGCAATATTCTCTGCAATAGAGCGTGAGAAGAGAAAGATGTCTTGCTCAATTGTGGAGATTTGGGAGCGCAAGGCATCCAGGCTCCATGTATGGACGGCGACGCCGTCGATAAGGATACGTCCCTCGCTGACATCATAGATGCGGTTAACCAGTTTTGTCAGACTACTCTTACCAGCTCCTGTTTGTCCTACAATAGCAATAGTCTGTCCTGGCTTAGCATGGAAAGAGATATCTTTTAAGATCGGAGTGGTACCATAGCTAAAGGTCACATTCTCAAAGACAATATCTCCGTGCATAGCCTCGCGATAACCGGCCTCATTTTCATCTAACTCAGTTTCCTCTTTCATCAGGGCCAGAATGCGTCCAGCTCCGGCGACTCCTAATTGAACAAGACTAAAGGTCCAGATAGAAATGAAAGTGATAAAGCGCAGATTGACCATCAGCCCCATGTAGGCTACCAGAGTGCCAATAGAGATTTGTTGATGTGAGAGCAGATACAAACCATGCAGGAAGGCCAGTGCCAGCATAATTCCTAACAGAAGTGTTGGCAGATAGCGACCCTGGATTTGCCCATTTTTGACAAAGTAATCACGGTAGCGGGCAGCGTTCTCGCTGAATTTGTACTGCTCTTGCTCTTCCTGGGCAGTGGCCTTGACGACTTCGATACCGGCTACTGCCTCATTCAAGATAGCATTTGTTATACCAAACTGTTCACGCATCTGGTTTGAAACAGGATTGAGTTTGCGTGAGTAGTCACGTAGTGCGATCAAAAACAGCACCGTGAAGATGAGGGGAGCCAGCAGGAGTTGTATATTGAGAAAGGCAATAAAGATCATAATCACGATCAGGCTTGTAAACGAGTCAACGATGATATCGAAGCCAGGCACAACCATATTATTTAATTCATTCATATCGTTAGAAGCGCGGGCCATTACATCACCGACACGCTGACGATTATGAAAGGTCTGACTCTTGCCCAGCAAACTCAAGTATAACTCCTCACGCGCATCCCGTGCAAAGCGCTTACCTAGTATCTCTGCCATGAAGCGTGCGCCGATATCCACTCCCCCTCGGAACAGAACGATAGCTAAAAGGCTCACAGCAATGGTCACAAGTTGACTACGACCTGCTTCACCGAGTAGCACTGCATTGAAAGCAGATCCTGTGAGGATAGCGATAAAGGAGTAGAGTACATTTGCCAGTATGGTCATCAACATAAAACCAATGACAAAGTGTTTATAGCGCAAGAGATGAGAAGTAATCCAGTGTGTAGAGCTGGAGCGGTTATAGTGGTATTCACCAGCAACAGTGAATTCTCGCTTAGACAAATGTATACCTCCAATAGGTATCAGGAAACAAATCCATTTTTTGGGCAAAGTGGCTGCATATCATGCAGACAGAATAGCACAAATGTTCTCTAACGTCAATATTTTATGATATTTGACGTGCGTGCCTGGAGCAGTTATAATCTTCCAGATATGTATCTGCAATCAGGGAGATCACAGGGCTATTCCTGTCCCTTCGCTGTATCTTGAGGAAAAAAACAATGCCAAAAATGTATGGATGGGTGCGTGAGGTAGTGCCCGATAGCCCGGCGGACCGCGCAGGACTCCAACCTGGTGATCTTATTCGCACAATTAATGGTCATCTGATCCGCGACCTGGTAGATTATCGATTTTATGTCGCCGATGAGGAACTTGTAATTGGTTTTGATCGGCAACAGGATCAGCGGGAAGCGCATGTTACTAAAACGATTGATGAGAACCTGGGTGTGTTGTTTGGTGAAGAACCTGCCCCTTTTATTCGTCAATGCGCTAATAAATGTGTCTTCTGTTTTATCAAAGGATTGCCAGAACGTTTTGCACCACAGCCAGGGCTGGCGCATGGTATGCGAGCCTCACTCTATATCAAAGATGATGATTATCGCTACTCATTCCTCTTTGGAAACTTTATTACGTTGACTAATTTGAAAGAGGCTGACTGGCAACGCCTCGATGAGCAGAAATTGACCCCACTCTATGTCTCCGTACATACCACTGATCCCGATTTGCGTCGTAAGATGGTGGATGGTCCTAGAGCAGGTGACATCATTGACCATATTGAGCGCCTTGGTAAGATGCATATTACCTGCCATACCCAGCTTGTGCTTTGCCCAGAGGCCAATGATGGAGACCACTTGACCCGCAGCATTCACGATTTAAGTGAATTGCGCCCAATTGTTGAATCAATTTCGGTTGTGCCGGTTGGTCTAACAAAATATAATAATATGATAAAGACAGGTGAGCTACCTCCTTTACGCCACTATACCTGTGCAGAAGCTGAGGTGATCGTTGAGCAAGTTGAGATATATCAACGTCAATTTGCATCCAGTGATCCTCATGGCGATCCCTTCGTCTATCTTTCAGATGAATGGTACTATATTACTCAGCGCGAGTTTCCCCCTGCTAGCCACTATGGGTCCTATGCGCAGGTCGAAAATGGTGTGGGTATGACCCGCTATTTGATTGATCAGTGGGCGCGAACAAAGCGTAACCTTCCCCCGACTCTACCACGACCGTGCCGTGTGACACTCGTGACCAGCGTAATGGCGCAACCTGTCATCGAAAAACTGGCAGAAGATATTCGTCAGGTCAAGCATCTAGATGTCCAGGTTCTACCGGTTGTCAACCAGTTTTTTGGAGCGGAAGTTACTGTCGCTGGTCTTTTGTGTGGTCAGGATGTACTGGCGGCTCTGGAAGAGCATGGCAATCCTGGTGATCTGGTGCTGCTCCCACGTGTGATGTTGGATAACGACGGTGTTCGCTTCCTGGATGATATGACTGTTGATGAGTTTAAAGATCGCTTGTCAGTGCGTATAGAGTTTGTGCGCAATGCTCAGGAGACGATAGATGCTCTCCGCTCCCTTGCGGGGCCGGCTGAGGCCAGCAGAGAGCAGAAATTGGTACGCTTACAATCCCGCTTGTAAGAATTGATAAAAATTTGGTAACTAGTCAGGCCTCCTCGCCCCCGCAGGTGGCGAAGAGGCCTGACTAGTTACCAAATTTACTCAAGCGACAGGCTTTATTGTGCTGCGATCAACTCGGCGTTGTCGTAGCTGGGATTGTTTACCTGTCGAGACACGGGATAGGCTGTCATGTGATTTGCCGGGTGGGATGTCAGCAAGGATAATAGTACATGCTCATCACGCAATGCCGGATCAAGCCATTTTTCACAGGCTTCTGGTGAGAGAATAGCAGGCATACGGTTATGTATGGATTGGACAAGTTCGTTTGGCTCCGTCGTGATAATTGTGCAGGTACGTATCTGCTGACTGTCAGGGCTTTTCCACATATCCCACAAGCCTGCAAAAGCAAACGGTTCTTTGCTTTTCATCGTAATATACATCGGTGTCTTTGTGCCGTGTTCCTGCTTCCACTCGTAGAAACCGTTTGCAACTACCAGGCAACGTTTCTCAGGCAGGAGTCGCTTAAAGCTCGGTTTCTCTGCCAGTGTCTCTGCTCTTGCATTGATCAATTTTGACCCGATGCTTGCTTCCTTTGCCCAGGGGGAATCAAACCCCAGCGAAGCATCGCAAGATGTGGAGTGCCATTATGCATAATGGTCATCACCTCTTGCGTTGGCGCAATGTTGTAGCGTGGCACTGCTTGAAGAGTTGGTGCCACATGAAATACCCTGGCAATTGTGTTAACGTCGGATATCAGAGTAAAACGGCCACACATAATTTTCCTCCTGACATCATAACTCTTTAGATCCCCTCACCACCTGCTGTGGCTCGCTCCGGTTGAGTGTGAGTGGCAGGGTTTGCGGTCCGGGACCGCAAACCCTGCCACTCACACTCAACCGCTTGCGAAGCGCCATCGGCGCTGAGAAATCGAGAAGGGCAATAGTATAAATCTAACGCTTCTTCTCTCTGCGCTGGTTTGTACGATACTCCTGGTAGAGTTTGTCATCAGCGCCCTTCACACCTTGTTTCATAGGAAGTGGTATCTGTCTGCTTCCCTCCAATGTATCCTGGCTGGTTCTAGCTTGTGTTTGCCCTGATCCACGTGCTGGTGCTCCTGACATTGCGCCCAAACTACGTGGAATAAGATCAAGGCGCGCCAGGAGGACCAGGATAATAACAAGCGTTGCCAGGAAGACCAGGGTTGATGTTTGAATAACGATTGATGCCCCAAAGATGTTGAACGGGGGGGTAAGTGTACGCTCTGCGCCTATGCTGACGATAAATTGTTTCTCAAAGCCACCAATGAATTGTGCAGTCAAGAGGTAGAGGGCCATACCAATGATGTAGCGCGTCTTAAATGCGCTGGGGGGGCGCGCAGGTGTGGTAGTAGTTCGCTCAGTCTTTGTCTCAGCCTTTGGTGTCTCTTTGGCAACTGTTTTCCTGGTTGGGATTGTTGCCTTGCCATGTATAGCACGAGTAAGACGAGCCTGTGCTACATCAGCGTCTTTCGATTCGTTATCCTGTTCGCTTTTACCCACGGTAGAAAAGAAACTGGGAAACCGACGTGTACGTGTCTCTTTAGGAGTAGACGTTATCTGTATTGGCTCGATCGTCTGCGTGGCAACTTCTCCCCGGCTGTCTTGAACAGATTGTTCACTCTGCTCATTGACAGTTGCAGTGACCAGGACGGGGTGATTACGTGCGGAGCGCCCTGTCCGTCTGGATTTTCTGCTACTGCCGTTGTACTCCTGGCTCATGGTTGGCCTCCTGAATAGTCTGCGTTGGACTGGCTGGGAGAGTCCTCCTGATACGAATTCTCCGAGTCAAGCGGAAGATAGTGTGTACTGAGTGCTTCATTTAGTGGTGTTGTTAGATTAGCTGGTTGTGGAACAGGTGATACTGCGGGATTTGCATTGGATGGTACTGGCATGACTGGCCTCTGTACAGAGGGGACAGGGATGGATGGTTGTGCCGGAATGGGTGGTGCCATTGCCTCGGCTATCGCGTTTGCTATTGTGAGACCCGCACGGGCGATTTCATCGTCACGTCCCGGAGCATTTCCACCGCTCACACCGATACCACCAACCGTGGCACCATTGATGCGTATCGGCCAACCACCTGCGGCCATAATAAACTTACCCTCAGTCATGGTTGCCATACTTGAGGCAAAGCCGGGAATACCTGCTCCCCATTGTGCTACAGCATCCGTCGATTGATTAAACATGATGGCAGTGTTTGCCTTTGCAATACTGATGTTGCCCGTTGCCCATCCATAGGGGGACATCATCCGTTCAAAGAGGACCAGATGCCCTCCTGCATCAACAATGGCAATGCTCACAGGACTTCGTAACTCTTTGGCGCGTTGTTTACTTGCTTCTAAAATCCTACGCGCGATATCTATCGATATGCTCACACTCAGAAACTCCTTCTGGCTCAATTCTCTCGTACATGGTTCTACAGGGATTGAGGTAATGCTCCCCTTACTCTTGTAGTATTTTATAACTCAACTGACCATAAATCTGTGCTTGCTCTCCTTTGATTTGTCAGTCTATAGTGCGAATATAGCGCAAGCTCGATATATTGTGCCCATTGTACCGCACCCGTTGCATACACGCAATGCATTCAATAAATCCTGGTTAATAGTAATGGAGCAACTAGACCAGGGTTATCGGCTCTTTGCGCCATGTCAACTTACTATATTTCTCCTCTACCAGCTGGTAGGCCATTTCCCACTCGGATGCACTTAGCTCACCAGATACGAACCGGGTATGCAGAGCAGCACTGAAGCCTTGAGAGAATGCCTGTGCTACATCGTCCCAGGTTGCTTTAGGAACAAAAGTATGCAAAGGTGTAGTTTTCTCGCAATAGGAGGCCAATGCCTGTGCACGTGCAGTCTCTGTTGGGTATTGTAGCAAGTTGAAGAACTCAGTGGCCCGATCGTCGAGCGGCAATGACCCCTGTTGCAGTAGCGTATCATCCTTCCAAACCTGGGCACTCCCTACCAGTTTGAAGCCTTCACTGGTCAAGTCAGCCTGAGTCGAAGAGGCGAAGCAAGCGGCAGAGGGATGTTTGTTGACTCGCTCGTCACTGAGTTCGGCCTGTATACCTAACGTGTGCAACGCAGCGAGCAATCCTTGTGCCAGGTAGGCATACGCGGCGACAATCCCTGTCGGAACACCATTGTGCTTTCCAATGACGATGCTGTAGGTGAATTCATCGCGGTGATAGACGGCTCGTCCGCCAGTGGGACGACGAACCAGAGCGATGCCCTGTTGTTGACAGGCTTCAAGCACTATCTCACGCTCAACATTTTGAAAACGTCCCAGTGTGATCGAAGGTTGCGACCAACGAAAGACCCGCAATGTTGGTGGAGCCTCGTGCTTCAGATGATGGATGAGAATTGACTCATCAATTGCCATATTGAGAGCGGCATCCTGACTGCCAGTATTGAGAAAACGATATGGTGCTATCTGCATACAGTGTTCCTTATACCTTCGGAGAGAGGCTACGTCTGTCGTATTTTGGCAGCTTTCCATTTCTCACGCTGATCCTCGCGCACCTGTTCCGAAGCAGGAATATAATGTGCCAGGAACTTGTCTCGAAAGATAACATAGGTTCCTGTACTGATCGCTGCTCGTAGTTGACTGGCGAGGCGCAACATAAAGCGTATGTTATGAATGCTACCAAGACGGGAGTAGAGTTGTTCTCCAGTTCGCACAAGATGGTGGACATAGGCCGCACTATAGTTCTGGCAGGTATAGCAATCACACCCTTCTTCGATAGGTCCACGTTCGCTGCGGAAACGCGCAGATTTGATATTGATGCGTCCATACTGAGTGAAAAGCCCACCATGGCGAGCAACACGTGTTGGCAAGACGCAGTCAAACATATCCATTCCCAATCCAACGCCGATGACTAAGTCTTCAGGCGAGCCAACCCCCAGGAGGTGACGCGGTTTTTCCCGAGGTAACTCGGGAGTGACAGAGCGTAACATCTCCCACATTTTGGCTTTGGGTTCACCAACCGAAAGTCCACCGATGGAGAACCCAGGGAAGGGCATACTTGCAATGATGTGCGCGCTCTGCTGACGTAGTTCCGGCTCGAAAGCTCCTTGTATGATGCCAAACAGAGTCTGTTCTGGACGATAGTGCTCCTTCGCAAGTAGAGCACGCTCCTGCCAACGGTGAGTACTCTCCATGGCCTTATGTGCTTCAATGAGCGAACAGGGATAAGGAGCACAAATATCGAGTGGCAAGATAATATCTGCCCCCAGTTCGGCTTCAATCTCCATCACACGCTCTGGAGTTAGCATATGTTGAGAACCGTCGAGGTGTGATTTAAAGATAACACCTTCTTCACTCAATTTGCGTAGGTGACCCAGACTCCAAACCTGGAAGCCTCCACTATCGGTCAGGATTGGCCCATCCCAGTGCATAAAGGGGTGTAAACCTCCAAAGGAAGCAATCAGTGGGGAACCAGGACGCAGCATCAGGTGATATGTATTAGCGAGAATGATTGTTGCCCCAGCAGTCCGCAGTTCTTCAGGCGAGACACTTTTAACAGTTGCCTGTGTACCCACAGGCATAAAGATAGGTGTCAAGATTGTTCCGTGAGGCGTCTGAATAGTGCCTGCACGTGCCCACGTCTCAGGACATTCAGCATCAATTGTAAAGGCAAATGGTGGCATGAATTTCTCGACTTAGCAACAGACAATGGGTAGGACGGGGGAGGAATCCTCCAATAGACCCGGCAACCCTGCTCATATTGTCTCATGAGCGTCAAGCCTGACCTTTTTCAATAAGTACCCATCATTTTTGCCTGAAAAGCCCTTGCAAATACGTAAAATATGGTGTATGCTTTCATGCGGTATTCTAATCTTGGTCCTGCATGCAGTGCTTGTCCAGACTATCCCATCCCACGCTGGTAGGGGAAGAGAGTGGCTGGTGGCATCTGTGAGTCTGTGGACCAGGAAGACCTACCAACATACCACAAGGAGGTCCCCAGTTGAGTTTCGTTGACATAACCCTGAAATGCCGTGAGTGCGGAAATGATTTCGTCTTCACAGCAGGTGAACAAGAGTTCTACCAGCAAAAAGGCTTGATGAATCAGCCTGGTCGCTGCTCTTCTTGCCGTTCCGCGCGTCGTCATGCTTCTAGTGGCGTTGGGTCTCGTTCAGAACGTGCGCCACGAGAGATGCACACCGTTATTTGTGCTGAGTGTGGCACTGAGACGCAGGTACCATTTTTGCCGAAGAATGACCGCCCTGTTTATTGTAGTCCCTGCTATGATAAGGTCCGTGTCACCCGCGATTAAACGTGGCATCTCAGTCAGGAGCCCCATGCCTCTGTGGCAGGGGCTTGTAGGAACTCTTCATCAAGTCTATGCTCCCTTTTCTTCTCTGGTGAAGCGCCCCATGGCTAAAAGCCAGGAGCTTCTACAGTCCTCTCACAAGGGGATCGCTGTATAATGCTCTACTACAAGGAAACCTCAGCAGTGAAATACTCCCCACTCTCATGGTATTGGCAACCGTGAGATTTTCCTGACCGCCCAGGTCCCTTTTCCCAGATTCCTCAGCGCCGAAGGCGCTTCGCTGACTGTTGTGTGCAGGTTTTGTCACCTGTGGTGGAGGTTGCGCCGCAACCTCCACCACAGGTGACAAAACCTGCACACAACGAAGGCGAGCCACCGCAGGTGGCAAGGAGACCTGAGTAGTTACAGATTTTCCTTTTGCAAGTGCCCGAATTCATCGCATGCAACTGTCATTGTGTCTAATATTGGTGTATTTGCTTGACAGTAGTACATTGCGTCCTATAATACTTTATAATGGAGAGGTAACATCTGTTTTGTGTATGGATGGGTGGCCTACCCGGCTCGGAGTCTGGCATGTAGAATTTTTTTTTAATTGTTCCTGATTGGGACTGAACCTGATACAATGGAGTACTTAATACTATCCATCCTACCTGATTCTGTTGATGACCAGAAATGATCAGCAATGGCAGGTTCTAGAGGCAGAACAAATGGGGCTGCAAGCGATGATAGGTATAGATGATGGCTACGGATTTCGACAATGTCGCTGATGAAACTTGCGCAACCAGCATTACGAAAGCGGCAGTTTTGGGGACGGATTTGACTCCTTCACATTTAACTCTTGAAGATTTGTTAACAGAAACAGGGCAATATTTGACTCCGCAGGACCAGGAGAAGATTCGGCATGCCTATGATCTTGCTAACCATGCCCATGAAGGTGTCATACGACGCTCTGGAGAACCTTACATTCAGCACCCGCTAGAAGTAGCCTTATTGCTCGCTGGTATGCGTATCGATGCTGATGGTATTGTATCTGCACTTCTGCACGATGTTGTAGAAGATACAAGCTATTCTTTAGAGGACTTATGTGACTCCTTCGGGAAGGCCGTCTCCGATATTGTAGATGGTGTCACAAAATTTGATGCCCTGGCTGGCAAACCTCCGGTATCTGCTGAAGCTGAACGTTCTGTAATCTCGTTGGTAGGTGAACAACCTCCTCCCTCGTTCTCTGCTTCTCTCTCGCCTGCTGATAAACGTCGTCAGCGTACGGAGACTGTACGTAAGATGCTGCTGGCAATGGCTGAAGACCCGCGTGTTGTTGTACTCAAGCTAGCTGATCGTTTACATAACATGCGAACATTGAGCGCAATGTCATCCAGACAGCAGCAGAACACTGCCCGCGAGACAAGTGAAATTTATGCGCCATTAGCCAGACGCCTGGGTATGGCAATTGTACAGGCAGAGTTAGAGGACTTAGCACTGAGCTACCTGGAACCGGAGAAGTATGCATGTCTGGCTCATGATGTTGAGGAAGAAGTAAAGCGACGTCAACCGTATATCAATCAGGTCTGTCATATCTTGCGAGAGGAGATGGAGCGGGCAGGGATTCATGCTGAGGTCCATGCCTGGCAAAAACATCTGGCAAGCATCAATCGCAAATTAGAAGAGATGCCACGTCAACAGAATGCTAGTGAGATTTCGCAGATACACGATCTGGTTTCGTTCCGTATCCTGGTGAACTCCGATTATGAATGTTATCTGGCCCTTGGACATATCCATGCACTCTGGCGACCCAAAGATGGACGTATTAAAGACTTCATTGCCACTCCCAAATTAAACGGGTACCAATCATTGCATACTACCGTCTTTTGCCTGGATAACCAGCTGGCAGAAATTCAAATTCGTACACATGACATGCAACGTACTGCCGACTACGGAATTGCCAGTTATTGGTACTTAAAGGAGCGTGTTGGCAACGATGATGCTCCACCCAATAGTTGGCGACTCTCATATCGTGAGATGGTTGCCTGGATTGAACAGTTACGTGAGTGGCAACGTGAATTACCGCAGAGTGCCGATGAATTTGTCGAAGCTGTCAAGGGAGATATTTTCCAGGAGCAGATTTTTGTTTTTACGCCCAAAGGTGAGGTAAAGGATTTGCCACGTGGCTCAACGCCTCTGGATATGGCTTATCGTATCCATACGGATATTGGAGATCACTGTGCGGGGGCGCGTATCATCACAGATATGGATGAGAGCGGACATCTGGTGACGCGTCTGGTGCCTCTCGATTATGAATTAAAGGGTGGCGAGATCGTTGATATCATGGTAGATGGTCTGGCCCATCCTACGCGTGACTGGCTCTCCTTTGCACGAACTGCCGTTGCACGCAACAAGATCCGTCGCTACTTGAAGACCTATGAGCGAGAAATTAATCTGCAACTGGGCCGTGAACGCCTGGATCTGGCTTTGAAAGCTGCCGGGGCTGTAGAAATCAATGAATTTGTAGAAGAATTGCTGCAGAGCTTGCATAGTGATGACCTTGTAGCAGATACTACACTTAGAAAGTATGCGACACTTGATGATGTGTATGTGGCATTAGGACGTGAGGATCTCCAGATGGAGCGCGTATTAGAGTATCTCTTACCTCTGTTGCGGTCCCATGGTGGGATAATACAGGAAGGTGAGAATTCTGGCGAGGGGAATGATTGGCATTACTATCTAAAAGATGGTGAAAATGCTATCCTGGTAACACTGGCTCCCTGCTGTTGTCCGATCCCAGGAGATGCGATTATGGGAGTACTGCATATCAGTAAGGGGATGTATGTTCATCGTAGCGATTGCCGGGTCCTGCGTCGCTACCGGGATAACCCGAAAGTTCTCATAGAGATCAACTGGTTGCAGATAGAACCACAGTCTTATCTTGCTCCTATCAGCATTGTTGCCCATGACCGTTCAGGTCTGTTACGTGACGTCGCGGCGGTTGTGGCCGATGCCGGTATCAATATGACCTCTGTAACTTCAACAACGAATGCCTCATTACAAAAAGCGGTGATCACGGCTACCCTGGAGATATCAGCGACAGGAGGCGTTATCGACCAGATCGAACGTGTCCTGCGCCGTTTACGACAAGTCAAAAACGTGGTCAGTGTAGAGCGTGCCCTGGGTACAAGATGAGAAAGGACTGAGGCATCTTGTAGATATCCCACCGGGTCTCTAGACTGACATCATAAAATATGTAAATGAGATAACCCAACAGTCCTGTATGTGATCCTCAACATACAACAAGGGACATGTTGAGAGCGTATACTGTTTGGGGTATTCCTATCAGGCTGTCTCCCGACAGGACATGTCAGTTACCTGAGATAATAATCAAAACCATGATAGATAGGTTTGTGGAAAAACGCGTAATCTCACAGGACTTCCCAGACTCAATGGCGCAATTACTTAAGTTTGTGCGCTGCTATATGGTTCCCGCCGAAGTAGATCGAGTTATCCGAGCCTCCCAGATTGCATTGGAAACATGTCAAGGTGTCACTGGCGAGCGTCCTATACCTCCTCTGGAACATGCTTTGGCCGTGACGACCATTTTGGCCGAGATGCATATTGACTCTATTGGAGTTGCAGCTGGCCTCGTCTTTGAAGCCGTTGATGCAGATCTCTTGTCATTAGAACGCGTGGAGCAGACTCTAGGTTCTGCTACAGCACGGGTTATAGGGAGTATGTTGCGCCTGAATATCCTGGAGCGTAAAAAACAAAGTGTTGTGGGAGGGGCTGCCCTGAGCGGTCAAAGTACTCTGCCTGCCAAAAAGGTCTACGATGATCGCGACGAATCAGGTAGCAGTGCATCAGCTGAGAGTAAGAAGCCACGTATTCGTGAGGCTCTGCGCCGTCAGCAGGCAGAGACTGCTCGCAAGATGTTTGTGGCGATGGCTGAAGATCCCAGGGTAGTACTGCTCAAGCTAGCCTATCGGCTGCATGCTATGCGTCGTCATGTCTAAGCCTTTTTATGGGAAGGGATCGTCAGGAGATCCTGACGGTAGCGCAGGAGACGCATGATATCTATGCACCGCTCGCAGGGCGTTTGGGTATGTCGCGCATGGAGAGCGAATTAGAAGATTTAGCCTTCCAGATTCTTGAGCCAGAGAAATTTCTGTGGGTGCGCAATATTGTGGAAGAGGAGAGTAAGCAGTGGCGCTCTTACGTCGAGCGTGTCTGTGAAATTTTACGTTTGGATATGGCAGCCATAGGAGTCAATGCTGAAGTCTCTGGTCGTGTTAAGCACCTGTACAGCTTTTATAAGAAGGTCGAGCGTAATGCAGGCGAGGTCGGGAGTTTTGAGGACCTCAAAGCTGCCACTGACATTAGCCAAATTCATGACCTGATTGCATTTCGTATTCTCGTTGATTCAACGCCTGATTGCTATATTGCGCTAGGGCATGTCCATAGTCTGTGGAAACCGAAAGATGGACGGATTAAGGACTTTATTGCCAATCCCAAGCCCAATGGTTATCGTGCCCTCCATACCACCGTATTCTGTCTGGATGACCAGCTGGTGGAGATCCAAATTCGCACGCATGCTATGCACGAAATGGCTGAGTATGGGGTTGCTATGCACTGGCATTATAAGGACGTGGGCGATACGGCCTCAGCCTCAGCCAAAGAACTCTTAACCTGGTTGCGTCAGCTCGCCAAGTGGCAAAAAGAAATCCGGTCATCTAATACTAGTGATATAGAGTTCATCGAAGCGGTCAAAGACGACATTTTCCAGGAGCAAATCTTTGTCTTTACCCCCAGGGGCGAGGTTAAAGATTTACCTGTTGGTTCTACTCCTCTTGATTTTGCCTATCGTGTACACACGAAGGTAGGTGACAGTTGTGCGGGAGCGCGTATTATCACGCAGATAGGCAGTGGAGACGGTGATCGACTGGTAACGCGTATGGTGCCACTCGATTATGAACTCAAGAGCGGTGAAATTGTGGATATTGTCACCAGCCGTGCCGCCCATCCGACCCGCGACTGGCTAAATTTTGCCCGGACTGCGGCAGCAAGGAGCAAGATTCGACGGTATCTGAAAACACATGAGCGCCATATTAATATCCAGATTGGGCGTGAGCGCCTGGATCGCGAGTTGAAGACGTTAAGTCCACGTGGTATAGAGGTGATCACCGAGGATGCAGAGAATTGGCTTTGCCATGAGTTCCACATGGATGCATTTGATGACGTCCTTCTAGCTATTGGTGCAGACGATCTGCGCCCACATGCACTTCTTCTCAAACTGACCGAGTATTGGCAACAACGCGAGGGGAAAGAGGTCAAAGAGACAAAAGACAATATAGAGCTACAACTGGTGCTTCCAACTGTCGTCGCAAAGCAAACATCCTCGGCACAATTGCAGGTAGCGGGCGTTAATGGACTCTTAACAAAACTGGCGAACTGTTGTTGTCCGCTGCCCGATGATGAGATTGTCGGCTTTATCAGTCGTGGGAAAGGTGTGATTGTCCACCGGGCAGATTGTCAGAATATTGTTCGCCATCGTGAGCGGGACCGTGAACGACTTATAAACGTAAGTTGGATGGGTATGAGTCAGTCGCGCTATCTGGCACCTATCGTCATTACGGCTCATGATCGTGTTGGACTTGTCCGGGATATTGCCGCAGTTGTCTCAGATGGCGGAATCAACCTGATGTCGGTCCGTTCGCATACCAACGGAAATCGGGAAGTAAAAGTGATCACAGCGGTGGTCGAACTTGACGGTTTGGAGCAAATGCAACGTCTCATGGCGCGTCTGGAAAAGGTCAAAAACGTATTACATGTGGAGCGTGATCTGGGGAAACGGAAATAAACCTGTGGGGAAGGCACAGAGTCCCCACAGGAGGATGTTGTCTACCTGGCTCTACACCCTCCTGTGGGGACTCTGTACTGTGATGTTAGCTTGTTCACAGTAGAAGAGAACGCTTACCCGCGCAAACGCTCCAGCACAGGTGGCTGACGCAACTTTGCCAGAGCTCCTGCCTCTATCTGGCGGACACGTTCGCGAGTAATACCCAGTTCACGTCCGACCTGTTCGAGTGGATGGGCCTGGCCGTTGCCCAGGCCAAAGCGCAACTGTAAGACGAGTTGTTCGCGTGGGGTCAATACTGATTCCAGTACACGCTGCACCTCATCTTTCAGGGTTTGTGTGGTTGCCAGGTCTTCCGGCGAGGCTGATTCTGTATCAGCCAGCACATCGCCCAGTTCCTGTTCTTCGTCTTCGCCAACGGGTAGCTCAAGAGAGACAGGAGCCCCAGGAGCTGCTTGTAGTTCGATCATCCGAATCGGGTCCAGCCCAGTTGCCTCAGCCAGTTCTAGCTCGGTTGGCTCACGCCCAAGTTCCTGGAGGAGACGCTGTCGCTCACGGCGAATGCGATTGAGCGCCGTATTGACATAGACGGGTAGGCGAATGGTGCGCCCTTTATCGGCAACGGCTCGGCTGATGGCCTGACAAATCCACCATGTGGCATGAGTAGAGAAGCGATGACCACGGCGCCAATCATAGCGTTGAACAGCACGGATTAGTCCAATATTGCCCTCCTGGATCAGATCAAGGAGAGTTAAACCGCGTCCCACGTAACGTTTAGCAATACTGACCACGAGGCGAAGATTGGCCAGGATAAATTGCTTCATGGCATCGCGGTCGCCCTTCTCAATATTCTTGGCTAGCTCGATTTCACGTTCGTGAGTGATCATCGGAACGCGCCCGATCTCACGCAGGTAGGTCATTACGGCGTCGGACTCACCAGCATCAGCGGCACTCACCGTATTCTCATCTTGTTCTTCTGAACGACGACGACGCATGACGGCGCGACGTGCAGGGGGTTCCCCCTCGGTAGCCATGGTAGGAAGGGTGAGAATAGATTCGACCTCTAGTTCGGGAGAGCCTGATAGTGGGGTTAGATCTTCGTGTATATCCTGCATTTCTTCTAACTCCAAGTGGCCGGTTTCCAGACCAGTGAGGTCTTCGTCCAGCTCTTGCTCCTCTTTCCCCGTTTCCACCTCTACATCATCCTCCGATGTATAGCCGAGGTCTTTGGTGAGTAACTGCTCGACGATGTCGAACGGTTTCTCAAGACCTTTCTTTTCTTGTGAATTGTTCAATGTAAGCGTTGTTCCCGTCATGGCACGCTCTAAGTCTATCATTGTGCGCCTCCATGAAAAGTAATATCCTAAGCAGCAAGATATTTAATTTGTCAGTCTGTCAGGTCCTACACTCAGGGAAAGCGAGCCTTCATCGGACCCTTGCGTCCGAGTGCCGAGTGGGAGGAAATCAAAGACGTGTATCCTGTCTCTTCTAGTAGAAACATCGCTAGGTCGGAAATTAATCCTATTCCAATTATAACGCAAGTCCTCCTTTCATTCTAGTCTTTCCGACCCGTTTTTGATAGAGTTTCCTTAGAAAACTGTTAATCCGAACGGAATCGACTTTCTATCTATCTTATACGTTCGGCTCCTGTCTAAGGTGGCAACGATTCTGTCTTCTCCTTTCCATAAGTTGTGAATGCATTTGTATGCTGAACGGGCTTGACATATTTCATGCGTTGTAGCATTCTGACGAGCCGTACAGTAAGATAAGTCGTAATGAGTACGGCAGTAACAAATCCTGAAATAGCAGTGAGAATGTCGCCTACAGCATCCCAGCTGGCACCAAAAGTGTAGCCAAGCGCAAGAGGTATCAATGCACCGAGTGCTTCACCACAAACATCAAGTGGAAGGAAGCGGCGATAAGGGTAGATTTCGGCTCCTGCCAGCAGGTTAATAACACCGCCAAATGCTGGGAAGAGGAAACGACTGAGAAAGACAGCCCACCCTCCCCGCTTTATAAAGTAGACACGTGAGTGTGCAATGGTCCTGGGTGAAATGAGATGAAATTTTTGTTGTCGTTCAAGCTTATCAAGTAACTGACCTCCAACGCGCCGTCCAATGAAATAGCCGACTGTATCACCACCTATGGATGCGCTGATTGCAATGAGTGCAAGGAGTACAAGATTAAAGTCTCCGAGCGCGGAGAAAGCTCCAGCTGCGAGGAGAACGAAGCTGATAGGGAGAGGAGCGCCGATAGCTGCTATGAATGTACTCAACCAGAGTGCCGGGTATCCGTATTGTTGCAACCAGTTTATTAAGGTGGGAAGGAATGTATTCAAGTGCTCTTCCTCTCCACTACAAGTCTCTTGCCGTTGTGATGATCGGGAGAAGGAGAAGGCATAAGAGAAGGTTGTGGATGATGCTTACGATAGACAAGAATAGCGTTTTGTAATTTGTTGATGATACTATTAACTGGATATTGGTAGCGGATAGAGAGTGCATGCAGAGTGGTGTGATGGAGTGAGTACGAATCTGGGAGATCCAGTGAGTGGTAGAGATAGCTTTCGGGAATATGATAGGTGTAGGCGACATAAGGAATTGTCATCCAGGAGCGAATTGTATGAACATCACCCTTTCTCGTGAGGGTATTTTGGGTCTGGAAGCTTTGGAAATCCCCTAATGCAGTTTGTGCTGCAAAAGCCGCACAAAGCAGGGCAAGTAATAATAGGATATTGGTGATGATGAACTTTGTTCGCAGGCTCAACACACTCTCCACGGTAATATCTCTTGATGTAGCATCATCTTGTAGTCTAGCATACCAGATTTTCTCATTTCCGGCAACTCTTTTGCATCAGGGCATCAGGGCATCAGGCCCCTTTTCCTGATTCCTCAGCGCCTACGGCACTTCGCAGGCCAATGAGTCATCCCGAACTTTTGAAAAAGTTCGGGATGACTCATTATATTCTATCTATTATCAATTTATTTCAAATTCTGCTCGTGGTGTAAACAGCCAGCGAGCCTTTGCCTCATCTGGGGCAGTGGCAGAGAGTCCAATAAACTCATAGAGTATCTCGCGTTCTCGCATGTGGGCTACGCGCTGCTCTGCTAGATTTACCAGAAGAGGGAAGCGTCGCTTAACAATTTCCACTACAACTCTCTTTAATTCCTGAATGACCACACGTTCCTCTAAAATCTTAAAATATGGATCATCTTCTAGCAAGGTATCAAACATGGGAGATTATCCTTATCAAGCCGCTGGTAGGTGAAGAAGCCAGCGAGCACTATTCTCATCAGGGGCAGTAGAAATCAAGCCCACGAATTCGTAGAGGGCTGTGCATGTACTCATGTGGGCTACGCGCTGCTGTGCCAAATCCATCAGAGTAGGAAAACGGCCCTTAACGATTTCAACGACTGCATTTTGTAATGCCTGGATAGTCGCACGCTCCTCACGTTCCTGAACATAAGGGATCATCCTCTAACAACTCGTCAAACATATGTATCTCTCTCTCTATTATGCGCTTGTCTGCTAATGGAATGGTTTCTACCTGTCCTAATAATGCATGAAACCATAGTAATCGACGTGATAGCTCTCCTCCCTCGTATATCTCCTTCATTTCTTCCAATGCTTGTAACAGTGTCGATGCATTTGCTCCTCGCATAGCAGGCAACAAGGGATACATTGTGATCACATGTTTTCTGATGTAGTATTGTGCGTCAAGTTTCCAGAGCAGGAACGGTCTGTAGTAGAATAGTAACACTGTTTCGTTTCCGCTCTTCTCTTCTAATGGTGGTTTCACTATACCTGTGTGAAAGAGATAAATGATCATAGAAATGACTGGCAGATTATATTCTTCGAGGAGCAATGCATGATAAGAAAGCATCCAATAGGCTAGCCTGTTATCTCCCTTTGACTCAAATTCAAGATGCAAGATATGAGGCTGGCCCCTATACTGAATCTTGTAGACTTTGTTGGCGCGGAGCGGTGATTGTGGTGACGGTGGCTTAAGAGTTTGCGTGTTCAGCGCTGTGATAAATTTAGCATCTGGCAGGAAATATGGAAGCATCTCGGCTACCTGTTCCATCCATGCTGAATCGTTTTCCTGCTTTTGGTGTTGATTCATATTTATTCAACCCTCCTACATATCCTCATTAGCATCATATCATGTTAAGTGCTCTCTGGCAAGCAGCAATTTGCAAAGAAAATATGCATTATCTGTGTTGTAGTTTTTAGGGATTCAATCGCTGCAATGTTTGCTCATATGCTGCATGGGTCCTGGTATCAAAGAGGACAAACGTCACCTGTTGCAGGCTGGTGGGCTTTTTGATATGTTCGATGACTGTTCCTAATGCGATGGGAGCGGCCAATGTAAGGGGGTATCGGAAAGCTCCTGTGCTGAGTGATGGGAATGCAATGCTTGTGAGTTTGTGTTGCTCTGCCAGATCGAGGCAGGCCTGGTAGGCGCTGGCTAGCAGGTGCTTTTCATTCTCATGATGCCCGTAGATGGGGCCGACAGCATGGAAGACATAGCGGGCCTTCAGTCTTCCTGCTATCGTTGCCACGGCGCTCCCTGTAGGACAACCACCGATCTTACTGCATTCATGCATAATCGTTGGACCGCCCGCATCATGAATGGCACCATCAACACCACCACCGCCTGCAAGTGCTGAGTTAGCGGCGTTGACGATAGCGTCCGCCTGTACATCTACGATGTTACCTCGTAGCAGTACAAGCGTGACTCCGTTGATTGTACATGTTGTCATAAAGAGATCCGTTTAGAGTAGTAAACCGAAAGGCTCTTCCAGAAGTCGCCTGACCTCTTGTAAGAAGCGAGCAGCCGTAGCGCCGTCAATCGCCCGGTGGTCGGAGGAAAGCGTCACCTTCATACGGTCACGCACCACAATCTGACCATCAACAACAACGGGCGTGGGTGTGATAGAACCAATAGCAAGGATCGCGGACTCTGGTGGGTTGATAACGGCAGTGAAGCTATCTACATCGAACATTCCAAGGTTACTGACAGTAAAGGTTCCACCACTAAAATCCTCTGGTCGGAGCTTCCCGGCGCGAGCTGCTTCGGCCAGACGTTGTGTCTCGCGTGCTAAATCGAGGATACCCAACTGATCGGCGTTGCGCACTACTGGAACGATCAAGCCTTGCTCCAGCGCTACAGCGACACCAATATGTACCTGCTTCTTCTGGAGGATACGATCCTCTGCAAAAGAAACGTTCATTTGTGGCAAAAGAACCAGCGAACGTGCAACCGCTTTGATGATCAGGTCATTGTAACTGACCTTTACGGGTGACGGGCTGTTTGCTGCATACTCATTGATCTGCTGACGCAAGTCGGCAAACTTGCTGGTATCGATGACACTGGTGACATAGAAGTGTGGTGCCGTCTGCATACTCTGTGTTAGTCGTTTGGCGATCGTACGACGCATAGCCGTTAATGGAATTTCAATCACATCCCCAGTGCCAACAGGGATAGGCAAAACCTCTTCTGCTTCAGGTGCAGGCTCCAGGTATGTCTCGTAGGTTGGCAGAACTGGTGCAGTTTGCGCCACAGGTGATTGTTTTTTTGCGGCAATCGCGACTTCTACATCCATCTTGATAATGCGGCCATTGGGGCCTGTACCCTGGATTGTCGTATAATCGAAGTGGTACTCTTCTGCCAGGCGTCGCGCGATAGGTGAGATAAAGATACGCCCTCGCTCTGGTAGTATGCGGCTTTCTAAAGAGAGAGTACTGATGGCTACCGCAATGCTGGCACTGCTAAGACCATTCGTTGGCGGAGTCGCAGCGGTTTGCCCGACTCTGCTAGCTTTTTCTGCTTGCGTGTTTGTTGCTGGTCTGGTTGCTTCAGCGGCACCGGTCCCACCAGGATTACTGGCACTGGCTGGTAATGGTTCATCGGGAGCTCCAACGAGTGCGATACCGGCACCAACCAGGGCAGATGTTCCTTCCGGCACCAGGATTTTACGCAGTACACCCGAGGCAAAAGCTTCGACGTCGATGTTAACCTTCTCTGTCTCGATCTCTGCGAGAGAGTCACCCTTCTTGACCTGGTCGCCCTCTTTCTTGAGCCAGCGAAGAATCTTTCCCTCTTCCATCGTATCGCCCAATTTGGGCATTTCTACTATTTTCATTTTTTTCTACCCTAACGATGTATGAGGTTAGCAGGCACAATGGCCTTAACTGCATTGATGACATCAGCCTTTTTGGGAAGAGCAGCCCGTTCCAATGCCTTTGAGTATGGCATTGGGACATCTGCACCTGTAATATGCTGAATGGGAGCATCCATATAGTCGAAGGCATGTTCGTAGATAAGTGCGGCTAGTCCCTGGCCTGTGCCGTAGTATTTCCAGCCCTCTTCAGCAATAACAACACGGTTTGTCTTCTTTACAGAGTCAACAATCAAGTCAATGTCAATGGGGCGAATGCTTCTCAGGTCGATTACCTCGACATCAATACCCTCTTTTGCAAGATCTTCAGCGGCCTGTAATGAAATATGCAACATACGCGAGAAGGTAACGATAGTGATATCACGTCCTGTGCGCTTTACCTCACCGCGATTGAGAGGTACTGTATACTCGACTCCTTCGTCAGGGACTTCCCCTTTGACGTTATAGAGAAGTTCATGTTCGATGAAGAGGACAGGGTCTGGATCATGGACAGCCGATTTCAGCATCCCCTTGGCATCATAAGGAGTGGCTGGCATGACGACTTTCAAGCCTGGAACATGTGCATACCAGGACTCAAACATTTGTGAGTGCTGTGCCCCACGCTGTGCGCCTCCGCCAGAAGGTGTACGTACAACAAGAGGTATAGCAGGCTGCCCTCCAAACATATACCGAAACTTTGCAGCATTATTGACCAGCATATCACTGGCAAGCAAGCTAAAATTGATGGTCATAATTTCGAGGATGGGCCGTAAACCATTAAGGGCGGCGCCAATCGCGGCACCAGTGATGACCTCTTCTGCCAGCGGAGTATCGCGGACGCGTTTTTCACCGAACTCTTCAATCAAGCCTTTCGTTACTGCATAGGTACCACCATAGCCAGCAATATCTTCGCCCAGGATGAAAACACGCTCGTCGCGCCGCATCTCTTCACGAATAGCCTCTCGCAGCGCGTCACGATACGTTATTGTACGCATAAAAATTACTTCCTCTCGTAGCGATAGGTGAGAGCCGTGGAGTTATCAACCAGAATATCGGTATATAATTCATCGAGTGATGGGTCTGGACTGTTCTCGGCGAACTCAGCCGCTTCTTCGGATATTTGTGTGGCTTTAGCATCATTCTCGTCAAATTCTGCCTGCGTAGCTAAACCATTTTCCAGGAGCATCTTCTCGAAGATACCAATGGGATCGCGTGTACTGCGCCATTCGTGCTCCTCTTCACGAGTACGATAGTATGCAGGATCTGCCATGGAGTGTCCACGGAAGCGGTACGTCTTGATTTCCAGAAGGGTTGGACCTTGACCACCACGTGCACGTTCAACAGCGCGCTGTGTTGCTTCATAGACGGCAAGAATATTCATACCGTCAACTAATTCTCCCGGCATAGTATAGGCCGCAGCGCGTGGGAGCAGGTTTTCGATCGCCCAGGCTTTCTCGACTGCCATGCCCATCGAGTACTGGTTGTTTTCGCAGATGTAGACAATGGGTAATTTCCACAGTGATGCCAGATTAAGTGATTCGTGGAATGCGCCTTCATCTACGGCACCATCACCAAAGTAACAAACGGTAACGGTATCTTCGCCTTTGTACTGTGCGGCAAGAGCAATTCCTGCGGCTATTGGCATTTGTGCTGCGACGATCCCATTACCACCGAGTAGTCCTAACTCGTTGCTCCACATATGCATGGAGCCACCTTTGCCTTTGCTACAGCCAGTGGCCTTGCCAAATAATTCGGCCATTACCGTGTTAGGACTCATCCCTTTAGCCAGTGCATGACCATGCTCACGGTAGCTACACAAAATCTTGTCACTCTGACGTAGAGTACTTATACTGCCTATACCCACAGCTTCCTGACCGATGTAGAGGTGCATAAAGCCACCAATTTTTCCACGGGTATATTCTTCTGCACTCTTCTCTTCAAAGCGACGCAGGAGCGCCATTTTGTAGTGCATTTCTAGCAGTTGAGGTCGAGTTAAACCAGCGAGCATCGTATTGCTGATCGCCATAGGCCCCCCTTAAAGTGTATATAGTTGTATGTCTGCCCATGCCGCATACTGCGTTGTATGTAGTCAAGCTTTCACTGTGCACTTCGTTGTGCTTTAATGTTGTTCGTTATTTTATTTTACCTCATATCAAGAAGAGATGCTATAGACCAACCAGACGAAATTTTATCTGCAAAAATGCCACATAGCCCCTGGTATGCATCAGGTAGAGGGAACCCCCTTCTCAGAGTAGACGGAAGGGATAAGGGTGTATCACGTCAGTGCTTTTCCTGATTTCCTTACGCCACATATTAGAGAGGAATGACCCTTGTTGACTAATGCGTACCAGGGGCTATACGCTACCGGCAGCGAGGAATACGTCACTGCGTACTATTTTTTGATAACAGCTTCCGAGAGTTCTTTGCCAGGGAAAAAACGCACGCGGTCTTTTGCTTCTATCTCGATAGGTTGTCGGTCGCGTGGGTTCACCCCTTTGCGAGCAGCACTTTGGCGCACTTTAAAAGAGCCAAAGCCTACTAAGCGTACCTCATCACCATTCTGAAGTGCTTCGCGGATGGCATCGAGTGTTGCCTCCAGCACCTCAGAAGCTTGTTTTTGAGAAAGTTTGGCCTGTTTGGCAATACGCTTTGAAAGCTCTTGCCGACCAATGGTATTCGATGTAGTTGCCTGTTCAGTGTTTTCTTCGGCCATGGGTTCAAAATCCTCCTTAGCAACAATCAACACATGTCGCTTTTTGTCCCAATGTAAATAACATTGTTGGGCCTGTAGAGCGGCATTACAACCTCACTGCCGTTTAGGAGTATAGCACGCGAGTTTGAGAAATACAAGCACTCCCCTATGGTTGAAGGGGAGCTATATATAGTAAAGTGGCTCTAGAAGCCAGTTTAAATCTATCACATAAGTCGGAAAGTGGCTTCTCAGGCGGCTACAATCTTATTCTTGAGAGGATGTGTCAAATTCTTGTGATTTATACAACCTCATGTAGAATGATCCTATTTTTTATGTGATGTCGCTCGATTTGACTTATTACTCACATTTCCCTAACTGTAGGAAATATGATACACTGGCAACGAGAAATGAGCCGTTTTGAGAGCAGGGAGGAGATTTTCATGGCAATGTTTTCCAGACGAGACGCGTATTTTGAGCAAACAGACTGGCAAGGCAAGACCATGTCAGTAGAAGAGTACTACGAACTGGAGCGGCTCTCGCCTGATCGTAAATACGAGTATATTAATGGTGTGGCATACATGATGAGCGGGGGCAGCATCGAGCATGATCTTCTTGCCTATAACATACGAACGGCGCTTAATCTCCAATTACGCCCAGGTCCGTGCAGAGTTTTTGGCGTCGATGTACAGGCGCTTCTGGGAAAAAAGAAGAATGGCAAGCCGCATTTTGTCTATCCGGATGCAACGGTTTCGTGTGGCGAGGCCGACCAGCGTCGCGGCAATACGCTTATCGAATCACCTCGCGTGGTTGTGGAAGTCTTGTCTCCGAGTACGGAGGCCAGGGACCGGGGTATCAAGTTCAAAGCCTACCAGCATTGCTCAACTATTCAGGAGATTGTGTTGATCAACCAGTACTTTCCGTCTGTCGAGGTCTGGCAACGCAACAAGGAGCATCAGGAAAACCTCAAAGCCTGGCACTATCGCCGCTATAGTTCTGGCGATGCTGTGGAGTTGGTCAGCCTCAACATCCAGCTTCCGATGGCGGAGATCTATCAGGATCTGGATATTGAGAAAAGCGAAGAAGAGGACGACGAGGAATAGCGGAATGCCACCGGCAAGCAGTTCAATAATACTGTAGCTATTTGCAAAGCGTCACTTCGTCAGATCTGACGAAGTTGAGAATAAGCGAAAGGATCATTTGACATGGCTTGAATTTAAGCCATACAATCAAAAGAACGATAAGTTGTTATATATCACTTCAGCAGACGCGAAGGATAATGTTTCATGTCGCAATATCCATCATCGGGAGTACCTGACAACGAGCAAAAGGGAACACGCAAATGGGATGAACCACTGCCTGAAGCTCATGAAGTTGTTCCTGGTATCTGGAAAATCACACTGCCTATTCCCTTTCCTCTTCGCACTGTCAACGTTTATGCGTTGGTAGGCCGTGATGGTTGGGCGCTGATCGATGCTGGTATAGGGGTCCCTGATGCTCGTGCGGCTTTTCAGCGTGGTTTGGAGCGCGCAGGACTAAAACTGACTCATCTACAAGCCATTGTGCTAACGCATCACCACCCAGACCATATTGGTTTGTCAGGTGAGTTGCAGGAACAGACTGGCGCGGCAGTTTATATGCATCCCCTTGATGAAGCTGTGCTTCATATTAACTGGTCAGGTTCGCTCCCAGAGCGCTTCAGTCGTATCTCGAGTTTCTTCGTTCGGCATGGATTACCACAAACTGAGTTATGGTATTCAAAAGTAGATCCTGCCGAGATGCGTATGATGATCAGTGTCCCTCCACACGAAGCCATTACCGCGCTGGAAGATGGACGGGAGATAGAACTCGCTGGAGAACGCTATAAAATTTTTGGGTACCAGGGCATTCTGATGGCTTAGTCAGCCTGTTCCGTGAACGTGACGGCATTTTCCTCTCCTCTGACCATGTCTTGCCGCGTGTCACACCACATGTCGGACTGTACTCACAAGATAGCCGCCCTGACCCATTAGGAGACTATCTCGACTCCCTGGCGAAGGTAGCAAATCTGCCCGTGACCCTTGTACTGCCAGGACATGGCGAGCCATTCACTGATCTCGCCGGGCGTACTACCGAAATCACGGCACACCATAATGAGCGTCTGGCATATATCATTTCACTACTCAAAGAACAGCCACAACATGCCCATCAACTCGCAGAGCATCTCTTCCCCCATCGCTTGCAAAATGATGAGACACGCCGTATGGCTGTGGCTGAAGTGCTCTCCCATCTGGAATACCTTCGCTATCGAGAACAAATAAAGCAACTTCATACAGAGGATGGGCTGACCCTCTACAGTAGCAACAACCAGAACGCTTCCCCGGAATAGGAAGAAATTCCCCTTTGTGTTAGGTTGCGCAGAAATATGGTACAAAATCACTCCTTAAAAGATTTTATGCTCGTAAAATCACATTTTGCATAGATAATGCTGTGTTTGTAAAAAGTTATCCACAAGTTATCCACTTCAATGCAAGAAATTGGTGGATAACACTCTTTTCTCGCATCCCTAAGAAGTGTTACAATGAGGTGGGGAAAAGTGGGGAAAAGTGGGGAATTTATAAGTGAGCGAAGAGATGTCGGAGAGGAGTATCAAAATTGGGAGAGCAATGGGGGTCCTGGTTAGTCAGGGACTAACCGCTATGATTCGATATTGGAGAAAGCACAAAACTTGTTATGTTTCTTGGCGAGTATGAGCATACAACCGACGCAAAAGGCCGTATGGCGGTTCCCGCAAAATTTCGGGTGCACATGGAATCTGGTGCAGTCGTTAGCAAAGGTATGGGAACCTGTTTGTCGGTGTATACCATGGATCGTTGGGAAGAAAAATCAAATGAACTGGTGGCTGGGAAGTCGAGCGATGAGTTGCGAGACTTTGAACGGCGGATCTATCCCAGTGCTAGCGAGATAGAATTAGATGCGCAAGGGCGTATGGTTATTCCTGCTAAGCTCCGGACATATGCGAATTTAGGGAACGAAGTGACTATTGCAGGCGTGCGTGACCACTTTGAAATCTGGGATCGTAAGATTTGGCAGACCTATCAGGAGCAACTTGATGCCGAGGGAAGCAAAATTCCCTTTTAAATCAATAGAATACTTGTAAATGAATATAGAACGTTCACAACATATACCAGTAATGTTAGAGGAGGCGCTGAAGTATCTTCAGCCCGGCCCTGGCGGCCTGTATATTGATGGCACCCTTGGTGCCGGTGGTCATACCAGAGCAATCCTTGACTGCTCAGATCCAGATGGAAGAGTACTGGGAATTGATACTGATGCTGCAGGCGCTGACGCGAGTTCGAGAATGGCTCTCCGACTATGTCGACAATGGCCGCTTGCTGCTAGTACATGGAAATTTCGCTGAGTTGGGGCATATTGTGAACGAGTTCGGTATGGTATCTGTACAGGGTGTCTTGCTTGATCTGGGGTTCTCATCGAATCAGATGGACGATCCGCAACGCGGCTTCTCTTTTCGTGCCGATGGTCCTCTGGATATGCGACTTGATCAGTCGTACGACGTGTCTGCTGCCGATCTGGTGAACAGCGCAAGTGAGCAGGATCTGGCAGATATTTTCTGGCGTTACGGTGAGGAGACTCGTTCGCGTCAGGTTGCGCGACGAATTGTACGTGAGCGAGCGAAAGGCATCATTGCTCGTACCTCACAGCTTGCCGAGTTGGCAGCTGCCGGAGTTTCCTATAAGCCTGGGGCAATACATCCAGCAACACGTGTATTCCAGGCTTTGCGCATAGCTGTCAACCATGAGTTGGAGCGACTGACAATGGTTCTCCCTCAGATATTGGAAGTTTTGGGTACGAGAAGGAGCAGCGATACAGGTGAAGTGGAAGGGGGACGCATGGTGATCATCGCTTTCCACTCTTTGGAGGACCGGATTGTCAAAGAGTTTATGCGTCGTGAGTCAAAAGATTGTCTCTGTCCGCCGCACATTCCAATATGTGTTTGTAGTCATAAGGCACGATTACGTCTGCTGACGCCAAAGCCAGTAGTACCAACAAATCAGGAGATTGAGCGAAATCCTCGCGCTCGTAGCGCCAAATTGCGAGCTGCTGAATTAGTTGTAGGTTCGTAGTGCGTCACGTGTAGGAGGTGTATGATGCTTATTCACTGCAAAGAGATGGATGTGCAAGTGATGCTTCTACATCTCACCCGAAGGAACGTAACGTATGTACAGCCTGAAGGAGCGCATGAGCGCTAAGCAAGCGGTGCCTGGACCCGTTCTCGCAATGAAGCGACGCCGACAACTCTATCCATTTTTCTTTCACATGGGTCCTGTTGCATTGTGTATTACCAGTGTGGTGCTGGTTGGTTTGATGGCAATACTCTATCTGAGTCAACTTGGACAGGCAGTGGCGGCCAATCAACAATTGCAAAACATACATGCACAGCAGGCCGTGTTCCATCGGCAGGATCAGGACCTGATGCAAACCGTTGGCCAGGAACAGTCACCTGCATATATTGCAGGGAATGCGAAAAAGATGGGCCTGAATCCAGGCGATCCGAAAGTGGTAGTAGTGTTGGTCGTGCCACACCTTCAAGCTATTCCAAAGCAGGAGCAAGATACTCAACCATGAACTGAGGAGGCGCAAGATAAACAGCCTATCTTACGTATTTTTGGAAGGCAGTCAGTAGATGAGCATTGAGCTACGACGCGCAAGGGGTCGGCAAACGTTCATCTTCTTGCTGGTCTGCGTTGGAATGGTGGCCATGCTAGGCAGGCTCTATTTTTGGCAAATCTTGCAGTCGGGCCGATTGAAGGACCTTGCCAATGCTGAACATATACAAAATCAAATCTTAAATGCGCCGCGAGGACTTATTTATGATGCGCAGGGTCATATTCTTGCCGCAAATGTAGTACGTGACGACGTTTATGTAGAGCCAATCCAGTTTGTGGTAGACCATCCGAATGCGGAGAATTTTCAGCCTGAGTTGTCAGATGTGGTACGTGAACTGCACCAGACCTTGCCACAAGTTTCCGAAGACAAACTCAACAAGGCCTTCAGTTCTGGTTTGTCAACGGTGCGCGTGGCGGAGGCAATTGATCCAGCACAGAGTCAAAAGTTGCAGCAGTTGTCTTTACCAGATATCTTTTTGGAACCGCGTACCTGGCGTATCTACCCTGGAGATAACCTGGCAGCCCAGGTACTGGGGTATGTACAGGATAGCGAAGGCGGTATGTATGGTCTTGAACGTCAGTATGATACTCTGCTGGCTGGAAAGCCCGGTAGTTTCACTGCCGAGACTGATCTGAATGGCAATCCGTTGATAGTTGGGTCGAGTTCGGGACAAATGGCGGTGAATGGGGCAGATCTGACATTGACCATTGATAGCACTATTCAGTACATAGCGCAGACGGCCCTGGCTGAGCAGGTCCAGTCCTTACATGCACAGAGCGGAACGCTGATTGTCGTCAATGCTCGTACAGGCGCAATAGTAGCGATGGCCGGAGAGCCAACCTTTGATCCCAATCACTATGGGAACTTTTACAACCAGATGGGATGTGAGAACACACAAAGTGTGTATTTCAACCCGGCCCTGTCCTGTGCCTACGAGCCAGGTTCAACGATGAAGTTGGTCACGATGGCTGCTGCACTGGATCAGAAGCTAATCACGCCGCAGACTTCGATCTATGACCCTGGATATCTTACATTTAGTGATGGTACCCCCACTGTCACCAACTGGAATAACGAGAGCTATGGTCAAGAGTCAATGACGATGGTATTGGCGCATTCGGCTAATGTTGGGGCGGCGTATGTGGCATATAACATTCTCAAGCCAGAGCGCTACTACCCGTACCTGACACGCTTTGGTTTTGGTCAAACCTTTGATATTGCGGGACCGGAGGCTTCAGGTCAGTTCAGAACTCCCCAATCTGCGGGATGGACAATGAGTGACCTGACACGTCAGTCCTTTGGACAGAGCGTAACCGCAACGCCGCTTCAGGTGGCAATGGCGTACCAGGCTGTTGCTAATGATGGAGTAATGATGCGTCCTTATCTGGTGTCATCCATCAATAACAATGGGCATATTACTACCATGCAGCCACAGGTGAAGCAGCGCGTGATCAGTGCACAGGCCGCAAAATTGCTAACGGAAATGCTCGTCGGTGCTGGTAACTTTAATCAGCAGGCGACATTCCCTGGTTACAGCGTAGCGGTGAAGACGGGTACAGCAACGACGCAGGGTCTTTCGGATAATCAGACAGTGGCTTCGATGGCAGGTTTTGTGCCAGCATCGAATCCGCAGTTTGTGATTCTGGTGAAGATAGATCGACCGCAAGCTACCATTTTCGGTGGAACAGCGGCGGCACCTGTTTGGAAAGCTATCGCGCAACAATTGATGTGGCACTATAATATTGCGCCAGATCAGCAATGATATACAACCGATGCATGGGGAACTCCTATCAAAGAAGGTATAAAATGCGACAAGATGAGAACAACAATACACTATCTGCTAACAGTGAACTCAGTAAGATTTGGCAAGAGTTATTGGGGCGTTTTCCATCTGAAGCAAATGTTCAGATGGCTTCTGGTGAAGTGAAAATACCTCTACTTGAAAGTGATCCATGGAGTGCGTTGTTAAAAGCAAAAGGTACTGAGGTTATTGATCTACAGCAATTGCATTTGCATATGAGTGACCAGGATGTTGAGCGGTTGCTCCAAATTATGCAAGAGCAACCCGCCCAAAACGGTAAAGATGAAGGCGCTCATGCTACATGATAGGCCCAAAAAAGGAAATAATGCGAACGAGCGACCGATAAGGGGAGAACGAAAAAAGGAACAATCTCCTCCTATTATGCGTTCTCCTGCGTTGGAGTCAGCAGAGCGTCAGGAGCGTCAGGGGCTCAGGCACAAGCCAGACAGGGCGATGGACGACAGCCACGCAATACGCCAGAGAAGGCGCGGCGTGCCGCTCATAAAATGAGTTATGCGGTGGAAGAGACGCTTATACATCCAGTCACACCACGCAAGAGTTTACCGCGTGGTAGGAGTAATGTGGGGAGCGTTAATAGTCCAGTCTGGAAGCTGCCACGTACTGGGATGACGGCAGGCTGGCGTTCGCGGATAGCAGAAGAGGATGAGAAGGACCGTTCACCTCTTGATGCTATCAGCCAGGAGGAGCAGAAGAGACTCGCAGAGTTGGAGATGCGCCTTCCTCGAGTCGCGGGGAAAATTGATGCCTGGCTGCTCGCCATTGTACTGACGTTGCTCTGTGTGGGTCTGGTGATGGTTTACAGCGCAAGCTCGTTTCTGTCGGCCCGTTACTATGGTGATGCCTCGTACTTTTTTCAGCGGCAGTTGTTATCGGCCTGTCTTGGCGTCATCGTTATGCTGGTGACGATGCGTATTGACTATCGACAGTGGCGGCGTTTCTCGCTGATAGGTATGGCAATAAGTCTTCCATTGTTGGTAGTTGTCCTGATTTTGGGTTCGAGCGCTTATGGAGCTTCTCGCTGGTTAAGTATCGGTTCGTTCCTCTCGTTTCAACCCAGTGAGCTAACTAAATTGGCGTTGGCACTCTATATTGCAGACTGGCTGGCTCGTAAAGGGAAACAGGTCGCAACGTTTCTTTATGGTCTGGCCCCTTTCGCCATCCTGGTCGGCTTGATTTTAGGCCTGATTTTGTTAGAGAACGATATGGGCACTGCAGTCATTATTGCAAGTCTGGCTGCGGCAATGTTCTTTACGGCAGGAGCTAACATTATACAGTTTCTGCTGGCAATGAGCGGTGGTGGCCTGATCTTCTTGACACAGGCATTTAAGGGATACCGCTTATATCGGTTCATAGGTTTTATGAATCCGTTTCAAGATATTACAAGTATCAATTTACAACTGTATCAGTCGTTGTTAGCGCTGGGGTCTGGTGGTTGGTTTGGAGTAGGTCTGGGGGCTAGCCGACAGAAGACGGGTTATCTGCCGTTCCCTTATATTGATTCTATCTTTGCTATCATTGGGGAGGAATTAGGCTTTATCGGGACCTCTCTGGTCGTCATATTGTTTCTGTTCCTGGCTTTTCGGGGTTTTCGTCTGGCAAGGCGCACACAAGATGTTTATGGTGCCTTGCTGGCAACTGGTATCACAACATGGCTGGTCGTGCAGGCAATGATCAATATTGGCTCTTCGACTGGTTCTATCCCCTATACGGGTGTACCATTGCCGTTTATTACCTATGGTGGTACTTCGCTGGTCATCTCAATGGCGGCTGTTGGTGTACTACTCAATATCTCTCGTTATATTCAGGAACCGGAAATTCCGGCAATCTCAAAGCGTGCGTTAACAAAAAGTTTTCAATAAGGAAGTGTAAGGTGTCTGAAACCTTACCTGGAATGGATATGCGAGTTCTTATCTCAGGTGGAGGCACTGGAGGCCATATCTATCCGGCTCTTGCAGTGGCAACATTGTTGCGAGAGACCTATCATGCTGATATTCTCTATCTTGGTAGTGATGATGGTTTAGAGACAAAGCTAGTACCTGCTGCTGGATTCCGCTTTGCTCCTGTTAAAGCTGGCAAGTTACAACGTTTTGTTTCCTGGCGTACAGTGGCAGGAGTAGTGCGTGTGCCGGTAGGAATGACACAGGCAATAGGTATCGTGCGAAAATTTCGAGCCGATGTGGCGTTTACCAGTGGTGGCTATGTTGCGGTTCCGACGGGTCTGGCGGCAAAACTCAACGGTGTACCACTCCTGATGCATCAGCAAGATGTGCCACCAAATCTGTCTAACCGGTTGCTCGTCCCATTGGCGACGCGGATCTCGGTGGCCTTTTCTGACTCCGTGCCATACTTTCCAGCTAAGAAAGTGATATTGTTGGGCAATCCAATACGGCAGGCTATCCTGGATATGCAGCAAGTTGCGCCCCAGCAGGCAAGGAGCATGCTTGGCTTTGCTCCGGATCTTCCGCTGTTATTAGTAACAGGTGGAAGCCAGGGGGCACGACATCTCAATCAAGTTGTTGCTCATGCCTTACCGGAGCTACTCACACACTGCCAGGTTTTGCAGATCAGTGGCACGAAGCTATTTGATGAGACACGTGAGCTGGCAGAAAGCACAATGGCAGGGTTAAGTGAAGAAGTGCGGCAACGGTATCGGCTTGTAGCCATATATGGATGAGCAGATGCCACTGGCATTACAATCTGCCGAACTGGTTCTCTGCCGTGCAGGGGCAGCTACCTTAAGCGAACTGGCCGTCCTGGGGAAGCCCAGCATTCTGGTACCGTTACCACCTGCAATCGGAAGTTCACCGCAAGAGGCCAATGCTGAGACTTTTAGTCGAAAAAAGGCGGCAGAAGTGATTCGTAATGATGATCTGAAACCTGAACTTTTGATAGAACGTGTAAGATATACTATTTCCTCTAATGTTTATCTAAAAGATATGGCAGAAGCTGTCAGAAATTTTGCGAAGCCATCGGCAACGCAAGAGATTGTCGAAACCATTGTGAAGATGGCAAAAATATCTGTAGCAGGGAAGTCTAACCACGAGGTTGTCAGCATTTGAAGAAATCACACTTACATTTCATGGGTATAGGCGGACAGGGTATCTCGGCTGTGGCGCAGATGGCGCAGATGGCTGGTGATATCGTGACGGGTTGTGATCAGCAGAGATCAGCGACCACGCAAGCGCTGGAGCAAGCAGGGATAAAGGTACTGATAGGGCATAGCGCAGATCATCTGGATAATATAGACACCCTGGTGATCAGTCCAGCTGTTACAGCTCTCAATGCACAGAATCCTGAACTGCTAGCGGCGCAGAGCCATGGTACGCAGGTCGTCACCTGGCAGGAACTCCTTGGTAAGTTGATGGAAGGGAAATGTGTACTCTCGGTGAGTGGGGTACACGGCAAAGGTACCACAACAGCCATGCTTGCGCTGATGTTGGTCGATGCAGGACTTGATCCGACATGTGAAATTGGGGCAGTGGTACCACGCTTCGGGGCAAATTATCGAATGGGGCAGAGCCAGTACTTTGTGAATGAGGCTGATGAGTTCAATCACAATTTCTGGAATTATCACCCGCGACTGGTAGTCGTGACCTCGATAGAGTTCGAGCATCCAGAGTTCTTTGCTGACTACGAAGCATTTCTGGCGGCCTTTGAACACTTTATTCGCGGGATGGATATGGACGGTGATTGGTCCCTACCGCCAACGCTGATTCTGAACGCGGATAGTCCGGGTTGTCTGGAATTACGCCAGCGTTTAACTGATTGGTCAGGGCGAATTGTAACCTATTCTGTCAGTTCCAATGCTGTAGGAGTATCCCGTACGGATACCTCTGAAGATAAGGATCTGCCAGAGTTTGTGCAAGCCTATGACGTGAAACTGGATGGTGAGACGAGTTTCCGTGTCAGAACTCGGATCGGTGAAGCCTTTCCAGAGGAGCGCGTCATTCACTTGCAATTGCCGGGTATACATAATATTCAGAATGCCCTGTCTGCTCTCACTGCTGCCCATATAGTTGGCGCAAATGCGGATACGATCATCAAGGCGCTGGAGGGCTTTGGTGGCATCAGGAGACGCTTTGAAATTCGTTGCCAGAGACCACTAGAGGTGAATGGGGAGTTCATCGATGTTGTGTTAATAGATGACTATGCACATCATCCAACGGCGATTGCCGCAACCCTGGAGGCCACGCGCCGACGCTATCCTGAGAGGCGTTTAGTTGCGGTTTACCAACCGCATATGTATAGTCGGACAAAGACCTTTTTTATGCAGTTCTTATCAGCCTTTGATGCGGCAGATGTAGCGATTATTGCCGATATCTTTGCAGCGCGTGAGCGGGATACAGGCCTTGTCCATGCACGTGACCTTGTCGAGGCGATGGCCCAACGGCCTCACTTTATGCAAGGAGCACAAATTCTACATAGTGGAAATATCCAGGCCACAGCGCAATTGTTACGCAGGACACTGCATTCAGGCGACGTAGTGCTGATAATGGGAGCCGGAGATATCTATAAAGTTACTGAACTGCTCCTACAGAGTGGTGCTTAAGCTTAGAGGTAATTTTCAATGACTTTCGATGTTGAGACTGCATATACCGAACTGCGCTCACATTTTGGAGAGCGAGTACGCCGCAATGAGCCATTATCGCGCCACTGTACATTTGGCGTTGGTGGCCCTGCGGATGTATGGATCTCACTCGATACTCGTGATGAGTTGATTGACCTTGTGACAATATGTGCCCGGCAACGCTGGCCCTTATTGTTGACTGGCAATGGCACGAACGTATTGTATGCTGATGCTGGGGTACGGGGTATTGTAGCGCGTATAGCCTTAAATAGTTACACGATTGAAGACCGGGGCGATGGTACCGCACTCTTACTTGCAGGAGCAGGAGTGAGTTGGCCGCGCCTGTTGAATGAACTGGCTCCTCTTGGTTGGGGAGGACTGGAGTTCGGGCCTGGTATTCCGGGGACGCTTGGTGGCGGTGTCATCAGTAATGCTGGAGCACACAATAGTGATCTGGGGCAGGTACTGAAGTGGGTTGAAGTTCTGGATGCACGCCAGTCTGAGGAATGGTCTGTAGCACCAATAATTCAACATTATGAGCATGATGAGATTGGTTTGAGCTATCGGCATAGTCGTTTTCGTGCTCAACGGCGAGTGCAGTTTGATGAGCAGGGCTATCCCATTGCTGCATCACGTAAGCTGATAGAACCAGCCGAAATCATTGTGCAGATGGGTATCGCTCTTCATCGTAACGAGCCGCAGGAGTTGCGTACAATCATCAATGAGCATAAGCAGCATCGAAAGAGGACGCAACCTCCGCAGCAGAGTGCAGGCTCAGTGTTTAAGAATCCAGAGGGAAATTATGCTGGTCGGCTGATTGAGGCCGTCGACATGAAGGGAGCAATCTACGGCAAGGCGCAAATTTCAGAGCGCCACGCCAACTTTATTGTGAATGTAGGAGGCGCGAGTGCTGCCGATGTAGCGGCGCTCATCAGGGAGGCACACAATCGCGTGCGAGAACGGTTTGGAGTGGAGTTAGAATTGGAAGTCGAACTACGCGGTGAGTGGAGGGTATCGGTATCATGACAGAGAAAAAACGATTACAGGGGCAGATAGCTTCACATACTTACAAACGGCACGAGGTGGCAGGCGCTCGTCAGTATTCCATGCTTCAAGGAGACTGGCAGAGGAGATATGCGTGAAGCATCACATACACTGCAACGTATAGTTACCGTACCGGAGTCTGACCCATCGGTGGCGTGGAACACCTTTGCCCAACGTCAGGAGCAGAGACGGCGTGCACGTGCCAGGCCGCAGAGGTACACTGAAGCCGCACCACGTACTTTTGCCCAGACGGGAATGTGGGCTTCGAGTGGACGAATGAAGGCGGTTCGTCGCTCTATGCCATTGTATCCTACCTCACCTGTACCTATGCGTAGTGGACGACAGGTAGAACGGCGCAACTTCTTTTGGAAACTTTTGAGTGTCCTGGCTGGTGGCATTCTCATTGTCCTGGCGACAAATTTTGCCTTCACCAGCAATGCTTTTCGTATTGAGCAAGTAAATGTTGTGGGAACGCATAACGATGCGCTGATTCAAAATATTCAGCGTATGGGTATGCAGGGCCAAAATATCTTTTTGATCAACGTAGCGGCTCTGACAGAGCATATTGAAGCGTTCCCGCAGGTATCTTCTGTCTTTTTGAGCAAGCAATGGCCTAATCAACTTATGGTAACAGTCGTAGAACGAATCCCGGTGCTATTGTGGCAGACAGCACAGGGAACTTATAGTGTTGATCAGCAGGGGATCGTGATTGCGCCTGTCGATGAGACGACTGGAACTGATCATTTAAAAACGGTTTTTGATCTATCTGGTCCAGGTAAAGGGAACAGGACAGCACAGACAATATATCCGGGAGTTCGTTTGAATCAGGCCGATATTGCATTTGCCAGGGATATCTTCGACCGTCTCCCAAAAATTGTAGGGATCACGGCTTTTAAGCTGCGTTATGATGGTACAATGTATGCAAATACTGCTGGACAGACGAGTGGTAGAGGATCGTATAGTGTTGAAAGTCCAGATGGCTGGATAGCCTATCTGGGGGAGGCCAATGATATCAACCCATTAGACAACAAGCTTATTGAATTGCAGCAGATCCTGGCAATGGCGCAGAAGCAGCAGATCAATATAGCTTCTATTGACTTACGTTATGGTCTACGTCCAGTATATACGTTAAAGTAATAAGGCATTGTAAACCCATGGCAAGGCATTCTTACTGTATTCGTAGTGCGTCTCACAATTGTACCGCCCAGGAGGAGCATATAAAGTGCAAGAGCGGGTGATCGTCGGTATCGACGTAGGAACAACAAAAATCTGTGTTCTGGTCGGCGAACTAGATCGCGACGGGAAGCTGAATATTGTTGGCGTTGGCACCTGCCCTTCACAGGGGTTGCGCCGTGGAGTGGTGGTGAATATTGAAGAGACCGTCACTTCAATTGCAGCGGCGCTGGATCGTGCAGAACGCCTTTCAGGGAAAAAAATTGAGTCGGCTTATGTGGGAATTGCTGGTAATCACATAGACTGTGAGAACAGCAAAGGCTTTGTTGCTATCTCGCCAAGTCATAGGGATATTGTGCAGAATGACATTAGTCGTGCTATTGAAGTTGCACGTGCAATAGCAATACCAGCGAATCGCGAAGTCATCCACGTGATTCCGCGTGGCTATGTTGTAGATGGCCAGGAAGGTATTAAAAATCCCATTGGCATGTCAGGCTTTCGCCTGGAGGTAGAAACACATATTATCACTGGTGCTGTGTCATCTATTCACAATTTAATTAAGTGTGTCCATAAAGCACGTGTAGAGATTGAAGACCTCGTATTGGAACCGCTGGCTTCCAGTGAGGCCGTCCTGGCGGATGGTGAAACCGACCTGGGTGTCGCTCTCGTCGATATTGGAGGAGGCACCACCGATATCGCAGTCTTCTCTGATGGTGCTATTTGGCAAACCGTTGTTTTGCCAATTGGTGGCAATCTGATTACCAATGATATTGCAATTGGCTTGCGCCTCCCTTTTGGAGTGGCAGAGGAACTCAAAATTACATATGGACATTGTGATCCGTCAACTATAGCCGAAGATGATATGATTGACTTGTCGCAGTTTATGCCAGATTGCAATGATCTTGTCCCACGCAAACTCCTGGCTGAAATCATTCAGGCTCGTGTGGAAGAGTTATTCTATATGGTTCATGAGGAGATTAAGAAATCTGGCTATGATGGGTTATTACCATCAGGAATTGTCATTACGGGGGGAACAGCAGAATTGCCGGGTATCCTGGAGGTTGCGGGACAGACGCTTGACCTTCCTGGACGCATTGGTTCTCCCTTAGGTTTGCATGGTCTGGCCGACTCGATTAGCAGACCGGCGTATGCAACTGCTGTTGGCCTATTATTGTGGGGTTTACGTCATACTTCGCTCTTGATTGACGAAGAAGAGCCAGAGCCAGAGGGGCCAGTAGATCTTGTTTCTCGTTTTGGCCGCTGGCTACGTGCATTTATTCCTTAGACGCAGAGCAGTTTCTTTTTTGGTAGTGCCTTTGCGATGGCTCGTGCGTTCTACTGATAAGAGACTCAAAAGGGGGCCACGAACATATGTTATCAATGGGAAATCATCAACTTGAAGGCTTTGCCCAGATCCGTGTGATCGGTGTTGGAGGTGGAGGCAGTAATGCGGTGAACCGTATGATCCAGGCTAATATGATGGGTATTGAGTTTATCGCCATCAATACGGATGCTCAGGCTTTGCTGCTCACGGATGCACCACATCGCATTCGTATCGGCGACAAGCTCACTCGTGGCCTCGGTGCAGGTGGCAACCCCAGTGTTGGTTGCAAGGCCGCTGAAGAGAATGCAGAAGAGATTTACGAGGCACTCAAAGGCTCCGATATGGTGTTCATCACGGCTGGTATGGGTGGTGGCACTGGTACTGGTGCCAGCCCTGTGGTGGCACAAATCGCTCGCGAAGTTAGGTGCTCTGACTGTCGGTGTGGTCACCAAGCCCTTTACCTTTGAGGGGAAGAAACGTCTTCTTTCCGCTGAGGAGGGAATTGCCAACCTGAAGCAACATGTGGATACATTGATTACGGTACCCAATGATCGCCTCTTGCAGGTTGCTGACAAGCGTACACCGTTGTCAGAGGCCTTCCGGTTGGCGGACGATGTGCTCCGACAGGGTATTCAGGGTATTAGTGACTTGATTACGGTACCTGGTCTGATCAATCTGGACTTTGCTGATGTGAAAACGATCATGTCGGCGGCTGGCTCTGCACTGATGGCAATTGGCGAGGCCAGTGGCGATACTCGTGCTATCGATGCGGCCCAGATTGCTATTGCCAGCCCTTTGCTGGATATTGATATCAGTGGAGCACGGGGGGTCCTTTTCAACATTACCGGTGGAATGGATATGACCCTCTTTGAAGTCAACGAGGCTGCTGATATTATTAGCCGTGCCGCACATCCAGAAGCAAATATTATCTTTGGGGCAGTGCAAGATCCCGTCTATGATGGCAGGGTCAAGATTACTGTGATTGCGACTGGCTTTGACAATGCAGCAGGCGCGGGCGGACGGACGCAGTCAGCGCATCAGTATACACAATCGCGTCCTGCTGAGTATGATCGCAGCAGGCTTTACCAGCTCTCGTCGGGACCGGTGAGTAGCAGCAGTGTGAATATGGGGAACAGCAGCAGCCAGATACCTCGTTCGTCCCAGGGATATTCTCAGCCATCTCAGCCGCAAGGGTATACTGTGCCGCCTGTTACAACACCGCCGATGAGTGTCTCGAATCACCCGACGGGACCATTGCAGCCTGAGCGTGCTGCACACGCGTGCAGCCTGCACAGCAGCTATCCTCAGACATGGGGCGTCAGAGAGATGTAGTGTCGCCGTCACAGTCTTCGGACATGGGGCGTCAGCGTCCAATTTCTCCGTCAATGCCTGGACGGGAGCCACTTCCTGTAGTGGATGAGATAGATGACGATTATGAGCTAGATCAAGAATCGGCTGGCGTAGAGAATGGGCATAGGAGTTTACCAGTGCCTGAACCAGAGGCACAACCATTACAGCGCCCACCATCGGGCCAGCAGCGCCAGATTTCGTCGCCTGGATCGCGGAGCAGATGTACAGCGTAACAACCGCAATACTCCGTCTAGCGATGTCATCGACATTCCAGCCTTCTTACGAAAACGGTAAATAGCAACAAGAACAAAGAAAAATGGATCGCATGATGTGTGATCCATTTTTCTTTGTTCTTTTCTTAACTCCTCAGGCCCCTATTCCTGATTCCTCAGCGCCTCAGGCGCTTCGCTGACTGTTTTGTTGCGGGTGGCGGAGTTTGCGCCGCAAACTCCGCCACCCGCAACAAAATGAGAGCGAGCCACCACAGGTGGCGAGAAGACCCGACGTAGTTCCTTCTTTTCTTAGATCTTGTTGCGGGTTCGACCGAGGTTACCTGGAATATCCTTATTCAGGCCAATATGGTTAACGACGACACGAACGCCGGGAATACCAATCATCTCTCGCTCTAGCTGATATTTCATGTCAGTTGTTGGCACATCGCCGTACAGGTGCAGAATGTAATTCTCAACCAGGATAGAGATATTGCTAGCTCCCTCAAGTTTGCTCTTACTACGCAGATTTTCGAGACGTGCTGTGGCAATATTCAAGATAGCGTCTTCGGCTATAACAAAATTGCGTACATCCAGTACGTTAGGCAACGCTCGTAAAGCTTTCTCGACCTGCTCGCGCTGCGTTTCTAACTCAACCTTACCGTACAATGCCAGAACAATGCCATCGTCTTTGACCTCATCAATCTCGACCTTGACCGGATGCGTGCTATATGCCGTACTACTGATCGTGACATTGTGGTCAACTACTTCTTCAGCCAGTTCCAGAACAGCACGAGGCGTCAGATTGGCTGTGTAGGTATAGATATTTGTGCCTTTATCGTGTGGCACACCCATGGGATCTTCCAGCGCCCATCCCAAAATGCCGATGAGTACAAAGGGGGCTGCGATAATAGTTAACCATGGGCTATCAGGAATAAACAGTAGCCCGCCTACTGCAAAAAAGATAGCTACACTTAAAATAAGCGGCCATAAACTTGGATTGGGTAAATGGATATGGTGTTCTATTTCTTCCTCTTCCACCTCTGGACGGGTTTCCAGTGATGCCAAATCGTCCGCTGTCAAATGAGAACTGTGCAGAGAAGTTTCCATAAGCTCTCGCTTTCCTCTGAGCATGGTATACAATCAGCGAGGACTATTCTTTCTAAATTGTTGTCCTGCTATTTAAGCATACCAAATCTGTAAGTTTCGTGCAAGCATTTTAGATAAGTCATACCACGTAGCCAGGAAAAACAAGCCTGCAGAAAATGTTCTTCCTGATGAACTTGTTATGGCGTCGAATCAAGTGAGAGGTGAAGTAGTTCTTCCTCTAGCTCTTGCCAGACGATAAGTTCGGTCCGAATTCGTGTGATGGGTCGATTTTCCTGTTGTGCCTGACGCATATGGTGAGTGATGCGCTGTTGGAAACTCGCGATATATGATTGCTGGATGTAGGCAGGTGGCATAACCTCTAACTCTATATCATGTAAGCTATAGAACTCGTCACGCCCGAAGCCAACGATCAACAAATCAGCATAGCGTTGGATAAGATCCATAATTGTCGTAGAGAAATAGTTCTTCTGGATACTGCCAATGTAGAGGCTACCTGCGACACGATCCGAGAGTAGAATAGGGCATCCTATAGCGCTCCCTTTGTTAAAAAGTTGGAGGCCAGGGAAGGAATCGGACTGTTCCTCATAGCTTGGCACAACTTCCAGGTGTCCGGAAACGACTGATCGTCCCGCAGGTGACTCAAAACCTAAGAACTGAGTATAGTTTTCCAGGTGGGCCTCCCAGGGATGAGTACCACGCCCCATGATGATACGGAGACTGCGTACCTTTTGTCCTGCTGAAGGAGGCATACATTGAGCGATGATAGCAACCATGCCCTGTTTGTGCAGATCGAGATATCCTAGTATTTGCTGCAGCACAAGGCGGCAGATCGATGAAGTTCGCAGTACACGTGGAGTGCTTATATGAGCGTGAAGCACATCAGCATAGAACGCAGAAGGAATCTCTAGCTGTGCATCTTCCTTTGTTATCGTAGTCTCCAGAAGGCAGTGTGGATATTCTTCTGCAATTAATGGACGCAATTGTTGGTGGTGTTGTGGTAAAGCCTCAAATAGTAATCGTAGTTTGTCTTGACGTGGACTCGATTTGTTTGTAGCCCAGCGAGTCAACGTAATAGGATTGATTCCTAATGTTTCAGTGAGTCGTTGCCGCTCCCGAGGGTCACTGATCACCCTGCCCAGCAATTCGCGCCATGTTTGTACATCTTTCATTTTGGCTGCTTACTACTCAAATAATATCTAAAAAACATCTTGTCCTTGTGCTCCCTACTTTGTGTGAGGTATTTTCTCTTGTCATTCGTGTGTTGTAAAGATTAACCTCAAGAGAATTCGTCCGTCAACACTAAATTGGACGAATTCTTAATGATGCTCCCCTTGCTTGAGAAAAGAACCGTGAGGTTATGGGTAGAGGAAGGATTAGAATATGGAGTCATTTTAAGGTTGCGCCAGGGAGTTGTTGGCATTGTTCAGGAACGCTTCCCTATCATTGTAGATTTGGCGCAACAGCAAATAGAACATATCCACAATCCTGTGCTCTTGCGGCGGTTGAACATCAAGGTAGCCGCAGCACAGAATGTCGAGGAAGCCGAGCGTTACCTGCGAGAGGCAGAGAAAGATACATAATTTTCGCGGCAACAGTTCACGGCTCTTTCAATAAAACTTTAAGCGTTGCTGCTAGTTGGGCTGGCGTAAAATCACTGCCAAGGAAGACACGCTCATTGCCTTTTTTGTCGATGATGAATAAGCCCAGGCTGTGACTGACTGTTTGTTGATCAGGCTGTACATAAAGATCATAAGATGACCAGACTGCTGAAAGTTTCTCTTTGGTGTCTACTAGAAAGTGCCAGTAGTTCTGCATATTGTGGGCTTTCGAGAATTTAAGGGCGGCAGCAGTGTTATCCCTGATGGGATCTGTGCTGACCGCCAGAACGCCCACGTTTTTTGCATCGTTGCCCAGACTTAGCATCGTCGTGTGTAGCTTTTCGGCCGTCAGAGGACACTGATCGGGGCAGCTTGTGTACAGAAACGTCAAGATCGTCGGTTTTCCCTTGAATTGCGAGAGCGCGATCTGTTTGCCAAACTGGTCAGTCAGTGTAAAGCCTGGCGCAGGAGTATTGCCCAGGTCAGTACCCTGCAAGCCAGACTGGTTTGTTCCCGGCAAGTTTGGTACTCCTGCCCGGTTGCCGTCAATAAGAGTCACAACTGCAATGACCAGCAATGCCATAATGATGACGGAGAGCCGTGAGGCAAGACGCCAGTTGATGCTCATCATACTTCTCCAGGATTAATGTATAACTCTATCTATGACCATTGCAGCAAAGATGGCGGCGAGGTAGCAGTTAGAATACCAGAAAAGTGTACGTGCCCACTTCTTTGTGTCATCGCGCAGGAGGCGTACCGACATATAGACCATGATGCCTCCTAGAGCCACCGCTGCGACAAAATAGAAGTAGCCCATTGCGTGCATCAGGAATAAGACCATAGTAACAGCTAACAAGAGCAACGAGTATAGAAAGATCTGCTTACGTGTTTCACTTTCACCCATCACTACGGGTAACATGGGGATATTTGCCTTCTCATAGTCCTTCTGGATGAGCAGTGAGAGTGCCCAGAAGTGGGGGGGTGTCCAGTAGAAGATGATGGCGAAGAGCCAGATTGCGGGAAGCGTGACTGTATTGGTGATTGCGGCCCATCCTACCAGGACTGGAACAGCACCAGCAGCGCCACCGATGACAATATTCTGTGCAGATGTACGTTTGAGTCCCAGGGTATATACAAACACATAGAAGAGGATGGCTGAGAATGCCAGAACCGCGCTGAGCATATTGACAAAAGTACTCAGGACGAGGAATGAGCCAAGACCCAGGACGATCCCAAAGATCAATGCCTGGGTGGGCTGTACCTTACCGGCAGGGAGCGAGCGGCGTTGTGTGCGTCCCATAATCTGGTCAATGTCGCGATCAATATAGCAGTTGATACAGTTAGCGCTTCCAGCAGCCATTGCGCCGCCAAGGAGTGTCGCCAGAACAAGACCAAATGGAGGCAAGCCCTGATAAGCAATTGCCATAGCGGCCGCTGTTGTACCGAGCAGAAGTATTGTTACATGCGGCTTCATCAAGTCAACATAGCTAGAGATGGTCTGGCGTACCCGGCCAACTTCTTTCTGTGGTGTTGCTTGCTCGCTACCCTGCTCACTCTCACCTTCGGCTATTTGTGGGGTAGCACGCAGTTGACGGGCGGCAAGTACTGCCAGCACTACCAGACAGCCCCATACGGCAGTAGCCAGGGCCAGATGTAGTCCAGCAATAAAGGTAGGTTTGTTCCATAGGACGATCAGGGCACCAACTGAAGATTGTGCGATGAAAAGTACTCCGGCAGTTACGGCGATCCAGGCCTGACCGGGGGCAACGCTACGCCTGCGCCATGCGGAGAGCAGAGTCCAGATCAGGACGAGTCCAACAAAAGTCGCAATGTAGCGGTGAAGCATCTGTATATCTTGCAGATGGAACATGATGGCCCAGGAAGGCGCTGTTCCACAGAGAGGCCAGCCTGGGCAGGCCAACGATGCACCTGATCCGACTACGTAAGAGCCGCTAAGTAGTAGCCCATACACAAGCAACGCATTAGTCATGGCCAGACGCACAAATTTACGTGTTTTCTGGGGGTGCTCTTTGTTTGGTGAGGATGTACCGGACATGATTGCTATAGTGATGACCATCGCGAAGATGACCAGAGCGGTACCCAGGTGTGCAGCGATGATAGTCGGTGGTAGCTTCCAGACGACTGTCAGGGCACCAAGCGCGATCTGGATCACAAGGAAGAAGGGAGCAATGAGGGCCGGAATAAGGACCTGCTTTTCCTGACGTGCCCAGATAATTGCACTAATGGTCAGCGCAATGACTAACACACTAACAATAGAGGCGGTATAACGGTGAAACTGTTCAAGGAGTGCCCCAATATCTGGCATGGTAAAGACCTTGCCGTAGCAAAGTGGCCAGTCAGGGCAACTCAGACCTGCATTATTGACACGTACTGTACCGCCTAGCGATATCAGAAAATATGTAAATCCAACCGTCACCCATGCAAGGCGGCGTATAAGCTTCATAGAAGACATCCCCTTTGAATAGATATTTCGACGCATCCTATTGTCGTTGTCTTTCCTGATACTTCCCTTGCAATGAATGAGTCGCACCTTACAATTGCCTGAATGCTTCCATAACTCCACAAGCCATTGGAAGTGGTTGGTAGGGCTGGCCGCTAGCGGCCAGCCCTACCAACCACTTCCAATGGCTTGTCTCCTTTTCTTTCTCCTGTTATAGTATGTTGCGAGGAGTTACTGGAAAGGCAATCATTCTTATGGAAGCAAACTTGGGCTTCAATTTTTGGCTGACCCAATGGAATACTTCACCATCTCTTTATGTCGGTACAGCCCTGGTCATCGGTTTCTATCTTTATGCGGTAGGCCCACTGCGTCGAAAATATCATCTGGCTGACTCTGTGCAGAGAGGCCAGATCATCATATTTTTAAGTGGGGTACTCATCATATTTCTGGCGCTTGCCTCACCCTTAGACGAACTGGGCGATGAGTACCTGTTCAGTGCGCATATGGTGCAACATCTTCTTATCACTCTTGCTGGACCACCGCTGATACTGCTTGGTACACCGGGATGGTTAATTCAGCCATTGTTGCGTGATCGTCTCATTTTTCGTATCGGGAAGTTCTTGACATTTCCTGTGGTTGCCTTCATTCTCTATAATGCTGATTTCTGGCTCTGGCATGCACCTTCTCTATATGATGCAACACTCTCAAATGAGAACATCCATATTCTGGAGCACATCACTTTCATCGTCTTTGCAACTATCTACTGGTGGCCAATTTTCAGTCCCGTTGAAGAGGGTCTGCCGCGCCTCTCCATTGGAGGGCAGATCCTTTATATCTTCTTGAGTGGTATGCCAACGGTTGCATTGGGAGCCGGTTTAACCTTCTTTCCACCACTATATGCTCCTTACATACAACAACCTGTGCGGGCATGGGGTATCTCACCGGTTGTAGATCAGCAATTGGGTGGACTGATCATGTGGATTCCAGGAAATATCGCCTATATCGTGATTGTGAGCATTCTCTTTATTCGTTGGATGCAACAGCAAGATGTAAAGCAGCAAGCAGAAGAAGCAGCAATGGATGAGATAGAGCATGACAGAGATATAGCACAGCAAGTGTCGTAAGGTCTGACAGGATAGCCCTGGTCCAAACAAGGCGTAGCCTTCTGCTATTCAGGTTCTTGTAAGGTTCATCTCAGAAACTGCAAGTCTTCTGTCAGGGTGTCTCGTTACACTACGTCAGTAAAATGGAAAGAATGTCGCCTGAACAATGACATTATCGTCCATCGTCAAACAACTTTTTAGGAGATTCAGACGTGAGGATGCCTTTATTTCGTGGGACAAAGCGCTGGATGATGCTCGTCACCGGCATACTATTGTCCTCGATTCTTTTAACCGCCTGCGGTGAAAACTCTCCCTCCATACTCAACACTGCTGGCCCGGTTGCCGCAAAGGAAAGTGGTCTATTCTGGGTTATTCTAGGAATAGCCACGTTTATCTTTGTGGGTGTGGAGGGAGTACTGCTCTATTCCATTATTAAATATCGAGAGCGTCCAGGGAGTCCCAACCCAAAACAGCTTCATGGGAACCTCACTGTTGAGATTATCTGGACTGTGATCCCCGCGCTGATCCTGTTTATCGTGCTTGGGTTTACCATCCAGGGCTTGTTTGCTGTAGCGACTCAGCCCGCTGGCCCAACAGTCGAAGTAGAGGCGATTGGGCACCAATGGTGGTGGGAGTTCTACTACCCCAAATACAAAATCACCACAGCAGACTCGCTCCATATCCCGGTAAATTCCATCATACACGTCAGTCTCTACTCAAACAATGTGATCCACAGCTTCTGGGTGCCAGCACTCACGGGTAAAACGGATGTCGTCCCTGGTCATGACAATGATAAATGGTTTAAAGCTGATAAAGCAGGCACTTACCAGGGGATTTGTGCAGAGTTTTGTGGGTTACAACATGCAAATATGAAATTTAATGTCGTTGTCGATCCATCAGAAGATAGCTTCCAAACATGGGTGAGTACACAGCAACAGGCGGCAATCGCCCCTCCTGATGGAAGCCTTGCAGCTGATGGTGCGAAAATATTCGCAGGTCAGTGTACTGGTTGCCACGGTATTGTGGGTGTCGACATAAAGGGATACGATGATCCTAAGGTAACATGTGACAACCCCAAAATTCCTTGCCTTGTTGGACCAAACCTGACGCACTTTGGGAGCCGTGGCCTGATTGCTGGCGGTGTACTGACAAACAATGTAGATCAGTGTCAGGCGGATAGTGATCTTTCGCAATGTAATCTTGCAAGGTGGCTACATGATCCCCAGAGTGTAAAGCCGGGAAATGATATGGTAGTGAATCTCACGAATGATCAAATCAAGGCACTGGTGGCGTATCTGGAGAGTCTTAAGTAACTCATCTCTATGGGACTAGACATTGGAGGATTTGCTCATGGCAAGCAGCACTATCGGGGATAGCGCAACAACATTAGTTCGTCGAAAGAGCCTCAGCGAAACCTATATCGGCGAGTGGCTCACGACTACCGATCATAAAAAGATCGGCATCATGTATATCGTCTTTGGTTTCTTCTTCTTCCTGGTGGGTGGATTGGTGGCTCTCCTTATCCGCGCACAATTGGCGAGGCCAGATGGACAGATAATAAGCCCTGACGTCTATAACCAGATCTTTACGATGCACGGCACCATCATGATCTTCTTGTTTGTGATGCCGACGCTGACTGGCTTTGGTAACTATGTAGTACCGCTGATGATCGGTGCCCGTGATATGGCCTTCCCACGCATGAACTCGTTTGGCTTCTGGGTACTGTTCTTTGGTGGCCTCTTTTTAGAGTCGAGCTTCCTGTTTGGATCTGCACCCAATGGTGGCTGGTTTATGTACGCACCATTGAGCGAGATCAACTGTGGCGTGCATGCCGTCCAGTGTACCCCAGGGGTGAATGCGGACTTCTGGATTCTTGGTGTGATGCTACTGGGTATCTCATCGATTGCTGGTTCATTAAATTTTGTGGTGACTATCCTCAAGTTACGTGCACCAGGGATGAGCATCAATCGTATGCCATTGTTTACCTGGATGACGCTGGTAACGGCCTTTCTGCTGCTCTTTGCTCTACCCAGCCTCACAGCAGCCAGTGTTCTGTTGCTGCTCGATCGTCACATAGGAACACACTTTTACCAGTATGCCTTTGGTGGTGATCCCCTGCTCTGGCAGCACCTCTTCTGGTCGTTTGGTCACCCTGAAGTGTACATTTTGATCTTGCCTGCCTTTGGCATCATCTCAGAAATCTTGCCTGTCTTCTCTCGCAAACCCATTTTTGGTTATACGTTTATCGCCTGGTCTGGTGTCGCCATCGGCTTCCTGAGCTTCACGGTATGGGCACATCACATGTTCGCTGTTGGTCTTCCGCCCATTGCTCAGGCGTTCTTTGCCACCAGCACAGCGCTGATTGCTCTGCCAACAGCCGTGAAAATTTTCAACTGGCTAGCGACAATCTGGGGTGGAAAGATCGTCTTCAAAGCACCTATGTACTTTGCACTTGGTTTCATCGCACTCTTCCTCATCGGAGGCTTGAATGGTGCGGCTCTGGCCGTTGTCCCCTTTGACTATCAAGTGACTGACAGCTACTTCGTCGTAGCTCATATCCACTATGTACTCTTTGGTGGAAGCGCCTTTGCCATCTTTGCAGGCTTCTACTACTGGTTCCCGAAGATGACCGGAAAAATTTTGGGTGAGCGTCTGGCACAGGTTCAGTTCTGGATGCTGTTTATCGGTATGAACCTGGCTTTCTTCCCCATGCACATACTTGGTTTATTGGGTATGCCACGTCGTATCTATACCTACCCGGCTAACCTGGGGTGGAATGAATTGAATCTAATGTCAACCGTGGGAGCCTTTCTGGTTGGTCTCGGAGTTATGGTGTTCATGTACAACGTCATTCATACCCTGAAGAATGGTGAAAAAGCTGGAGATGATCCCTGGGATGCCTTTACTCTGGAGTGGGATACTGCATCACCACCGAAGAAGTACAACTTCCTCACCATCCCGGTTGTACGGAGCCGTCGACCACTTTATGATAGAAAGAATCCAGAAATTGCTGACTGGAAGTCGGTTGTGCACTGATCCACTCAGTAAACATATAAGGAATAGATTATGAATCCAGGACAGACGGAAGAGAAGAGTGAGAGAGAATCTCAGGAGCAACCGGAACAAGAGAGAGAGTCTCAGGAACAACCGGAACAGAAAGAGTTGCCATCAGCGCCGCCGGAAGGAAGTGACACAGCAGTCACTCCCCGTAGAAAGCGCCGTGTGAAGAGAGATGAGATACTGACTGAAGCAGAACTGATGCCTCGGCCCAGTTACTGGCCGTTAGCTCTGGCTATTGCACTCTCCATTCTGTTCCTGGGTGCAATCTCTAATCTGATTGTCCTGAGTATTGGCACGGTGCTGGTCATTGCTGCTATCACTGGTTGGGTATTGGAACGTCGATAAAGCTTGGTGCGTGTGTATACATATGCACAATGCGCCTTGAAAGATAGGGAGTTATTGCTATGAGTGCAGCTCACGGCGAGCAGGTCAGAATCCTCGAAGAGCATGGAGGAGGTGGACGCAGTATTAACTGGTGGGGAATGGTTTTCTTTATCACTTCAGAGGCATTGATTTTTGCAAACTTGATCGCTGCTTACCTCTATTTAGAGATTCGCAATGGAAGCTGGAGACTACCATCTGGAGAACTTCTGGATTGGAAATATGCACTTGTGAACACTGTGATTCTGGTGTCCAGTAGTTGGCCTATACGTATTGCGGGGAGAGGTATTGCCAGAGGAAACAGACGCAATCTTGTCCTGGGTCTCATCGGCACGATTATTTTGGGAGTTATCTTCCTTTGTGGTCAGGCCTATGAATATATGACGCTAATTAATGGCGGATTTACCATTCAAACAGGGTCGTTTGGTTCAGCCTTCTTTACGCTGACCGGTTTCCACGGTCTGCATGTGACGATTGGTCTTATCTTCCTGATCATCTGCCTCATTCGTGCTTTACGTGGTGACTTCACTGCAAAGAATCATTTTGCGGTAGAAGCAGGAGAGATGTACTGGCACTTTGTTGACGTGGTCTGGGTTCTTGTGTTTAGCGTCGTCTATCTCTTGCCGCTTCTGCGTGGATAAGCTCTTTATGTGGGTTGTGTAGCTCATGGCGGGGGTTGCGTCGCGACCCCCGCCATGAGCTACACAACCCACATAAAACGTGAGGGAAATGCTTCTTAATCCTCACAATTTCATCACAGGGAAACACTGGAAATATGATAGAATAGAGATTATGGTCTCCGTATTTCTAGTGTTTGTCTGCTATGATGGTACGATTAAAGCAGCAAAGTGAAGAGCAGAAAGGATAGTGCTGATGAGGGAAGCAATGCGCAGAAGTGGAAGTGGTTCTGTCGTTGCAGTTCGTCGTGATGTTCCACGTAGGCGGAGGAAACGGACTGCTATGTGCTGTTCGATCTGTACAGGTCGTATCTGGTTCGATCCTGTGCATCTGATAGAACCAGAAGATGTAGCAGATCCACGTCTCTCCTGGACATTGTGTAAACCTTGTTATCGCGCTCTCCTCGTCGAAATGCGTCGTTCCCCCATTCGTACTCCTTTACGTTTGCGTGTTGCTATAGGGATCGTGGCCTCTGAGCGCTGGCCACAGGCTTACCCGACAAAAGCACGTGCCTCTATCAGTGATTACAAGTGGTTTATCTTCATTGCCGCAGGCTTTGTGATGGCAATGATTGTCCACCTTGCCCTGATTGTCATGGTTGCTGGTATGAAATAGTCTCAGGTGAAAGAGAAAAGTTACCCCAAGGATTGGCCGGCCAATCCTTGGGGTAACTTTTCTCTTTCACCTATTCTTTAAGGTTGACTCAATTTGTTAAAATAGGAGTAATCAAATCAACTAGCTGACAAGTGGGAAAGGGTTGCTTTCTGAAGAAACTCCACTGTCGGGAATGGAGCAAACATGACCAATGACAGTTGGTGGGACGAAGAGAATACCGTATCTCCATCACACTCTTCAACTCCAAATGCCGTGCCTATAGGCTTTACGCGAGAATATCATGTTCTGACGGAAGTCTGTGCCAGCCTGAGTAGCGGCTTTATGCTGCTCAATCAGCAGGAACGTGTCGTTTACACTAATTCCAGTGCTTTGCAGCTATTGCATCTTAATAAAAATGAATTTATTACGCCTCAGACCTTTGATGTGCGCAAACATCTACTTTCTATTGCGGCAGAGCCTCGAAGCGCTCAAGATGAGTTGAATCGTGTCTGGCTCCATCCAGAGCAAGAATATTCAACAGATCTAGCTCTTACTGATGCTGCTATACGCTGGTTACGTGTGCGTTGCTTCCCTGTACGTGATGAGCGAGGGCATCTCCTGGGGCGTGGTGTGCTCTTCGATGATATTACTCTGGAGCACTCAGCAGTTGAGGCTCGTGGTGAAACTCTGGCCCTTGCAGCCCATGAACTTAAGACGCCATTAGCTATTATCAAAGGCTGTGCTACGACTCTTCTTGGTAGTTCTGTGCGTTGGGACCCTGCGATGCAGCGTGAGATGTTGCAGATGATTGACACACAATCGGATCGTCTCTACGATATTCTCAACACCTTATTGGATGTATGGAGACTCGATGCAGGTGCTCAACCCTTACGTCTGGCACAGGTCCATTTTTCTGAGCTGCTCCATCATCTGGTCAGCCGCTGGCGTAAGCGGGTTCCAGGTCATCATTTTGTGCTTCATGTGCCTTCTGACTTACCTTTGCTTGTATGTGACGCTGTGCGTGTTGAGCAGGCTCTGAGTCACTTGCTGAGCAACGCCGTCATGTATTCTCCAGCCGGTAAGACGATCCGTCTCCGGGTGGAAGCGAACGAAGCTGAGTTGCGTTTAGACATTATCGATGAAGGGATAGGGATTGCCCCTGAATATCTTGATCGTATCTTCGATCGCTTCTATCGTGTGCAGCAACAGGGGGAAGAGCATTCTACAGGTAGTGGCCTTGGTCTTGCCTCTGCCCGCGCGACAATAGAGGCGCATGGCGGCAAAATCTGGGCAGACTCTCTGGGACCAGGGCGAGGTACAACTTTTTATTGTACATTCCCTTTTATGTCACATGTGTCAATGGTTGTACCTCCTCAGGTTATTGATGATACTCCTGCAATACGACGTAATGCTCTGCTCAAGCATGATCGACGTATACATGTCTTGCTTGCTGAGAGTGATGCCCGTCTGACACGTTATTTACGGGCTAACCTGGAGGAGCAACAGTATCGTGTCCATACAGTCGGTCATGGCGTCCAATTCTTGCGCCAGCTTGACCTGGAAGAACCGGATGTGATTTTGCTGGCAACACAACTTGCAGATATGAGCGGCGTCGAATTGCTCCAACGCTTACGTGAGTTCTCGCAGACACCAGTGATTATGCTGTGTGATCATTGTGAAGAAGACGAGCGTGTACGACTCTTCGATCTGGGTGGTGACGACCTTGTGATGAAACCCTTTGTGATGAAAGAACTTCTGGCAAGGGTTCGTGCTCTTCTGCGTCGTCAGAACTCTCCAACCGGACAAACGGTGAAACAGGCCATTTTCACTACAGGTGAACTGGTCATCGATCATGCACAGCATATTGTAACCGTTCAGGAACGACCGGTACAACTAAGTCGTACCGAGTACAAGTTGCTGAGTACCCTGGCACAAAATGTAGGTATGGTGGTAACACACGAACTTTTACTAGAGAAAGTGTGGGGACCAGAATATAATCGTGATATTGATTTCATCTGGGTCTATATTAGCCGTCTGCGCCGCAAGATTGAAGAAGATTCACGCCATCCCAGGTATATCTTGACAATACCTGATGTCGGATATAAGTTAGCAAAAATATAACTCCCCATGTCCCTTTTTCCCGGTTCTTCTTTAACTCATCGAGGGATTATATCATACAACTGTCGAGATCAAGCAAGGCATTCTGACCAACGATCAAAATGAAGAAGTCTTTACAGATTTTTTACAGCCTTTTGCCATTCTTTTGATCTCTATAGGACATCATATACTCAAGTACTAACTGAGCCTACGATGTTGATCTGAGAGGAACGCAATCGGTGTGTTTCCCTTTCATCAAAATTTCATAATGTGGTGGTAAGCTAAAAATATCCAACAGAGCTTCTTGATTCCTCAGCGCCATAGGCGCTTCGTAAACTGTTTTTGTGTGGATGGAATGAAGGTTGCAGCGCAACCTTCATTCCATCCACAGAAAACGAGAGCAGCCACCGCAGGTGGTGAGGAGACCTGAGTAGTTACAAGATATCATCAATGGGGAAATCTACCATGAGGAAATTCACTGTTGCAGTTCTCATTATAGGACTCTTCGTCTTCTATAGCCTTATATACAACCATGCAACCTCTGCTGCAATTGTACCAAACAATACGACTGATTTAAGCTCCTCATCAGGCTCATCAAATCGTACTTCCTCTACCACTGTATCTGCTGGAACAGGTGTATCTGGCTCTCTCTATAAAGATGGTTCATATACAGGGAGCGTTGCAGATGCGCAATGGGGCTATATCCAGGTAAAAGCTATCATCCAGAATGGCAAAATATCGGACGTACAATTTTTGCAATATCCTAATGAACGAAATCGATCAGTGGAGATCAATAATTACGCTGATCCTCAGCTCACCAGTGAGGCAATTCAAGCACAAAGCGCCAATGTTGACATCATCACCGGAGCGACTGATTCGAGTGAAGCCTTTATGCAATCACTCTCAGATGCTCTTACTCAAGCAAAAGCATAGTAATGAAACAAACACGTTTGCTTATGGGTATGCCTGTTACGATCGAAGTTGTGGATACAACGGTCACACAAGACGATCTGGACAAAGTTTTTACTTACTTTGTCTCTGTAGATGAAATGTTTAGCACCTACAAAGCTACGAGCGAGATCTCAAAAATAAACAGAGGCGAACTCGTTGCAGCACAGTACAGCGAAAGTATGAGAGCAGTCCTGGCCTTAAGCGAACAAACGAAAAAAGACACACATGGGTATTTCGATATCCGGCAGGATGGTATATATGATCCTTCAGGAATAGTCAAAGGGTGGGCAATCCAAAATGCTGCGAACCTGTTAACAGAATGGGGATTCCACAATTTTTACATCGATGCTGGTGGAGATATCCAGGTTGCTGGAAATAAAGATGGTCATCCCTGGAGAATTGGCATCCGCAATCCGTTCAATCGCACCGAACATGTGAAAGTTCTGGCCCTCACAAATCAAGGTATTGCTACCTCTGGCACCGCTATTCGTGGACAACATATCTATGATCCCTATAATCGCAATACGCCACTTCTGGATATTGCCAGTGTAACGGTCATTGGCCCGAATGTTTATGAAGCTGACCGATTTGCAACAGCAGCCTTTGCGATGGGAAAAAGAGGAATACAGTTTATCGAAGAATTAGCAGGCTTTGAAGGATATATGATTACTGCTGATGCAAGAGCAACATTTACTAGTGGATTTGAAAGGTACGTACTTCACACATGATAGCAATGATAGACTCTGTATTAGATCGAATAACGATGTATCGGCTGGTGCTCTATGTACTTGTTGGTCTGATTGGTATAGCGGCTCTTCTGGCGTTTTTTCATTTGCTTTCCTTTTCACCTTTAGCACTTCTTGTATCAACTGTGTTTCTGGTCATCATCTGTTGGGCAATGAATACGATCCTTGCACAGCTATTTGAAGTACCAAGTAATATTGAATCAGCCTCTATCACGGCCCTCATCTTGGCGCTTATCATCGATCCTATCCAATCGCCCGGCGATTTTCAGTTTCTTGGCTGGGCAGCAATATTGGCAATGTCTTCAAAATATATACTTGCACTCTATAAAAAACACTTCTTTAATCCCGCTGCTATTGCCGTTGTTATTACCTCATTTGTGCTTGGTGAATCTGCTAGCTGGTGGGTAGGAACCGCGAGCATGTTGCCGTTCGTACTGCTTGGGGGCTTACTTGTTGTCCGAAAATTACGTCAAGAAGATATGATCTGGAGTTTTTGCGCAGTTGTACTTGTTGGTATTTGCATGATTACTCTCATACAAGGAAGGAGTGTCTTTACGGAGCTGGAGCAATTATTCGTGCGATCACCGCTTTTTTTCTTTGCATTTATCATGCTAACTGAACCGCTTACGGCCCCTCCGACAAAAGATTTACGCAGACTCTATGGTATTCTGACGGGCATTTTATTCATCCCCCAACTGCATATCGGTTCTATTTACTCAACACCTGAGCTAGCATTGGTTGTTGGCAATATTTTCTCTTACCTGGTCAGCCCCAGGCAGAAAGCTGTACTCAAGCTGAAAAGAAAAAATAAGATGGCACCAGGCATCACTGACTTTGTTTTCAAACCCTCACAAAAACTGGCATTTATCCCAGGACAATATATGGAATTTACCCTTGACCATTCTCATGCAGATAGCAGAGGTAATCGTCGATATTTCACCCTTGCTTCATCGCCAACCGAGAATGACGTTCATCTTGGTGTACGGTTTAACGAACAAGGTAGCAGCTTTAAGAGAGCGATGTCTGCAATGGATGGTAGAACAAAAATTGTCGCAGCTCAAATTGCTGGAGATTTTACGCTTCCGGCAGACCCCTCACAAAAACTGGTCTTTATCGCAGGAGGCATAGGGATTACACCATTCAGGAGCATGTTGAAATATTTGCTTGACATACAGCAGAAACGCGATATTGTCCTTTTCTATACCAATAAAACTTCAGATGAGATCGTTTATAAGGATGTTTTAGGTACAGCACAAGCAAAACTTGGTATTAAAATGTTCTATACTTTGACTGATACGCATGCTATCCCGAGAAACTGGCCCGGTCCGGTGGGCAGGATAAGTGAGCAAATGATTCTAGAAACCATTCCAGATTATCAGGAGCGTACCTACTATTTATCCGGGCCACCGAATATGGTGAGAGCAGCTGAACATGTCTTGAAAAAGATGAAAGTAAAGAGCGAGCAGATAAAAAAAGACTTTTTTTCTGGGCTGTAGCTTTTTCGCAGCACAAGATGTGGTGGTTTGCTGTACTGTAAATACTTAAGGTGCTAGATTGTTGTATCTGTTCAGGTCTCTGTAAGGTATAATTCCTGTGTAGCAAAGATTTTGTAATGTGTTCCAGGTATGCTCTTTATCGAAAGATATCGTAACTACTCAGGTCTGCTCGCCACCGGCGGTGGCTCGCTCTTGTTTTGTCTGGATGTTGTTATCTGTAGCAGAGGTTGCGGCTCAACCTCTGCTACAGATAACAACATCCAGACAAAATGGCCTGCGAAGCGCCTATGGCGCTGAGAAATCTGGAACAGGGTTTGTAACCAGTTACGCATTGCAGTATGTGGGAGTTTATATGTCGCAAGAGAAGAAGCCAAATGTCCTCCTCGTTGAGGCCGATACCTCGCTTCGGCGACTCCTCACTCTTGGTCTACAGCAGCATGGTATGCATGTGATTGAAGCCAGTTCTCCTACGCATATTCCTTTCTTAGATGTCCAGGAACTGGACTTGCTTGTACTTGATGTCGATAATGGTATAAATCGTTACTGGTCACTCCTTGAAGATGCACAATCTTACTCTGATCTCTCAACAGTGCCTGCGGTCGTACTGGCCTGGGAATGTCTGCCCATAGGAAACACCTCTGTTACAACAGGTATGCCATCCCAGATCGCATGTCTTACTAAACCTTTCGATGCTCGCAATCTCTATCAGGCTGTTGAGCAACTACTGAGCATTAGCGCTACCAACAGGGTAGCAAGCGAAACCAGGGCTGAAGAAATTCTGCTAGATGCGTACTCTGTTCATGCGGCACCAAGCATCTGGCCCATCACTACAGCGGCAGGCTTGCTGCTGATCGTGATGGGTCTACTACTCCATATTGCCCTTACGGTGGTTGGACTTCTTATAGTCGTGGTCGCTCTGCTGCTCTGGACTTTAGGAGCAAAGTCGCAGCAGAGCTATCAGGCTAAATCTGAACTGTCATTGCAGTCGGTGACTCCAGCGTAAACGCAAAAATCTGAGATGGTTTAAGCTTAGGAATGGGGAGTGGCACAATCATATAACTGACCGCCGCCCAGTCCGGCACCAGAGTTCCTTCCCGCAGATTGCCAATCACTTGTCGGCACTGCACTACAATGACCGCTTATCCAGGTCGACAATGAGTTTTGTCCAAAACCACCGAAGTTAAAGCCACCGCCGCGACCAGTGAAGAAGTCACGAAATTGCTCAGGAACTTGATCAACCAGATTTTGTGTGGCGCGTGGCGAATTGACTAGAAAGAAGCGTACAGAACCGTTTTTGATCAGGGTTTGTAGATCACTGAGCGTTAGAATTGGGTCACTCCCACTAAAACCGCCCATAGCCATCACAGGCCTGTTTGTAGCCAGAATAATCGAATCTGCTGTATTTGCACTTGCTGTCGCAACCAGAAATTTCTTATTACCCTGATGGGCCTCTAGATAGGAGATTAAGGTCGGATCAGTCTGAGCGGACCCGTCAGCAAAAGCTCCGGCAAAGCCAGCAAAGCCGTATTGTCCTCCTGCGCGGTTCCCATTTTGACCACCGCCAAAGCCTCCTCTATTGCCATATTGGCCACCGCCAAAACCTCTGCCAGTACCACTCATATTTGTGCTGTTCCCATTCCCACCAGGGAAGCCACCCCCTGCATTCGCGAAGTTGTCGAAATCGCTCGGAGCGTTAGGACCGGCTGTAGGAAAAGAAGACTCGGTATTTTGTATGACGGAGTAGCCTGCCCATATCGTCGGAGCCATAAGCAGAGCAAACATGCCAATACTCAGGGCTACGCCCGCGATACGCAATGTAGATCCGCTCAAGTGCAGTTGGGGTCTGAGGCGGGAGAAGATGAGAGTTATCACGACCAGCGCAGTCAAAATGCCTATCAAAGGGCTCAACCACTGCGACCATGACGGATAGCTCGCCAGCATATAGATCTGTGCCATAGCAGTAAGAACCAGCGCACCTGGGAGCAACCAGCCGCGCCAGCCAATGCTGCGATAATCCTGCCACATCACCACCAGACCGATCCCAACGAGTGCACTTAAACCGGGAGCCATCTCAGTCATATAGTACTGATGGAAAGAGCCATCAAGAGTAAAAAAAACTGCCATGGTTAGCAGCCAGAATCCCCAGAGCACAAGGCCCAACTGCTGTCTATCCTTCTGAAAATTGAAACGTCTTTGCCAGGCCAGCGCGACAATTGCCAACAGGGCAAACGGTAATAACCAGGCAATTTGTCCTCCTAAGGAAACACTAAAGAGACGGAATGGACTCGGTGTACCTGACTGGAAGGGGCCACCTTGAAATGGTTGTACATTCCCGGCGAAGGGACCAGGTGTCTCAGAAGTGTTAGTACCTGGTGAGCCAGAGTTCGTAGTATTGTTCCTGCTTGAAGGGCCTGTGCCTGTTTGCTGGCGACCGTAACCATTTCCACCTCCTATGCGCAGGCGATTAAGGCCATTATAACCAAAGGCCAGGCTGATCTCAGAATTATTCTGCGTCGAGCCAACATAGGGACGTTGTGCTGCCGATGTCAGGTCGACTGCCAGTGCCCAGGAGAGCGAGATAGCAAGCATCACTGCTACAGCCAGCAGCAGATGCCAGATACGTGTCCAGATCTTGCCTGGTGCGCAGAGCAAGTAAGCCAGACCAAGGGCCGGAACTATCAGGTACGCCTCTGCCATCTTAATGTTGAAACCAATACCTACAAACACGCCACTCAACAGCAACCAGCGCAGTTTACCTGTCTCGGAGGCATGGATTACTGCCCATGCTGCAAGTAAGAGCGCCAGCGCCAGCGTTCCATCGATCGTATTATTCCTATCGGTGACGACGCTGATTGGACTAACGGCCAGCGCCAGAGCCGCAACCAGTCCTGCAACCACCCCAAAGTGACGGCGTACCAGATAATAGAGGAGCAATACCGCCAGAACGCCACAGACAGCCTGTGGGAGGAAGATGCTAAAAGGGGTAAAACCGAATATTTTGGTACTTAGCGTCTGTAACCAGAAACCGAGGGGTGGTTTATCAATTGTTACAAAACCGCCGGGATCAAATGAGACAAAGAAGAAATTGTGCCAGTTGTCTGCCATACTTCTGACACCGGCAGCGTAGTAGAGATTCCCATATCCATTTTGACCTAACTGAAAGAAATTCATAAAGATGGAGAGAAGCAAAACTGCTCCAAGAGCAAATCTGCTCCACAGATGTGGCTTCTCTCTCTTACGAAGGAAAGTTTCACTATTCGTTGGCGACACATTGGCGATATTTACCATAAGTATCTTCTCCTTACAGGAAGTATGCAAAAGGCTTCAACATTTTGAGAGAGTCTTTAAAAAGTAACTGCGACTCTCTCTTTCGTTCATTTCTGGTTGCCTACTTTTTGGCCAGACCCGTATTGCTCTTGTTTCCATTTGTGAGCAGAGGCGAATAATTCTCGAAAGGCACGGGCGATCACCGCAGGGTTGGCACCAGTCGCCTGTCCACTTCGGCGAGGCAGATGGTGTACGCCCACTTCTTTGTAGGTGCATCCAGTCTGTTTCAGCTTGTACAACAGCTCCGCATTAATCATTGCGCCACGTGTTTCAAGTGGATATGTGTGAAGAAATTCTGTGTGTAAGAGCTTGAAGGCGCAATCAATATCACTCACATGCACGCCCAGCACAAGATCAATAACAAGTTTCCATCCCCATGCATTGAGTTTGCGTATCCATGTGTCCTGGCGATTTTTTCGGTAGCCGAGCACTGCATCATACTCAGCGATAAAAGGAAAAAACTTAGCCAGATCTCGAATATCAAATTGTCCATCCGAGTCCATAAAAAAGGTAAGTTCTTTAGTGGCAGCAGCAAAACCACTGACCAGAGAAGCGCCATATCCCTGGTTGACTGTGTGTGTGATAAGACGAATATGCTGGTCCTTTTCGCTCATAGCCGCGATAATGGATGCTGTCTGATCTGTACTGCCATCGTTGACGACAATCACCTCGAAGTCTTTTATCCATTTGGGTAACACATCAAGGACATCAGAGAGAGTATGAGTGATAACCTGCTCTTCATTATAGGCAGGGAGGACAACGGAGAGGCCAGGTCTGATGTTTGATGTTTCACAATCTCGTTCATTTGCCTGGGCATGTGGTCACCAACTACTTCCGCTTTCTGGTAGGCTACTGGCGATCCTGAGCGCTCTTCAGGGACAGTCGTGCTTGCCCGGTACGCTGGATGTGTAGGAGGCCGTTCTTGCTGTGGTCTGTTCACAAAGACCCACAGGCGCATCCCGAAATAAGAAATGAGCACCGTTCCGGCGATGGCAACGACTTTGGAGACATTCATCCAGAGGGTGGTGTGAGCCATCAGAGGGTGAAAGAGAGTGTCGGCGAACCACAGGATTGCATCGTTACACCCGATGCCCAAAAAGGTGGTCACGACGAAGCGTTTCACCTCTCTATACGTTATTGGCCGCCGTTGTCCAAAGGTCCAATACTTGTTCAAGAGAAAACTATTTAGTGCACCTGCACTGTAAGCAAGGGAATTCAACACAAGAACGATGGTAATGTTGGTCGTGGAGAACATCCAGAGCAGGCCGTTTAAGACGAGCAGATCAAGAGTAGTATTCAGCCCACCAACGATACTAAACCGAACGAGCTGCCCAGGCCAACAATTCCAGAAAGGCAGACGCTGAGAGACAGTGTCTTGCTTGCTGTTCGATGATTGGACTGCATGATGAATTTCAGGTGCCTCTATCAAGATCTATTCCTCCAGGGGACGATGTTGTTTGCGTTTTCATCGAGCATTTAAAGAAAAATGCTCTGGTTTTTTATCAAAAACATTTGTTTGTCAATAATATTGTATGCATAATCTCTCTGAAAATCATGAAAAAAATCTAAAGAGAATGTAAAATATTTACCAATAGTTCGGATAATGGCCGTCTGGCTCCTTTTGGAGCAAGCATCTCCTAATGTGAGGGAGTTACAGGATATGTGTCAATATCTTGTTTTTGGATCGCGAATCGGGTACGCTTTCATCAGAAGGGAGAAGCTCTGACTTAGATGTTAGGAACCCCTTGGGTTAAAACCCAGAGGCTTGCATCAATCCTGAAAGGGAGACTGCAAGCCGAACCTGACCAGACTCAGCTAACATGTATCGTCTGGATACAATCAGCTGTGTGTTAGCTACCTTACCAAAGAAATAGGTACGTCAGAATGCGAGGCCAGTTCTGACCTCTACGGTACACTATTAAACAGGTCTATTGGGTTAAGCCAGTGTGGTGTACGTTAAACCTTTGGATAAGTTTGTCGAGGCCAACATTACGCACAAGGGAGCAATCCTGAGTGTAGGGGTTTAGCCGTTCCCATTCAAAACGGCGCTCCTGCGGGAGCCTTTCATTCCTCCCCTGGCTAAAGCCGTAGGGCTTCCTGAAAGGACGTTTTGTGAATAACAAGCAGGAACTCGTTGACCCTGATTCTTCTTATACTCATGCAGGAGTCCTTCGTTCGAGTGAAACACTTCCCTGGGAAGGAATATTGCTGGAACAACGCTATCATCCTGCTGGAGAATATACCTTTCCTGCTGGAGCTACTCACCTGATTTGCTTATATCAGGGACCACCATCACTCCTGGAGCAGGTTCGCAATGGGCAGATCCACACTGGTGTGATACCTCATGGAAGCATCCAGATCGTTCCTGCAGGAACAGAAAGTACGTGGCGACACCCGGCGGGAGCCGACAACCTTCACCTGTTTCTGACGACCGAATTGCTGCAACATGTTGCAAGTGATCTCAATCAGAAGCGCATTGAGATCCTTGATCATTTCAGTGTGCAAGATCCACGCATCGAACATATTGGTCTGGCTTTGCTTGCTGAACTCGCAGCCAGAGGACCATCGGGTCGTTTCTATGGTGAAGGGCTGGCCACAGCCCTGGCGGCTCACCTGATCTCCTCTTATTCCAACACACCTCGTCCCCTCCCAGAACTGACCAGAGGACTACCAGCCCCCCTCTTAAAGCGGCTTGTCTCGGTGATCGAAGATCGTCTCACTGAAGACCTGGGTCTTGCCGAACTCGCTTCCGAGGTAGGGATGAGCCAATCGCATTTTGCCAGCCTGTTTCGTCTAAGTACGGGTCTCTCCCCTCATCAATATATTGTGCAACGCCGTGTGGAACGTGCTCAGTCCTTACTCCAGTCGACCACACTTTCTATTAGTGATATTGCCGCCGCTGTTGGATTTTATGACCAAAGCCATCTGACACGTCATATGCGACGTATCCTGGGGATCACGCCGAAATACGTTCGTGAGCATTTGTCCTGATGAGGGACAAAGATCATTGAAATATCCAAAAAATCGGGGAAATATCCAATACGAACCATCTACCTCACTGCTATACTACTCACCAATGAGCGATTGATGAGCAGAGAACTGAAGGTGATTACGTTCTCGCATACAACGCTCTCATGTTCAACATAATATCGAGGAGTTTATTCTAATGGATACAGCACAACCACTTGCAGGTAAAGTCGCAGTTATTACTGGTAGCGCACGTAACATGGGGCGCGCTTTCGCCGTTGCACTCGCACGCCTCGGTGCCAATGTTACGTTACATTATCATACGCAGACTGCACAAAGTGATATCGAGGAGACGGCGTGTCTCGTTCAGGGAGCAGGGAGCCAGAGCGGTTATCGTAGACGGAGACCTCGCTGATGTGGCTGTCGTGAGGCAGTTATTCGACAAGACACTCGACGCCTTTGGGCGCGTCGATATCGTGATCAACAATGCTGGTTTGATCATCAAAAAGCCATTCATGGAGGTGACTGAAGAAGATTTTGATCGCTCCTTTGGTATTAATACAAAGGCTGCGTTCTTCGTCATGCAGGAGGCAGCGCGTCGCATCTCGGACAATGGCCGTATTATCAATATGGGCACGACGCTCCTGGGTGCGACGACTGGCTTCTATGGGATCTATGCAGGTTCGAAAGCGCCACTCGAAGATTTCAGCCGGGCGCTTGCCAGGGAGATCGGTCGCCGGGGTGTGACCGTGAATACTGTAGCGCCAGGACCCATCGACACCCCGTTCTTCCATGAGCAGGAGACTCCCCAGACGGTTGCCTACGCTACAAACGCAAGCGCGGCAGGTCGTCTGGGCAGAGTCGACGACATCGTTCCTTTCATTGAATTCCTTGCCTCACCTCAATCGCAGTGGGTCACGGCGCAAACAATCTTCATCAATGGCGGCTACCTTAGCCGGTAATATTCTAATATACGTGAAGTGGAGAGACTTAAACAAAAGCCTCTCCACTTCACGTATTACTCATTTGCCAGTGACCAGGACGAAACCTTCCATAGGGATTGGATTTTCTGATGCATTTGTATGGGAGACAGCACGCTTCCAGGTTGTATTAACGTCTGCATGTATTGGGCAGTAGTAATAATATAGTCCTGGAGTGTTGAAAGTAATTCTTTGAACCTCACCTTGTGGTGGTGCACCTTGAGTACCTTGAGTACCTTGAATGGTATGAGCACCTATGTTCGCCGGATTAATCGGCGCTGGCCAGCCTCTGACAGGCGCAATAGCATGCTCATCGGTATCGAGATTATGCCATTCAACTGTGCCTCCCTGGGTGATCCCGACGAAATTGTTGCTAAATATATCTTTCTCCGGAGGAATTGTGTTGGTTGCTGAAGATGGTAGCCCACTGATGTTTCCCTGTACCCAGATGATACCATCCGCTGCTAGAGGTCCTTTGTTAGCTTTCACACGATGATCTACACTGTTCCAGGAGGATTGTTGCTCCTTGTAGTAGTGATATAGCCCTGGTTTTGTGAAGGTGAACTGCGTGCTGTGTCCTCCTGCTACCTGGATTGAGAATGTCTCTAGATTGACGAAATTGCTTTTTCAGGTGTTGTTTGTAATCGTGTGGGTGTCCGAAGTCTCGTTTTGCCATGTTACTGTTGTGTTTGGTTGTACAGCCAAGATGAAGGGTGAAAAAACCACCTGCTCTTTTGGAATGATGATAGTATTTTTGGCAACTATTTTTACGCTAGTTGCCCCTGCACTGGTGGTGCTTGCGCAGCCCGCAGAAGCGAGAAGAAAAATAACAAAGCCTGAGAGGATGGCGCTGAGCGTCAAAAAGCGTGTTGCCATAATGACTCCTTCTTATTCCATGAGGTATTGCGAGTCTTGTCACTTTGGTTGTTCGCATCCTGCTTTGTATGCTCATCTATATGGAGTTGTACTCCTGTAAACAATGTACAGGGAAAACTACTATGCTGCATCACCCTGATGGGTGATTCTGGGATACTTCTTTTGAGTGAGTACTGTTTTCCTCCAAAGGATTTGTTATCGTCTGGCCTGAGATGTTCAGGTCATTGTAAGGTAGACGTGTTTGACTGCAAGTTGGCTATCAGGCTCAGGCACCATAATCTGTTCTGACATTATTTCTTACTATGCAGGAATTGGGAAACAATGGAAGTTAACGGTATAGCACCTGACGAGATAGAGATCCAGGACCAGACACCACAACCAGAAATCGTCAAGAAAAGCTCGCGTAAGCGTAGTATTACGATATTTATCGTAGTGAGTATCATCAATGCTGCACTCTTGATCTTGCTCTGGACCCAGTTGCTGACGCCTGCTACTGGCTTGCCTCGCGCAAGTACCGATGGAACTTCCAGCCTGGGTGATATCAGTAGTCCACTGATAGGCAAGCCTGCTCCTGATTTCACACTCAAAACAATGAATGGAAAGACCCAGACTCTGCATCTGGCGGACTTTAAAGGGAAATCTGTTATTCTGAACTTCTGGGCCTCCTGGTGTACTGCCTGTAACGAAGAAGCTCCTTTCTTGCAGAAGACATGGCCGAAGCTACAGTCACAAGGTGTGGTCTTTATTGGTATTGGTGGTCCTGAGCCGTCCGGCGATGCGCTCAAGTTCCTTCAAAAATATGGTATTACCTATCCTAATGTACATGATACAGGAGATGGCTCTACTGCGATCAACTATGGTGTGACGGGCTTCCCTGAGACGGTGTTTATTAATCGGGATGGGGTGATCGTGGCAAAATGGATTGAGCCGCTAACTCAACAGGGCTTGCAGCTTGAGATGGTCAAGCTGGCCCATTAGGTGAGACGTTATGTTAGAGTTTCGCCTGATTGTTCGAGCCGCACATCTCCTGGCAGCGGCTACCTGGGTAGGTGGCAGTGTCTTCTATATGATAGTGGTTTTACCTGCATTGCGTAGTGGAGAAGCGGCTCCCGTTGTAGCAGCACGGATCGCAGCATTATTCAAGCGCGTAACGAACGTTTGTGTGGGAGTACTCCTCCTGAGCGGGGTATATCTGACCTTTGACCGTCTGACACAAACGACGCTTGGTCTGTCATACCTGACTGTGTTAATCTTCAAGATTGTGGCGGCTCTGAGTATGTTTGTGCTGGCGATCTATTTAGGACAAAGTAACATTCGCCGCCTGGCAAAGCGCTCAACGCGTCTCTCCAGGGCTGCTCCACAGCTTATGTTAGCTCTGGGTATACTGGTATTTGTGCTTGGTGCACTCCTCAATATATTATTTGAGGCCCATTGATGGACTGTTATCGATTTTTTCGTTGTTATTGATGATGGAGGTCATACCGTGCAGGCTGTTGTGACTGCGCTGGAAGATGAGCCGAAGACGGCGCGACCGCGCAGACGGCTCCCGATGAGTTTTCTTCTTGCCGGAATCGCCATTCTTGGCGCTGTACTCTATCTCGTCTATGCTAACACACAGGCAAATGCCGTCTATTATATGACCGTATCCGAACTAAAGCACTGTACAATCTGTACAACGCAGTCGGTACGCGTCGCTGGGGTCGTCCAGTCTGGATCGGTTATGCGCAACGATCAGAAGGAACTGATCACATTTGTGATTGCCGATAGTAACCAGACATTATCGGTTTTGTATAGTGGTGTTGTGCCTGATATCTTTCGTCCTGGTATTCAGGTTGTAGTAGAGGGACACTATACAGGTCAGGGTCCGTTCCAGGCGACTACTCTACTTGCCAAGTGTCCATCAAAATTCCAATCTGCTACGCCAACGCCGTAGGCAAAAAGGAACACACGTGTATTTTTCAGATCTAGGTATTGTTGCACTTATCCTTGCATTGGGATTTGCTCTTTATACTATCGTTGTGTCCGTGCTGGGTGCGACTCGTGACGTAGCACAACTTGTTGCCAGTGCGAAGCGGAGTGCATTAGTTGTTGCTTTTTTTGTGCTCCTGGCCTCTGCTGCTCTAATCGCCTCATTTCTGACTCACGACTTTGGTGTAAGCTATGTGGCCCAACAGTCCAGCCTGTCTATGCCCTGGTATTTCACGACGGCAGCCTTTTATGGTGGACAAGAGGGATCATTGCTCTACTGGTCATTGACGCTCTCCATCTTCTCCGCCATCTTTATCTTCACGGCAAAGCGTGTTCCAACGGCCCTGGTACCTTATGTCATAGCTACCTTGATGGGAATTCAAATTTTCCTTTTAATCATGCTAACAACCGTCTCGAATCCCTTTGTGCGTCTGCCTGTTGCACCACCAGATGGGAATGGTCTCAATCCGCTTCTGATGGACCCTGGTATGCTGGTACATCCACCGATGCTCCTCATGGGCTATATGAGCTTCTCGATTCCATTCGCTTTTGCCGTCGCCGCCATGATTACAGGAAAGCTGAGTAGCGAATGGCTGCGTTCTATTCGGCGCTGGACGCTGGCAGCCTGGTCGATTCAGACCACTGGCTTAATTCTGGGTGCATGGTGGGCCTATCACGTCCTGGGATGGGGTGGTTACTGGGGCTGGGACCCTGTTGAGAATGCAGCACTGCTGCCATGGTTGACCTCAACGGCCTTTTTGCATTCAACGATGGTACAGGAGCGGCGCGGGATGCTCAAGGTCTGGAACTTATGTCTGGTGATTGCGTCCTTTGCCCTCTCCATCTTCGGCACATTTGAGGTACGTAGCGGCGTCATTAGTTCAGTTCACTCATTTGCTTATTCTGCTATTGGCTCATACTTTCTGGTCTTCCTGGTGATTATCCTTGTGTTCTCAACAGGACTTTTTCTCTTCCGCTTACCAAAATTGCGACCTGAGCAGGAATTTGACTCAGTCGTTTCGCGGGAAGGTGTCTTCCTTCTTAATAATCTGCTGCTGGTGGGAATAGCTTTTGCCACACTCTGGGGCACAATCTTCCCGCTTATCTCCGCTGCCATGCGCGGTCAGACCATGACGGTAGGACCACCCTTCTACAATCAAGTTGTTGGTCCGCTGCTTGTCATCCTGATTCTTGCTATGGGAATAGGTCCACTTCTGGCGTGGCGACGTACCTCTTCTACAGCGCTATGGCGTAATCTGGGTATACCTGCAATCATGGCGGTCATCTGCGCTGCTATACTGCCGCTGGTTGGGGTTACTGATGTTGGGGCAAATATCGGCTTTGCTGTCTGCGCTTTCACTGCTGCTGCAATTCTTTACGAGTTGTGGCGAGGCGTGCGAGTACGCCACAATCATGGAGAACCATACTGGTTAGCCCTGTACATGCTCTTTAATCGCTATCGACAGCGCTATGGGGGTTATCTGGTCCACCTGGGATTGGTCTTGCTCACCGTAGGGATAATTGGATCACATTTCTTCCAGGTTCAGCAAGATGCCGTACTCAAACCGGGGCAAGATATGAGCGTTGCAGGATATCAATTTTCGTATCTTGGCAATATTACGACTGACGAAACTGATAAACAGACTGTGACGGCGCAACTACAGATCTGGCACAATGGGCAGTTACAGAGCTATATCTATCCTGGTCGTATTTTATATCATAACTTTGCAGATCAGCCTGTCAGTCAGATTCCTATTACAACCTTCGGTGTAACAGACCTCTATGTTTTTCTTGATGATTGGAGTGGTCCAGCACAGGCAACTATTCGTGTCTTCGTTAATCCTCTGGTGCCACTTGTGTGGTATGGTGGTCTGCTGATGCTTTTGGGTGGCATAATCTGCTGGTGGCCTGATCGACGCCGTAGGGTAGTCTCCACCGTGAGTCAGAGATCGCAGACTGCTACACCCCAAAAACCAGCAGCAATAGCGGATGAGGGGGCGGTGGTATGAAGCAAAAACGCTGGTTGTTCCTGGTTATGGCAGTCGTAGTGGTGATAGTCTCTCTCTGGTCAGTGCTGCTTTTGACCGCCTCAACACATAAGACGCTGGATCAGCGGGTGAACGAAGTCGGAGCACAGTTAAAGTGTCCCATCTGTCAGGGCGAATCGGTTGCTGATTTACCATCCTTGCTGGCACAGCAGATGCGTGATGTGATTCGTACACAACTGCAAGAGGGTAAGTCAGAACAAGAGGTGATTCAATACTTTGAAGATCACTACGGTGAATTGATTGTGTGGTCACCGCCATGGCAGGGTTTTACGCTATTAGCATGGTTGGTGCCTATTGCTCTAGTATCAGGTGGAGCAGTACTGCTCTTTTTTACCCTACGTGATTGGAGTACCTTTGCCCCTGCTTCAGCGACAGGTCTGGGCGGTGTGAGTGAGGATGATCGCAAGCTTGCCAGAATAGATGAAGCTGAGTTGGAACGCTACCGACTACAACTGGAACAGGAACTGGCCGCCGATGATCCTCTCTTTGTCCGTAACAGAACGGAGGTTGGGTAATGCCAATACTGGTTGCAATTGTGTTGGGGATAGCGGCGCTGGCCTTTGTGCTTTATCCCCTGTATCGTCGCTCCCCCGCCGATGTCCAAACCCATCAGTCTTCTGGAGAAGCCATATCAACGGAGCAAGAACAGGCGGCCCGTGCGGCCTTGCAGGAAATTGAGCTTGATTATCGGCTTGGCAATATTGCAGAAGCTGACTATCGTATCTTGCGTGAGCGGTATATGCAGCGGGCGCTGGTTGCCTTGAAATCACGCTATGATCATGAGGAGAAAATTGATGAGGAGATTGAAGAACAGTTGCGTAAGTTGAAGGAAGAAAATGAGCATGTGGCACAATAAGTGGAGGAAGTGTTGAGAGAAAATCAGCGCTACATCATCTTCAGACGATTACAAAGTGAGCAGACTAATCTGTTGAATCATGTTGCTCTGACAATTGCTCTTATCGTCGGTATCATCATCTTCATTTCTCCTGTTGCCTCTGCCCATATCATCGTCACGAGCAATGGTCGTATCTTCGGGCAACTTTTGAATGGTTCGCGCAACAGTGCCGCCGTGGTGGGACAACAGGTTACCCTCCAGATGGCTCAGGGAAGTAATGCTCAGGATGTAACAACCGCTACGACGGATGCTCGAGGTTTCTTCTCCTTCCCTGGTCTGGCTACGGATAAGACACTCAGCTATGCTGTCTATCTTCGTTACCAGGGAGCGCAGTATGTCACTGACGTAGTGACACTGGATCAAAAAGCTGTACAGCAAGTGAACCTGACTGTCTACGATGCAACAACCAGCACTGCTAAAATTGCCATTATCCAGGCAACTGTGTTGATGCATGAACCCGATGCACAAAAAGGACTTATAACCATCTCCGAAGCGTATTCTTTCAAGAATCTGGATAAACAAACCTTTGTCGGTTCGCTGGATGCCAGCAAGGGAAGACCTCAAGCTCTCTCTTTCTCATTGCCCCAGGGTGCCCGTAATATCACATTGGACAAAGGCTTTGATGGCTATCAAGTGATCCAGGTGGATCGTGGTTTTGCCACCGATGCAGCCCTCTTGCCGGGAGATACAGATTTTGCCTTTGCCTATGATATACCATATAGTGCCTCAACATATGACTTTCGCTATAGTGTCATGTATCCAACAGTAGAGCTTTCATTTATGGTACCACCAGATATTCGGGCCAGTTCAGGATCATTGGCATCAGCTGGAGTAATTGCTACTGGTCAGAGTACCTATCGTCTCTTCAAAACAAGTGATTTACTTACTCATGATGAGATTCATCTTGGGGTTGAAGGACTGCCTGCTCCTGTTTTAGCCAGTACATCGTCGCCACTTGATCCCAGGATGATCTGGCTTATTGTTGGGTTATTGCTCCTGGTGGCTATTGTAGTCGTGACATTGTTCGTCTATCGCTTTCGTGAAAACTTCGGTCGAGTTGCCACCAGATCACGTAAGAGTGCCGGGCGATCGAGTAAGAAATCTCTGTCGAAAGCGACAAAAAATGCTGCACAGAGTGAGCAGAAGAAGGGTACTGCGCCTGTCGAGCAGAAGAAGGGGACAACCCCGGTGGCAGCAAATCGCAAGAAGGATGTGTCACCCGGAACTGTGGAACAGAAGAAGGTGACTTCATCAACCGCAACCGATCGCAGGCAAGCACTTTTGCAAGATTTGCTTGAACTGGACAAATCCTTCGATGCTGGTGAACTCACCAGGGAGGTTTATCAAGAGCGGCGCGCGAAAACAAAGACACGGTTACGCTCCCTCATAGGTGATCAGGAGGCACACAAGAAATGACAGGGCAATCCCACGCCCGATTGAGTGCTCCGTTGGAGAGATCAACGACAGCGTACGATGAGAGCAAGCCGACTCCTATGGTAGAGGTCAGAGGTCTCAAAAAAATTTTTGGTTTGAAACCCATCTTGCGAGGCATTGACCTTGTGCTGTACCCAGGTGAGCGTCTGGCGTTATTGGGAGCCAATGGTACAGGTAAAACCACACTCTTGCGCATTCTGGCGGGCTTGACGAGGCCGAGTGCGGGAACGATTAGTATTGATGGCCTTGATGGCATGCATGATATACAGCAGGTACGTCACCGGATAGGATTTGTGGCTCACCAGCCCTATCTCTATGAGGAACTGACAGCATTAGAAAATTTGCTATTCTTTGGCCGTATGTATACGGTGGAGCATGCACAGGAGCGTGCGCGTGACCTGTTGCAGCGTGTTGGACTGGAACGGCGCATGCAAGAGCGCGTTGGCACCTTCTCACGTGGACTGTTACAACGTCTGGCATGGGCGCGAGCTTTGTTGCACTCACCTCATCTGCTCTTGCTGGATGAGCCGGAGACGGGGTTGGATCAGGAAGGCAATGTATTAATAGAAACGTTACTGGTAGAGCATATCGGGCGAGGAGGGAGTATACTCTTTACCACGCATCAGCTTGAGTATGCTTTGCGGCTCAGCGAAAGTATTGTGATTTTGCGTGGTGGGCGTATGGTCTACCGTAGTGAGACGGCAGTATTGGATATAGATAAGCTACGACAGGCTTACCAGGGGGTGGGGTAATGACGACAGTGCGTATCTTCTTTGAACAGGTGGCCGCAATCCTGTGGAAGGATATACGTTGTGAGTTACGTAGCAGGCAGACCTGGATTGGTATGGGCCTCTTTGCGCTGCTGGTCCTTGTTATCTTCAACTTTGCCTTTGATTTGCGTGTCGATAACAAGGCTGCTGTGGCTCCAGGTGCTTTATGGGTTGCATTCATTTTTGCCAGTTTGTTAGGATTAGGGCGTACTATCGCATCTGAGCGAGAGCAGGGATCAATAGATCGTTTATTGCTTTCTCCTGTTGATCGTCAGGCTATCTATCTTGCCAAACTACTAGGAAATTTGCTATTTATCGGGGTAGTAGAAATTGTTGCGCTCCCTGTTTTTGCCGCACTGTTTGATGTACCCTTACTTGTCGGAGCATTGCTACCGATTGTCTTGTTCGGAACGCTGGGTATCGCCGCTGTTGGAACCTTATTCTCAGCGATAGCAGCGGCAACACGGGCGCGGGAATTATTGCTCCCACTGCTCGTCTTTCCTTTAATTGTCCCTGTCGTCATCAGTGCCGTTCGGGCCACAGAGACGCTGTTACTACCCTCGGCGAACGAACCGCCATGGTTAGGTTTGATTATCGCGTTTGACGTAATTTTCTTGAGCGTCTCGATGCTCACGTTTCAATATGTTATTGAGGAATAGTTAGATGGAAGGTCAATGTAACTATTCAAGCCTGCTCACCACCAGCGGTGGCTCGCTCTCATTTTGTGTGGATTGCGAGATTTGTGGAGTTTGCACCGCAAACTCCACAAATCTCGCAATCCACACAAAATAGCCTGCGAAGCGCCTTGGCGCTGAGGAATCAGAGAAGGGAAACCTGAATAGTTACAAATCGGTGGAGCTTGCCTCATCATCTTTATTAAGGAAGTAGGTATGGTATGGCGTTAGCGAATCAAGAAGTAAGCGTTGAACATCAAGATAGCAGAAGGGAAACGAAGCGACTCGGGCTTCCCATTGTTTCCCTTATATTGGGAGCATGCTCATTAATTGGTATGATGATCTCTCTCTGGATGATTTTCCTGTATGCGCCGACCGATGCCATAGAGGGTGATGCCCAGCGTATCTTTTATTTCCATGTTCCTATAGCCTGGATCGGTATGTTAGCTTTTGTGGTACTGGCGATAGCGGGGGTTGGTTATCTGGTGAAACAGGATGAGCGCTGGGACTGGTTAGCGCGTGCCTCTGCTGAAGTGGGAACCGTCTTTATCACGCTTGCTCTGATCACGGGTTCGATTTGGGGCAAGACAACCTGGGGAACGTGGTGGACATGGGACCCCAAGCTGACGGCAACGCTGATCCTATGGTTTATGTATGTTGCCTATATCATGCTACGTAGCTATATGGGTCGTACCGTTGCCAGTGCACGTGCTGGCGCAGTACTGGCGCTTGTTGGTGTGATCGATGTTCCCATTATCTACCTGTCGGTGCAATGGTGGCGCACGCTGCATCCAGCGGCTGAAGTTGGTGTAGCGCAATCCACTCTGCCACCTTCTGTTGTACTGACTCTGATGGTTTCACTTGTAACTTTTACATTGCTGTACAGTTTTCTGATGGTGCAACTTTACCAGTTAGAGAAGTTGCAAACGCGGGCATAACGCCTACGTGCTATTGTTGAATAGAGGAATATATTCATGCAAGGAGTTACCTATCTTGTCGCAGCCTATGCCGTTGCATGGGTGGGGCTATTTGCCTACCTGACGGTTCTGGCATTGCGTATTCGAGGCGTACATACGGAACTGGCCGCTGTAGAAGAGTTGGTGCGTGAGCAGCAAGCAAAAGAGAGCCTGTAGGGAAGCTGGCTTCCTATGTGGTGAGTCAGGCCACATGATGTACTAATCCTATGATAAGGAAAATAGTTATATGAGTACAAAAGAAAATGCCACTGCTGCAAGAGCAGAAACACCGGTTGCCCCAAAGAAAAGCATGTCGGATGCCCAACGGATCTCAACGCTCGTTGTAGGTGATGTGCTGGTCTTCCTTATTTTTTCGGCCATTGGTCGTAGTAACCATGGAGAGCCAGTCGGATTAGATTCACTACTCCAGATAGCGCTAACTGCTGCGCCGTTTGCTATCGGTTGGTTTCTGGTCTCCCCCTTTGTTGGTGCATTTCGTCGTGGTTTGGAGACACAGCCGCGTGCTATGGCGATACGTACTGCCCTGGCATGGGTTGTTGCCTGGCCAGTAGGACTGCTTCTGCGCATTATCTTTGTGGATCATGGTGTCCTGACAGTTGGATTTGTTACATTTGCGATTATAACACTGGTTGTTAATATGGTATTTCTTCTGGTGTGGCGTTGGCCCTTTGCCCTGACTAGAAGTTTACGACAGAGCTAGGCCACTTCATATTTTTTTCAAAAACCCTTTACAGAATCTATACACATCATTCATCAGTCTCTCATAAAAGCTGACTATAGTTATATATAGAAGCTAGATGCGTGAACGACGTGCGGTTGGCACTGTCTATAATGAGTTATGAGAGGTGATTACTCATGTCCTATTCTGAGGCGAATGATCCTTATGGGCAACCGTCGTTGCCTTATCAGTCATATAGAGGGCCTACTGATTTTTTGCTTTCTCAACAACAGGAATGCGTATCCTCGTCCGCTACGCAGCAGCCAGGTGTATCCTCCGCTCAACCTGCTAAACCTGTTCGCGCTGCACAAACGGCGCCGCCCCCACCTCGTCTGTCTAAGGCGGAGGCGCTCGCATTTGTCGGAACGTGCAAACGGTGGCTGGTAGCAGGCTCTCTTGTCGCTTTTGCGATCCTGGGTGGCCTGGCCGCTGAGCATGTAGTCGGAGCGACCTCTCACCAGACTACGCCAGCATCGAACACACCCTCGATATCGTCACCGTCGTCGTCTGACGGAGGTTTTTTCCAGCAAGGAGGAGGATATGGCTTTGGAAACGGAAATTCTCCACAGTCTCCCATCTCTGGCTCTCATACCTCCTGAACGTTTGCGCGTTCCAGTCGGCATGGCCCGCTCGCAGTTTCGTGCGATGGGAACAACAATCTCTTTCCTCTTGCCGGAGGAAGATTTACAGCGCGGAGAAGCAATCGTGAGATCACTCTTCTCCGAGTGGGAACAAATTCTTGAGTCGCTTTCTGCCAGAGAGTGAGCTTTCCCAACTCAACCTACGGGCGGGAACGATGTGTGTGGTGAGTGAATTGCTCTTTACTGTCATGTCCAGAGCACTCGCAGCCGCTCAGGCGACTGATGGTTTGTACGATCCCACTTTGCTTAACCAGTTGGTACGGCTGGGATATGATCGTACCTTTGACGAACTTCCCACTGAACTCCCTGCTGCTGAACGGTCTGCTTCACCAGGTGGAGGATGGCGAGAGCTTCATATTGATCAGGCACTTCGACTGGTGAAACTCCCTCCTGGAATCGGCGTTGATTTTGGAGGCATTGCAAAAGGGATGGCCGTCGATGCCGCCTTGAAGCAACTTCACCTGGAGGGTATTCATACGGCACTTGTTAATGGCGGTGGTGATCTCGCTGTACTGGGTGTGCCTCCTCTGGAGAAGCAGTGGCCCATTGACATACAGGGGAAAACTCGTTCGTGGGTGATTCCCTTACAGCGTGGTGCGTTTGCCACATCGGGTATAGCTCGCCGCCATTGGAAGCAAGCTACGCATGTACGCCATCATCTTCTCGATCCTCGCACAGGACAACCCGCTCAGAGTGGTCTCTGGTCTGTCACCGTAGCAGCTGCTCGTTGCGAACAGGCCGAAGTCGCAGCAAAGGTGGCATTTCTCCTGGGGAGAGAGGAGGGCAGCGAATTTTTTGTGCCGTCATGACCTCGCAGGTTTGCTCGTCCTGGAAGATGGTACCTGGACGACTGTTGGCTCCTGGCCCAGGGAAGCGATGGTGCAGGAGAAGAAGCACGAGGTGAACATATGAGTATATGGCAAAATGTAACCTGGGATGTTGCACGGGCAGGTGGTTTTACCGCTTTTGGTCTTCTGACATTGTCAGTTGCAATAGGGCTGGCTCTTACACTCCGCTGGCAGTCACCACTCTGGCCCCGTATTATCAATAGCGAACTACATAACTTTCTCAGTCTGCTTGCGCTCATCTTCACAGGTGTCCATATTCTGGCAGTCTGGATTGACCCATTCACCAGTTTGAGGTGGAACCGAAGTGTTCATCCCCTTTGTGAGCCATTATCGTCCACTGTGGATGGCGCTTGGTATTGTTGCATTCTACATCGGCATTGCCATTGGCATCAGGTACCTGGCTGCGTCCTCGCATTGGGTACACATGGTGGCGGCGCTTGCATATGTTCACGTTGCTTCTGTATGCGCTCGTCGTGGTACATGGAATTGCGACAGGAAGCGATACGAGTGCCTGGTGGGGAACTACGATGTATGCGCTTAGCGTTCTTCTGGTTGCGACTCTACTCTGGATGCGCCTTATGAAACCGGTGAATGCCCGGAGTCGTGCTCACCCTGTACTGGCTGTAGGAGTCCTGGTCGTGATAGCAATTGGAGTATTCTGGACACTACAAGGACCACTTCAGGCAGGATGGAATGCCATTGCCAATAATGGAAATGGTTCGGGGGCTGCATCAACTGTACACACGTCACCATCACAACAGACAACCTTTCCGCAGTCCTTTACAGGTGACCTGCAAGGCCAACTCACACAAAATGGACCAGATGGTAATGGCAACGTCACCATGCAACTCATATGAGTATTGGTAATGGACCACCAGGGAATGTGCGAGTGGTCCTGCAAGGGCAATCTGAGGGAGACGGAAGCGGGAATATCACGATTACCTCATCACATATCACTCTTGCATCAAGTACCAGCCAGGAACGCTATGCAGGTACTCTTAGTAGCATCTACGGAGGCAGGCGATGGAGTATGGCAGCCTTGCTCATGACGACTGGTGCAAAAAGCGGAAGCAAGTTACAGGTGCGGATGATGGTCCAGGTTGATGTAAACGGACGAGCGACCGGAACGATAACTGCCGGGAGTGCAAACCCTGCTGGAAATAGTGTCTGACCTGTTGAGTCTTGTTTTGAAGAGAGATGACCGCGCGGTCCTCTGCCCAGGGTCCTCTAATTGGGGACCTTTGCGATAATCTGGTATAGAAAAAACGAATAGGCAAATTTGCTTGTCAAAAAAGATTTGGTGTAATATGGGGAATACAATTTGCGCAAGATATGTTATACTTACTAGACGTTGTATAGTGCATTGTTGATAGGAGTACTAAGTCTATGACAAGCCGCGCAATACACGAGAGTTTGTTGAGGGCTTCGGCCCAGAAGTAGAGAAAGACACATATGGCATTGACTGATCAGACACTGTATTGTCGCGACTGTGGTCAAGAGTTCACTTTCACTGTTGGTGAGCAAGAGTTTTATGCAAGCCGTGGATTAAACAATTCTCCGGCACGTTGCCCATCGTGTCGCGCGGCACGCAAAGGGCAGTCTGGTGACAGACATGGTGGTGGTGGTGGTGGCTATGGTGGTGGTCGCAGTAGTGGCGGTTCCCGCGAAGCACGTCAGATGTATACTGTAACGTGTTCGAGCTGTGGCAATGAGGCTCAAGTCCCCTTCCAGCCGCGTGGTGACCGGCCTGTCTACTGTAGCGATTGTTACCAATCTCAGGGCCAGGGGGGATCATCTGGTCGCCGCTCTCGCTGGTAAACGCGAAGAAGACATTACCCCCTTGTGTAGGTAGTGGGACGATATACAAAAAGAGTCAGTGGTTATATTGCCACTGACTCTTTTTGTGTGTCTGGGCAGATATCCTCTGATTTGTAACACCTCTGTGATAGTTGAATTCGTTAACGTGATAGAGCCGTGATATCAGTAGTTTATATTTTTGAGTAAAAGTGGATGGCCTCTTTCTTAACCGTTGATGCAAAGGAGGAGGCTACCCACGGCGCAAGCTGTAGAGTCGTCACAAGAATGTTAAAGGGATAAAAGGATGTTTCAACGAATTCTTGTACCTCTAGATGGAGCGGCGCGGGCAGAGCGAGCTATCCCTGTAGCTGCACGCATTGCCAAAATGTTCGGTGGATCAATCGTGCTCCTGCAGGCTGTACATCCTCCGGTGGGATATGGAGTAGTGCAGGAGCAGGCCCCTATCTGGACAGAAGCTGAGATAGAAGCGAATCGTCTCCAGACGTTAAAATATCTTATCAGTGTGAGCAAGGTTGAGGAGTTGGAAGGGATCGGAACATGTGTAGAGGCACTCTCCGGTGCGGTAGCTCCAACAATCCTCTCTGTTGTGCAATCACGTGATATTGATTTGGTCGTGATGTGTAGCCATGGAGAGACCGGGTTAAAGCGTTGGATGGTGGGGAGTGTTGCCCAGAAAGTGGCACGTTACTGTCCTGCTCCTGTTCTGGTGTTGCATGATGGTGAGCCAATGGTCCAGGCCCATTCTGAAATGCCACACTTTCTGCGTGCATTGGTGGCGTTGGATGGCTCTCCTCTAGCTGAAATTGTGCTTGTTCCAGTCGCAAAGCTTATAGCTGCACTGGCCGCTCCAGAGTCGGGGGCATTGCATCTTACCCGTGTGGTGACTATATCTTCCATGTATCCTCGTGTTTACCAGAGCGAAAATGAAAGGCAGGCAGAGGCAAAGAAGTACCTGCGCGCAGTTGCAGAGCGTCTGTGCAAGGGCGATTTAGCACATCTTAACCTTGTGGTCACCTGGTCTACGATTGTTGAGGTGGATGTGGCCTCGGCTCTGGTGAAAATGGCGGAGCATGGTGAGGTAGAGGATGGAACGGCTGGATGTGATCTTCTTGCCATTGCTACACATGGACGTAGCGGTTTACAACGCTGGGTGGTAGGGAGCATTGCCGAGCGTGTTCTTGGATCTACCACACGTCCGCTGTTAATTGTGCGCCCATCGGAGATGGAAGCCAGATTGGGATCGCATGAACTGGTGGCAGCTAGCATGACGGGCGAAAATCCATAGTCTCAAACCTGTTGGTCTCTTGTGCAGGTAGATGTTCGCTTGTTTTTATCCAGCCAACGTTTTCCTCAGAAACGTTATGAGAAACTTTGCCTATTTTGGAATGATAATGTTCCAAAATACAGGTAAAAGTGGTATGAGTGTTGTATGATGTAGTAGAGTAGTTTCTAAAGGATGTCGCAACCCTTATGTGTAGAAGTGGGCAACGTTTGACCTGTGCTCGCTGTCAAGCATATTGCCCTGCTTACTTCCATTATTGCTTCATTGTTGTGCTAAACTATCGTAACAAATTGTGGTATGTAAATCAGGGAATTGCTAGTACCGGGTGCTGGCTGACAGATGGTAACTCTTCAGGAGGGAGTGCCGGAGGACGCCATTCCCCTGGCCGGAGCGCGAGGTTGTCCTCGCTAATTCCCCCTTTTTTCAAAGGCGCAAAATGGGCACTTGAATAGTTACGAGAGATGTGCCGTGCTCATCAATTTCCGGCATAATATATCTCGGTTCAAGAGAAATATAATTAAAAATCCCCTCTTTGGAGAGTAGTATTTTTAATTATATTTTATAGAAAGATACTTTTATGAGAGCCGCGTCGTGCTTCGGCTCTCGTAAACTATTGCTATACAAGAACCATGTCATCTTTCCTAATGGACCCTGCAAGAAGAGGGACTAGTATTTGTCTGCGGGTAACGCCCAGGCTTTACGAGATAATATTTCCACCAGACAAGGATATCCGCTCATACTCTTCATTCAGTAAAGATATTTTTCGACTTAAAAGAGAAAATGGGAGTACCTTTGGGTGAAATATACTGTAAGATTTGTTTGTGTCAGAGGATAGAGGTATCTTGTAAGAAAGAAGACGTTCCCACACTCCTCGGACACCGTATTTTACTATTGAGGGTGATAGAGCTGAAGGGGTCAGGAGAGAAGAACCGAGGAGTTTTGATAGAAATGGGGGCATCCATGACAAACTTATCTACAATTCTCATCATTGATGATAGTATAAGTTCTTGCTTTTATATGGCACAGGCCCTTGAAGGGGCCGGATATCATGTGATCACAGCTTCGGATGGACGAGAAGGCTTGAAAAAAGTCTTACAAGAACGTCTGCAATGTCTGGTACTTGATGTTGTACTCCCTGGGATGAGTGGGTTTGAACTGTGTCGTCAGTTGCGTAAGAAGTACTTTCTGCGGAGTCTGCCCATTATTATGGTAAGTAGCAAGGATACCCCTCTGGATCGATCCTGGGGTTTGCGTCAGGGAGCAAACTCTTATTTAGTGAAGCCCTTTACAGGGGAAGAGCTTGTGCATACGGTTAAAGAGATATTACCTGAACGTACGCCAGTAGTGTCCAGTACAGGTGTTCACTCGTCCATCCGTGCAGATCATCTCTTTGAGCGTAAAGAAAGAGTACCTCCTCTGCAAGTCCTGATTCCACTGCGTTGTGAGGATGCAGACCCAATGTGGGCTGGCAATTCGCAACCTCCAGTTATTTTAGATAGGCAAGTGCGCCTTGTCTATGCAGTTATCGATGGGCGTAAAAATGTCGAGAAACTGTGTGAATTTATACGAATGGATCGAGAAGAAGTTGTCAGGGCTTTGCGGATTATGCTATCTCAACATCGCATCCAGCTTTATGAGCCAGGAGGGAGGTTAGTGGATGGCTCACGCATCTTTCTTGATCATTAGTAAACAACAACTTTTACATGTGAGGTGATTAACACTTTTAAGTGTTTTCCTGCTCATTGTACTCTATACCTTCTGTCTTTTCCTGCAACCTGTACATTTCCCAAGAAGAGTCTTTCCTGCTCAATCTTGACATATGGCGCTTACGTATTGCCTAATGAAGGGTGATCAAGGTTGTCTTTCTCTTGATACGACTTGTGTAGGATCTTGATGATACCTGGCAGAAGAGGAAAATGAGTTGAGTAGACGGGCGCTGGAAAAACAAACACAGACTTCCTTCACCCTGCGTGTTTTTCTGATCTGGGCTGTACGGCAGATAATCGGTGCTATGATTGCGCTGCAAGTTATCATCGTAATAGTACTCTGGCTTGTGGCGGCGTTGCGTAAGCTTCAGAAGTCAAAAAAAGGCTTTCCGCACTTGAGCCTGGACGAGATATGTGTTGGTGATAATACTCTTCAGTTGTATGGGTATGGATGTGATCTATATGATGCGATGATTGAGGCGATTGATAGCGCAAAGCAAAGCATCTACCTGGAAACATTCATCTGGAAAGATGATGCTGTCGGACGGGAATTCAAAACACATCTGGCGCAGAAGGCGGCAGAGGGTGTTGAGGTCTATGTTGCCTTCGATAGCTTTGGGAATCTGGTGGTACCGCGTGCTTTCAAAATATTCCCGCCAGAGATCCATGTATTAGAGTATCAATCCATTCATCACTTCTGGCATATCTTTGATCCACGGCGCTACTCACTAGACCATCGTAAATTGCTGGTCGTGGATGGCTTAACTGGTTTCGTTGGCGGATTCAACATTGGTAGCCTCTATGCAACTCAATGGCGAGATACCCACTTACGTATTTGTGGGCCGGCTGCTACTGATCTGGCTCATTCGTTTATTGATTTTTGGAACCGATCCTCTCCTCACGTGACTATTCAGCGATACTATCCTCGCCGTTTTGATTCACTTATTACTCTGCACGACAATGATGCTATGCGTTTGACATTCCCTATTCGCGATATGTATATTGCGGCTATTGATCGGGCCGAACACTGGATCTTGCTCTCAAATGCCTACTTTGTCCCTGATCGCTCCTTACTCGATGCGTTGGAACAGGCAGCGGAACGTGGAGTAGATGTACGTATCTTGTTGCCGTGGATCTCTAATCATGTTGTGGTGGACTGGCTGGCACGTGGGTACTTCGCCAGATGTCTACGTGCAGGCATTCGTATTTTTGGCTATGGTCATGCGATGTTACATGCGAAAACCTGCACCATTGATGGTCAGTGGTCAACGATCGGAACTGCGAATCTAGATCGCTTGAGTTCCATCGGGAACTATGAAGTCAATATCGAAATTTATAGTAGCGAGATAGCCCAACAAATGCAGGCCATCTTCGAATGTGACACAGCTGATATCTTTGAACTGACCCTTGAGGGTTGGATCAAACGCCCCTGGTACTCGAAGTTGAGTGAGCTTATCTTGAGTCCGCTACGTTTCTTTTTGTGACATGTTGTGATGATGACTTTTTGTATCATCTAACGGGTTGCCCGGCTCAATGCTCTATGCTGGCAAGGTACGTTTGGGAGCATGATATGCTAAGAAGCGGACGCCTGACGGTTTTGTTCCAGGCTGTAGATCAGGAAAGGCATATGTTATGAGTATCGAAAAAGAGACGATCGCGGTGCGTACTGGAGAGAATTTTGATCTGCCAAAAGTAGAGCACTACCTGCGCCAGCATCTTGAGGGATTAGGCCAGGGATCATTACAGGTGCGGCAGTTCCCTTCTGGAGCCTCTAATCTGACCTACCTGATCCAGCTTGGCGATTGGGAAGCCATTCTGCGACGTCCTCCGCTGGGTCCAGTGCCACCCAAAGCCCATGATATGGTGCGGGAAGCGAGCCTGTTACAAAAGATTCACCCTCTCTGGCCTCTCGCCCCAAAACCCTATTTTTTTTGCGCTGATCTCACTATTTTAGGGGTGCCCTTCTACGTCATGGAACGGCGTAAGGGTGTGGTGCTTAATAACCACTTTCCGCCAGGTGTGGTGCCAACAGAAACACTTTGTCAGCAGCTTGCACAAACGGTGGTTGAGACGTTGGTACAGATCCATGCTCTCGATTGGCAGGCGGCAGGACTTGGCGAATTTGGCTATCCTGACCGTTTTCTTGAGCGGCAGGTGAAAAGCTGGATTGAACGTTACTGGCGTGCTCAAACGGATATTATCTCCCAGGTAGAACCCCTGACGAGCTGGCTGACTGAGCATATACCGGCCAGCCCGTCTCCTACCCTCATCCATAATGATTACAAACTGAACAATATGATCTTGCAGACGGACAATCTCAGTACAGTTGTGGCTGTATTGGATTGGGAAATGGCAACAATCGGAGATCCCCTTTTGGATCTTGCCATCTCTTTAAGCTACTGGGTAACGGCTGATGATCCGCAGGAGTTACAGACATTGCTGCCAACGGTGACCACGATGCCCGGGTTTATTAGTCGAAGACAGTTTATGGAACTCTACGCGCAAAAGAGCGGTCGTGATCTCTCCTCTATGCATTTTTATCTGACGTTCGCCTATTTTAAATTGGCGGTGATCCTCCAGCAAATTTATGCCCGGTGGAGACATGGGCAGACGCAAGATGAGCGTTTTGCTGGTTTTGGTGTACATGTCCGTAGTCTTCTGCTTTACGCCGCCAGGCTTGTCGAGGAAGGCAAGATTTTGTGAAAAACTACCAGAGAGAATAATGCAATAGTTCATAGTGTCTGATTGATAACTGAGCTATACTTCCTCTTAGTGAAGCATACTTATACTTATCTTAAAGATTTACTTATCTATTAGAAGGACGATAGGTAGAGGAATGTTTGTTATGAGACGCCGTGTTCTTGCAACTATTCTACTGGTTATGGCTATCTGCCTTGGTATTGTCATACCTTTGCTGGTCTTAACACCCATTGGAGCGCGCCTGCTCCCCCGTTTTTCGCCGCAACCAACATCCAGGCCTGTTCTTACTGTAAGAGGGACACCTCCCACTGTGGGAGCAGCCACTGCCTACTTGCTGGATGCCGATACCGGCAATGTGCTGGTGAATATTAATGGACAACGCAGGCTTCCTATGGCAAGTACTACCAAGATCATGACCGCCCTTGTTACGCTTGAAACGGCTGACCTCAATCAAATTGTGACCATAAAGCAGGATGCTGTCGATGAGGTGCGGGAATCTGATGGGAGTAGCGCTCAACTTGTTGTTGGTGACCGACTGCGCTTAAAAGATCTGCTCTATGCTTTGATGCTACCTTCGGGTGACGATGCCGCTATTGCTATCGCTGATGCTGTTGGTGGTACAACTCCCAACTTTGTCAAAACTATGAATGCCTATGCAAAACGCTTTCATCTTGCTCAAACACACTATATCAATCCTGACGGACTTACATATATGACCCCGCAGAACCGGCCTGATCCCGATCATTATAGTAGTGCCGCTGATCTTGTGCGCCTGACCCACTATGCCCTGAGCAATCCGCTTTTTGCACAGATTGTCCAGCTCCAGCGCTACGTTCTTCCGGCTACCGCGCTTCATCACGCTTATACCTGGGAAACAACCGATGATTTACTTAGCACATATGCTGGAGCAACAGGCGTCAAAACGGGTTATACCGTTGAGGCAGGCTACTGTCTGGTATTTGCAGCGACGAATGCGGGTCATCACCTCATTGGTGCCCTGCTCCATGATAAAGACGCAAGTCAGCGTTTCACTGATGCAACGGCCTTGCTGGATTGGGGTTTTGCCCTTCCACTCTTGCCACCGCCTCCAACGCCAGCATCTTGAAGTAGTGGCCTTCAACCTTCCTCCGTCTGATACGTAATAGAGAGTGTGTACTTATCTTTTTGTAAGGAAGAGGAATATCACCATGAACGTCAATCCAAACCAGGGCCAGAATCCCGATCAACCTTATAGTGGCTATACGGGCTATACTCCGGCAAAGCCCGAAGATGATCCCTATGGGGGCTTTACTCAGCAGGGGTATGGACAACAGGCAGGTCAGCAACAGCAGGGTACAGGCTCACAACAAAGTCAACAACAACAGTATCAGCCGCCGCGCAGTGCCTCCAGGGGGGGAAGTTCTGGTACCTCAGGCCCCACTGCTACGGGTATGGATGCCAGGAATGCGGCTGTTTTGAGCTATGCGTTCTGGTGGATTTCTGGCATAGTTTTTTTTCTTCTGGAAAGAAAGAATCGTTTTGTGCGTTTCCATGCAGCACAATCAACGATTTTTTTAGGGAGCGTCTTCGTACTCTATGTTGTGTTGAGGCTTATCTCGATTATTCCTATTATTGGTTTCCTCTTGAGTCCCGTCCTATCCTGTCTGATCCTGGTACTTCTCATACCAGCTGCGCTGGTCTGGGTTTTCCTGATGCTTCAGACATACCGGGGAGTTTCCGTCAAGCTGCCCATTGTAGGTGATTATGCGGAGGCCCTTGTAGCGAGATTCACAAAAAAGACTGTGTAGGCAGGGCCTCCTGGACAAAACTGGTCAATAGTGTTCAACAACTCCATGATGCAGAGATAGTATTCTTTGAGGCAGGAATGGTAAAAGTTCAGGGTTCCACTCTGCTGTTGCCCCATTCCGCACATGGTGTAGATGTTAATGGTGATCTGCATGGTTTGCCCTGGCTCAACTGTTCCAGTGGATGGCCGAAAACTTGCTGCTATCCCGGTGCTGTTTGCAGACCAGGAAATAGCTCCCTGAGTGCCTGCTGCCGTTGTTAGTGTTGCAACACACCTGTAATGGAAGTTTCTCTGTGAGCAGTTTCTGGGGCTGAATTGAGTGGGACTCACTACCAACAAGTCTGGCGGAAGCAAGCAGATTCGTTGGATTTGGGGGTAGTGTCGGCATGGGAGGCGCGACAGCCATGGCCGGTGAGGTAGGTGTTGGTGAAGGAGATGGTGTATTCGTCTTTATCTGTGTTGGTTCAGGCGTGATAGCAGAGGCGGACATGTGGGTGATAGGTGCTGAACTCACAGATGGTGTCCGGCCAATTCCTGATAGTGTCTGGAAAAGTGATGTAGTAAGAAGCAGTCCAACTATTGCGATGGCCACAGCTAGAGAAGTGAAAGCGAAGATCTGGCGCTTCTTCCTCTGTCCAGCGTGTTTTTGAAGGCTGCTGGATGGGAAGATTCTGGTTTGTGTTATTGTCGGGAGAAAGCTTTTTTCCAGCACTGGTGGATTAATCCACACTTGACCTGTCTGAGTGGGAAGGCTCATCAGGCTTATGAACTGCTTTCGCAATGGCGACTTCTCTGTGAAATGATCCATTGGTCTGGCTATAGAGAGGACCGCGAGTGCTGTTGCTGGCTGATGAAGAGGTGGATCAGCCTCCACTTCAATAGGAGGTAGTATCGGTGCAGGTACCGACTGAATCCTGGATTTCTTTACTTCTGATATGGTGGAAGCCTCTGGTGAAGTGGCAGTCGACAGGTAATGGGAGTTGTGTATAGCCTCGACGACAAGAGGCATTGGAGGCTGCGATGAACGCAGCCATCTATGTTTCTGTCCTTGCTCCTGGGTGGAGGCCTGTAATGCCCTGAGAAAAGCCCGGATATCGCTATGACGTTGTGCTGGCTCTTTGGCCAGTGCTTGAAGAATTGCCTGTTCCAGAGAGAATGGCAGAAGCGGATTGAGAGACGTGGGGGCGGGAGGTATTTCCTCTTCGTGCTGCAATCCTAGCCTGCTCAAATAGGATGTGGTGAAGGGTGGGCGTCCTGTAAACATTTCATAGGCAATACAGCCGAGAGCATATTGGTCACACTCTTTGTTGATCTTCCCGGCAAATTGCTCCGGTGCCATATATGCGGCTATGCCAGAGGCGGTGAGAGAGGAACCCCATCTGGTCGTTGAGAGTGTCGCAAAGGGAAAATCGGCGAGGAGCGCTTCACCTCTGGCATTGAAGAGAATGTTTTGTGGTTTGAGGTTGCAGTGAATGACGTTGCGTTCATGAGCATACTCAAGCGCTTGTCCGATCTGTGAAAGTATCTTCAGAGCCTCCATCCACAAGAGCGGTTGTGGAAATTGACGTTGCATAGAGTCACGCAAGGACCCCCCAGGGGCATATGCAGTAATAATATAGGGCGTAATTTTATCGACACCAACCTCTAAAATCGGTGAGATAAAAGGATGTTGTAATTGTTTGAGAAAACTGGCTTCCTGTAGGAAACTCTCCTTGTCCTGCTCAGAGAAAAGTACCATAGGAAATAAGAGTTTTATGACCACAGGGGAGTGGGAGGTACCATCTTTTTGCGCCAAAAAAATACGACTGGCAGAGGTGGTGGCCATCTCGCGGATGATGCGATAGCTTGCGATATATTTGCTGGGGTCCTGATATTTAAGAGGCATTGAGTTCCCTCCCAATCCTTATAGTTTCTGTGCAGTCCATCAAGGGTATGGGATACTGTTTGACATGCAACATCGCTATGGCGTCCTATCAGGGAGCGCTGTATAACATGCAATACTTGTATATATTATCACAGAATGAATAATATGTAAAATTCCCCCTTTTGTCTCACACGTCAGAAAGTGGCTTTTTTCCCCAGGCTGTAACGATGTAGCTGATATTACAAAAATTGTCTGAGAGCATCTCTGCGAGAGCTTGCTGGTACAGCGGCTCAAAATCTTGCTCACTGATCTGTTGTGTGGCTATAAGGAAAGGGCGTAGTAAGCGCAAGGCGACCATACAATTCTGATAGATGTCGGCATATTCCTGTGATCCTGTGGAGAAATCGACCAGATAGACCTTTTTTTGTACTTCGCAGCATCCTGCTTCATGCAGAAAATCAGTCAAACGAACGGTGATACCAGAAGCGTGCCCATTGGTGGAAAAGCAGAGTCCGGTCTGGGAGAGTGCTCGCATCAGTATGCCAATCAATTTCTCACAAGCAGGGCTATTGGATGATCCCCAATCGCTCTCAGTGAGGCGAATGATTCCCCCAGGCCGCATGATGCGCATGCACTCCTGGAGTAGTTGAGGCCATACAGAAGTGTGTATAAAGCCTACAATAGCACGTATATTTATAATATCAAAGACGTTCTGCGGAAAATCTAGCGGTTGAGTCGCATCCATGATTTCAAAAAAAGCGTTCTTCAAACCCTGTGAACGTGCATTTGCCTGTGCATACTTGACTACCTTCTCATTGCTATCAATGCCTATGACCTCTATATGTGGGTATTTATGTGCAACATTCAGGACCCATGCGCCAGGTCCACATCCTATATCGAGGATATAGTGTATATTTGTAAAATCTTGATTTGCCTGTTCAGAGAACAGTTCGCCTGTTATCCTGCTGAACAAACGATCCTGATTTATCAAACGAGCAATTTCTGTCGGATTTTCAGTATCAAGAGTGTGGTTGTCGTAATGAGATGAGGGGGGATTTGAGGGAAGATCTAATCCCTGGTCTTGGGTCACGGTTGCCCTCCTTGCATATTTCTCTTATATGAGTTTATCATGCCCCTGCTTGAGTTGTATAGGAAAGAACTATTTGTACTAGCGGAGCCTGATTAAGGTACTAAGCGGCTTCATGGGTTTTCCTGTGTTATACTATAGATGGTATCGTCTTGTTTTTTTGCCTGAATGTCTTTGTTTGCTCCTTCGCGAGCGACGAAGTGAACATACTTCCACGCTCGCTGCCTCGCAAACAAAGTCATTCTATCACCATTTTCAGCATTTCCAGGATTATAAAGAGCGCTTGCTGTCATTCTACGAAGATGAAAGGACCTCGCCAGAAGAGGTGAAACAGATCAAAAAGGAATCCTAATATGCGAGAGAGAAGCTGTTCTCCTGCTCTGAGCCTGCCAGAGATTTCAGCCATTGCTGGCCAATGCAGACCATATCGATGTGAAGACCGTGACTGGGGATGTTGATCTGCGGACGTTTATCGCTGGTTTCTTCAACTACCATCCTGCGTGGCTGATATCGCTGTTTGCTGTCCGTGCTGTTTTTGTGCGTTTTCTGGGGATGCGGCAGGAGCATATGGGTTCTAGAGCCTTCCTCACACCGGAAATGGTGCCGATGCAGATTGGGAAGCGTACGGGCTTCTTTACGGTATGCATGGCAGAAGAAAGGCACTACTGGTTTGCGTACAATAGTGATAAGCATCTCAAAGGTACCCTGGGCGTGGTAGTAGAACCATTGGCAGACCGACAAAAGCGCTTCCATGTGGTCACCATTGTTCATTATCACAACCGGGTTCGCCCGGTCTACTTTCAGGCCATCAGGCCGTTCCATCATCTAGTTGTTGCTCGTATGGCGCAGGCGGGCATAAAATAAAGCGAGGAAGCCATCCAACGTTTTCCAGATGGCTTCGCCAATTGCATCGACAAAGTCGAAACGGTCGGTGGCCCACCGCCGACCGAGGAAATAGTATTCGTTGTCTAGCCACTGAAATTGAGTTTTGCGAGAGGGGTGCGTGGAGGAGGTCGTGAGCTGAGCCTCTCGCACCGCTCCCCAGGCCGATCTAGAGAGGGTGTATGCATAAATGCCCGAATTACCCGCTTCAAAAACTGCCTTCCGGAAGACCATCTCGCAAACCCTGGTATTTTCCCGCTCGATATGCTATACTAGCGCCAGGCCGTCGGAATGACTTGTGAAGCCCGGTGGGGATTGAAACCTTGTACACGGGCGTACTCCTCATCCCAACCGACTGGTCGGAATGACTTGTGAAGCCCGGTGGGGATTGAAACAGATGGTGTAACTGTTTCTTTCTGCTGACATTTTAATGTCGGAATGACTTGTGAAGCCCGGTGGGGATTGAAACCATGTATTCATCTGCGTCCCTCTTCACAGGTGTCGGAATGACTTGTGAAGCCCGGTGGGGATTGAAACCATTATGTCGCTCTCGACTTGCGCGGAATCTAGAAGTCGGAATGACTTGTGAAGCCCGGTGGGGATTGAAACTTCGGCTTTGTTCTCGATCTGGTTTTTTTGCATGTCGGAATGACTTGTGAAGCCCGGTGGGGATTGAAATCTGATTGGACAGGCTCCGGCGTATAACACCGTTGAGTCGGAATGACTTGTGAAGCCCGGTGGGGATTGAAACCGTTCCTTGACCTCCTGCAATGCCCCCCGGAGACGGTCGGAATGACTTGTGAAGCCCGGTGGGGATTGAAACATATGGCCGATGAGCATCGCGAAAGCTGGATGTCGGAATGACTTGTGAAGCCCGGTGGGGATTGAAACAATCGATTGGCGGCATAGGATCCCCATAGTAGGTCGGAATGACTTGTGAAGCCCGGTGGGGATTGAAACCTCATAATATCGGCAGAAAGTTTATATCATTGGCGTCGGAATGACTTGTGAAGCCCGGTGGGGATTGAAACTGATGCTGCCTCTAACCACGCCGTTGCATCCAAGTCGGAATGACTTGTGAAGCCCGGTGGGGATTGAAACAGTGTCATCACTGCCTTCATGAGGCTAGCGATTTCGGAATGACTTGTGAAGCCCGGTGGGGATTGAAACATCATTGTTGCGAGCAGTGATTAATTTTTACGTCGGAATGACTTGTGAAGCCCGGTGGGGATTGAAACGGCAACTTTTTCAATAGTTGCATTCAATCCGTTGCGTCGGAATGACTTGTGAAGCCCGGTGGGGATTGAAACCTTGCTTCTCAGCAACCTAGCATACAGAGTCGGAATGACTTGTGAAGCCCGGTGGGGATTGAAACTCCTTACCAGGATGGCAGATATGCCAGCGGTTGTCGGAATGACTTGTGAAGCCCGGTGGGGATTTAAACATGGAACCCTGTAAGTTTTTACATGCACAAACGTCGGAATGACTTGTGAAGCCCGGTGGGGATTGAAATGCTCATCAACTCTGGACGCTACGACTGTCCGAGCGTCGGAATGACTTGTGAAGCCCGGTGGGGATTGAAACTGGTCCGAAAGCGTGCTTGATTCCGTTGATGTCGGAATGACTTGTGAAGCCCGTGGGGATTGAAACTGTAACCAGTGCCCAGGTGTCCCACCGAGTCGGAATGACTTGTGAAGCCCGGTGGGGATTGAAACTCCATATTGCACTGCTTTTCAGGTATCATCGTCTGTGTCGGAATGACTTGTGAAGCCCGGTGGGGATTGAAACGATTCGAGGTAAAGCCGATCCATGGCTGTTCGTGAGTGACAGTCGGAATGACTTGTGAAGCCCGGTGGGGATTGAAACTCGATCTAGTGAGCTACACACTTTGGAAAGGAGAGTCGGAATGACTTGTGAAGCCCGGTGGGGATTGAAACCTATACGTCTCCAGAAACTAAAATCTTCTGTCTTTGTCGGAATGACTTGTGAAGCCCGGTGGGGATTGAAACGACAAAGACCGCGAAGGAGAACTCTACTTCGTGGTGTCGGAATGACTTGTGAAGCCCGGTGGGGATTGAAACTTATGTTGGTCATCCTTCTCGCTTCCTCCTCTTATTCGTCGGAATGACTTGTGAAGCCCGGTGGGGATTGAAACATAAATTTTGTCTATGAAACATTTTTTTTTCTGAGAATCTTGTCTGGAATGACTTGTGAAGCCCGGTGGGGATTGAAACCCGATGAAGGATCACTGGTAAGGACCATTATTCAGGTCGGAATGACTTGTGAAGCCCGGTGGGGATTGAAACGGGTTCTATCCGTGGGTGGAGTAGTCGATGTTACGGGTCGGAATGACTTGTGAAGCCCGGTGGGGATTGAAACAGGATCTGAGGATGATGATGACAGTCACTGGATGGAGTCGGAATGACTTGTGAAGCCCGGTGGGGATTGAAACCCAGGATAAGTGATTGTCGATTACGCTGATGATTATGGTCGGTCGGAATGACTTGTGAAGCCCGGTGGGGATTGAAACGACACTGAAGCCCAGGCACGGATGACATTGGTGACGTCGGAATGACTTGTGAAGCCCGGTGGGGATTGAAACGATCTGGAACACATGGTCATTTGAGACCACGAGCTTGCAGTCGGAATGACTTGTGAAGCCCGGTGGGGATTGAAATCGGGCACCTCCGCATAGAACAGTAGAACAGACTCGGTCGGAATGACTTGTGAAGCCCGGTGGGGATTGAAACTGGAAGGTTGTTCAGATGATGAACAACCTAGCCAATGTCGGAATGACTTGTGAAGCCCGGTGGGGATTGAAACTGAACCTCCAGTAAACCTCATCGCAAGCCTATCAAACGGTCGGAATGACTTGTGAAGCCCGGTGGGGATTGAAACCATTATTTAGCTTCTACGATTTCATGCGTTGGATCGGGTCGGAATGACTTGTGAAGCCCGGTGGGGATTGAAACTCCTCAGGGCCTCCAGGGAGCAATGCTGTCCTCTTCGTCGGAATGACTTGTGAAGCCCGGTGGGGATTGAAACCCGAACTTTGATCGTGGCAATCTTCGGCAAAGGGCGAGGTCGGAATAACTTGTGAAGCCCGGTGGGGATTGAAACTCAAAGAATGAGCGTGAGTCACGGCGTATGTGAGGTCGGAATGACTTGTGGAAGCCCGGTGGGGATTGAAACGCAATTCTCTTTGGCTGTATCAGGAAGGCTTGAGTCGGAATGACTTGTGAAGCCCGGTGGGGATTGAAACATTCTCTATTGTAGTAAGACATTTGTTCTTTCCCTGTCGGAATGACTTGTGAAGCCCGGTGGGGATTGAAACTATATTTTGCACTGCAATCTGGCATAAGCATCACCATGGTCGGAATGACTTGTGAAGCCCGGTGGGGATTGAAACCACTGTTGGAACAAATGTCAAGTACTCATGGGATATCGTCGGAATGACTTGTGAAGCCCGGTGGGGATTGAAACAATGATGCCACCAATACAAGTGCAACCCTGACCGCGTCGGAATGACTTGTGAAGCCCGGTGGGGATTGAAACTGATCGAGATGCTTGGTTCCCATAGTGTTGCTCCGTCGGAATGACTTGTGAAGCCCGGTGGGGATTGAAACACCATGGACTCAATGCCCGCGCCTGGCACAACTCTGTGTCGGAATGACTTGTGAAGCCCGGTGGGGATTGAAACTCGTTTGCGTGTGGGCATGGTCGGAACATCCATTACGTCGGAATGACTTGTGAAGCCCGGTGGGGATTGAAACAGCTTTCTAGCTTCTCATCCATCAATTTGTGCTGTCGGAATGACTTGTGAAGCCCGGTGGGGATTGAAATTGCACGTCTGGTCACCTGGACCCGATGCTGGTCAGGTCGGAATGACTTGTGAAGCCCGGTGGGGATTGAAATTTATCTTTCGCACGCAATCTGGCATAAGCATCACCATGGTCGGAATGACTTGTGAAGCCCGGTGGGGATTGAAACTATGATGCCATCAATACAAGTGCAACCCTGACCGCGTCGGAATGACTTGTGAAGCCCGGTGGGGATTGAAACAATGATGCCACCAATACAAGTGCAACCCTGACCGCGTCGGAATGACTTGTGAAGCCCGGTGGGGATTGAAACTGATCGAGATGCTTGGTTCCCATAGTGTTGCTCCGTCGGAATGACTTGTGAAGCCCGGTGGGGATTGAAACACCTATGGACTCAATGCCCGCGCCTGGCACAACTCTGTGTCGGAATGACTTGTGAAGCCCGGTGGGGATTGAAACTCGTTTGCGTGTGGGCATGGTCGGAACATCCATTACGTCGGAATGACTTGTGAAGCCCGGTGGGGATTGAAACCAGTGAACCAGCAGAGTGGACCACCTGTTGAATTGGTCGGAATGACTTGTGAAGCCCGGTGGGGATTGAAACGCTGCCGGTGCATTCAAAGTCACTGCGTGGGGATACGTCGGAATGACTTGTGAAGCCCGGTGGGGATTGAAACCGCAGTTTCCCTTGCCTCGCACGTGGAACGTTATCGTGTCGGAATGACTTGTGAAGCCCGGTGGGGATTGAAACACCGCCTCAGACATGCGTTGTCTCGTTGCTTCAGGGAGTCGGAATGACTTGTGAAGCCCGGTGGGGATTGAAACAACCACACCATCATAGGTGGCATCAGGAACGACCAAGTCGGAATGACTTGTGAAGCCCGGTGGGGATTGAAACGCCAGAGATTCCAGTCTATAGCGGTCCTGTGATGTCGGAATGACTTGTGAAGCCCGGTGGGGATTGAAACCGCTGAGTTGCACCAGGAATTTAACGTGGTCATCACTGTCGGAATGACTTGTGAAGCCCGGTGGGGATTGAAACGACGTGAATGTTTCAGCGATTTCAGGCACGTCTCCAACGTCGGAATGACTTGTGAAGCCCGGTGGGGATTGAAACTGTGCTCCAGGCTATGCCCAATCGGTGCGCGATGTCGTCGGAATGACTTGTGAAGCCCGGTGGAGGGTCGGCATTAAATTATTTGTAGAGGGCGAGCATTAATGGATCTTGCTCGCACTAATGCACGTACATTAATAATGATATACGTTAAGGTATTGAGGTTGCGAACAGAGTGACGATTGCGTACTTTTGGTCGTTCCACCCCTCGTGCCTTCGATTGGCTATTGATCCGCTCAGCAGAGGTACGCTGACGATAGATGCTTTTGTATTGTGAAGAGGTTCTATCGAGCATGACACGTATTTTCCCGCCTTCCTCCCAATTAACATCTTTCATGCAACCTTTGCCTTTGAGAAACTGTTCATGATTACAGGTTTCTCCCGTTGCTTCAGGTACTAACAGGGGACAACAGAAGCGTTGAGCTTGATAGCCATTGGTATGCTGGAAGGCGATTGTGGGATGCATACGCAGACCTTTCTCACAAATGGGCGTAGCATCGGTATCGCGTGTAACAGGAGTATGACCGTGATGATTGATGGGAACAGCAGCAAATCCGCCATGATGGACACACGTTTGATAGATGTACCAGGCATCAAAAGCAGCATCAGCCGTAATATAGCGAGGGAAGCGATTCAAGATGCTCACAGCCTGACGATAGAGAGCGGGGTAATAGGTGATATCAGCTTCATTAAAGGGGAGGGTATATTCGGCAAGCACAATATCCCCGTATTGAGGCATAATAGCTGAAGCAACGCCTGTGCCATATCCCCAAAGATATTCCTTGACTTCTTTCTTAGAACCATCAGGGCGTTCCATATTGGTACTGCACTTGACACCAACACGGCAGTCTGGATCGCCTTTACATCGCTTTTCCTTATTAAAACGTTCTTTGACGGAGGTGCGGAAATTATTCTCTTTCACCCATGCGTAAATATGTTTTACGTCAAAAGCAATAGTCTCGCCTAATTCCGGAATTTCTTCTTGCAATGCATGAATTGTTCCGGCAAAAAGATCTTGGAGAAGGAGATGATCGAGACTGTGCTGCTTTTCGCGCAACCATCGATCTTTCGGGAGTGAGCGGTGAATATCGAAACCGAAGGGATGAGTGGGATCAAGATGTAAGCGAAAGCCAAGTTCGACCACAAGCATGGGATGTTCGAGGAGATAGCTTCGCAGTTCGGTGATATATTGCTTTCCCTCGCACAATTTGACGAGCATGGCTTTGATGTAGGCTGTCTCAGGATGGGCAGGACGGCGGTGAGCAGTTTTTAGAGCTTCTGCTTCAAGAACGGGTGTCCAGTCGATGAGAGAGAAAAAGGCGCGATAGCGTAGAGCAACGGGATCATATCCCTGGAATTTTTCGAAGGTGGACTGGTCAAAGAGAAAAGATTGCAGTATCATAGGAACAGACTCCTTTTCAGGGTGAGATAATTTCTATGAATACTCTGCAAGGGAGCGTCTCTTTTGTCAAGAGAAAATACCTTGATTTTTAGACAAAAAAGTTTTCTAATTTTAAATTAATGCCGACCCTCCGGTGGGGATTGAAACGATAATTAATCGCAGTTTATGCCAAGGATACCACAGGTCGGAATGACTTGTGAAGCCCGGTGAGGATTGAAACCGCACTGCTTGATGTGGTAGCACTTCTTGCCATAGTTGCGTCGGAATGACTTGTGAAGCCCGGTGGGGATTGAAACAATAATTACCTATCGCGGTGAACACTATGAATGCGTGTCGGAATGACTTGTGAAGCCCGGTGGGGATTGAAACATTGCTTTATCCTAAAAAATGGTTTAATATGCATGAGTCGGAATGACTTGTGAAGCCCGGTGGGGATTGAAACTCGTCAACATCGATCACTGCAATGCGAGGCAGGGTTATGTCGGAATGACTTGTGAAGCCCGGTGGGGATTGAAACAACTTGATATCATTCGGCTGTTGTACGCTCAGCAGTCGGAATGACTTGTGAAGCCCGGTGGGGATTGAAACGAGCGATCTTGAGAAGGAGCACTTCGAGTTTTGCCTTGGTCGGAATGACTTGTGAAGCCCGGTGGGGATTGAAATCATGATTTCATCGTCATGTTTGTTTTTGGCATCGAAACGGTCGGAATGACTTGTGAAGCCCGGTGGGGATTGAAATCATGATTTCATCGTCATGTTTGTTTTTGGCATCGAAACGGTCGGAATGACTTGTGAAGCCCGGTGGGGATTGAAATCATGATTTCATCGTCATGTTTGTTTTTGGCATCGAAACGGTCGGAATGACTTGTGAAGCCCGGTGGGGATTGAAATCATGATTTCATCGTCATGTTTGTTTTTGGCATCGAAACGGTCGGAATGACTTGTGAAGCCCGGTGGGGATTGAAATGAGCTATTCAAGTTCTCCAGGCCCAGCAAGAGCCATCTGTCGGAATGACTTGTGAAGCCCGGTGGAGGGATGCAAGTAATTCATTTATAGAATTGCAGGACAAATGAAAATGAATCGTGTACGGATAGATTTTGCTCATTGAGAGAACGAGAATGGAGTGATTTGCTCCGATCTCATACGGAGAGCTTTATGCATGACTTTGTCTTGGTAGATTTGCGTTCTCAAATTGAGTTTCTCCCGCAACAAGTTCGCAATGGATCGCAAGAGGCGTTCCTGCGCTGGCTGGGTCAACATGGAGAGGTGAGCGAATGGAGTCATCAGGATTCCACGTTCTATAGCTTTCGTTCCTGGTGGGGCATAGAAACTAACTTTATATTCCCCAGAGATGGCGATATCTATGTCCAGGGGAAGTATGTTCATATGAGAGCGATTTCTTAATACTATTTTGGAATTACTTGTGGCAGTATTGGTGTGGATTTTTCATTCAGCTTCCAGTTATAAATTACTTGCACCCCTCTCGTAAGAGATTGCAACTCATTGTTATTAATGGTGATAGTTACAACCTTAGAGTCGCCAGGAGGGATTCATCTCGTTGCGCAACCCGTGGGAGGGATCGCTCTTGGGAGGCGCGGATACTCTACTACACGTCAGGTTGCTCTGTATAAAGTGCATGGAAAAATAAAAGAAGGCGTTGATATGATACCTATTGGAACTGTAGAAAGTTTATGGCGTTATCCGGTCAAAAGTATGAGCGGCGAGGAGATGCCCAAAGCGTTTATGGGATTTTCCGGCTTTTACGGCGACCGCTGCTACGCTTTCAAAAATTCAGCCGCACGCAAAGGTTTTCCTTATCTAAATGCCAATAGACAACCGCAAATGCTGCGCTATCGTCCGCAATTTCGTTACCCCGACAGAGCAATTACACCGCCGAATTTAGTTGAAGCGATGAGCATCGCGCCCGGTGTTACTCCAGCAAACGGTGACGCAGAAGATATGATTTTGGAAGTCGTTACGCCGTCGGGTGCAGTCGTCACTGTTGATGACCCAACACTGCTAAAAATGCTCGGCGAAGGATTGCGCGGTGAAAATCATCTGAAGCTCGTACATTCAGACCGTGCTTTGACTGATTGCCGTCCGGTTTCGCTGATTAGTGTGCAAACTGTCCAACAAATCGAAGAAGAATTGGACATTCCTATTGATAAACGACGCTTTCGAGCAAATATTTATCTTAATCTCACATCGAATGACGGCTTTGCAGAAGATGAGTTGGTCGGACGCAAGATTCGCATCGGTTCTCATGCGGAAATTGCGATTCTGGAGCGCGACCCGCGCTGTAAGATGATTTCGCTTGATCCCGACACCGGCGAACACAACCCGGAAGTTTTGCGCAAAGTCACCAAAACACACGCTCATTTTGCTGGCGTTTATTGTGCTGTTTTGGTTGAAGGGGTATTGACGAAAGGTGATCCAATCCATCTGTTGGGCTAAAAGTGCGGCGCGGTTGCTTTGTAGTGATTTATCCGGTTCGGAGATGTTGCGCTAAACTTGTCGCCAGGAGGGAGAACAGTGCCATTTCGTTTCACTGCCTTGTTTCTATGCCACCGCATTCACCATTATCTTCTTGATGTCACCATATAATATAGCGTATATTTATCTATTGGTAAATAAGGTGACGAGTGGCTCATCCGCTCTTTTGCTGATCAGGAGAGGAATAGAAGAACAGAGAAAGGGGTTGAAATAGGTGAGCAATGATTTCTGATGAAAGCGTGACTGCGCTGGAAGGAAGACTTTATGGTTGATCCCATCGGCTCCTCTAAGCCGTTCAAGCGTTTTTTGCGTGCTTTCTTTGATCCATTGACAGTCGCCGAGTGGCGTGATCGGTCTTTTGATATCCGATCCCTTTCTCTCCTCTCCGCTGAAGAGAAACATCTGGCGGAGGAAGTGTTACTCCAGCACCTGGAACAGGGAAGTACTGATCCCCGCATCGTTGCTGGTCTGCGTGAACTCCATTCGCAACGAGCTGTCCCCACGCTCAAACAACGCGTGCAATCGTCACGCGGAGAGAGAGACGTTCTTGAGCCTGCCCTGGCATTATGGCAAATTGCTCATTCTCAGGAAGCATTATCGGCGCTCATTGAGGTGCTCGCCTGCTTGCCCGACTTCTGGGGAAGAATGGATGCAGCAATTGGCTTGCGGTACTGCCGCTGTCAACAAGCGGAGCAAGCATTATGGCAAGCACTCTCTGATGAAGCACCTCTGGTTCGCTTTCATGCCGCCAATTCCCTCTTGATCATCCACGCCTCCTGGCGGGAACACAGGGGGCGTCATCCCCTGACGATCAACGTGATGTCTGATGATTCTCAGCAACAAGAGGCTGCCAGAAGGCGCATCCAGGCCTTGATCAAGAAGAAATCTCTCCCCTGGTGTGAAGAGGAAAGGGAGAAAGGCTAGAACTACCGCAAGCATGCCAATTGACAAAATAGTGATGGAAGAAACAAGATGGGGAGCAGTTTCTCAAGCGATCAATGGCTGGCCTGCTCACTAGTCACTTTATTTACCATCTATTTCACAGCATTACCAGGAGAGAAGCTTTATTATTGTTTATTTTTCTTTTAAATATGTTGCTAAAAATAATTTATTGACATTTTTGGTTTTTTTGATAAATATTGCATTTCCATAAAAAATAGTGTACACTTATAAGTGTCTCATAAATATGCTGATGAATCATTCCCCTCCAGCGATGTTCCTCGTATGAAATGGCACTCAGAGCACATCTCCATCATGGTAGCATGATATCTGGGATGGTCTTGTTCACTCTTCAGTGAAAGATGGCTGTCTGGTAGAACGTACCATGCGCAATTGCGGAATGGGAGGGAACAGAAAATTCCCGACCTATCGGAGGCGATGAAGCCACTCTGATCTGAGTCCGAGAGAAGTGATTCTCGTTGAATGTTCCCGTAGCTGTAGACACCACAGAACCAGGAAGTGTGCTCTTATGACACGTCAGAATCTTCTTGATTTTCTTGTATCAGGAAAAACGCTTTGGAATAAGTGGCGACGAGCCAATCCTGATCTCCAGGCTTTCGAGCCAGACCTTCACAAGGCTCAACTGTGCGGATTTGATCTGTGTGGATTTGATCTCCACGAAGCTGATCTGACTGAGGCCAACCTGCAAGGTACGGACTTGCGGGAAGCAGACTTGCGGGAAGCAGACTTACGTCATGTTGATGCAAGGAGTGCCAATTTCAGCGATGCCAATCTCCAGAAGGCCAACTTCCATGGAGCAGATCTCCGTGGCGCTCGTCTCTGCCATGCGGATCTGAGGGGGGCAGATCTCAGCAACGTTGATCTACGGGGAGCAGATCTCAGCAACGTCGATCTACGGGGAGCAGATATGAGAAGAGCCATGCTCGACCAGACGACATTCGATGAGGTGAATGGGTCTCTCATGGACCTCAAACAGCGCCTGGAAGCTAAAGAACGCAAGGCAGCCCACCATATCCCTGCTGCCTAGCCAACACAGTTACACATTGGTAAAAGCGGCATAAGGAATTCTTCGAGTAATACAGATTTTGTGTGGGTTTTGTAGCTACTGGTAGAGATTGCGTCGCAACCTCTACCAGTAGCTACAAAACCCACACAAAACGGTTTGCGAAGTGCCGTAGGCGCTGAGGAATCAGAAAAAGTGGGTCATATGGAATAAATATCTATCTTCACCAATCCTTAAATATTATGTCTGTCCATAAAATCTGTTTTTGGGAGAAATGTTATAGGAATAGTGCCCCATTTGCTGCCTATAAATCGTATACTTATAGCGGGGGAAGGCCTGATTGATGGAATAGAAGAAAAGATCAACCTTTCCCTATATTGAGTTAAATCTGAAACAGAAAAGGAGACCGGAGACCATGAACGACAGCCAGCGTGTACATGTCGGAGGCTACGAGGCCTGGATGGAAAACGGAATGCTTACTCTGCACTATCACAGAGTCGGACGCCCAGATGGCATGTCCATGAAATTGAGTCCTGAAGAAACTATGGGACTGCTTGAGTTACTCTATCAGAATAGGGAAAGTGTGCAGCATGCGGTGACGATCGAAGGACGTGACATACCACTACATGTTACTGCGCCGCCCAGTTACTAACCGACAAGAATGGCATTAACTAAGTCCGAAGTAAACGCCGCTCAGAGACCATGTGCGTCTCTGGGCGGCAAATTTTTGCGCTGTGTCTTTCACTATTTGGGTATTTGAGAGGATAGTTCAAGGTCTGTGAAACGCTCCAGTGAAAAGGGGCGAAGAATCGTTGGAGTATGGCCCGTTATAATTAGCTCAGCAATAGTTTGTCCAGTGAGGGCACTCAGCAGAATTCCAACGCTGTTATGACCAATAGCCAGCGTCACATTCTTCCAGGTTGGTGCAGGGCCTAAGATTGGGCATGTATCCGGTGTTTTCGGACGTAATCCTGCCCATGCAGCCTCCATTGTGCTCTCTTTGAGGGCCGGTACCAGTCGGATTGCTGTTTCGTATAGCCAGGAAATCCCTTCGGTTGTGACTTGAGTATCAAAGCCGGCCTCCTCTTTCGTCGCTCCAACCAGCACACTTTTCCCTCTGGGTACAAGATAGAGTGCTTCACCAAAAATAAGATGTCGTAATGCTGGTTCAGGTTGCTGCAAGGTAAGCAGTTGTCCGCGTAATGGACGCACAGGTAGGGTGATATTAAGCCATGCTCCACAACGGCCAGCCCAGGCCCCTGTTGTTATCAGGAGATGATCACAGGCAATAACTTCACCTGTGGTTGTGTAGACCCCGGTGACCTTGCTGTGTTGTTGTTGGATACCGCTAACTTCCTGATGGCTGTAGAGATGTGCTCCTGAATTGCGGGCCGCTTGAGCAAATGCCTGGACTACATGGGCCGCACTGATTTGTGCTTCTTGCGGCGCATAGATGGCAGCACTGATATCTGGACTGAGCAATGGTTCACGTCTGCGAGCTTCATCTCCAGTCAGCCAGTACACTTGCAACCCAGATGCATTTTCATTTGACTTCTTAGAGGTTCGTATATATACTTCTTCTCCAGAGAGGCAGCAGGAGTCACTTTCTTTTCTTGACCCGCTTGAGGGTACTGAAACCAGTGATTGCCAGGCTTGCAGACGTTTCTGAAGATGACCAACACGTCTGGGATTGCGGACGGTACGTAGTGCACCTGTCTGCTCAAATGCAAGGTGAATACCGCTGGCCTCCTCCAATTCTGGTACCAGTGTAGGAAATAGGGCAAAACTGGCAAGTAAGAGATCTGCCAGGGGACCAGGCCCTGAAAGTGGTCCCAGTGGTGCCAGCAAACCAGCGGCGGCACTCGATGCCTGTGCCCCAATTTCTCCCTGCTCTAAAAGTATCACCTTGACCTGTGCTTTACTCAGATAGTAGGCGATGGCACAACCTATGACTCCTCCCCCAACAATGACTACATCGGCACTCTGTTCCATTTCAAATCTCTCTACAAGCGGATTAGTGTAGGTATCCAGCCTTATTGTACCATCATCAGCTAAAAGTTTGGTTGTACCTTGTTGATAGTTGCATTCCCATGTTCCTATGGGTTACGATACCTCTATCTAATATTGTGCAGTAGGGATATGTGTTGTGGTGAGTGGATATCCTGCGCGTATTGTCATAGCTGTCTTTTTCCCTGATCTTATTGTTCATCAATGAAAATTGCGGTTGTGCTGGATTTTACCGCAAATAGGGTAAGTTGTATGAAAAATAGCACATCTACCCCCCTTTCTCCTGATGGTCATTTATCTCGACAGGAGCCATTTTCACTCGTCGCACCGTTTCTAAAAGTGGCATTGCTGTTAGGTGTTGGTGGTGGCTTTCTTCTTGCTGCGATCCTGACAATTACCTCTGCACTGGATTTATCCCTTGGTCCCTGGTGGCTTGCTGTGGCCCAGGCTCATGGGCATCTCCAACTCTATGGTTGGGCAGGTCTCTTTGTCTTAGGGGTCGCATTGCATTTTCTGCCGAGACTCCGTGGGGCACCATTAGCCGCACCGTGGCTTGTCCCCTGGATTCTTGGAATGTTGGTAGCGGGCCTCTTACTCCGTCTGCTCAGTCAACCTCTCGCTCTGATAACTGATTCCAGGATGTGGTATATCTTGCTGATTGCCAGTGCCATTTTAGAATGTGTGGCATTTTTAGGAGCGGTATGTTTACTGGGATTGACGGTTCTTCATGGTCCGCCGCTGGCTACTCGTGCCGCTTTCTGGGGAATACTCCCATTTGTTGTATGTGCTTTCTGCTCTCTGGGTGCTGCCGGTCTGGTGAATCTTATAAGTATCATACAACCGGCAACAGCGGGAGGATTGGTGCCGAATACGAATGATGACATCAATACCACCCTGGGACTACTGGGCTTTCTTGTGCCACTGGCACTGGCTATGTCGGCTCAATTGTTGCCTATGTATGCAGGGACTTGAGCCGTTCCCCCGGCGTATTCTCTGGCCTCTGGCTGCACTCTACCTCTCAGGGCTGCTCCTGGCATGCGTTGGCACAAGTGATAATCTCCCACCAGGTACCTGGGAGATTGGCTTAGGGATGTTGCTTATGGGAGTGGTTGTGCTTATCTTTATTACTATCTTCCTACGTCTGATGAGTACACGGGGTCGCCTCCCACAACGGGTGGCAAGCCTGGCGTCAACACCAGATGCGAGCTGCTCGCTTGTATAAGGAGCGGAGTTTCGACGGAACGCCGTGAATATGGACCATTTGTGGCACTGGTTGCCAGCGCATATTTGTGGGCTATACTTGGTAGTTTGCTGCTTATCAACGATGGAATCTTTGTACTCTGGGGCAGGGGATGGTTTTTTGCATTGGACGCGATACGCCATAGTTTTGCCATCGGTTTTATTGCCCTATTGATCTGTGGCATTGCTCCTCGTATGCTTGCAGGCTTCTCTGGTGGAAAGATTGTCTCGCCCAGGTTAGTCCATGCAACGTTCTGGCTTGGCAATACAGCCGCTGTGTTACGTGTGGGACCTGTTGTACTGGAACCTCTCCTTGTGAGGATGAGTCAGCCAGGGCTGGCTTTTGACCTTATTCTATTTGGCCTTTCGGGACCAGTTGGATTAGTGTTTGCTATCTGTCTGGCCATCAATCTGTGGCCGATGCTATCTCCACGTTCTCTGCTGCGCTATAATACTCAGTGACGATAGTTATCGATGGTTTCTTCACTGATTATAATAAGCTGAGATATCCATCTTGGTGATGGATATGACTATTTGATATGCTAGATGTGTAGAGAATATCTCTGCGGAAGTCGGGCAAACAAAACGCCCTATTTTTCTGCGTATCGTCTACCTCCGAGAGAAGGGAGCACACATGGAAATACGAATATTGACGGAAGCCGATACTGAGGCATTTTGGAATCTTCGGTTGCGTGCATTGCGTGACAATCCAGAGTCATTTGGTGCGTCATATGAGGAGATCCTGGAACGAGGAATTGCAGGTGTTGTCCAGGGCTTTCGCAAGCGGGGGGTTGAAGGTGAAGATGTCACGTTCGGAGCCTTCGATGGTGGAACACTGATAGGTATTGCTGGACTCCGACGAGAGGAAGAGGCAAAAAAGCGTCATAAGGGTGCTATTTGGGGAATGTATGTCCCGCATGAAATGCGTGGAAAGGGGATCGGTAAGGCCTTATTGCAGGCTGCGATTACCCATGCGCGTTCTTTATCAGGTCTTGAGCAAATCAATCTGAGCGTGGTGCTGATAAACAAAGAGGCCCGTCACCTCTTTATCGCGCAGGGTTTCGAAACTTTTGGCCTGGAACGACGGGCACTCAAGTTGCATGACCACTATTTTGATCAGGAACACATGACATTGCGTCTGGTTAATGCCTAGTCCTGGCGGGGGAATGTTCTACACATTCCCCGTTGATTAGCTGATCACACGCCAGATCTGCGCCCCAATCGCCGGGAGACTGCTGAGTGCAAGCATACCACTGCTCACAGTCTCTCTGGTCCCTGTGAGTATATTGTGTAAATGTGTTCCATCTGGTAAACCGGCATGGCGTACTGGCAAAGCTTCCAGGCCATCACTTTCGCGGCGTGCTATGACAAGCAAGCGTTCTTCGGGAGCCTCACGCAGGTAGGCTATTGTCTCACCTGTTGCATAGAGAAGTTGGAAACCACCCCGGCATAAAGCGGGAGATGTCCGTCTCTCGTGAATCAGTTGTTGGTAAAACACGCGTCGTTCGCTATTCCATTCCTCAGGATTCCAGGGCATGCAACGGCGATTATCGGGATCACGGCCTCCCGCCAGACCAATTTCGTCCCCATAATACACGCTCGGCACGCCCGGATAGGTGAAGAGCAGTGTGGCTGCTATGCGTGCAAGGGCTTCATCCTCACCGACAATCGTCTGAATACGAGGGGTATCATGACTGCCGAGCAGATTAAATTGCTGAATAGCGATCTGCCAGGGAATGGCGGAGAGAAACGCTTTCCATTGTGCTGCAAGAGCCTCAGTAGGTAAAAGATCCTTGTCTGTTCCAGGCACGTGCCCGGCTTGCGAAACATCAAAACCTACCAACCATTGCTGCAACGGCATACTAAAGCCCTGATAGTTCATAGTTGCATCTAATTCATCACCCTGGAGTTGTGAACTGGCATCAAAAAAATGTTCACCGAGCAAGTAGGCATGTGGTGCTTCAGACTTGACGGCCCGGCGAATGGCGCGTCCTATTTTATGCTCAAGCTGGCTTTCACCCTGGCGCGCTAGCATATTGGCAACATCAATACGCCAGCCATCGATAGCGAAAGGCGGACGCAACCAGTGACGCATGATCGCCTCTTCACCTGCGTACATCTCTTTTCGTAAAAGTTCGCTGCGGTAATTGAGCTTGGGCAAACTCCGTACACCCAACCAGCTCTCATACTCCTCACGAGATTTCCCAAAAGTAAAAAAATCTGCGGTTGGTATGTGTGGATCAGCCTGGGCAGCCAGAAACCAGGGATGGTAGGAACTGCAATGGTTTGGAACGATATCCAGCAGCAATTTGATGTTTCGTGTATCCAGAGCCTGGCGTAGGGCGACCAGGGCTGCATTGCCTCCAAAGTGAGGATCTACCTCTTTATAGTTAGTAACATCGTATTTGTGATTACTGGGAGAGGTGAAAATAGGTGTAAGGTAGAGAGCCGTAATACCCAGGTCTGTAAGATAATCTAGCCGTTGAATGATGCCCTGCAGGTCGCCGCCGAAAAATACCGCATTGCCAGCTTCACCTTGTAAGCGAGGCAACTCACCCCAGTTGCGAGCAATGACTGATTTACCGTAACACTGATATTCGTTGGTACGTACATTGGTGGAAGAATCACCGTCAGCGAAACGATCAGGAAAAATCTGATAGAAAACACTATCCTGTACCCAGGATGGTGCATGATACTGAGCCAGGATTTTGAAATCTGTGGCATCCGTAGGTGTGTGTCGTACCATGCCGTATGCTGTGAACCACCATCTCCCCTGTGCAGTGGCAAGGAAGAAACGGTAGTTGGTGCGCAACATACGCAGTTGCACCTGTGTTTCCCACCAGTGGCAAACTGCATCAGTAGCTACGATATGCATCGGGGTCATATGTTGTTCCCCATCGGGGCTGGTACGCACAAGCACCTGTTCAATAGGTGCCTCTCTATCGGTGCGCAACCGGAGCGTGACCATGGCTCCAAGGTGGTGAGTGGTGGGCATAACGTAACATGGAGAGCCATCATGGTGGATACTGTCGAACCAGGAATAAGTGAGCATGCATGCTCCTTTCAGTGTAGAGGTATTCGTGGACAGTGTACAATATTTTGTGGCGGCAAGCATATGTGACCCTGCTGCATCTTCTGAGTGCACTTCACCTGACTTTTACTTTATCTTTCCCTTGACAAATTGAGCATATAAGTGTAAAATGCATATAGATACTTCGTAAACATATGAGACGAAGTAATCTAACTCATCAGCTACGTATAGGTGCGACATGGCAGAAGCAAATGAAGAACAAGACAAACGCAATGCGGTAACCGATGCCTGGTCAAAAAATTGGCATGTTCCGGTCATTCTCTTAATGTTGCGGGAGTGGAATTCCTATGGCTATGAATTGATGGAGAAAATGACATCTTTCGGACTGAGCGCTATGAATCCAGGTACGTTCTATAGGACGTTGCGGCAAATGGAGAAAGATGGGATAGTCAGCTCCTGTTGGGACACCTCAGAGAACGGACCAGCACGGCGTGTCTACTCAATCACGGCGGCAGGTGAGGCCTATTTAAAATTCTGGGCCGAGTCCCTGGATCAATATCAGAAGATGATGCACTCCTTCTTCAGTCTCTATACTTCGCGGTCGACACATAAAAGAGAGAAAGAAAATGGGCAGTAGGCGTATACTGCTCATAGAGCCTGTGCCATGTTTTGTGGCTCAGGCAAAGCTAGCCGCTCATCATGATGTAGTATCAGGGTGTAGCGGAAAAGAAAGGCGGAACGATCATGTCTGAAGATAGAATGAATGAAACAGCACAAGAGATGTTCAAAACTATGCGTGAGGCAAATCAAGTCTTTATCTCCAGCCTGATAGCAGGACAGGAACGCAACATGAGGTATGTGCAAAGTATGTTTGAGAACGGAGTAGAGGTTCTCAAGAGCCATGCCGAAGGTACACGTGCTATCTTGCAAACGGCGTTGGAGCACAAGCAGGAGCCTCAAGCATTGTTTCAGACGGTGATGGAAACCACTGTAGCAGCACAGGAACGCAATATGCGTTATGTGCAGAACGTCTTTGAGAATGGAGTAGAGGTTCTCAAGAGCCATGCCGAAAGCACCCGTAGCCTGATGCAGACAGTGGTGGATCGGTCGAAAGGTCAGCAGGAAACCTTCTTGACACAAACTTCCATGGACGCGTACCTTGACCTGCTGTATGCGCCATTCTCCTACTATAGACGTTTCCTGGATACGACCCAGGCGATTACCGAACAGACCCTTGATGTTGCGCGCAAGGCTGCCCAGCAGAGCATTGACAGTGCTTTCTCGTCTGTGCGAGAGGGTCAGTCCAGTCCCAGGTAAGCTATGCCGGTGGAGACGGGGCCGGAGTGTAAGTCCCGGCCCCTTTTGCTGGTATGGGATGGAAATCCTGCAACATCGATGCCGATGCTGATTTCAGAGATGCGAAAGGAGTGTGTAGCGTGTCCGAGGAAGAACAAACCCGAAAATCTATGGACCCGATAGAGTTGTGGAAGCAGTGGTATGAAACCTCTTCCGGCTTATGGTCGGGTGCTCTATCTGGAGTGAAAGAGACAAAGACGGACTCCTCCAATCTGTCTGATGTCTGGTTGAAGGGCATACAAGAGGTTCAGGAGCGACTCAAGATTGATCCTGCCAGGATGATGGACCAGACAGAGATATGGAAGCAGTGGTTTGATGTGACGATGGGAGCCTGGAAAAAGGCTTTTGAGGTGAATGGGGACACCTCAGAGATAGCTACCAGATGGTTGAAGATGATGGATGAGATGCGTGCCAATTTGTTAGCGGGAAGTGGTACCCTGCTTGATCCTTTCACTTTTTTTAAGCAGTGGTATGATGCCACGAATGAGACATGGGCAACGATGCTGAACGATGTGGCCGCTTCAGAGAAGTTCCTGGAGTTTTCCAGTAGTTTTTTTGAAAGCTATTTAACCTTTGTCGGAGTGACGCGTCGTGCTCACGAAGCCTACTTCAGAAGTTTGCAATTGCCTGTCCTGTCAGATGTTGCAAGGGTTGCAGAACTTATCATTGCCCTGGAAGAGAAAGTTGATGGTATCGATGAGGTACTCGAAGACTTCAAAGATCGCCAGGCTGAGGTTGCTACCAGTGCATCGGTGGAGGCCCTCACACAACATCTCGCCGTCGTTGAAGGAAAATTGGATGTACTCCCAGATGCACTCAGGCTCGGAACTCTTGATGTACTGGCCAGACGCCTGGAGAAAGTCGAGAGTAAGCTGGATAACCTCGCCAAATTAGAATCCGTTGAAGACCTGTCCAGCCGTTTGGAGAGTGTCGAAAGCAAATTAACTCTCCTCAGCAAGCTCGACTCCGTAGAAAATCTTACAACCCGTTTGGACAGCGTGGAAACGAAACTGCATCAAGTCTTAACCGTCCTTGAAAAAATCGTAGCAGGAGATTCCTTGCCGACTGTCAAATCTGGTGGTGTTCAGCGTAAGGCCCACAAGAAGAATACTAACCAGCAAGAGGACCAAAATGTTGAAGTGGGAGTTGGATCTTAGTAAACAATGGTGATTGCTATAGAGACGACGGACGGAGGAGCATCATATGACTCAGAGGACCGAACCTGTGACATTCGATGAGGAAAGAAACTTTAAAAAGTACAAGACTGGGATGCAGATCATCTTAGAGGGAGCCAGGGCCGAAACGGGCCAGACTCCCAAAGACGTAATCTGGACCAAGAATAAGGCCAAACTCTATCGCTATGAACCAACACTGAAGAAACGCTACCGTGTTCCCCTGTTGTTGGTTTATGCACTGATCAATCGACCCTATGTATTGGATCTGATGCCAAATAATAGTCTTGTGGAATTTCTAGTTGGGCATGGCTTCGATATCTATCTGCTTGACTGGGGCGTTCCGGGAGATGAAGATAAAAATCTGACCTTTGACAACTATATTCTCGATTATCTCCCTCGTGCGGTGAAAAAGGTATTACGCACTTCACATGCCGAGCAACTTTCTATTCTGGGATTCTGTATGGGGGGAACAATGAGCGCGATGTACGCCTCACTCTTCCCTGAGACGCTGAAAAATCTGATTATGCTAACTACTCCCATCGATTTCGCACCAGAAAATAGTGGTCTCTGCGGAATCTGGACCAGCGCCAGGTACTTTAATCCCGATCGCACTATGGAGGTTTTTGGCAACATTCCCAGCGAGCTTGTGGATCTCGGGACTCGCCTGATGAAGCCTGTAAACAACTATGTTGGTTCATATGTCACCATGTGGGATCGTCTCTTGCAGGATAAGTCTATGGATACATGGTTGGCGATGAATAAATGGGTAAATGATGGGGTTCCCTTTGCAGGCGGAGCGTTCAAGCAGTGGATTAAAGAATTTTATCAGCAAAATAAACTGGTACGTGGAGAAATCAAGCTCAGGGGACGGCGGGTAGATCTGGCGAATATTGCTTGTTCTCTGCTCAATATTGCGGGTAAGAAAGACCATATCTGTACCTTGCCGCAGTCGGAGGCTTTAATGAACCTTGTCAGGAGCGAGGACAAGGAATTCTTTGTGCTCAACGCCGGGCACGTCGGGCTGTTGACAGGGGCGGATGCCAGGAATAATCTCTGGCCAAAAATTCTCAGTTGGTTGCAGGCTCGCTCATTGTAGTCGGCAATCGTGAAACTGCCAGGGATAAATCATTGGTTTACTGCCTACCTTGCAGGAGTTCCTGTTGTTTGTCAGGGGCGCAGGACAGCCAGATTCTCCCAGGTTAGGAGTGCTATGTGGCAACAGTACACCTATCGTAATGCTGCCCATGATTATCCGTACTTTGTCTATACACCGGCACACCATCAAGTTGGGACAGCAATGCCTCTTGTTGTCATGTTACATGGGTGTATGCAGACACCAAAGGGGTTTGCTGCTGGTACGGGTATGAATGATCTGGCAGACCAGTATGGATTTGTGGTCATGTATCCGCAGCAACTGAGTGCCTCTAATCGGCACCGGTGTTGGAATTGGTTTAATTCTGTAAATCAAAGGCGCGGAAGTGGAGAGCCAGCGAGAATTGTGGCAATGGTACAGGCTATCCAGCAGGATACAGCCCACTGGACGATCGACCCGCATCGCATCTATGTAGCTGGGATTTCAGCAGGAGGCGCGATGGCGGGAATCCTGGGGGCCACTTACCCTCATGTCTTTGCTGCAATCGCTATTCATTCCGGGGTGGAGTATCAAGCTGCAACGACCGTGATCAATGCTTTGAGGGTAATGCGGCGTGGTGGACCTAATCCTGTGCGGCAGGGACAGGCGGCCTATGCGGCCATGGGGAGTGTCGCTCGTGTTGTTCCTACCATTGTTTTTCATGGTACTCATGATCATACTGCCTCTGTCATCAATGGTGATCAGGTTGTACAACAATGGATGCAAACCAATTCTTTGGCATCCAATCAGACATATGTACCTGATTTTTCCAGTCCAGCCAGAACCTGCTCAACGGCGGTTCTGGCTGGACATTCATATACAGTATCCAGGTGGAGTACAGCTGATGATGATGAAGTACAGGCCTATTGGAAAGTTGAAGGGATGGGCCATGCGTGGTCAGGAGGTAACCACGGCGCTTCTTATACGGATGCGAAAGGGCCAAATGCCAGTCTGGTGATCTATGAGTTTTTTATGAAACACCCGCTGGACGGTGTCGAGAAACCTAAAGGGGACTTTAGGTATCATCTATGGAAACGTCTGGCTAAGCTTTTCTTGTGAAAAGCCACAGTGAAGGAACAAAAAATATGAGCAAGCAGCAACAAAAACAATCCAAACCACTTCCAGCAATAGGTGCACAAGCTACACGATCTCGTACGATTAGCGAAGCTGACGTGGTACGTTTTGCCGATGTCAGTGGTGATCATAATCCCGTTCATCTGGACGAAGAGTATGCTGCACAGTCCCTTTTTGGGGGGCGCATTGCACATGGTTTCTTGACGGGATCGATGATTTCGGCAGTGCTGGGTACAGAACTCCCTGGTCCTGGTTCGATCTACCTGGGACAGACTCTGAAATTTCTTGCACCCGTACGCATCGGTGATGCCGTCACTGTTACTGTTGAGGTAATGACTGTTCGCGAAGACAAACGACTTATCACGCTAAAGACCGACTGCACCAATCAGGATGGCTTGCTGGTTCTGACTGGGGAAGCGACGGTAAAATGTATGTGATGGATGTTGGGTGCTGCTTTGTGTTGCCTCTTCTAACTCAGTCCCAAAGAGGTTGAAAAGAGTTTTTGGGGAATACCCCAAACCCCCCAGGGGGGTTTGGGGAGCCACCACAGGTGGTGAGAAGACTTGAGGAGTCAAACTTGCAGGCCAATGCGTTGTGCTGTAAATAGATCAATAACTACTGTAGAGAACGTTGCAAGATCAACATCTGCAAACTCTGCATTGGGTGCTTGTATACCTTGTATGTCTGCATAAGCGAAAGAAGCATTCGTGAGCACTGCATTGGTTAGATTGGCCTGTTGTAAGATTGTGCGCGTACAGGTGGCTGCACGCAGAGAACTGCCATCAAGTTTTGCCTCGATCAGATTCGCTTCGGTCAAATTACACCTGCTTAAGTCGGCCCTTGTTAAGATAGCTCTGACGAGATTCGCTCTATACAGATTGGCCTTAAGCAATTTTGCACAACTCAAGTTGGCATTGAACAAATATGTTCCGTTCAATGAGGCACTACTCAAGTTGGCAAAGCTCAAATCCGATTCAACCATGTTTGCTCCGACTAAGTTCGCTTCGCAAATATAAGCTCCACAGAACGTCGTCTTACTCAAGTTTGCAAGCTTCATTGTTGCCCTTACAAGATTGGCACCATTGAAATTTGCCCTACTTGCGTTCACATTACTCAATATTGCTCCGGTAAGATTGGCTTCGCTCAGGTTGGTACCGATCATAACGGCTTTGCTGAGATTTGCACCTGTCAGGTCAGCTCTGCTCAAGTCAGCTCCACTGAGATTCGCATTTGTCAGATCGGCTTCGCTGAGATTAGCCTGGCTTAGATCCACACCAAGCAGGTTCGCCTCGGTCAGATATGCACCTTGTAAATCCGCCCCACTGAGATTTACCCCACAGAGGTCCGTTTCACGTAAGTCCGTTCGATGTAAATTGGCCCCGCGTAAATTGGCCCCAACCAGAATCACACCGATCATGACAGCATTGCTGAGGTCAGCCATACTGAGATCAGCTCCACTTAAATTGGCTTTACGCAAATAAGCACCGCAGAGGTAGGCTCCTCTCAGGTCAGCATCTGACAGGTTAGCCTCATGTATGTCTCCTCCACTCAAATCAGCTCGACGCAGATCCGTTTGGCTCAAATCAGCATGTTCAAGTCGTGGGACTCTTCTGTGCCATTGTGCGTTCGTAACCTCCCACAATGCACCTTTCCTTGCCGCTGAGGGAATAATTTTTGCCATACATGTTTCCTATCTTAAGCATCTTATACTATGATTTTGCCGGTGTACTATTGTAAAAAATCTCCTCAAAATATGTACAATCTTAAAAAGTATCTGGAATATGAATGAGTGCAAGACGGCTAAGATCACGTAAAAACCTACATACCTCTTCCTGGCTGCGAGCGACAAGGTATATCAATTCTTCAACAGAGCGTTGCCCATTAATAAGTAGGAAGAGCTGACGGTGAGCGCGTGAAAGAGATGCCTGTTCAATGATGAGGAGAGCCGCGTTGAACTGGTAAGTATGATACGGCTTTACTTGCGGACGCACGATTTGCGGTAGTGCATGTCCAGTGGTGTGTTTCTCTTCTGTTCTATATGAGCCAGTTTGCTTTTGCAAAGGAGAAATAGCCTGGAGAGGCAGGTATCCGGTTTTTGCAAAGGAGAAATAGCCTGGAGAGGCAGGTATCCTGTTTTGCAAAGGAGAAATAGCCTGGAGAGGCAGAGTATCCTGTTTCGCAAAGGAGAAAAGCTGGAGAGGCAGGTATCCTGCTTTCGCAAAGGAGAAAAGCTGGAGAGGCAGGTATCCTGTTTTCGCAAAGGAGAGATAGCTGGGAGAGGCAGGTATCCTGTTTTCGCAAAGGAGAGATAGCTGGGAGAGGCATGGTTTCCTGTTTTCGCAAAGGAGAAATAGCTGGGAGAGGCATGGTTTCCTGCTTTCGTAAAGGAGAAATAGCCGGTATGGGCATGGTTTCTTGCCTCTTCAAAGGAGAAAAAGTGGGGATAGGGGTAGTGTCCCGCTTCCTCAAAGGAGAAAAAGCCGGTATAGGCGTGGTATCTTTTCCAGGAATCCTGGGCTGTTTACCAGGCAAATGTATTGGAGGTGAGGGATTATCTTGTACGTCTGTAGAAATGAAGGAGGCTGCACAACTTTCCCAGGTGCATATTCCATTAAAAGCCTCAGTACCTACACGTCGGCTAACCTTTGCTTCCGTGACATGCCCATTGACAAAGGCGATAGTTCCTTCTTCCAGGGTAGTGCCTTTGCCGCGTCTCACAGTGAGTAGTCCTGTCTTACGCTCAAGTTGAATGGTCTGGATATGTCTAATCAAATTATTAACAATGATATCCTTCTGTTTTGACATAGGTGGTGCCTCCTTTAAGCAAATACGTATTGCTCACCGTTCAAATCAGTTCATCGCTTACAAAGAAGGATTTGTTAATAATTTACGGCCATTTTTAATTATACCATATTGCTTCAAGCCATGGCTTGTCTCTTTTCAAGGTCCATATACATTAATTCCATCGTAGGTTACAAAGGACAATTCTTTTGTACGATATAGTACTTAAAGTGAAGCTAATACTGACATTGCAAGACAGCAAGATCAGCATGATATGATATGGTATGGTAGGTGAATAATACACCCTTGACGGGAGAAAACGATGATAAACTGGCAGATGCTTACCGCTTTTTTGCTAGCCTTCCTTCCTGTTGCTATTCTTGGTTTTTTTGCCGCGTCCTGGCGCTCTGGAGACCTGAACCGACTTCAAGAATGGGGACTGGCTGGTCGGCGGTTTGGTGTAGTGGCAACATGGTGTCTACTTGGAGGAACGGTCTATACTGCCAATACACTTATCGCCATCCCGGGACTTTTTTTTGGTCAAGGGGCACTGGGTTTCTATATTACCGCTCAAGCTATTTTCGTGATTCCATTTGTTACCATGGTGCTTCCTAAATTTTGGATTATTGCTCGTCATCGTGGATATATCACGATTGCTGATTTTGTACGCGATCGCTTTAGTAGTCGCTTCCTGGCATTACTTGTTGCTTTGACAGGGATTTTAGCGACTATGCCCTATCTTGCACTGCAGATCTTTGGGATGGAAGTTTGCCTTGCACAGATGGGAGTACCCCTCAATGTTTCGGTATGGATTGCCTTCGGTTTCCTCGCCATCTATACGTTTAACGGTGGTTTACGAGCGCCTGCAATCATCTCATTTGCTAAGATTATCTTAATTTGGTTGGTTGGAATAGTCGCAGCGTGGATCATTTTGGGCAAACTGGGAGGCCTTCGCCATGTTCTCCAAACAGTTCCACCATCACATATCTTGCTCTCGCCGTTACAATACAGCTCGTACATTAGTCTGGCAATAGGGGCAGCATTTTCTTTGTTTCTGTATCCACACTGTTTGACTGCAGCTCTGGGTGCTAATGGACAAAGAACTTTGCGCTACAGTTTCATTCTCCTTTCGATTTTCACTTTTTTACTCTGCATATTTGACCTGTTTGGTTTTATGGCAATTTCTGCTGGCATTAATCTCTCACCTATCTATGGATTTAATGCAGCGGTGCCAATGTTATTTGCCAAAATGCTTTCGCCAGATATGGCTGGCATTGCCTTTGCGGCACTCTCTGTTTCTGCGTTAGTCCCTGCGGCTGTAATGTCAATTGCAACTGCCAATCTCTTTACCCGCAATATCTACCGGGCATATTTCCGACCATCATGTAACGAACGTGAGGAAGTAAATGCGGCGAAAATAGCGTCATTGTTCGTCAAAGGTGGTGCATTCGTCTTCCTTCTTTTCCCCTTAACATTTGCGAATAACCTCCAACTGCTAGGAGGCATTTGGATTCTTCAGATCGCTCCTGCTGTGTTCATAGGATTGTATACCAATAAGCTCCATCGTTATGCATTGGTCATTGGGTGGGTAGGGGGGATGGTTTTTGGCACCCTGGTCGTTATAAAACAAAACTTTAACTTGCTCTATGTTGTTACCTTCGGTACTACTACCACTCCGATTTATGTCGGGCTGATTGCTCTGGGAATCAATCTGGTCTTGAGCATTGCCCTCACTCCCGTGTTCCAGGTAATTAGACTCAATGCTGGTCATGATGAGACCAGACCAACTGATTTTGAAGTACAGCCAGTTGTACCGCTACAAGCTTTTTACTCCTCTCGCCTGACGGAGTCTTCTGGTTTCTCTGGAGACGAGAGTTCAGCAGGTCCTCCGTCTCTTACGAGAGAATACTAAATTTGCTCTTTAGTCGTACTCTTTGCTTCATAGGAGAAGGCAATATGATCCGTTCCCCGAGAAAAAATCGTTCATGGCTCTTTTTTATTGCATTTTTGCCTTTCCTGGTGCTCCTTTGGCCTTCCCTCTACAACGTTCAGAACCCAGAGTTTATGGATATTCCTTTCTTCTACTGGTTCCAGATGCTCTTAATGCTGACTTCTGTTGGGATGGTGAGTATTGTCTGCATAATAGCAGATTAAAGGTCATATGAATGAAAAAAGGGTAACTACTCAGGTCTCCTCGCCACCGCCGGTGGCGAGGAGACCTGAGTAGTTACCCTTTTTTCATTCATGCAGGGAATGACGGGGCTTTCAAATCCGGTTTTCGGTAATGTGATCCAGCCAACATTGCCTACAGAGACGATGGCAAAACCATTTCTCGGGTGCTATACTATTTAACAGATACCATCAATAGACACTATATTACATTGAATGAATATATTGTATTTATGTCCTCTCTGTATCTATGTATCATGATTACGAACGAAGAGAGTGTATTGAATTTGTATTTGTGCCGGATTGCCCAGGACGTGCTTCGGAAAAATTATGCGACGCGTTGTCCAGGCATAAGAAATAGTGAGCCTGTAGGTGATTTGAGTACGCTGGATGCATCGTGATCGTATTGTGTCTTGCAGTTGGTTTGTATTGAGAAAGGCAGGGTTGACACTTGCAGATATGATTCTAATAGAGGCAAATAAGGCATTTGCTACTTCGTCAGTAGCTATGGAGAAGGAGTCAGATTGCGACCAGGGACGATGACACGCGCAAGGTTGCCGTTTCTCTATTGTCTTTGCATCTACAAGGGGGCAGATATGGCCCCGCTCAGACGAGACTCAACGAGAGGTCTCGACGAACTTTCATCGGAGGACACCATGAATATTATTCTTTTTGGTGCACAGGGATCTGGAAAGGGAACTCAAGCTGAAAAACTCTCTTTGCACTTTGGTCTGTGTCATGTTGCCAGTGGTGACCTGTTTCGTAAAGCTTTTGATGAGAGAACTGAGTTAGGAATAAAGGCGAAGGTGTATATAGATAGAGGAGAACTCGTTCCTGACGACATTACAGTAGCAATGGTCCTTGAGCATCTTGAAAAATCAGGTGGTACGCAAGATGTGTTGTTGGATGGCTTTCCACGTACTGTGACTCAGGCCCAGGCGTTGAATTCTGGGGTTACAGCAGGTTGGGCGTCAAATCGATCTGGCTATCTACTTAGAGGTTCCTCGTGAGGAGCTACTCAAGAGATTATCCGGTCGATATATTTGTCGTGCTCAACAGCATGTGTACAATATCAATTTTCATAAGCCACAAGTAGCTGGCATCTGTGATATTGATGGGAGTGAACTGTATCAGCGATCTGATGATAAGGGGGAGGCGGTGCAGAAACGCCTGGATATCTTTTTCACGGAAACTATCCACCTGCTCGATTACTATGGGGAACAGCACAAAGCCGTTACGGTGAATGGGAACCAGGATATCGATCAGGTGCAGAAAGATCTCTTGAGTGTCATCAATAGCTGTACGCAAATACAAGGAGGAAAGGAGATAGCTCCATGGCAGATACAACTTTTACCGGAAAAACTTCCACCGACGCTTGGAGCAAACTAATTGAGAATACCATGCAGGGATCATTGGGTATGCAACAGGCTGCCCAGCAAGCAATACAGGAGGGTCCTGATGCCTGGACGGCCCTGATTGACCAGCTTTGGCAAACCAATCCCTATAGTAGTGTATTGCCGATTGATCCTGCTGAGGTTACTCGGAGTTTTCAACAACTGTGGACGGCGGCCTTTGCCAATCCCGGTGTGGCCTGGACGAATTATCAAGAATTTTTGCGGCAATCCTCACAGTTGATGGTAGCAACAGCACTGAAGTTTTGGGGGCGTCCTCAGGATGCTCAGCCGATTATCGAGCCAGAGAAGGGTGATAAACGCTTTAGTGCACCAGACTGGCAGGAGAATCCGGCCTTTGATGCCCTCAAACAAAGTTATTTGTTGGTTGCCACTACTTTACTGAAGACTTTTTCTGAGGCGCAAGGCCTGGATGAAAAGCAGCAGCATAAAGTTGTCTTTTATCTGCGCCAGTTTCTGGATGCGATCAGCCCTAGCAACTATACCTTTACCAATCCACAGGTGCTTCATGAGACGATGACAAGCGGTGGTCAAAATCTGGTGAAGGGGATGGGAAATCTCTTACGGGATATGAAAAACGGGCAGATCAAAATAACCGATACTGAGGCCTTCCAGCCTGGACGCAATCTGGCTATTACACCTGGCAAAGTTGTCTATCGGAACAAGCTGATGGAATTGATCCAGTATACGCCAACAACAGAGAAGGTCTACGCCATACCTGTGCTCTTTGTTCCGCACTGGATTAATAAATATTATATTCTGGACTTGCAGCCGCATAATAGCCTGATCAAGTTCCTGGTGGATCAAGGCTTTACGGTCTTTATCATCAGTTGGAAGAATCCTGATGCTTCCATGGAAGAGACGACCTTTGATGATTATCTGACACTGGGGCCGCTAGAAGCACTTCGGGTGATGAAGGAGATTACCAACTCACCCAATGTTAATGCAGTAGGCTACTGCATTGGGGGAACGCTGCTGTCTATGGTGCTATCCTACCTGGTTGCCAGGAACGATAAGACCGTCAACTCGGCCACGTTCTTTGTTTCCCTACTCGACTTTAGCGAGGTTGGTGATACTTCCGTCTTTATTGATGAGCCGCAACTGGCCTATATGGAAGGGAAGATGATGGAGCGTGGCTATCTAGATAGCCGCTCGATGGCGACGATGTTCAATATGTTGCGTGCCAACGACTTGATCTGGAGCAACGTTGTCAACAACTATTTGTTGGGGAAAGAGCCGCCTGCCTTCGATCTACTCTACTGGAATAATGATGGTACACGTATGACTCGTGCTGCTCACTCGTTCTATCTGCGCAATACCTACCTGGAGAACAATCTGATCAAGCCTGACAAGATTGTACTGAAAGGGGTACCCATTGACCTGTCGCGTATTCAACAAGATGTGTATGCGGTCGGTGCGCAGCAGGACCATATTGTGCCGTGGAAGTCTGCCTGGGAGATCTCCCGACTCGTCCGAAGTCCAGTGCGCTTTGTCCTGGGTGGGAGTGGTCATATTGCTGGTGTGATCAATCCTCCGAAAAAAGGGAAAGGGTACTGGGCGAGTGAGGAGCCAGCAGAGACTGCTGACGAGTGGTTTGAGAAAGCGAAGCAGTACGAAGGGAGTTGGTGGCCTGACTGGGCGAAGTGGCTGCAAGCTCGCTCCGGTGATCTGGTAGCGCAGCCAACCATGGGAAATATGAAATACCCGCCGATTACCGCTGCTCCAGGTACGTACGTCCTGGAGAAATAATGGCTTAGTGGCGGTAACTCTTCAAGAGAAGGTGCCGGGGACGCCAGCATAGACGCGGACTGAAGGGGTGCAGGGTCTCCCTACCGGGGTTTGGGGGTTGCCAAACCCCGGTGTCCCCAATTGCTTCTTTTCTTTAATCTTAACTAGATTTTGAAGGTGAACACTATACAAAATCTTTATTAATGGGTATAATATATGTAACAACTTCATTTGAAATAGAAAGAAAGGTGCATAGCTTTACAAGAAAGAGGGATATATGACCCGATTACGAACAGGGATGATTATCGCCATCTCAACACTTGTACTTGCCGTGGTCATTGTTGCAGTAGTTCTTCTTGTACACCTGACAAATGCATCATGCTCAAACACCACATCATGCTTCAGTCCTATTCCTGACAATACAGGAGTGGTTTTTACTCTCGTGAGCCTGACTTCCGTTGGTATCGAGCGAGTTATCGAGGGCTTCTGGTCCACAATCGAGCTTTACCTTGGCAAATACTGGCCGCTGAATTTGGTGACTCAGCCGTTGAACGATCTGGTAACCAGACTGAATAACACGCTGGACCCAGGCTACGAACAACTCAAGGCAGCCGTCGATAACTTACCTGATCTGGATGACTCCAAAAAGGCCGCAGCTAAGCAACAAATTACAAATTTTCAGAGTTACATCAACAAATTGATGAAACTACCTGCTGATGATAACCGGGCGCAGCTACTTGTGAACACCGTTCAGTGGAGTGTAAACGAGATTCTAATCGATCTTCCCTAATATTGATGAACATACAAGCGATATTAACAACGCGGTTCAGGATCTTCAAAGCTTTTTAACAACCTTCCAGGGTAGTATAGACGATAATCCAGGGCGGCGCGTGATCAGCCTTTACTTCGGCATCATCCTGGGGCTTATTGTGGCAAGCATATTCAAACTCAACCTTCTAACGCTCGTGTTTACACCTGATAAACAAAACCCGGCATACTTACCCTATCTCGGCGTTCTGCTTACGGGGACAGTCATGGGCCTCGGTTCCAGTCCCACACATGAAGTCATCCAGGCGATTCAAGAGTATAAACAAAATAAGCAATTAGCAAACAACAAATGAAAATTTGTACTTCCCTATAGTGCCTCCAAGGCTCATATGCCTTTCTATTCAGCTGTTCATTTTGACCTTGACAAGTCCCTTTATTCTGCTGTATTCTCCATACACTTTAGTGCTAATTTAAGATAGAATGTTCTTGTTTCACTAATCATGTCTGGTAAGAACTTGTAAACGTTCGCATTGATAGACGACGGGCATGCTCCTTCACCCGATAAAACTGGGTAATAATGTTACTTTCTGGTATACAGAGACAGGCTCACTTAATGTTAGGATGAGTCCAGAGACATATCCAAATAGTTCCTAATATGCAAAACGTCTGAACCCATAGAGTACGCAATCAGTTACACAAGAAGGAAGTAGCGGGTCTCGTAGAGTGAATTTGTAAGCATGAATAATATATATGTAGACACCACACAGATTATCTTCGATGGAAGACCATAAAAATGTTGTATATGAGGACACATGAAAGGTGAGGAGAAGCAAGATGGAAAGAGATCAACAGATTATACCTGCTCAGACGAGCGCAAGCAACTCCTCTGTTCCCAATTTCCTTATCGGCTTGACAGACGAGGCACACACACCACTGCAGCAGCGAAGTTACGAAGATCGCTTTCGCACACTGGCGCTGGCTACGACGGACCTGCTCTGGATTACCAACATTGATGGGACAGCAAAAGAAGCCGATCCCACATGGTATACCTTCACTGGACAAGAAGACACCCATTTTACAGGGTGGCACTGGCTCAACACCATCCATATCGATGACCAGGAACGCATCGAAGAGATCTGGAAAAAAGCCATAACAGCTCAGCAGTCTTGTGAAGCCGAATGCCGTATTCGGCGATCTGATGGAATTTATCGTATCTGCAAAGTACAAGGGGTACCTGTACGAGGAACTGATGGGAGCATTTGTGAGTGGATAGGTATGGGAACCGATATCACCAAACATAAACAGGTCGAGGAACAAATCGAACAACAAGCGCGTACCGAGATGCAAGCACGCCTGACCATGTTACAACAGATCCTGGATGAACTACCCGGTAGCGTTTATCTGGTCCAGGGGCGTGATGCCCGACTGGTCCTCGCCAATCGTGCTACAGCAACCGTCTGGGGAGCATCCTGGACAATCGGACAGCCTGAAGGAGATTTTCTGGCACAGCATGGCATCACCATCTCTGGCACTGACGGACGACCTCTTCCACTTGAGCAACTTGCGACACTACGGACAGTTCGTTATGGCGGAATAGTTCGTCATCACCAGGAAATCATTCATCGCCCTGATGGCACAACGTTACCAACCTTAGTGAATGCAGTCGCCTTCGACCTCCATAATCTGAAAATATTCTCATCAGAAACACCCACAGACATCACTCAGAGATCTGAACCAGCCGCCATCGTAGTCCAGCAGGATCTCACGGCACTCAAGGAGGCAGAACGACTGAAAGATGAATTCATCGGCATTGCTGCACATGAACTGCGCAATCCCCTTACGACACTGAAAGGTTATACAGACGCATTGCTCACTTATATAGCACGTGGTAGAGGTCCAGAACTCAGTGCCTGGCAAATGAAGGCGCTCCAAAGTATCAATCAAGCTATCCTGCGCCTGGTCGAACTCAGCGATGACCTGCTAGATGTCACACGATTACAGGCTGGACAGCTTGCACTGCACATTAAGCCGACAGATCTCATTCCACTTATCAAGAATGTAGCAACGCGACTCCAGATGACAACTGAGCAACATGATATTCAAGTCATCACATTATTGGATAGCCTTATTGTCGATATTGATCCTCGACGTATCGAGCAAGTACTCCATAACCTTATAGGCAACGCAATCAAGTATAGTCCAGCAGGAGGCCCCATCATCATAACCATCCGCCAGGAGGGCAAGGCAAAACGTGCTCTTCTGAGCATCCATGACGACGGGATAGGCATTCCAGAACAGCAACAGGCACATATCTTTAGTCGCTTTATGCGTGCTGACAACGTGCATACACATGGTATCAGCGGAACAGGGTTAGGGTTGTATCTCTGTCGAGGGCTTGTTGAGAGACATGGAGGACATATCTGGTTTGGGTCATCTGAAGGACAGGGCACAACCTTCTTTCTCGCTCTACCGATCAGTTCTGCTACACCTCCTGAGTCTTGAGGAAAAGTCTTGCCCATAACGATGTTTCGTCGTGGGCAAAACAGAAAACACGAAGCACTCTTAGCGTCCCAGGCGTGGCCTTTCTCCCGGTTTCGGCTCCAGAGCAGGATACTCATCGATCAAACGTAAAGCCTCTGCAATGGCACGATCTAACTGTGGATCGACATGGTTAGCGAAATCCTGGGGCGAGATATCCACTTCGATATCAGGATCAGTGCCGTAGTTCTCCACATTCCAGCCCACATCCTTAAACCAGAAGGAATACTCTGGTTGAGTAGTAACAGTGCCATCAACCAGCCTATGACGCGGATGAATGCCGACCACGCCACCCCATGTACGCATCCCGATCAGCGGTCCCAGCCCCATCAGTTTAAAGCTATGACTGAAGATATCTCCATCTGAGCCAGCATGTTCATTTGTCAGGGCAACCATTGGGCCACGGGGAGATTCTAGCCGGATAGGATTCTGGCAGACCCCAGCGGGGAAAATCATAGCCAATGCGTCGCCGCGCCAGTTTCTCTAGCAGTAGCCCTGAAACATGTCCTCCACCATTCCAACGCACATCTACCAGGAGCGCGGGATAATCATATTCGGTCAGGTAGCCTCGATGGAATTCGGCAAATCCTTCTCCCATCATATTAGGAATATGGATATAACCTACACGCTCTTGTGAAATAGCATGAACGATGCGTCGATTATTCTCTACCCACTCTCGATAGCGGGCAGGTCTCTCATCAGCAAGCATCTTGACAGTGATGACACGACTCTCCTTGTTCTCTGCTGACTCAAGAGTGAGCTGTACCTCATTGCCTGCCTGATTCACCAATAGTTCTTGCGGACTACGCTCAGGACCCACACGCTGTCCGTTAATTGCCAACACGGCATCACCTTCAGCCACATTTAGCCCGGGACTGGTCAGCGGCGAGGTAGCACTACGATCCGAAGGGTCACCCTGTACGATACGAGCAAGGCGATAGCGCTTACTCTCAGCATCATAGGCCCAGTCAACCCCTAAAAAACCCTGCCGATAGTGTGGTCTGGAACGATATTCTCCCCCGCTTTCGTACGCATGGGAAGTACCAAGCTCTCCTTGTAGTTCCCACAATAGGTCCGAAAGCTCTGAACGCGAACTGACACGCTCAACGAGGGGCGCATACTGGGCATAGATGGCCTCCCAATTGATCCGGACATATCTTCGGCCCAGAACTGCTCACGTTGCAGACGCCAGGCCTCAGCAAACATTTGTTGCCACTCAGCCAGGGGTTGCACTGAAACTTTGATCCGATGAAGATCAAGCCAACCGCTCTCACGACCAGACCGTTCGTTACTCTCTGACTTTGGCGTCTTATCAGCTTTGACCACACGTAACCGATTGTGCGAACGATAGATCAGGGTACTATGGTCACGAGAGAGATCAAAGCCACTCACGCCATCCACAAACTTCTCACTCTTGTAATTCTCAAAATCATAACTCTCAATACTGCCCCTTGGCCCATGTGCGCCATCCAAAGAGAGATGAATGCTATTATCGATGGGATACGATAGGAACAAGGCTTTCCCCTTGATGCCACATATAGCACCGAAACGGCCCTCTCCAACGGGGAATGGTAAGGCCCGCAAGGTAATACCTTCCAGGTCAATGACGATAGGCGTCACCTTTTTGGCAGTTTTCTCTTTGTCGTCTTTCTCCTGGGAAACATCTCCTGTTTCGCTCGTCTCACTCTGTAGCTTCTTAGCTTCCTCTTTCTCCCTGTCCTTTTCGCCAAAGGCCTTGGGTTCCGGTATAAAAGGGGAGCGCTGATCACGCCGTAGCATGATAGCATAGGGTTTCATGCCACGAGGAAAACCCATATCGAAGTGTAAGTTGTCGTATACGGGATTAAAAATGCGATACCCCAGGAAATACAGGTATTTGCCTTCAGGGTCAAAGGCTGGATGAATATCCTGCAAGACAGGCGTGGTCACCTGATGCGTCTCTCCACTCTCTAGATGACAGAGTTTAATAGCAGTTTTGTTAGATGACAAGGGAAACTCGTAGGCCAGCCAGCAACCATCTGGCGACCAGACGACTCCAGTAATGCGGTTAGCATTACTGTGATCAAGGACACGAGATGAACCGGTCTCCAGGTCTGCGACAAGCAGTTCGTTACGATGATTGGTGATAGCGACACTATCATTCACAGGAGACACAACCATGCTCACTGCTCGCCCAAATTCGATGTCGGCAAATAGTTTTGGTTCACTGGCGTCTTCAGGGTTAAAAACGACAAGCGACTCCCGTCCTGTGGCATCATGGATGGCAACCAACCGCTTACCATCATTGAGCCATTCAAGCAGACGGTAGCGTACACCATCTAACTCACCATGTTGCAGGACGGGACCTTCCCAATTGCCCATTGAAAACGCTTTGCCACGTGCTGTGAGTGCAACGGCGTGTCCTTGTGGATGGAGTGCATAGCTATCAAGATAGCTGCTTGCACTAACAAACTTACGATTACGCTGTGTGCGCACGCTAGGAAGTTCTACAGAAAGATGATGAATTTCTTCGCTCTGAGGATCAAACAGGCAGAGATCTGCACCAGCATGATAAACCAGACGCCGCCCATCACTGGAGAGATGACGTGCATAGAAATCCTGGTGCTCGCTATGCTGGCGTAAATCTTCTCCCAGAGGAGTGCAAGAATATATATTGCCTACTCCATCATGATCAGAGAGAAAATAAATTCGCTCAGCAACCCAACAGGGATTAGCGATATTTCCCTTGATTTGCAGCAGGCGTTGGAACATACCTGTACCATGCGCATCGCACCACAGGTGTCCTGCCGTCCCACCTCGATAACGTTTCCAGTGTGAAAACTCGCGTATATTTATATTACGTCCAATGACAACGCCCACCCGAGGTCCATAAGAAATAGCATTTGCCATACCAAAAGGAAGCTGGCGCGGCTGGCCTCCTGTCGGCTTAACAGCATGAATGACTTCAAAGCGAGCCGCAAACTGACCAGAATTGCTGGAATAAAGAATTTCTTCGCCATCAGGAGACCAACCTAGCACACGGCAATTGTCAGCATGGAATGTCAAACGCCGTGCAGATCCCCCCAACGCAGGCATCACATAAACCTCACTGGGACCTTCTTCCCGACCAACAAAGGCCAATTGTTCACCATCAGGAGAAAAATGAGGATAACTCACTTCGCCTACACCTGCGGTCAAACGTTCAGCCCGTCCACCATCACTCGATACAAGCCAGAGATCGTCCTCGGAAACAAAAACGATACGATCTTGAAAAATGTTGGGGAAACGGATATATCCTTGCGATAACATAGTCGCTCCTTCGTTAAGCATGTGAGAATTAAGAAGGCGATTGCGTATACTACACAGGCATACACTTTACAAAGAAAAAGCACATCCACTGAAAAGACGAATTGTATTGTATCATAGCATAACAGAGGTGTCGAACAAATCTGAGGCGACCCCTGAGCACATACCATTTTTCCCACTCTGGCAGATTACACCATCGGCCACTTCAATTTGATCTCCAGACCAGCCCGTCGATAGAGCTGTTCTGCATGCTGACGCGCCTGCACTATCACTTCCTCCTCATCCATCGTTAGTAAATGTCCTTGCTTTACAACAACCTTCCCATCAACCACCACCATATCAACTTCTCCTCCCGTGGCAGCATAGACCAGGGTTGAAACTGGATTCATCGAAGGAGTGGTATGCAAGCGATGCAAATCAATGACGACCAGATCAGCTTTCTTGCCAATCTCCAGTGAGCCTATCTCATGCTCTAAGCCCAATGCTCGCGCCCCGTTGATCGTTGCCATCTCTAAGACGGTCTCGGCGGGAATAATCAGGGGATCAAGTGTTACGGCTTTATGCAGAATGGCTGCCAGCTTCATTTCACGGATCATATCATAATCATTATTGCTGGGGCCACCGTCGCAGCCGAGAGCGACATTGACTCCGCATGCCAGCATCTGAGGAACATTGCACACGCCAGAGGCCAGCTTACTATTTGAGGAAGGGTTATGAGAAACAGTCGTCCGTGTCTGTGCCAATTTCTCAATATCCTCGGGCGTCAACCAGATCATGTGCACCAGTACGGTTTTTGGGCCAAGCAGCCCAACACTTTCAGCGAAATAGACTGGTGAAAGGCCATATTGCTCCTTGAGAAAAGTTTTGTCGGCTTCGACTTCAGCAAGATGCATCGTGATACCCATATCACGTTGCCGGGCCAATTCGCTCATCTCACGATAGAGTTCTGCCGAGACACCACCAGGGGTACGCGGCCCAAACCAGACATGAATACGATCATTAGCCGCTCCATGCCACTTGCTATGCATGGCCAGCACGCCTCCCAAACTCGTTTCTCGGCTCTCGACCATCCCTGGATGCATGGCATTGCTCTGTGTTGCATACGTACTAATATCCATGACAATACCTGCAAGGCAGGCACGAATTCCGCTTTCATCGACCGCACGGGCAATACCATCAAAGCCATAACGATGAGCCAGCATTGATTCCAGAAATGTTGTTGTCCCCGATTTCAGCATCTCAGCAGTGCATAGGCGGGCACTGACATAGCCGTCATCTTTGGTGAAATTACCCTGCAACACCCAGACACGCTCACATAACCACTGGATCAGCGCCATGTCATCGGCACAGCCGCGAATCAATGCCTGGGCAACATGTACATGCGTATCGATGAGTCCTGGAATAATGAGTTTTCCCTGGACGTCGATCACTTCATCTTCTGGATACTGGGCTAGCAAAGCAGCCGTTTTGCCAATAGCGACAATGCGATTCTCATGGATGGCAATGGCTCCATTACTGATCATGTCACGTGTAGAGTTCATGGTGATAATCATTGCGTTGGTGAAAAGCATGAACAGCCTCCTGCTGGTGGTGTAATAGCTGCGAGTACACGTTCAGGGGTGAAGGGTTGTTGAGTGATCCAGACTCCTGTGGCATCGTAGATGGCGCTGGCAATAGCTGGGAGCAAGGGAATCAATGGCATTTCTGCGACTCCCCTTGCACCAAATGGTCCGTGGGGATCAGCTAACTCTAAGATGATAGATACAACTTCTGTGGGCATATCCAGTATAGTGGGTAGCAGATAGGTACTCAAGTGAGGTGTGAGGATGCGACCATCTCTCACCTGGAAATGCTCGGTTAGCGCATAACCTAACCCTTGGGCCAGACAACCTTCAATCTGCCCCTCCACCTGTTGACGGTTGATTGCTCTACCGACATCATGAACACTGATGATCCGTAATACCTGGACCTGCCCTGTTAACATATTGACCTCAATCTCAACTGCTTGTGCCGCATAGCCATAGCTGTAATTTGGTCGTCCAGCCCCGGTCAAAGGGTCAAGCGGTGTTGTGGTTGGTGGCCGATACTGTTTTGTAGCTTTGATATAATCGTCTTCGGTGAGGCCCCATTTTTCTCGTGCTGCAAGGGCTGCTGCTTTGACAGCCTGTCCGCCCATGAACGTCATTCGGGATGCTGAGGCACTCCCTGCATCGGGTGCCTCAGCACTATCTGTACAGATCATTGTCACCTGTTCAAGAGGCAATTGCAAGGTCTCGGCTGCGATCTGGCGTAGAACAAGATGTGACCCCTGTCCCACATCAGCCGCGCCAACACGCACGACTGCACGTTCGAGTTCCGCAGCCCCAAACAATTCTACGGTAGCTGTAGACTGCTCTGGATAGCCGAAGGAATAGCCGAGATTTTTTATGCCACAGGCGATACCAATGCCCCGCCGTAAATGAGAAACTTGATTCTGCCGTGGCTGACCATAGTTCAGGCGAGATTGTGCCTCCTCTACGCAACGTTCCAGCACGGGTAGCGCACTTACGCCAATGGGTAATGGTTGTTGGGTTGGCTCGATGCTTCCCTCGCGGTAGATATTGCGTCTTCGCATTTCTATCGGGTCGATCCCCAACGCATGTGCCAGACGTGTCACCATGATCTCGCTCGAAAACTGAGCTTGAGGTGCTCCAAATCCCCGAAAAGCCCCACAGGGAATATTGTTGGTATAAACGGCATAGCCATCAACGGTAATGTTGGGAATCTCGTAGCAACCACTGGCAAAAAGTGTGGCAACTTTGATTACTTCCACACTGGTCGAGGCATAAGCGCCACCATCAGCAATCACCTCAGCTTCAACAGCCGTGATATACCCATTCGACTGTGCTCCCCAGCGACAATGGATACTGATGGGATGCCGTTTCACGTGCCCAATGATCGACTCTTCACGACTCCAGACCAGCGCTGTGGGACACCGGAGTTTCCAGGTTGCCAGCGCCAGAAGGTGTTGGATTGAGAGATCTTCGCGTCCTCCAAAAGCTCCGCCAATAGCTGCATAGCGTATAACCACCTGCTCTTCCGGTATTTGCAATATCCTTGCAATCTGGCGGCGATCTTCATGGAGCCACTGACCTGCTGTCTCAATGACCAGACGACCCTGATCGTCGATAAATGCAATCCCCGCTTCTGGCTGGAGAAAGGCGTGTTCTTGCCATGAAGTTGTAAACGTACCATCGAGTACCACGTCGGCTTCTGCCAGTGCTGCTGTTGTATTGCCCTTGCGAATCGGTACATGGATAAGCTGGTTGCTGTTCAGGTATGCATGGACAAGCGGGGAATCAGGTTGCAGTGCTATGTGTGGGTCGGTCACTGCGGGTAGATCCTCATATGCGACTTTTACCAGTTGTGCGCCTGCTCTTGCAGCCTCCTTGTTCTCTGCTACCACCAGGGCTACTTTATCGCCCTCGAAGCGCACAACATTTTCACAGAGGACGGGTTGATCATCGGTGATCAACCCAAAGGCATTGTAGGGGATATCTGCTGCTGTAAACACCGCTACGACACCGGGATGGAGCAGGGCTATACTGGTATCAATCGAGCGAATACGAGCATGGGGGCGATGGGCAAAGACGACCTGAAGCTGTAACATCTCTGGCCTGATGAGATCTGCCGGGTAGTAAGCTGTGCCCGTGACTTTGTCTGATGCATCCGGTCGTGGTAGGGATGCCCCAATGAAGCCTGTCATGTTCGATCTCCTACGCTAAAGACGGCATCAAGAATTTTGCGATATCCGGTGCAACGGCAGATAGTGCCGCTGAGTGCAACCCGTATCTGTTCGCGATCAGGCTGGGGATGTTCCTGTAATAGTTTTGCGCCTGCCATCAGCATACCCGGAATGCAATAGCCACACTGTACAGCAGCGTGATTGATAAAGGCCTGTTGTAATGGGTGTAGTGTTGTGCCTTGTGAGAGGCCTTCGATGGTGGTAACGATGCCGTGATGGGCTTGTGGTGCTGGTACCAGACAGGACATCACAGCCTGTCCGTTCAACCAGACCGTGCAGGCTCCGCACTCTCCCTCAGCACAACCTTCCTTCGTTCCTGTAAGGCCTGCATTTTCACGTAGGGCATTGAGCAGTGTTTTATGTTGTGCATCCACAAGCTGATAGGGCATATCATTAATTGTGGTCGTGATGGTCTGCTCAAATTTACCAGGTGATAGTGCAGTTGTGCTGGTTTCAAGCAAGACTGCTGGCTCTCTCCATCCATCGGCCTGCGTGCCTGTAGCGATCCGCTGGAGACCATGGGCAATCAGAGTCGTCAGGGTCTTCTGTCGGTAGACAGCAGAAGCGCGCACATCGTCGATAGGTGAAACATCCTTGTTAGCCAACAGACTTGCCTCACGACACACTTGCTCGTCAAGGCGTTTTCCCTTAAGATAGGTTTCAGCCGTTCGGGCATGAACGACAGTAGGAGCCAGACTTCCCAGGGTGATCTGTGCATCACTGACGTACTCACCATCAAACGTCAGTACCAGGGCCATATTGATCACTGAGATTGCCTGTGCTCGCCGTAGCCCTAGTTTCAGGAATAGGCCTCGCTGGTTGGCAACCAGAGCGGGAAAACGGATCTCACGGAGCAGTTCGTCGGGTTGTAGGATGGTTCGTCGCACACCGAGATAGAAGTCATGGAGAGGGACAATGCGTTCACCCGTTTTGCTCGCCAGGACTACCTCTGCTCCTAGAGCCAGCAACGGTGCAATGGTGTCATTGGCAGGCGATGCTGTAACCAGATTGCCCGCTATGGTCGCGCGGGTGCGAATTTGGGGTGCACCAATTTCCCGACATGCCTGGGCCAGCGGTAAGGCAGAGTGGATGCAAGTGGAGGATGCTATTACATCGTTGTGGGTAGCCAGGGCACCGAGGGAAAGATATCCACCTGCGGAGCGAATGTATTTCAACTCATGGAGAGTGCTGATATCAATCAGAGTTGAGGTTGGACGCACACCGCGTTGCAACTCAACCAGGATATCGGTTCCGCCTGCGATGATCCGTGCCTGCCCCGCATGCTGATGCAGCAGATCTAGTGTTTCCTCCAGACTGCCCGGTTGCAGATAAGTTTTCCACATCCAGCCCACCTCCAATTTGGCCTGTTGCTTGCTTCTTTATGACGGGGCAGGAAACTCTCTCGCCATGTGACGCTATAAGGATGGTTTCACCAGTCGCCCAAAGGGAGTCGAGATATGTTTTCCTTCCCAAAAAACTGTTCTACCACGTACGAGTGTGCGTACCACTCGCCCCCGTAGCCGTTTGCCAACGTAGGGGCTGTATTGATGGCGATAGAACAGGTCTGTTGCTTGCAGTACAGCACTATGTTGCATATCAACCAGGACAAGATCAGCGTCCGCCCCAGGTGCTATGTGCCCTTTATCTGGTAACAATGTAAAGCGATGGGCCACATATTCGGCAGTGATAGCACGCGATAGTACTAAGAGGAAGTTTACACCTGTCATAGCCCTCCGTCAAGAGCAACTGGAGCATAGATTGACAGCCAGAGATACCACCCCAGACCTCGAAAAAGTTGGCAGACGTTTTCATCTCAGCGGGTGCTGGTGAATGATCGGAAGCGATCATAGGGAGATTGCCAGCAAACACATGCTGCCAGAGAGCTGCTTGCTCTGTCGCCGAACGGAGTGGAGGAGCACACTTTGCTACGGCTCCCAGGGCTTCAACATCATCTTCCGTCAGGACCAGATAATGGGGACAGGTTTCGCAACTCACATTCACCCCTTGGGATTGTGCAGCAACTACCATGCTAACGCCTTGTCCGCTACTGACATGAACGATGTGTAGAGCACAGCCGGTTTCTCTGGCAAACAGGATGGCCCGTTGGATAGCCTCAAGCTCAGCAATCACCGGACGTGAGGCGAGGTAGTCACGTATTGCAGTTTTTCCCTGGGCAAGAGCACGACGCGCCAATGTACCCGTAATCTGTTCATTTTCCGCGTGTACGGCCACGATTCGCCCTAATTTGGCAGCACGGGTCATCCCTTCATAGAGTGTAAGATCATCGACGGCTGGAAAATCTTCCATCCCACTATTGGACATAAAAGCTTTAAACCCGATCACTCCTCGCTCGGCAAGTTCATCAAGCTGTGTGAGATTCCCCGGTACCAGACCTCCCCAAAATGCAAAATCCACCAGTGCAGTACCCTGGGCTGCAGCAAGTTTGAGGTCAAAGCTGGAGGCATCAAGTGTGGGTGGATGGGCGTTGAGTGGCATATCGAAAAAGGTCGTGGTGCCACCAGCCGCTAATGCACGTGTGCCTGTGGCAAAACCTTCCCATGTGCTACGCCCAGGCTCATTGAAATGCACATGTGCATCAATCACACCCGGAAATACATGCAGTCCCAGAGCATGTATTTCTTCTTTGCTCGTTCCTGTTAGTGTAGGGGCTATGATAGCGATACGACCATCAGCAATAGCGAGATCGCACTGAGTGATACCTGTTGGGGTTACCAATGTAGCATCACGGAGAATGAGATCATACAGGCTCATTTGTATCCTTACTTATGCGCTAGATTTGCTAAGAATTGCTCCAGTACGTCGATGGCGACTGCTACATCTTCGTGAGCAACCGCTTCAGCAGGATGGTGACTAATACCCCCTTTGCAGCGCACAAAGAGCATCGCAATATCTGTCAGATCTGCCATCTCAGCCGCATCATGTCCAGCTCCACTGGGAAGTGTATGAACAGGATATCCCTGCGTCTCGATTCCCTGGGTCAGAAGTCGAGTCAGGTGGGGAGTACAGGGAACTGTCAGGCTTGTTTGACCGACGCGCCAGTCCAGTGAAACTTCCCGTGCTGTGCTTATGTGTTGAGCCTGTGCTTGCAGCTGACGACATGCCTGTTCACGTGCCTGGTTATCTTGATGGCGGACATCCAGACTCAAAATGACCTTTCCTGGAATCACATTGCTGGCTCCTGGTTGGACAACACATTGTCCAATTGTAGCCACCATACCTTGCTGACTGCGTGCCAGGTTCTCTACGGCCAACACAAACTCAGCTGCCGCACAGAGGGCATCGTGACGTAGTTGCATGGGTACCGTTCCAGCGTGTCCCGCTTCACCCGTCAATGTTACGCTAATGCGACTCTGTCCTGTAATACTTGAAACTACGCCAACAGGAAGATTGAGTGCTTCCAGGACTGGCCCCTGTTCAATATGAACTTCGCAATAGCCTAACAGATCATCTGACCGCCTTCTGGCATCTTCAAGGGTATCAGGATCACCGCCAAAAGTACGTATTGCCTCTGCCATAGTGATACCATCGACATCAGTCAATTTAAGCACATTGCGGTCAAAGGTACCTGCAACCACTTTACTACCCAGGTATAGACTATGATAGCGCAACCCTTCCTCGTCGGCAAAGCAGAGAATTTCGATTGCAAAGGGAAGGCGTTCATGTCGCTGGTGAAGGCGTTCAATGCAAGCCAGGGCTATCAGTATACCCAGAGGACCATCATACTTGCCGGCATTGCGTACTGTATCGAGATGGGAACCAAGCAGCAAGGTCCTGGCCCCTGGATGGCTCGCCTCGTAGCGTCCAATCAGGTTGCCGAGTTTATCTTGCTTGACGGTCATCGCTGCATCTTGCATCCAGGAGGCTACCGCAGCATTGGTCTGGCGCATAGCATTTGTAGCGAAGCGCCGGGTGAGGCAGCCTTCTTCTTCGCTATAACCTGCCAGAATATCACAACGTTGCATAACTTGCCGCAGTTTCTCTCATGCTAACTACCTCGATAGGTGCTATAGGCCCATGGTGAAGTCAGCAATGGCACATGGTAATGGGCACCTGGATCGGCAATATTGAAGCGAATAGGAACGCGATCTAAGAAGGGTGGTGAGTCGGTCGCTATCTTTTGTGCATTAAAGTATTCACCAACGGAGAAGACTAACTCATACATCCCAACTGCCAGTTCATTATCAACCAGCAAGGGTATATCGGTGCGTCCATCAGCTGTAGTACGTACCGTTTTTAGCAACTTTTGTCCACCCTCTGCCGGTTCAAAGCGCCAGAGCTCTATTTTCATATTGGAGGCTGGGCGGCCCTGTGCGATATCGAGTACATGTGTGGTGAGGAAACCTCCCATCGTGAATCCTCCAATCTCTTACGAGTTCCTCATCAGCGTAAGTTTGATGACACCATAGGCCGGAAATGATTCACTGTATACTTTCAACTGCGGGTCGTCCTCAGAGATAGCGACCGGGTCTTTAGTACGATTTTGTGCCTCAAAGGAGACCTCGGCCATCTGTGGAAAACGAGCAAGGAGTCGCTGCCCTATCTCATGAACAAGATGTTGGATCGACTCACTCACAAATTCATGGAAGACGACCTGAACGACATCGCGTACCTGTTCGGCGGCAATGTAGTGTTTCGCATCGATTGCCACCATCTCTCTGGCATCAGTATATTTCCAGTAGACATCGAGATAGATAAATAGTGGGCGGTCAGTTCGTTCCGGCAGCGTCGTATATGTGTCACGTACGAAATGGGTAAAAGAACTACCGGTGATTTTGAAGAGTTGTAGTCCTATCCGACCACAGTGGTGTGCTGTGATCACAGTTGCAGTGCCATCGCGTACAAAATCTATCGTAGCTACGCTCAGATCGTCGTGTGATTGTTTGAAAAGTACGTTACTGTCGCCAAAGCCAGACCCCTGGGGCACACGTGCTGCATGGAAAGCGATTTCTTTTGCTGTCAGGCGCAATCGTTCCATTTGAGCGTAAGTGACCAGGAATTGCCGACCAAGGAAATCCAGAAAACCTTCGAGCGTGGAGCCAGAGAATGTGAGGGCGTGATGTAACACAAAATTCTTCATGCTATCGGTTGCCACCACATTGGTATTATCGCCTTCGGTATACGCGGGGAGAAAATTATTCCCGAAGACCTCAACGTTAACTTCCAGGGCAAAGAGCGTATTCTCGCGGCCTGTGAATGATGATTTGGGGATAGCTGTGATGCCTGAGAGGGGTGTTGCATAGACACGATAAAGAGGAACATGGACTTTACCATAGCTGATCTCATAAGTGTTTTCTGTGTTCATATTATCCCTTCGTATATTCCAGCTCTTCCCCTCAATCCTCCATGCTACTGTCCATCTGGATAAGATCGCGCAGGCGCAAAGAGCAAATTTTGGCTACCTCACCAAGGGCCAGTGTGATTTCCTGCTGGCGCGAGTTCTGGAGACGAGCGGCAAAGCCTGTCAGGATGCTGTCTTTCTTATTCTCACGCGCACAGATAACAAATGGAAACCCAAAACGGTCACGATAAGTCTGGTTCAGACGGCTGAAAGTAGCAACCTCGACTGCTGAGAGCTGATCCAATCCCGCCGAGGCCTGCTCGTGGCTTGACTCAGGCGTCAGTGTACCTGCAAGGGCAGCCCGACCAACCAGATCCGGGTGTGCCTGAAGCAGTGCGATCTGCTGTTCAACAGAAGCATTATACATTACTGTGCATAGTGATTGGTGCAGATGATCCAGGCTGGCAAATGGTTGTGCATGCCAGGTTTGCGTAACGATCCATGGCGGCCCCTCAAATAAAGAGCGTAGGATGGTCGTAAATTGTTCCTGATCGAAAGTATTCAGTTTTTGCAAGATGATCATGGATGTAGTATATCAGATGAGGATGGATGACGAACAGTGACCTTTTCTCGTGTGTTTCTTTCCAAAACGGCATGCAAGGTGTTGCGTAGGCTTCTGCTCCCCAATATGGATATTGTCTCACTCCAAAGGAGTACCCCAAATCTCACTCTTTTGTGTGATGTCTTCAAAAAATTTGCGATCTATATTTATGGCGGATGCGAACAATATGGCACAGAAGCATCCAATATTACGGTGTTTCATTACCAGAGAGAGGCATTTGTATTGCCAACACTGGTATGCAGTATGAGAGAATCCCTGTCTGTGTGCAGAGATTTTGCAGTCGTTTTACGAAAGACAAGAAAGGAAACCATAAATGAAGTTTGATCTTGTACGTATTTGGAAAGCGGAACCGGATCTCAGGAGTCCAAGCACAGAGGAACAGTTACCTCTAGATACTAACACGATCGAGTTGGCCGATGAGGCGTTGGCAGAAGTTTTCGGAGCAATAGAAGGTGATGGCGGCCGTGGTGGTTTTGGAGGGAATGGCGGTTTTGGAGGAGGGAATGGCGGTTTTGGAGGCCGTGGTGGCGGTTTCGGCGGTTTTGGTTATTACGATCGTAGTCGTCATCATCACCATTACCGTTACCATCATCACCATCATTCATAGCTATGGCAGTAGATAATGGCTAAATAGCTGGTACCTGGATGGCTGAGGCAGTCGTTTGAGTACAAGAACTGCATCCAGGAAAAGCCTTTTAGAGCGGAGTTGCAATGTCGCAACTCCGCTTTCTTGTGGGTGA
>CAWFFV010000100.1:0-8838 GCA_963814985.1 uncultured Chloroflexia bacterium | reverse complement strand
TTGATCATAACATGTAGAGGCCTGCTATAATGCAATCCAGGGATTTTCTGGACAAAATTATAGTGGGCCTTTATGGTATGCTAAACTATTGAGCACCTGAGCGACTTGCTGGACGTATTTTTGAAAGCTGGCAGACAGTGACACCTACACTACGAAAATGGTTATTTGAAACACTCTATAAAAATCGCTATCTCTACCGTTTTGCCAGTACTGTCCTTTTGCTGGTCAGTGGCGTGTCTGGCAGCGCCTGGTCCTGACACGTCTTCGCGGTGTAGATGTATTAGAGCTGGGATGTGGACTGGGTGATCTGTTAGCAGATATGCTGGAAGCTGGTTATCATTGTCGTGCAGTTGAGCACTCGCCCCAAATGGTAGCCGCTGCACGTGATACCCTGCGTCGTCGTAACGTTGGTCAAGCTTACAACGGTTATTCAGGGTTCTGCCCAACACCAGCCCTTTAGTGAAGATTCCTTTGATACCGTTGTGAGCACCTTTCCCTCTGAATACATCTATGACCCTGATACTCTGTCGGAGATAGAGCGTGTATTGCGTCCTGGCGGGCGTGTCATCATCATTGAGGGAGCCAATCTATTGCCGGTAGGTTTTCTGCAACCATTCCTCGTCCTGGCGCAGATGCTGATCTATGGGCCAGCAGCCCTCTTTGGTCCACGTAAGCATTACAATCTCGATGAAGAAAAGGCGCGTCTCCGCCAGGATAAAGCGTCAGAAGAACATATACTCTACACTGATCGCGAGACAAGTACGGGGATTACGACCGAAGTGTTACCTGATGCCTGGTTTGGTCGCTCTATACCTTTAGAAAAAGTTGACCTGCATCGCCGTTCAGAAAGGGTGCGCAGCCGTCGCTGGGAAGTGTATATTATCATTGGGGAGAAAATTTTAGAAAAAACACGAGAGGAATAACTGCATATGATAACACGATTACAGAAGCTCTTGAAATTGCGTATTGTGCGGTATGCGCTGGTTGGCGGTATTGGTATCCCTATTAATTTATTGGCCCTGGCATTCTTTATGTATCTGATGGGAGATGGTCTTTATCCCCTGGCTCTTGCCTGTTCCTTCGAGATAAGTACAACTGTCAATTTTCTCCTCAACCAATATTTCACCTATAGTGAGCAAAAATATGTGCGTGGTTGGGAGTTGGTCAGACGTGCCCTTAAAGCGCAGGTGACCAGTCTTTCTGCCCTGGCTATTAGCTACACTATCGCACTGGCGCTGAAGTATGGGTTACATGTAAATCCTTATTTAGCCAGCCCCATTGGTATTATCGCTGCCTTTTTCTACAATTTTCTGATTTCTAACCGTCTGGTTTTTCGTCCAGCCCCTACAAAAAAACTCAATACAATTGTGTGATCTTTTCGTTTGATGTAATCTTGAAAGAGGAACGACTCAGCGTCTCAGGCGCTGAGTCGTTCCTCTTTGTCTTTGCCAGAAATCTTCTGAGTTGTCTTAGAAGTAATCTTCTCGGCGTCGTTCGCGCTCTTCGAAACGCTCTTCTCGGCGCTCCTCGGCCCGTAACTCGCGACGAAGCTCCTGGTCCTGTCGACGCTCCTGGTTCAGTTCCTGTTGGAGATATTGCTCCTGATAGCCTGGATTATAGTTGTTGTATTGTTGATTACCATACGCATTATTCTGGTGATGGGATAACATATGCTTAGCTACCAGACCGGTTAGCCCTACGGCACCGGCCAGGAGTATAGGGTGACTAAAGACTCGCTGTAGCATGTTAGGCTGTTCCTGTCCGAAGCGGAGGAATTTTTGGGCCATCATGCCTGGATTATTCGGGTCCATATAATACTGTGGTGGCATTTGCTGAGCCAGCATAGCGCGTTGTTCATAGGGCATTTGTGCAAAATGTTGCTGGTAGATCTGTTGCTGCATATCGGGTGGGGCACTCTGCATAAACTGCTGTAAGTATCCTAGAGCCTGATGATGATCGAATCCATTGTAATTGCCTGTATCATATGCCTGTGCATACTGCTGATACATTGGTTGATTATTTTGATCGAACGGCCACATGAGCCTGCTCCTTTTCTAAAATAGAAACTGTTAGCTTCCATCTGTTCGAGGCATTGATGAAAGTAACCCAACTTTTGGCAGATGCCAATGTCAAAAGTAACATGTTTGATGTGCTTTTGTCAATGTTTCAGAAGTCTTCGAGGCAGGGTCTTTCAGAAGAACTTGCCAGCAACCTGATGCAAGACAATCATATTCTGCCCATTGCTATTTTCAATATCTAACACAGCGAGAGCTTTATCTCTGGGGTTCCCTTGATTGTCAAAAGAGATGCTTCCGCTTGCTCCCTGAAATGCGGGAACATTTCCATGTCCCAGAGAAGCCAGCGCATCACGTACCGATTGGCCAGTCAGGGAATCAGGCACGAATGTTGTTGCTTTGATGATGACCTGTATGGCATCGTAGGTCAGGATAGCATCACTTCCCGGAAGAGGAGCATTTTCTGCCGGAGGAGGAGCACTTTGATATGTATTGGACCAATCGGTGAAGAGAGGAGGCTGCTGATTTTGAGGAACTCTTAAAAATGTCCACTCATCCGGATGAGCAAAAGCGGTAAAGATGAGCCGTTGCATATCTTGTGGGAAATTTGTTGCAATAACTGCATCAGGACCATCTCCCTGTCCTAATAGCAAATTTGAGTCGAGAGTATTGCCACTCAGGATTTTGAGGTTCGTCAGAGACGTATTGGTGGGATTAGCCCTGGCAAATTCCCCGATGGCATGTGCTAAACGAATGCCATCGATATCGGACCCTGCCAGAAAAATGAGGTCGGCTTGCCTGGTTATCGCATAGGGGATCGTTGTCTGCTCATATTGTGCAACCGTTGTGGTCTGTTCTGTGAAATTGACAGGATTATATATGACTGTCGTATGGTTTGCTTTCAGATAATTGCTAAAAGAACTTGCCAGAGAAAGACTGTAGGGGTCTGTGGGATCTTGCAAAACCAGGACAGTCTTTGCGTGCAACTGCTGTACCGCTACACTTCCTAATATTTCCCCTTGCAGATCATCAGGTGGATTGACGCGGAAGAAATAGGGGCTACTCCCGCTCAATTCCGTGCTCGAAGCTGTTTGCGATATCATGGGCAAAGATATTCCAGCGAGAATATCACGAGCGTTGATTGAAGCATTACTCGTAGGCCATCCAACCACTGCTACGATGTGATCGGGATTTCCCGCCTTGACGCGATTGGCAATGAATTGTGCAACCGTTGTCACATTTCTATCATCCTCCCCAGAATTATCAATGAGGAGATGTAGCCGCAGACCATGAGGCAAGAGGCCTTTCATATTAATTTCATATTGTGCCAGGAATGCGCTTTCCAGATCAGCACGAGCACGGACAAGGTCTGATGGGTTGTTATCGATAGAGAGCCCAAGGACAATGGAAATGTAGGGAGCGCCACTCTGAGAGATATGGAGGTCCTCGTTATAGATTTGTGCTTCGCCATCTGCCGGGTCAGCAGTGGTAGCCTGTGTCAGCAGGTCAATGGCACTACTGGCATTACCCTGTTGTAGTGCAGTGGCGGCTCGCTGCTTGGAGCCAATATCAGTTTTTGTGCGGCCAGGGTAAATGTCAAAGACGAGGCGACCATCACTCAAGCCCGGACCACCCTTTGTTCGATAGGTTTGTAACTCTAAATTCAGTTCTTGCGTGAAAGCCTTTTGATAACGGACTTGTTGTGCTGCCGTAGTAGCTGTAGTGGAGAAATTTCTGATTAACAACGGATACAAAGCGAGTATGCCAAAGAGAAGAAGCATGGCAGTAGATAGTCCAACCGCGATGCCAAATTTGGGGGAACTTTCCCTATGGCGGCGTTGGCGTATTTGCTCCTTCCTCATCGCGAAAGGAATTGGGTCAGAAATGGAGGTGGTAGAGGGTAGAGGGTAGGATGCAATCAAGTTGGAAAGTTCTTGCAGCATCTCAGCAGGATTTGTAAAGCGTTGTGATGTTGATAAACGTAATGCACGGGTCAGGGTGGCTTCCATCTGGGCAGTCACAACCGGATTCAAACGGCGAGCGGGGGGATAAAAAAAAGCCTGATGTTGATGTGGATCATAGCCCGTAATAGCGTGGTGTAACGTTGCCGCAAGTGAGAAGAGATCCGACGAAGGAGAGAATTCTCCTCGTATATGTTCAGGGGCTAAGTAGTCCGTAGATATTTTCCCCATTGGAGATGCTTGTGGTGGAAGTAAGGGGAAATGGAGTAGCGAGACCTGACGCTTGTCAGGACTGATGATAATTGTCTCAGGAGTGATGAAGCCATTGATTAAGGGAGGGTGAGACTGCGCAAGCAGAGATAACATTGTGCATACCTGGAGTCCATATTCTGCGACTTCGCGTTCTGGTAGCGTGCCGCCTTGTTGCTGGAGCAGTGATGCCAGACTCTCCCCTTCAGGATATAACTGGACAATATAGTATTCTCCTTGTTCTTGAAACACGTCAATGACAGGCAGAAAGCCAGGATGCTGCGCGAGTTCCATTAAGCCTTGCGTGATCGTTTGTAGAAATTTTTTCTGCTCGGAAGGGGTGCTCGGAGGAAATGCGATCTGGCGGAGAAGGACTCTTCTGCCGGCAGATTGAGTATCAGATGCAAGCCAGTCGGCTCTCTGTTCTTGTGATGAGGTGTTAAGTTGCTTAAGCAGGCGATATCGTCTTCCACGTAGTACATCACCTGACGATAATGCATGTATAAGTGTTCCTAAAGTCACTGTGTGTTGGTTAGGGAAAGACATATTAAGAGAAGTAGGAGGCATATTCTTATGAGATGTCTGGTATCCACATTGCGGACAGACTCCTTGTGGAAGCTTTCCGCTAAATAGACAGTGCGGACAATCCATGGATATCCTCCCTGTTAAAATTTGTGGGCAAATTATGCTGCAACCTATTATAGATAATCTGAGCCCCAAAAGCTAGAGAAGTGGGAGATATGGGTGATATATCTCAGAGTGTACAGAGTTATTTTATATAGATGAAAATAGAGTTTGGAGGAAAAAAGAATGCTAACAGGTCTCCTCGCCACCGCAGGTGGCTCGCTCTCGTTTTGTTGCAATGAGTCATCCCGAACTTTTGAAAAAGTTCCCAAAACCGGGGGTGCAGGGTTTCCCTGCCGGGGCTTGGGGTGTCCCCAATAGCTTCTTTTTCCTCTCTCTCCGCCGCAAGCGGCGAGCAAAAGAAGGAAAAGATGTTTTTCGGGGGCACCCAGAACCCCGGCAGAAGGCTGCCGCCCTCTGCACTCCCGCTTGCCAAATAGGTAAAAAGGGCATTTCATGTCCCGGAAAAGTTCGGGATGACTCATTGCGCTGATGAATCAGGAAAAAGGGGTCTGAGTAGTTGCTGCTGTGTTAGAAGAACTTACCAGCAATCTGGTTCAAGACAATCATATTCTGCCCATTGACATTTTCAATACCTAATACAACGACAGCTTTATCAGTCAGGATTCCCTTGATTATCAAAGGTGATGCGCCCGCTGACCCCCTGGAATGCGGGAACCTTGCCATGTCCCAAAGAGGCCAGCGCATTACGCAGTGCCTGACCTGTCAGAGGAGTAGAGACTAATGTGGCGGCTTTGACGATGACCTGTACGGCATCATAGGTCAGAATAGCGTCAGTTCCAGGAGGAGGAGCATTCTCTGCTAGAGGAGGAGCCTTTTGGTAGGTGTTGGACCAATTAGCGAAGAACGTGGGTCGCTGATTCTGAGGAACGTTTAAGAATGTCCATTCGTCCGGGTGAGCAAAAGCAGTAAAGGTGAGCCGCTGCATATCCTGCGGAAAGTTCGCTGCAAGAGTAGCGTCCGGGCCGCCCCCTTGCCCTTGCAGTAAGTTTGAGTCAAAACCATCACCACCTATGATTTTGAGGTTCGCTAGCTGCATGTTGAGGGGATTTTCCCTGGCTATTTCCCCAAGGGCATGTGCTAAGCGAATACCATCGACGTCGGCCCCTGCCATAAAAATGAGGTCTGCTTGCCCTGGCTATCGCATAAGGGATCACTGTCTGCTCATACTGTGTAACTGTTGTTGTCAGTCCCGTAAAATTGACAGGATTATCAATGACAGTGATATGGTTTGCCTTCAGGTAAGTACTAAAAGCATTTGCCATAGAGACACTGTAGGGGTCTGTGGGATCTTGCAAGATCAGGGCGGTTTTTGCATGCAACTGCTGCACGGCGAAGCTTCCTAATGTTTTTCCTTGCAGATCATCGGGTGGGTTGACCCGGAAGAAGTAGGGGCTGCTCCCACTTAATTTCACGCTTGAGGCTGTTTGCGATACCATAGGTAAATGTATTCCGGCAAGAATATCACGTGCATTGGTTGTTTCCTCACTCGTTGGCCATCCGACGACAGCTACGATATGATCGAGATTTCCGGCTTTCAGTACTCGATTGGCAACGAGTTGTGCTACTGTTGCCACATTTCCATCATCATCCCCTGAACTGTCAATGAGGAGACGTAGCCGCAGACCATGAGGTAAGAGGCCTTTCGTGTTGATTTCATGTTGTGCCAGAAATGCACCTTCCAGTTGGACACGAGCAGTGAGAAGGTCGGATGGGTCATTATCGATAGATAGCCCAAGAACAATGCTAATAAAGGGAGCGCCGCTCAGAGAGATATGGAGATCCTCGTTATAGATTTGTGCTTCGCCATCTGCCGGATCAGCAGTAATAGTTTGCGTTAGCAAGTTCATAGCGCTCTTACTATTGCCCTGTTGCAGCGCCGAGGTAGCTCGTTGCTTGGAGTCGATGTCAGCTTTTGTGCGGCCCGCATAAATATCAAAGGCGAGGCGACCGTCGCTCAAACCGATACCACCCTTTGTCCGATAGGTTTGTAACTCTACATTCAGTTCTTTGTCGAGAGCTTTTTGGTAAAGGGCTTGTTGTGCTGTCGTGGTAGCTGTAGCGGAGAAATTGCCCATGAGCAACGGGTACAAAGTGAATGCGAGCAGGAAAAGAATAATAGCAGTAGCCAGTCCACCCACGATCCCAAAATTACGGAGACTTGCCCGATGACTGCGCTGGCGTATTTGCACTTTCCCGATTGCTAAAGGAATTGGAACAGAAGAGGAGATAGTAGAGATCGATGGGGAGGATGCAATCAAGTTGGAGAGTTCTTGCTGCATCTGGGAAGATCCGGTAAAGCGTTGTGATGCTGATAAGCGTAATGCATGGGCCAGGATTGCCTCCATCTGAGGAGTTACAGCCGGATTCAAACGGCGAGCAGGGGGATAGAAAAAAGCCAGGCGTTCCTGTGGGCCATAGCCTGTGACTGCATGATGTAATGTTGCCGCGAGTGAGTAGAGATCTGATGAGGGAGAGCATTCTCCTCTGATTTGCTCAGGAGCCAGGTAACCCGCTGACGTTTTCTCCCTGGTAGATACTTGCAGTGGGAAGAAGGGAAAATAGAGGAGCCAGAGCTGGCGTTTATGAGGGCTAATAAGAATAGTCTCAGGGGAAATAGAACCATGAACCAGGGGAGGATGATGCAGTGCAAGCAGAGATAACATTGCACAGAGCTGGAGGCCATATTCAGCAACATCACGTTCTGGGAGTGCGCCGCCTTGCCGCTGGAGCAAGGATGCCAGACTCTCCCCTTCGGGGTATAACTGGACTATGTAGTATTCATCTCGTTCCTGGAACACATCAATGATGGGGAGGAAACCGGGATGCTGTCCGAGTTCCGTTAAGTCCTGAGAGATCGTTTGTAGCATTTTTTGCTGGTCGGCAGGAGTACTCTGGGGAAATGCTATCGGACGAGAATGACTCTTCTGGCAGCAGATTGAGCATCAGATGCAAGCCAGGCAGCTTTCTGTCCCTGTTGACGCGATAAGATATTCATTTGCTTGAGCAGGCGATATCGCGTTCCATGTAAGACATCACCTGACGACAATGTAAATAATGGATATTCCATAGGGTATATCATCTATCCTCTCTGTTTTTGTTTGGGGTCCATCCATGCCAGAGTCGGTTAGCCTTTGAACATGAAAATAGTGGGCAAATGTGTCGCTTGCTATCATGGATGATTTGTATCCCAAAAGCTACCAGAGTAGGAAATATGGGTGATAGTAACTACTCTGGTCTCCTCGCCACCGGCAACAAAACAGTCAGCGAAGCGCCATCGGCGCTGATAAAATCAGGAAAAAGGGGTCTGAGTAGTTGCTGCTGTGTTAGAAGAACTTGCCAGCAATCTGGTTCAAGACAATCATATTCTGCCCATTGACATTTTCAACGGTTAACACAACGAGAGCTTTGTCCCTGGGGTTTCCTTGACTGTCAAAAGAGATACTTCCGCTTGCCCCCTGAAATGCGGGAACTTTTCCATACCCCAGAGAGCCAGTGCATTACGTACCGATTGGCCAGTCAAGGGGCCGGACACTAACGATGCCGCTTTCCTGACAACCTGCACTGCATCATAGGTCAGGATGGTATCATTTTCTAGAGGAGGGGCAGAGAATGCCCCAGGGGGAGTATTTTCATATGTGGCGGACCAATCAGCGAAGAGAGCCGGCTGCTGATTCTGAGGAACTTTTAAAAATGTCCACTCGTCCGGGTGAGCAAAAGTGGCGAAGATGAGCCGTTGCATATCTTGCGGAAAGCTTGCAGAGATAGCGGCATCTGAACTGGTCCCTTTGCCTAATAGTATGCTTGAGCCTAGAGCATCGCCACCCATGATTTTGAGGTTTGCCAGAAACATACTTGCGGGATTTGCTCTGGATGTTTCTCCTACTGCGTGTGCTAAGCGAATGGCATCTGCATCTTCCCCTGCCAGAAAAATGAGATCCACTCCTTTAGCTATTGAGTTGGGTATT
>CAWFFV010000099.1:0-14487 GCA_963814985.1 uncultured Chloroflexia bacterium | reverse complement strand
TGCAAACTCCCCTAAAGGAGCTTGCAGCAGCATTATTTTCGCGGATCACACTAATCGCGCACCGCACCGTTCTGGTAGAGCTGAGAAGCGGACAGCGTTGACGGCAGAAGCATATGCCTGGTAGCCTGCTGCGTTGGGATGGGCAATAATTTTTTAGCTAATTTATCGAGACCTGCTGATCTCATTAATACCGACTCCTGACTTTCATTAGCTGTACATGCCTCATGGCCTGCGAACGCCGCTTCTGCCCACCGTCGTGGCTGGAGTAACGCCCACCTGGTTGGCAGCCTGCTTGATCACATTGTCCATCTGAGTAGCGAGTGTGCGAATCAGAACGCTTGATCCCAGAGTAACTTCAGGCGCAACGTAAACAATGGGATTATGGCAGTCCGCGATTGATGGGTTTGCAATGAGTAAGGGATAGCCAACGATGAGAATATCAGCGCCAGGTGCCGCTTGCCGAATTTCCTGATAGACGCCGGCTAAGCGCGGCTCTAGTGCAGTAATCCGTTGTGAGATGATCGATTGTCGGGATGTACAGGAATGAAAACTGGTAATACAGTTTTGCAATTTGCTAGAAAAGCCAACATCATTTCCCCCGATAGTGATAGTGATCAGAGAGTTTGCAGTTGGAGAGCTTTTCAACTGATCAAGCTGAGTTGCCGTCAGGCTGCTGTTTTGAATTGTCCGATCAATGTCATCAGTCACAGCCCCGGTGCAGGCAAGCAACACAGGGGTTGGCACACCATTGCCGAGTAGGTAGGGATAGCTTTTTGTAGATTGTGTGCAAGCCTGTATTCCCGAATAAGGCGGAGCACCGTCCCCGGCACTGTAGGAGTCACCAAGAGCATAGTAGTGATCATATGTTCCCCGGAAGCCTCCAGTGCGGATCTCGATCGGGTTGGAGGGAATTCCTTCACCCTCATCGTTGACAGGGATAACACGAAAACGATACCATTGTCCTGTTAGCAGCCCTCCCGGTGAGAACGAAGTTTCAGTTACTGGAGGTGATAAGCGTTGGACTTGTCCTGTTTCCAGATCTGTTTGCTCGATATATAACTGGTCGCATTGGTGGTGCGCCCCAATTGAGATTGGCACTGGCTGGTCACCAGGACTGCCATTGAAAAAAGTGGGTTGACCGGGGTTGCTCCCATTGCCTTGGCATATTTGGGAGCAAAACCAGGCAGAATAGCCGTTCCCATCGCTACCATGACAACAAGAGCGAACATAACGGGCCAGATACGATTGAAGCTTACGCGAGATACAATTCCTCTTCCTTGAGGACTCATACGGGTCGCCTGTGCATGGATCTCTCCTCTCGCCCAGATGCTTCGGGCTAGACAGATGCTAGTGCATCTCATGAGTGGCGGCAATAAGTAAGAGTGTTTGCCCGCCAACAACAGGAAAATCACTCCTTTCTCCGTAGAAGCGTCAACAGAGGCACAGCCATTATTTTGGAGAGTGGCACCTCTCCTGGTATGTGGTGATGATGAAGTGCATTCCTCTGTGTAGAGCTCTCACATGTTTGCTGGCTCTCGACAAACGCTGCCCTATCACTAGAACCAAGCCTTGTCCTTGTAAGTAACTCAAGTACCCAAAATGTACTAATAATTGCCATGTTGTATCAATACGTTGCTCTCTCTGGTTTTGTAGTTGAGGCATTGTTATTTATGGTATGAAGAACTCTGGAGCTCTTCTCAGTCATGTGGCATAATTGATGAAGTCTCTTGTGTGAAGCGCCATGCGTCGCAGACGCGCCACCACGAATGAAAATGGCATTAATACTCTTTGTGGGAAGATCCCATAATACGGTTATTATGAGCACAGATGAGAGCGTTTCATCATTATTCTGAAAAACCGTGTAACTACTCACCCTCCTTGGAAAAAAGTGCCAGAGAGGATGTTGAAATGGGACAAATCTGTTAAAATGCAAGTATGAAAGAAACGGAACTGCTGAAAGCGCTTGAGAATTTGCAAAAGAACTACACCCAATTGCAGGTCGATTACGAACAGCTTCAACAAGAAAACGCTCTTCTGCAAAAAGAGTTGGCTCAAGCGCAGGAGCAGGTCGTGAAACAGCAAGAGGATATCACCCAAATCCTCGAGCGGGTCAAACAACTGGAGGGACAAGCGGCGAAAGACAGCCACAATAGCAGTAAGCCCCCTTCCAGTAATGGCTTCAAGGAACCAGTGCGCAAAACCCAGAGTTTGCGAGAAAAGAGCGGAAAAAAGAGTGGAGGGCAGCCAGGCCATCAAGGACGGACCTTGATGATGGTGGAGCAGCCCGACGAAACGATCCCGCTCACCCCTGTCGAGTGCCAACACTGTCAGCACAATCTCTCGCTGGTATCACTGTGTTGACGAGAACGTGTGCAGGTATTTGATCTGCCAGGTCTTCATCTGCAGGTCACCGAATATCAGGTTGAGGTCAAAGCCTGCCCCTGCTGTCAAGCCGAGACGCGAGCCGAATTGCCTGATGGGATCACGATGGCCGCAGCACAGTATGGTCCCAACGTGAAAACACTGGCCGTGTATTTGGCCGGCCTGCATCTGCTCCCATTGGCTCGTGTCAGCCAGATCCTCAGCGATCTGTTTGGAACCACATTTTCCCAGGTGATGAAAGCATTGCTTTTGGAAATCAAAGCGTGCGTTCAACAGGCACAAGAGGAAGCAATGACGAGCTTGTCCCAGGCCGTCACGCAGGACGCATGAAGGTGCTACACCCAGCTCGTCCAGACGGGAATGGCGGCCAATCCTCCTCCGGCAAAACGGATGGGCAAACGAGGCGCACCAAAAAGACGACGCCCTCAATCTGCTGATCCACTTGCACCAGCATCAAGACCTGATCCAGCGTTTCATGCATGATTTTGCCGTGCCATTTGACAACAATGGCTCCGAGCAAGATCTTCGGATGGTGAAAGTTCAGCAGAAAATCTCTGGGACCTTTCGCTCGAACTGGCCCTGTTGCCTTTTGTCGCATCCGTGGCTACTTCTCCACAATGGCCAAACAAGGACATCACCTCTGCGTGGTCGCACGCCAGATCTTTGCTGGCGTCCCCTTCTCTCCCGTGGCTCCTCTCAGAGTTCTGCTTCCCTCTTCACTGTTCAGATCAAGGGGGGGGGCTGTATAGTTACAAGAAGATCGACGACGGTTGTCGTCGTATGCTCCACCGAGTAAAGACCATCCGGATCGATGGAGTGTTAGCAAATTCATTGGGCCAGGCGACCTTGATGGTTTTGGGCTTGCGTGAGCGGCCCGACGCTTTGCTCAATCCTTGGCATTGGTCAAAGCTGGAAACGGATCGTCCACCACGGCTTTTGCCGCCAGGAACAGCTCTCCTTGAGGTCTACGATGAGGCGGATGGGGAAATGCTCATGCAGGGAGAACCAGGAGCCGGGAAAACCACAGCCTTACTGATGCTGCTGCGCGAGTTGCTGGAGCGCGCATCTCAGGATAGAGACCAGCAGATCCCGGTGGTATTTGTACTCTCTGAATGGGCCAGCAAAAAATTACCGCTGGATGAGTGGCTGATAGAGGAACTCTCTAGCAAGTATCGTATTCCTCCGAAAGTGGCTCAGGACTGGATTCGCACCAATCAACTGTTACTACTGCTGGATGGGTTGGATGAAATGGCGGAAGCTGCCCGCTCTGACTGTGTGGCGGCGATCAATATCTATCGACAGACCCATGATTTTCCGCCAGTGGTTATTTCCTGCCGGAGGGAAGAATACTTTGCACAGTTGAGGCGTTTGGGCTTGCTGCAAGCCATCCAGTTAGAGCCACTGTCTTGGTCACAAATAGATGATGCTCTTTTGCAGGCCGGGCAGAAGCTTGAAGGGGTGCGCAGGGCGTTAAACTCAGATGCTGAGCTGCGTGCGATGATTACGACGCCGCTGCTGTTACATATTCTCATGCTCGCTTACCAGGGAAATGCACAGGCCATTCTGCATACTGGTTCCCTTGAGGAGCGCCGGAAGGAACTATTTACGGCCTACGTCGAGCGTATGTTGCACCGGGGTCGTGTCAATTCTCGCTACACGGAGTCTGACGTTCAATGGTGGTTGAGCTGGCTGGCGCGTCAAATGCGCCAGCATCATCAGACAGAATTTTATGTGGAGCGTCTTCAACCGGATTTTCTTCCTGAGCGTGAACGCACAAAGTTTTATAGTCGAGTAGTACGGCTCGTGAACATTGGGGTTAGTGTTGTGCAGGCTACGACGTTTGCTTGTCTGAATGCTGACAGTGCAGTCCAGGCCGGCCAGATCAAGAATGGCCTCTTAGTCTGGCTTGGAGCGCCGCCTGGAGGCGGTATTTTAGGGTGGATGGCTCCCGGACTGGGAGGGGGAATTCTGGGAGGGGGAGTCATGGGACTCATCCTTACGATCCTCGCGCTATTTATGGCGGGTTTAGCAAAAATTAATTCCTACAAAATGGAATGGTCATGGGGAAACCTATGGCAGGGCGTATTGAGAGGGTGCAGAGATGGTGGGATAGCTGGAGGTGTGGTAGGGATGCCCACTGCTGTTCTTTTTATCCTCTTTGGGGGCCAAACGGTAGGGAGAGGACTTTCCTATGGCCTTGCGTATGGACTCCTGGCAGGCTTAATGGTTGGGTTGACGGGTATATTCATCTTCTCTATGTCTTTAAGCCCATCTTTTTTTGAGCTTGCGTCTCTCAGGGGAGCTGGCTGGAAAAATCGCTTGGTTGATAGTGTGGTAATGGGAGCCCCCAGCGGGTTGACATTTGCTCTTGTGAATGGCTTTCTCGCTGGGACGAGATCGATAGTTGATGGGTTTGCTATTTTCGTTTTTAATGCACTTATTTATTTCTGCTACCATGCCTTGATGACGAATATGGGGTATGGTCTTGGCAAGGAGATCAGGCCATCAGAAGTTCTCTCCTGGTCATGGGAGAAGTATTCGTCAGTCTCTTCTCAACGACGAACGAAAAGCCTCTTTCTTGGTTTTATTGTTCTGATGAGTGTGGTGGTAGTGATCGGAGGGGGGAGCGCCCTTTTTTATGGATGGAGTTATGGTCTTCGATATGGGAGTATCTATGGCATCATTGTTGGCTGTATCGTGCTGTGTATCAGTCTGCTGACCTCGCTGCTCAATTGAGGATGGTCAAGTGATATGCTCGACCAGCGTCAGATTTTACAGCCAAACGAAGGTATACGACGATCTCTCCGCGCTGGCCTTCTTGCTCCATTCTTTTTGGAAGTATCGGTGCACTGATCAGCGGACTTGTGACGGGAGGCGCTTTTGGCTTCATCGGGCAACTTTCGGGGTGGCCTGTTCTGGGGCTGGCGTTTGCTCTTATGTTTGGTATTTTCTTTATGGTCTGCTTTGGGTTGGCCTATGGGGGAGTTGCCGTCCTTTCACATCTCCTCTTGCGATATTATTTCTGGCGTAGTGGCGTCATTCCCTGGAATGTTGTTGCTTTCCTCGATTTTGCTGCCTCGCGTATTCTTCTCCGTAGGATTGGGGGGTATATGTTTTATCATCGCATACGCACCAACTTAAGGAAAGGAAGAGGATGACAAAGAAAGCTCCCTTCTGAGAAGATAGGAAGAGAAAATTGATCCTATCATGATCAGAGAAGGAGCAATGGCATGCCAAGTCTATCACGGATGGAGAAACAAGTCAGCTACGTGATGGGAGAGCGAGCGCGTATCTTAGCACGAGAAACCCACTGCATTCAGAGAGAAAGAAAGTTCGACGGGGCAGATTTGCTGCAAACGCTGGTCTTTGGCTGGTTAGCCCACCCAGATAGCAGCTTGGAGCAATTAGCCTCAACGGCGGCGACGCGTGAGGTCGTGGTGAGTGACACGGCTATTCACAAGCGCTTTACCAGGTCCTGTGCCCATTTTCTGCACGCGGTGTTACAGGAATTGACCGGGATTGTGGTCCAGGCCGATCAAGAGGTCCCGGTGCCGCTGTTGCGTCGCTTCAGCAATGTGATCATTGAGGATAGCAGCAGCATTGCCTTGCCAGATGAACTGGCCGAGCAGTGGCGAGGCTGTGGAGGGCACTGTGACCAAGGACAAGCAGCAGTCAAAATCCATGTCCGTTTTGAACTGAAACGAGGGCAACTCTGGGGACCAAGCCTGACGGATGGACGAGCCTCCGATCGGTCGAGCCCGTTCAATGAAGTGGATTTGCCTGCTGGCAGTTTCTATGTGGCGGACTTAGGCTACTTCAATTTGGAGCGCATCGTGGCTCGAAGAGCGGCTCACAGTTACACGCTGACGCGTCCGCAGTCCAGTACCGTCTTTTTTACGCAAGCAGGCAAACGGTTGCCTCTGAAAACAGTTTTACCGCCGCGAGTGGGGCAGATCAAGGAAATGCCTGTTCTCGTTGGGATCAAGCAGCGTCATCCCATGCGCCTTCTGATGATGCGCGTCCCGGAGGACATCGCTGAGCAACGCCGCGAGCGCCTCCGGCAGGAAGCCTCTCGCCGACAGGAGTCCGTCTCAGCACAAGCACTGGAGCTGGCGAGCTGGCTGCTTTTACTGACCGATGCTCCTGCAAATACCTCAGCATCGAAGAGGCCATTGTGTTGCAGCGGGAACGCTGGCAAATCGAACTGCTCTACAAGCTTTGGAAGCAATATGGCCAGATTGATGAATGGCGCACTGGACACAGTTGGCGGATTTTGTGTGAGCTGTATGCCAGGCTTATCGGGATTTTGCTGCAACATTGGTTCATTGTGCTTCTGGCCTGGCAGGACGAGCAACGCAGTCTGGTCAAACTGGCTCAAGTGATCCGCGATGGCAGTCTCTCCTTGATGGAAGCTTTGGCTGGCTATCGCTCCTTGCATGCAGCCATCCTGGCTCTTGCTCGTCGCATGCGGGCTGGCTGCCGCATGAACACACGCAAAAAGCATCCCAATTCCGCCCACTCCTGCGTGATGGACTCACTGCTTGGCTGTTGAGTCCTTAAGTTGGTGCGTATGGGTCCGCTCATACTCGGCCCCCTCTTTTGAAGTGTCAGTGGCTCTGTTTGCACAACACTCTTGACTAGTTCATCTCTAAAAGTTTATGCATCAATAATATATTGTATAAATTGATAAAACATTAAATTTCTATTGTTTCATAAAATATAATATAAGAGAAACTGAAAAAGAGATAGAGAATATTACATCAGAATTTGGCTGCCTTAAGAGCGAAAATATTCTGTTTCTACTTAAGAAGAAAAACCAATGAAATGGTTTTCTCGATGGTAATTGATGAAAGTAGGAATTGGTTTATTAGCCCTTTATTTCCTACTTTTCGTTCCCCGCCAAATACATTAGCCTTCGTCTCTAATGGAGATGATGAATGAACAAAAAGAGAAGTGGAGAATACAAATATGTCAGTCGCAGGCATATGGCACAATGAACTCGGTTCTCAAATGACTCTGGAGATAGAAGAGGGCCAGTTTTTGAAAGGAATGTATCAAACGGCCGTTGGAGATGGTTCTGGGATATATCCGCTAAACGGTCAATTAGATACTTTACCTAATACAGGAGGACAAGCTGTTGGTTTTATTGTAGCATGGGTGAATGCAGTCTATGGAAGTTCTCATAGTGTAACAACATGGTCAGGTCAATATCAAATAATAGAAGGAAAAGAAATATTGACAACCCTTTGGCTTTTGACCAGTGAAACCGTATCTTCACAAGATTGGGCCTCTACAAATGTAGGACAGGATATTTTCACAAGAGAAACACCTCCCCCTGAAACCATTGCTAGAAGACGAGTAACAGGGCCAGCTTCTCATCCCATAAAATAATATTGCTAAAGGTAATAGTGAGAAAGCTTTGCCAAACATGAGAGATTCATCTTTTTTCCTCAGTTTGGTAAGGCTTTTTTATACAGAAAACCTGCTGGCGTTTCAAAATGAAACGCCATCGTTTGGTTTGCCACTTCCTCTCCTTGGTCAGTTTCACCATATATATTGACATGTGTTTCCTAGTTTTCTTGTGGCCGCACGCTCGTGTTCAGGACGATCAATAAAGCGATGCCCGTTGAGATTATTGTGTGAAGGGGATACCAGTTCCTGATAGCCTCGAATCACGGACTCGGCAAAAGGGGGCCGGGATTCCGTTGGTGCGACCACCTTCCAGGAGCGCTCGCCCGGCAGATCGGTGGGGAATGTCATGACGTTGATCCCAAGCGTATTCATCACCAGCATATTCCGTTGTGCCAGGAGCTGATGGGGAGCATAGGAAAAAAGCGGATCTTCCACCTCTGCCAGTTGCTGCTCGATCTGGCTAGGAGTGTGTCCATGATGTGCACAGGCGATCTGCACTTCCCGCATCAGGTCATCCTCTGGCAGGGCAAAGATGCCGTCTAAGGCCTGCAACAGGTTCATCGCCCGGTTCAGGAGGACCTGGCGACCATGCAGAAGACGCCGTAATAGACCATCACCGGCATGGCGTGCGCTTTTCGCTTCCTGGATCTGGTTCATGATATCGTCAAAAGGCAGGGCATCCAATTTGCGTTGGAGGAACGCGACCACAGCCTCGGCCTCTCCCTCTTGCCAACGCTGTAAGAAGTTCAGACAATGCTGGCCCTCATAGCGTACAATGTTCTTATAGATACTCAGGAGACGATCCTTGCGTTCACAGACCCAGAGGGCATGCAGATAGGAGACAGTCTCTGCCACTGGAAAGGCTGCGAAGCGCCGCTGTCCATGCACCTCCTGCACGAAGCAAAAACTTACCTCAAATTCTGGTTGCAGTCGCTCAAACGCCGCGAGCTTCTGCTTTGCTAACGTCTCTCCTGCCAACAATTCTCTCATAGTGATTCCTCCAGAGCCTTTCAGATGACAGTCACCCCTTATTCGATCGCGGTACTGTCATAGAGCGACGCACGCTTTATCTGTTCAATCAGGTCGGTGATGGGAATGTCTCGCGGGCAGCATTCGGTGTAATTGAACACCGTGCGACAGAGAAAGACGCCCAGCCACTGGCCACCCCTGCGATCCAGATCACCGTCTTTGTCAGCAGACGCGTGCCAGAGTTTCCTGCTGGCTTGTCCTCACTTTTCCTGGCCTGCTCTTCTCTTCAGTGAGCACCGCTGTTCCTTGGTTCTTCCTCATGTTTGATACCGCTGGCGAACCCGTTTAAGCAGCATCATACAGGCGAGCAAAAGCAGAACGCCGAGTCTGAGCACGAGGAACCCCACTTAACCATGCCATACTCCGAACCAGGTTGAGAGCAGCAGCAGTAGCGACGTGTTGCAGATGCGTTTTCTCCTGCCCAATGTAGCGAGAACGACGTAAACCCATGACTTGAACCCCTTGTGAGATGGTTCCCTCAATACCGGCCCTCTTGGCATAGGCTTGCTTAAATTCCTTGGTCTCTTCTTGCTCCCGCCTCCGCTTCAAGGCTTGATATTGTTCTTGTGGACGAATTGTAACTGTTCGACGAGCAGAGCGAATGGATTGCGTACAGAGTGATCGAGACGGGCACACCTGGCAGTCCGTCGTCGAGAACTTGATTTTGATCACCTCATTTTTCCGGTTGTCAATGGCCGGAGTCCAACTGCTGCTGGTGTGTTTCTCCGGGCAGATGGCCTGTTGCTTTTCCCAATCAATGAGAAAGTGGTCGGCATCGAAGCCGGTTTGTTGAGTAGCTTGCCATCGGTAGTTCTTTCGGGTCGGACCCACCAGATCAATTTGGTAGTCCCGCTGGCTCTCCACCAGGAGTTGAGCGTCCACATAGCCCGTATCCACAAGATGCTCAGATGGCAACAACCCTTTGCGGTCAAGTTCGGCATGAATGGTTGCCGTCCTCGCATCATCTGAAACGGGAGCTGACGTGGTTTCCACATGGGTAATGAGCAAAGGCAGGCGCACTTCACAACTTTCTGTGAGGTGGACCTTGTATCCCACCCATTGGGAACTCCGCTTCTTGCTGTAATGAGCCTCTTCGTCGTAGGGAGAACTGATGTAACGGGATGCAGGGGGAATATTCTGGAGGAACGCCAGCCAAAGGCCCCATCGTTCCATTGGTAATTTTGAACCCAGACGTGTCGTAAGATTTCCGAAGCAGGAACCTGGCGGAGCCACTGGGGAGCTGTTGGATCAAAAAGAGCCTCAAGCAACGCTACTCCATCCTTCCCGATCTCTACGGCTTGTGCTTGACGCTCTGCCTCCCCGGCGGGCAAGCGCGAATTTTCACTACGAGGACCATATCGTTCGACCCACTCTGGTTGACTCTGAGCACGCAGCCAGTCGGGAGCAACAACCGCAAGGCTATTGAGGGCCGCACGCATCGTTTCCCAGACGCAGAGCAGTCGGTTGAGAGCGCGGATCTTCGCCAAGACATGGGTGGAGTCAGTACGCTGCCGCCCACGAGCCTTGAGCCAGCCTTTCTGCTGAAAGAGCGTGAGCATTTTCTCCAGCAAGAGTTCTTCCGCATGTTTGTCTATCAGACGAGCACGAAATTCGGAGAGCACCGAGGCATCGAACCCCGCATCGGTGAGTTCCAGACCCAGGAGATATTTCCAATCGATCCTTCCACGCACTGCATCTGCCGCTTGTCGATCAGACAGGTTTTCCACAAATTGCATCACGGTGACCAGAGCCAGTCGCCACGGAGCTTGGGCCGGTTGTCCTTCCTTGGGAAACAGGGCCACAAAATCCTCATCGGTGTAGAGACTTCCCAAGACATTGCGCATCTGCATGTAGATGTTCCCTTTCGGGTAAGCTGCTCGTGCTACTCGGGCCGTTTCTTGAGGCACTGGACAAACGGCTTGTGGTTTGAGTGACATCGGTGCTCTCCTCTCGGCGGTCCTTCACCTCTTTTTTCTTCCTTTTCTTTTTTCTCTCTTTCAGTATAATCAAGCGCTCCAAGGTTCGCCAGCGGTATCATTTCCTCCAGTGCAGAGTAGCTCGTGCGGTCATGTTTGAACGCAGGTCGCAAAGTGACCAGCATTGCCTCTGTGCTCCCCGTGGGTAGGCGTGACCCGTTCGAGCGTCAGCCGTGCAGGGGAAGTCTGCCCGCTGATAGGCAACGCCACCATCAGCACGCCATTGCCATAGGTGATGTTGGCACACACAGCATTGACCGGAACTGGGAGTGCGAACTCGCGGTGATAGACACCAACGCTCCATTCATCGACCAACAGATCCTTGACCTCCTTCAAGAGAGCTCGCTCGTCTCCATGGAGAATGAGGCAACCATCGCTGGTGACTTCGACCAGAATGTTCTCTGGTTCCAGTCCCGCCATCGGAGCTGCGATCATCAAGCGCTCGTCTGTTCGGTAGACCTTGACCGGAATATGTTGCTGTTTTCCCTGTTCTTGCATCGCTTTTCCTTTCATTTTCCCGGCTCTCATTGATCTTCCCAGTTTCAGGAGCCATCGAAGCAAACTCAAATTTCCGCCCCTCTGCCGTAAAACATGGTATCCTCACGTGATCTGCTCTTGTCTCGGCAGAGCGAGTGCTGAACCAGCCCTCCTACCTGTAAGTGCCAATCTCGGAACTGGTTCTTTGCCAGTTGGAGAAATGCTGGACTCTCTTCACCCGTTGGTGGAGCTCCATTGATCCAGAAGTAGGGAGAAATCTCTGCTGCTGTAGAGTGCTGTGCTGAGGGCAGGCGATGAAACAGAAGCGTTCTGATCGGACTCTCCAGCCGATCAAGGGCCACCTGGACCTGATGTTTATGGCGTGGAGAATACCAGACTGTCCACCAGTAGATCGCCAGCACGACGAGGAGAGCGAGAATGGCAATGGCGACGGCCAGCTCGAAATTTTCATTTGGTCCACCAAGCACAATGTTCGTTATGTTTGCGTGGAAGTGGACCAGCAATACGGGGAATTCTAACCACGCAGGTACGTTCACTTCGTCGTTGCGGGCGGTATATACTACCTCACTCGGAAGTGGGGCTTCCCGCTTGGTAAATTTCAGCCACTCAGTCCTGGGCGTATACCCATTATTCCAATAGAGCCGCGGATGTGCCCCCAAGATCTGGATACCGCCCCGAATCACGAGTCCAATGAAGAGGAGATTGATAGAGTGGCTCAGTCGCAGCCACAGTGGAAATCCGAGGTCCGCTAGGATGAGATAATGCATCAGCGCCCCCCACTTTCTTTCTTGCCAGCATCGTATTTGTCCTCGTTTTCGTTTCATTGCCCTCGAAGAGATACCACATCTCGCCAGGTCAGAATTGACCTCTCTTTCCAATGAGCATGTCAGAGACCATCGAGGAGATGATCCTGTCAGGCGATGCGATTTTTGGCAGATCGGCGGCGCGAAGCACACAACGCAACATCCTGATACTCCTCGGCATGAATGCAGTATTCTCATCTGTATGGGGAGCCTGCACCATCTTTGAGAAGGATTTTTCCAAGAAACCTTAAGTCAGTTGCAAATACGCAGCATGTTTCGGAGCATCAAGACTGGCACGTTGATCACGGCAAAAAAGTTTCAGGCCCGCAGTGCCGATTGTGAACCTTATCGGCACCGTTCCCACGCTTCAACCACCAGTCCTGACCACACATCACGTTCCATCAATCCTGCATATAACATCCCAGTAGCCCTGGCCACAACTGGAATTGCCCCGATTTTGGGGGGATAAGAGAAGAGAAATATCAACAGCTTGAGGAAAAAAAGCAATGAGGAGAAAGAAAGGAAGTACTTGAGGATTTCTAACCCTGTTCTCCACAATGGCATGAATGTTAGAAAGAGCCCAGAATCTTCATTATTGGATAGGGACACGGCGCAGTTCACCCCTTTCGAGATGTTTGTTTCCGCATCCCCTCTCCGTCCAACCCGCCGTGCAAGTTGTCCCTGCAACGGGCTCGTCCATCATTTCCCGCTCGTGGTTGGTCGCGAACCTTCGTTTTGAGACGTTTTATCATTTCGGCTTTATGTCTTTTCGTATGGCATTGGGTGCATAAAGCTTCCATCATTTCTGGTCGATGATCGGCGGTTTGCGCTAGGGGGTCACTTCCCGCGCTTGATCTTGGCCCGGTTTTGGAGTGTTTACCAGATCTCTCTTCTCCGCCTCTTCAAAACCGGGTCAAAGCCAGCTCCTATTTGTTCGCATGGTGCAGCACAAAAGATTTCTTAGAAGAGATAGTGTGACCTTGTAATGTTTCAGCCAACTCGTCGATTTGAATATATGTCTTGGAACAGGGACATAAACGCAATTCCTGGTTGGTTGGTTGTCTTGTCTTCTGCTAGTGCCCGGACAACCTGGCTATTGAGTAGCGGCTGGATTGCCGCGTCGGAATTGTTCAGAATTTGCAAGGCCCAGTGACGAGTCGCTTCGTCGTAAGCCGGGTTTTTGTACGCTTGGATAGGCACTCTTTTTGCGATACAGCACATCCTCGGGTAACATGTGGGCAAATGCACGACGCAAGATACCCTTCTCGATGGAATCGACCGTTTTCATCTCCCATGGGATATTCCAGGCATACTCAACCAACCGATAATCGCAAAAGGAAGACGAACTTCTAAACCGGTTGCCATACCCATACGATCTTTCCGCTCCAGCAAAAAGGGCAGCCAATGGGTCAGGTTCAGGTAAAACATTTCGCGTCTCCTTGCCTCCAGTGCGTCCTCTCCCTCCAGCCTGGGACTTCGGTAAGGGTCTGACGATATTGCAGTGCGATATGGTCCTTGAAATGCGTTTTCTGCATAATGTCAGCAGACAACCACGAGAGGGCATTCTCCCCTTGTCCCAAGAATGCAGGCTGCCACGGGAAGGTTGGAGCTTTGAGGATAGCTTCTATCTGGAACCAGGGATAGCCCCCAAAGATCTCATCGGCTGCCTCTCCGGAAATAGCAACGGTTGCCTCTTGCTTCATCGCTTTAAATAGCAGGTAGAGTGAGGTATTCATCTGACCCACCATTGGGATATTCATGAGCATACAGTTGGAGCCATCAGGTTCTCTACCAGTGCGGACGGATCTACTGAATGGTATGGTGCTGCGTACCTACGTACCCGGCAATTCTCTTAGCCCAGGGCTCATCCAAAGAAAGGTGTAAGAGACCGCGCTGGAAATGCTGAGCACTATCCGCAAAGTCGATCGAATATGTATGCAGTAATTTTCCTTGATGTTTGAATTCCTTCTCAGCAAGAGCGGTTAACAAACTGGAATTTAGCCCTCCAGAGAGCAATGCCGCAACTGGAACATCGGCGATCAACTGTCGCTTGACCGAATCTTCCAGCAGTGTACGAATATGTTCAATTGTTGTTGGCAGATCATCGGTGTGGGGCACTATGCAAAGACCAGTAACGGTTGATGTCACCCTGCTCATTCCATAGAGCTATATGAGCGGGTCGTAATTCATGCACATCACGATAGATTCCTGAACCAGGAGTGCGCACAAAGCTCAAGATTTGAGCGAGACCATCTGTATCAACTTCAGTTTTGACAAGTGGATGAGCCAGCAACACCTTCAACTCTGAGCCGAAGAGAACGGATCCGCCACGTTGTGCATAGAAAAGAGGTTTAGCAATACGTAATGAGTCGAGCACGTAGATAACA
>CAWFFV010000098.1:0-19463 GCA_963814985.1 uncultured Chloroflexia bacterium | reverse complement strand
ATCAATAGTCGACTGTTCATTGTCGCACGGGCTAACCACAATGAGACAGAAGCCAAGCTCAAGTTAGCCGGAGCAGATCGTGTGCTGTCACCTTATACTATTGCCGGACACCGGATGGCAAATTTAGCACTTCAGCCAGGGGTAATTGAGTTTTTTGATGCGATTACAAAAGCTGGAAATGTCGAACTGGCACTGCGGGAAGTCAGACTTATTGAGACATCGCCCCTTATCGGCAGAACCATGACGGATGCACAGAATTTCTTGAGTGATGGTGCCCAGATTGTCGCTTTAAAGAAAAAGAGTGGGTTAATAGTCGGCTCAAGGCTAGAAACCCGTATCGAAGAAGGGGATACGGTGATTGTGGTAGGAGTTCCTGAGTTACTCGTCACATTTACCCGGATTTATGGTGCCCAGGAGGAAAGGAAACGGTGAAGGGAGAACATTCATGCGGTCATCCCGGTAACTTTCAGGTCCCTTTTTCTAATTCCTCAGCGCCTTCAGCGCTTCGCAGGTATGGTTTATGCGGGTTGTGGTAACTTTGGCCGGAACCACGACGATGAAAACGAAGCGAGCCACCGCATGGTGAGAGTACCTGAACAGTTACCGGGATGACTCATGATCAGGTAGTTAGACACTGAGGCTGGCTTCTGCTGGTATTTCACGACTGAGAGAACTGGCCACTGTACGGACAAATTCTTGACCACAATGACGGCAAAGGAAGATATATTCCTGGTGATCCAGACCTCCAGGAGCCGTCAGTTGGTGCTCAGCAGGTTTCCCACACCACTCACAAACACTTCCCTGTGGAGCAATATCAAGACAGATGGGCTGGCGCAATGTATTTTCGCTATCCGATATACGATTCCTCCCGGCATATGTGCTCTCTGGGAGGGACGCGTGCATATCATTGATCACTCTCATACTTCTTCTCCAATCATTGATCGCATACGAATTTTTGAGTATGTTGCTTTTTTGCTCTTACCAGAAGATACCCCATGAACATCACAATGTACTCACTCTAGCCCCACTACATCCTCACAAGAAGGTAACTAAAGGATATTTGCCCTGTTCTCCCTTTGTTTTCTGGATGCCTCGACCATCCTTGAACATATGCCCCTCAATAACATACAATGAGACAGTACGGTGTATAACAGGAAAGGGGCATAAGGCCATGTATCGCCATCAATCGCGTGCTGCCATGATGGGTAGCCTATCTGGAACTATTTTCTTCATAGGACTTCTCATTGCTATTTTCTCGGGGAACTTTCTGCCTATATTCTTTGTTGCGCTAGGACTCTCTGCATTCGTCGGCTCGCTGAGTGCGAATAATGTACATGCTGCCGTTGGAGGACTTCAAGGATTCGTGTTCTTTTTCGGCCTGGCCGTTATTGCCGCGACCGACTTCTGGTGGCCAGGCATTGCGGTTGTGCTAATTATCTGTGCCATTTTAGGATCTCTACATCTTCCTCTGACCACTTTTCTGGCAGGTATCCTGGGAAGTAGTAACCAGTCTTACCAGTCGCCGCCACAGCCATATTATCAGCCGTCGCTACAGCCTTATCAGCCGTCGCTACAGCCTTATCAGCCCTACCAGGAAGGATATCAGGCCATCCCCCTACCAGAAGTGTGCCAGGAGAGCGGCAAGCAGTATCAGTATCCGCCGTTATCGCAGTCTAATTACGAGATGCCGCAGGCGCAGTATCCACCGCAGGAGATGCCACCGCAGTAGTAATAGAGCTATTTACTATTTGGGAGCATGACCATTTCCCTCACCCCTCTGGTCGCACAATCAGGAGAGGAAGCCTTGTCGCTCCAAGAACTCGCTCGGTCACACTTCCCATAACCCAGCGTTGGATACCTCCTCGTCCATGGGTTGCCATCGCAATCAGATCACACCCCTCGAAGTGGTCAACCGCCTCCATTTCTTCCCCGCTTTCTGCCACCCCAATGAGCCGATCTGCTATATCTGTGCCACAAACAACAGACGATGTGATTACAAGCTTTGCCGTCGAGTTTTCTTGCAAGTGTTGCTCCTGTGTGTGCAGATAGGCCTTTGCTTCTGCGATGACGTGTTTCTTTGCCACAGCGATAACATCATATTGACTCTCCTCTTTCATCATTGGTAGACGCAGCACACGAACCAGATGGAGCGCTCCCTGGGCGGGAGCCGATAGTGCTGTGCTAAGGTGTGCGGCAGGTATCAGGGCTGTCTCAGCCAGTGCAGAACCATCCAGTGCTACCAGGATACGTACAGAACGAATACCAGCCGGGTGGAGATTAGTAGGGATACCGGCATCCTCACGAAGGATGAGGACGGGCAGAGGGCTATGGCGTGCCACTTTGAGTGCAACGCTTCCCAATGTCCAACGGTGGTAACCAGTAACTCCGTGGCTACACATGACGATGAGGTCAGCTTGATGCAAACGAATAACCGGAAAGATGGTCAGGGCGGGATCACCGGGGAGCACTTCTGTGATTATGTTGAATTCCTGCCAGTTCTTCCGATGCGGCAAGTGCTGCAAGATATTGTTTCGCAGTGGAGATGTTAGCTTCTACATCTTCCTGCATGGTGAGCAATGGCTCTGAAAATCTGGTGAAATCAACAGGAGGAGTGACAACCCGCAGCAACACCAACGATCCACCAGAAGAGCGGGCAAGACGTGCAGCAACGGGGAGAGCTTGTTCTGCGCGATCTGAACCATCGAGGGGCACCAAAATCCGCTGAAACATTATTTTCTCCTTTCGATATGGCAATAACGGATTTTCGGTTAGTCGGAGTGTAATCTCAAAACGTATGACCAACCACTAAAAAGCATATACTTGCGCTCTCACAGAAATATCACAACGTAGTGTATCCATCTCACGACGGGAACACAGGGCCAGATGACGCCTGAAGAGTTACCTTATTTATTTAAACACGTTTATACGAATTTAAGTTATACTAAATTTATACCACCCCCTAGGCGCGTACGAAGGGGTGCAGGGTCTCCCTGCCGGGGTTTGGGGTGTCTCCAATTGCTTCTTTTCTTTATTATTGCCACCGGAGGCAGCACAAAAAGGGAATGCAGAGGATTCCCCTCTGCTAAAGTCCGCACCTATGGGGGTCTCCCCGCAAAATCTCTTAAAATTAATCCCTTAAAACTTTCTAAATTTAATAATTCGAGAATTTCAGGTAAAAAATGGCAAATGCGCTATGACCAGAAAACTTTTGCAGTTGCGCTACACAAGTCGGAGTGATACCATAACCTATGGCGGCATTGAAAAATCTCGAAGAAGTAAGAGGAATCATATCCCTTCTCACTACGACAGGCAGGTAAAGTAGCGCAAAAACATTATAGAACGTGGTCATAGGTAAGGCATTTTTCCTGGCGATAAGCTTGTACAGTCCCCAGGTACTTTTGGAAGAGGTTACATCTTCACCTCTTGCCAACTGGAGAGATACCAAAGATGCCGGAGATAGCAGTAGTTTGTATCCAAACACGCTATTGATCTGATTGTGAAAGGATCGAAGCCATGGCCAACATAGATGTCAATCAGACTCCATTGGGATACCACAGTGGAGAAAATCTCGTAGAGCGCTCATTCGAGCGGATCGCTATCGTCACCCGTGGAGAGACAGCCCAACGCTTGATTCATGCGGTGCGCGAACTCAACCAGGAGAAGCGTACGCAGCTGTCAACAGTTGCGCTGTTCACTGAACCAGACCATCGAGCGATGTTTGTACGCGAGGCGGACGATGCTGTGTGTATCAGCCAGGCTGCGTTCGCTGATCAGCAAGATGAACGGCAACAAAATCGCAGTCAAGATCGTGAGCGTATCGAGCAGGCATTGGTGGCAGCGCAGGTTGATGCGGTTTGGGCTGGCAGTGCATCTCTCGCAGAGGAACCCTGGTTCGCGGACCTTTGCCAACGGCTTGGCATTGTCTTCATCGGACCAGATTCCAACGTCCTGCGACAGTTAGGGAACAAGATCAGCGCCAAGCATCTTGCTCAACAGCTTAATATTCCGGTTGTGCCTGGGAGTAGCAGACCAGTCGAGACGGTGGCAGAGGCACAGCAGCGCGCTGAACAGATCGGGTATCCACTCATGATCAAGCCCGCGTTTGGTACCAAAGGGCAAGGTATACATCTTGTCTCCTCTTCATCCGAGCTTGCAAACGCATTTGAGAGTGCCCGTAACGAGGCCAGCAGATTATTTGGAGACCCAAACGTTTTTATCGAGCGTGTAGTTGAAGGCGCACACCTTGTCGAGGTGCAGATCATCGCAGACAACTTTGGGACAATCTGGGCTGTTGGTGTGCGTGACTGTACCGTCCAGTACCACAACCAGAAGATCTTCGAAGAGTCAGCCTCCTTAGTGCTGCCTCCAGAGCAAGAGCAAGAGCTACGCGAGGCCGCCGTTCGCCTCTGTCAGGCGGCAGGCTACCAAAACATCGGAACTGTCGAGTTCCTGTACCACCCAGGCCAACGAGCGTTCTGGTTCCTGGAGGTCAACCCACGTCTCACCATTGAGCACCCGGTCACAGAGGCCACTACCGGGCTGGACCTGGTCAAGCTACAACTGGACATTGCACGCGGGAGCCGACTTGAGGGAGAGCCTCCACTCTCAACCGGTCACGCTGTCGGAGTTCGCTTATATGCCAAAGATCCAGATAACGGCTTCGTCCCCAGCCCAGGCACACTCGACCAATATCGGCTTGCAAGTGGACCAGGGCTACGCATTGACACCGGATTCGATGAAGGTGACACCATCCCATCCGAGTTCGATCCGTTGCTTGCCAAAATTATCGCTCGCGGACGTAATCGTCAGGAAGCCTTCGCCAGACTAAGTCGGTCACTGGCAGAGAGCGTGGTCGTTGTCCGTGGGGGGATGAGTAACAAAGCATTCCTGCTTGGACTCCTCAACTGTCCCAAACTTGGTGCTAATGAAATTGATACCTTCTGGTTTGACAGTGTAGTGAGCAGGAAAGAACAGCAGCCGAGGCTCTATGCCAATGTAGCATTACTCCAGGCTGCGGTCGAGGCCTACGACGCAGAACTGCAGGTAGAGCAGGTACAGTTCTATACCAGTGCAGTCCGTGGGCGACCCAGAATACGCCAGGAGGTCAGTGTCATCACTGATTTCCGCTACTTCGGTCAGCCTTACCAGTTGAACGTTTCTCGCCTGAGTGCCCATCACTATCGAGTAATCACCGAAGGACAGCGCATTGATGCCAAAGTCGAGCGATTTGGGCCATTTGAGCGCAGGGTGACATGTTTTGGGCAACGTCACCGGGTCATCTCAGTCATAGATGGACCAAACCACTATGTCGAGGTCAATGGCATCGAGCATCGTATGACGCGTGAAGAAGGAGGTATTGTCAGAGCACCCTCCCCTACTGTAGTTGTCTCAGTCCTAGTAGCTCCTGGTGACTCTGTCAATGCAGGAGATCGGCTTGTCGTTGTCGAAGTGATGAAGGTGGAGATGGCCATCCCTGCTCCTTTCGCGGGCCGCGTGGCCCGGCTGTTCGTGACAAGCAATGTCCAGGTTGATGCCGGGGCACCCCTTGTACAATTGGAACCTCTGCAAGACAACGAGCCTGTCATGGTCGATCATGTCCGGTTTAACCTGACCGAAGGCACAATCACCCCAACTCCAGATAATCCACAGGCACGCTGTCAGTGGATTCTCGAAGAATTGCGCAACCAAATGCTCGGTTATGATATTGATCCTGCGGAATCCAAACGGCTCCTCAGTGAGCAACGTGCTATCTGTCAGGTTATCGCACCGGACGACCAGGGACTACAAAGCGGTGAGAACGAGATTTTGTCTATTTTTGCCGACACCTGTTCGTTGTTTCGTCGCGAACTGGACCCGGCCGAGGCCGAGGTGCAGGGCGAACAGGTGCATAGTGCGGAGCAGGACCTCATCACCTATCTTTCGGTCCCGTGACACTGGTCAGGAGAATCTGCCTCCCTCGTTCTTTGAGAACCTGCGAAGAACGCTTGCACATTACGGTGTTGAGAGCCTGAACTCATCATCAGAACTCGACGCGAGTCTGCTTGCTATCTACAAGTCGCATCAGCATGTGAACCATCAGTTGGCAGTGATTACCGCTATTCTTGACCGACGTCTAAAATTCGTTGACAAATTGGCTTTATCAGCCAATGAGGAACTACGTATACTCCTTGATCGACTGCAATTTGCGGCGCAGGGGCGCTACCCGGCGGTGAGCGATATGGCGCGCGAAGTTCGCTTCCATTATTTTGACCAACCCTTGTTCGAGCTGGTCAGGAATAAGGTCTATGATGAGGTGCGGACGCAACTTGCATATCTGGCCCAGTTCCCCAATGCTCCAGATCGCGATGAGCGCATTGATGCCCTGGTAGCCTGCCCACAACCCTTGCAAACTTTGCTGACGCATCAATTCCTGGAGTCGAGTGATGCGTTGCGTCAGATTATGCTGGAGTCACTCATTCGCCGTTATTACCGTATTCGCCGCATCGAAGAGGTCGGGTGCACGACTATTGATGGGCAAACCTTTGCCACGATGGCTTATGAGCATAAGCGTACACGTGTCTACGTCGCCAACACATTTGCAGAGTACACCAACTTCGATGTAGCAGCCAAAGCGATGTCTCGTTTTATCACACAATTCCCAGTGGAGCACGATGTAGCCATAGATTTCTACGTCTGGCGACCGGAACCAGAGAGCCAGGGGGACGCACTGCAAGAGGAGATACGTGCAACGCTAGAAAGTGCGGGTTTCTCTCGTCGCATCCGACGTATCGTCGTTGCCGTGATCGGTTCGGGTAAAGGCCTTGGTATGGCCAGTGCCGAGCATTTTACCTATCGTCCAGGCGATCAAGGCTACCAGGAGGAACGGTTGTACCGGGGCTTCCATCCAATGATGGGTAAAAGGCTCCATGTATGGCGGCTGGCTAACTTTCACATTGAGCGGTTGCCTTCAGCGGAGGATGTGTACCTGTTCCATGGAGTCGCACGGGATAACCCGAAAGACGAGCGACTCTTTGCGATTAGTGAGGTGCGCGATGTGACACCTCTGTGCAATCAGGCTGGCCGGATCGTCCAGATTCCCCATCTTGAACGTATGTTGATGGAAACGCTAGCGGATATTCGTCTCTATCAATCTCGACTTCCCTTCCACAAGCGCTTACCCTGGAATTGGGTATTGCTCTATGTCTGGCCTCCACTCGGACTGCAACCTGAGGAGTTCCTCGATATTATGCAGAGACTCTGGCCTGCGACCGAAGGGCTGGGACTGGAAAAGATCGTGGTCCAGGCGAGAATCACAGATCCCAGGACCGGTGAGTTGCTCGACCGTGCACTACATTTCTCGACCTCCGGTGGGCGGGAACTGTTTCTGCATGTGGGCGTACCAAGTGAAGCACCCATCCAGGCGCTTACTGAGTACAGGCAAAAAGTTGTACAGTTACGTACACGCGGACTCGTCTATCCGTATGAGTTGATACAGATGCTTACACCTCCATATGAGAGCACTCGTACAACATTGCCGCCAGGTAACTTCACCGAGTACGATCTGGACGAGAATAACTGCCTGATACCCGTCAAACGTCCTTATGGTCAGAACAAGGCAGGTATCGTGGTGGGAGTCATCCGCAACTATACCACCAGATATCCAGAGGGGATGACTCGTATAATCCTTCTTGGTGATCCAAGTATGAGCCTGGGTTCTGTAGCCGAACCCGAATGCCGACGGGTTATCGAGGCTCTCAACCTTGCTGAGCAGCTCCAGGTCCCACTTGAATGGTTTACTGTTTCTGCTGGAGCTAAGATCTCGATGGATAGCGGCACCGAAAATATGGACTGGGTCAGCAGAACATTACGACGCCTGATCCAGTTTACGCAAAACGGCGGAGAAGTCAACGTCATCGTTAACGCTATCAACGTCGGTGCCCAGCCGTACTGGAACTCTGAGGCCACGATGCTCATGCACACCCGTGGTATCCTCATTATGACCCCTAATGGAGCGATGGTTCTGACAGGCAAGCAGTCCCTCGACTACTCCGGAGGCGTTTCTGCCGAGGACAACTCCGGAATCGGCGGCTACGAGAACGTCATGGGTCCCAATGGGCAGGCGCAATACTTCGCTCCAGACCTTGATGCCGCCTGCCAGATACTTATGCGACACTATGAACACGCCTACGTTATGCCCGGAGAGCGCTTCCCGCGTCGAGCAAAAACCACAGATCCGATTATGCGCGACATTCAGGATTTCCCATATGTCAGCACGCGTCCAGAGGACTGTGATCTTACCCGTGTGGGCGACTTGTTTTCCGAGGAAATCAATCCTGGTCGCAAGAGGCCATTCGATATGCGCACTGTTATGTCTGCCATCATTGATGCCGACCACCCACCCCTTGAGCGCTGGGCGGGTATGCGGGATGCAGACATGGCTATTGTGTGGGATGCGCATATTGGAGGCTATTCGGTGGCTATGCTCGGTGTCGAGTCGCGTCCCATGCCCCGGCATGGTTTTATCCCCGGTGATGGTCCACAACAATGGACTGCCGGAACATTGTTTCCCATGGCATCGAAGAAGGTAGGCCGAACGATTAACTCGACCAGCGGCAACCGACCACTTGTCGTTATTGCTAACCTCTCCGGATTCGACGGCTCCCCAGAATCACTGCGCAACAACCAGCTTGAGTACGGGGCAGAAGTCGGCAAGGCGATTATCAATTTCAAGGGACCAATCGTCTTCTGTGTGATTTCGCGCTATCATGGTGGTTCCTTCGTTGTCTTCTCAAAGGTGTTAAATGAGAACCTTGAAGTGGCAGCACTGGAGGGATCATATGCATCGGTTATCGGTGGAGTACCAGCAGCGGCGGTCGTCTTTGCTCGTGATGTCGACACACGAACAAAGGCCGATCCACGCGTAAAGGCTGTGCAGGAGCAACTGGCACATGCGCCCAACACTCTGAAGGCAGCACTACAGATCCGACTGAACGAGATCACGACCATGGTACGCTCCGAGAAAGTAGGTGAGGTTGCCAGTGAGTTCGATCACATTCACAGTGTAGAGAGGGCACAGCGGGTAGGTTCCATTGACCATGTAATCCCGCCATCGGCTCTTCGCCCCTATCTCATTGAAGCGCTGGAACGTGGAATCGAGCGTGAGATGCAACGTATAGCGGCTCACTAGAAGATGGTTTTATTGTAATATATGTTTTAAAAGCCTGTCATATCATTAACGGTATGACAGGCTTTTAAAACATATACTACAATAAAAACATCTTGAGAGTTAAAGACGAATAATACAAGTCCATATCCCACCGGAATGGCGTAGAAATAGAGCCATGGGATCAACAAACAAAATTCATCCAAAAACCTTCTAAGCATTGTTAATTACTCCAAAGTAATCTATAATACTCTTAGATATGTTTATATCAGCTATATTATTAAGGAGGCATCCATGGAACGGCTGATGACGACAGAAGAAGTTGCGGAACTGCTGCGGATCGATGTGGTGACTGTAAGGCGTCTGGTAGCGCGAGGAGAATTGGTCGCGTATCGTATTGCTGGCGAATACCGTTTCACCCCATCGGGTGTAGAGAACTTCGTTGAGAGTCAACGGGTCGGAGCAAGTCCAGGACCGAAGAACCAGTTTGATAAATTCACCGAGCGATCTCGTCAAGTGTTGTCGCTGGCGAATGAGGAGGCGCGTCGGTATAATCATGGTGGTATTGGAACAGAGCACCTGTTGTTAGCCCTCATGGACGAAGGGGAGGGGATCGCGGCTAAAGCGCTGACTCAATTGCAGGTGCAGCAAACCGAGGTACGGGAGCAGATCGAGGCGTTACATCCGACTGAAGATGGAACACAGCCAGCCGGGATGATTGGTATGACCCCACGAGGCAAAGACAGTATTGAGCTGGCTGTACAGGAGGCACAGCTCTGGAATCATCACTATCTGGGAACAGAGCACCTGCTGCTGGGTCTGCTTCGTGAAGAAGAAGGTATTGGAGGGCAAGTTTTACGAAAATCGGGAGTAACGCTTGAAGAGACGCGCAACCTTATCAAGCAAATTCACACGACAAAGTAAACAGAGATTGTACCTGAGAGTGTGTCAGAAAGAGGCAATTCAGGCAGAGGCTCGGGCGAGCCTCTGCCTGAATTGCCCCTTTCTGTACACTCTCTTAACACTGGTCGTTATCCCCCTCAGACACATTCTCCACCGGCATATTCTCCACGAATATGCGGCTAGCCAGCATATCCTCAGCTTCGATAGTCATCAGGTCGATCTTCGAGATTCTTCCTCCTCTGGCAAAGAGTCGATTGGCCTGACGCAAGCGCGCCCGGTCCAGCGCATTACGTACGCTACGGGCATTGGAAAAGCGAGGCATCTGCATACGCCTCGTGAAGATAGGCTTCAAAAGCCTTGAGGGCCTCTGGACTGAAACGATACATTTGCTCCGCAAGCATAAGTTGCGCTATCGCCATAATCTCAGAGAGTGTGTAGTCTGGGAAATCCAGGTGATGTGCAATACGCGAACTGATGCCCGGGTTAGACTGGAAAAACGTTTCCATGCGATCCTTGTAGCCCGCGAGAATGACCACAAGATCTTCACGCTGGTTCTCCATGACCTGCAACAGGATCTCGATGGCTTCCTGTCCATAGTCCCGTTCGTTTTCCTGGCGGTAGAGGTAATAAGCCTCGTCAATGAAGAGCACTCCCCCCATGGCACGCTTGAGGACCTCTTTGGTTTTGGGTGCAGTATGACCAATGTATTGGCCAACCAGATCGTCACGTGTGACCGCAACCAGGTGTCCTTTACGTACATAGTTGAGACGATGGAGAATCGTTGCCATGCGCATCGCTACTGTAGTTTTACCTGTACCTGGTTGACCAGTAAAGGACATATGTAAAGAAGGGGGATGTGCTGTCAGGCCAAAGCTACGGCGCATCCGATCAATGAGCAGTAAGGCCGCAATTTCGCGAATACGTGTCTTGACGGCCTTGAGTCCCACCAGTTCCTGGTCAAGCTTTTGCAATACTTCCATGACCTGCGACTCTTGAAGAAACACTCTGCCATATCGATCGCCACTGCATCATCAAGTTCATCGGATTGTGTTGACTATGCTGCTCAGTTTGCTCGATGTGCAACAAGTATGCCTGGATTATTGCTACATGCGTTCATCATCTCCTTCAAAAGCTAATCAGTGAAACGCTCACCTTCAGGTTTGTCAGTTGCATAGCTACGTAATGTGTAGCGGATGACTGCGGTCATGTGCTTCCTGGCGGGCCAGGGCAAAGCCAGGATCGTGAGGTGGCCGGTTCACAATAAACGAGAGCGCGATCGTCTGGCGGCCTTTACTGACGGTCATAGGCGCCGACTCTAATGTAGTGATGTGGGTATGCTTTGCGGCACTCGTTGATCTCATAAAGAATGGCGGCGGGATCTTGTCCGTCGAACATCGGCAGTCCCCACATCTCCCAATAGGTATTGCGCGGGTGAGGGTCGTCGGTGAACTCTACATTGATCGGCCAGTCATTGTCCAGGCAGTATTGTACCTGCTTACGAATCTCCTCATCTGTGAGAGGAGGCAGGAAAGAAAATGTTCCTTGGGTCAGGTGAAAAGCCATGCTAGTATTCCTCCTTGCAACACTAATAGTTCGGTGTTGGTATGGCATCAGGTGTATCGGTTGACGCATAGTTGAAGTTCACATCTTTCCAAACTTCGAGTGCAGCCCGTAGCGGACCACACCACTGCGCGGCCTTCTCCAGAATCTCTGGTCCCTCATTGAAGAATGTCACGTCCCTCATTGCGTGCCTGAATCATAACTTCCAGGGCAACACGATTAGCGGTTGCACCAGCAGCAATGCCCTGTGGATGACCAATGGTGCCCCCACCGAACTGTAGTACTACATCCTCGCCAAGATAATGGAGCAACTGGTGCATTTGTCCAGCATGAATACCACCAGAGGCGACGGGCATCACAGAGGGCATTGAAGCCCAATCTTGCCCGAAGAACAGGCCAAGGGTGGGATCGGCATCGTATTTTGTACAACGCAATGTCTGATAGTAACCTCTAACCGTCATCGGGTCACCTTCCAGTTTTCCTACGACGGTACCAGCATGAATATGATCAACCCCTGCCAGACGCATCCATTTGGCAATTACGCGGAAAGAAACGCCATGGGTTTTCTGACGAGTGTAGGTACCATGGCCTGCCCGATGCAGATGCAAAATCAGACCATTCTTGCGTGCCCATTTCGCCATGGATTGGATGGCCGTGTAGCCAATGGTCAGATCTATCATGACGATGATACTTCCCAGCTCTTTGGCAAACTCGGCACGCTCATACATATCTTCCATCGTTGCGGCAGTGACGTTCAAATAATGGCCCTTGATCTCACCAGTCTCGGCAACAGCTTTGTTGACAGCCTCCATACAGTAGAGGTAGCGGTCACGCCAGCGCATAAAGGGCTGTGAGTTAATATTTTCGTCATCCTTCACAAAATCCAGGCCACCACGCAGGGCTTCATAGACGACACGACCATAGTTACGAGCGGAAAGACCTAGCTTGGGTTTGGTGGTAGCTCCCAACAAAGGGCGACCATACTTATCAAGATACTCGCGCTCCATGACGATGCCATGGGGCGGCCCTTGAAAGGTCTTCACATAGTGGGGTGGAATACGCATATCTTCCAGGCGTAAACTTTTCAGTGCTTTAAAGCCAAAGACATTGCCGATAATGCTAGAAGAGAGATTTGCGATTGATCCCTCTTCAAACAGATCCAGATCATAGGCAATGTATGCAATATACTGGTCTGTGCCTGGAACAGGAATGACCTGATAGGCTTTGGCCTGGTAGTTCTCGTAGGCCGTCAAACGGTCCGTCCAGACAACGGTCCAGGTGGCAGTAGAAGACTCGCCGGCCACTGCCGCCGCCGCTTCTATTGGCTCCACGCCTTCTTGAGGCACAATACGGAACGCGCACAGGATATCTGTGTCTTTCGGTTCATAGTCGGGTTTCCAGTATCCCATTTCAGCGTAAGGAATGACGCCTGATGTCCAACGGCTCTTCTGCTGTGACATCGCCTCTATTGTCATGATTTTCTCCTCATCTGGTGCGTGAAAGACCCTCATCGAGATGAGTGTAGCATGAGAAAATCATTAGATGTAGTAGCAGTTTGCTATCAATTCTATAGAGTAGGATTTATATATTGAATGTATAAAACTACTGTCTTATCACATATGCATGGGAATAGCCAGTTGTCATCTCAATGAAAGTTTGACTCTCCTTAATTTGAACAATCTCAGGTATTGCATCAAACCCCTACCATGCTTTATAATACATCTTAGTATTTTGATGTTCATTTTGTATCAATTTGCCCCGGCATCTGCTTTAAGCACGATATGGGAGAGAGATACACAGGTGCCAATTGAACAACATAGTACGGACCGTGAATGACGCTCTCATGGGTCGAAAGGTACTCATAGCCATCTGCCGACGGGATGATCTGGTGGCGGGTTGTCCAGATAGGAGTGGGCCGAACCACAGGCTTTGAGACCCCTTGCAGAGAGGCTATAGGTCGTCTCATTACACAGCCAGAAAATGGGGAGAACGATGAAAAAACCGCTTCTAATCTTTCTTATGTCCTTACTAGTGCTGGTACTGTTTGCCGCAGCAGGATTTGCCCATCTACGTAGCGCCGGAGCTGCTCGCAGTTGGCCTACGTACAGCATTGGTGCCAGTGGGGAAAACGTGGCAAGTATGCAGGCTATGCTCAACGCTCACGGAGCTGCCCTGACCGTAGACGGCGATTTTGGGCCTGGAACCCAGAGTGCAGTGAGTAATTTCCAGAGCGCCCATGGCTTGTCTGTCGATGGTGTCGTTGGTCCGCAAACCTGGGAGGCCGTGATCGTCAGTTCCAGCCAGGGAAGCAGTGGGAGCCAGGTCAGTGCTCTTCAACGACAACTCAACGTTCATGGGGCCGCCCTGACTGTCGATGGTGCTTTTGGACCTGCCACCGCCAGTGCACTGAAAAGCTACCAGAGTGCTCATGGTATGGCGGCTGATGGTGTGGCTAGCCTGGATACATGGTCCAGTCTGGTCGGTAGTGTGACAGGATCGGATGGGACGCCACCATCTGCTACAACTTCATGGTATAAGTCAACTCTTGATGCCACCACCTCCAATAGCGAAGGATGCCAGGCTGCCCAGAGCCCTTCAGGTCTGGTTGTCCTCGATTATGGGCAGTCAGCTTTTGAGAGTGGCTTATACGGAACGAAGCTCTTCTCTGCTGATGCCCAGTTCGTATCGGATAATCAAATCCAGGCTAACGTGAATGCATTTCTTGATGGCGCAAACCGTTGTACCACCGCGGCCACCAGCCTCCATGTGGCAATCGGCACCTCCAATTATCATCAAGGCACTGGCGCACTCAATAGTGAAGCCAGCTTTCAGGCCGCAGGACTCGCCTGGGCACTGCTGGTTAATGCAACAGCCAGTCATATTCAAGGAAACACGCATATCACGGTAGAAGGAGCGGATGATATCGAGATAGGCTATTCCAATTTTAGCCTTGCCAAAGCTTTCGTGAGTGGCTATGATCAGGGAACCTCGCATCGCATAGTTGACTACGGTGACGATCCCAGTGGAACCAGTTCAGTGGATCCTGACCCGGCTAATGGATGGACCGCTGCCAGTCTCTGGTATATCACTTCAGGTGCTCCAAATCATGTTGTGATTCCTGAGATTTACCTCCCCGCCCAGGCCATAGAATGGACAAATCTTACGGCGTGGGCCTGTCAAAACAAGGGGCGGGCTATCTCCTTCTATGGAACCATGGCCGATGGCCCTTTCGGAGGACATTTCACAGCAGATGACTCATGGAAACAACTCCACCGCACTTTGACACAATCACCCAATTCCTGCGTACAAAATGCTATAAAGAGTCTGACATACTCAACAAATATTCATAGCTAGCAATGTACGCAACCATTTTCACAAGAAAAGGGGAGAGGTCTCTCTTCCCATGAAATTTTAGTCATGAGTCATCCCAGGTATACGAATTTTCAGGTTCGATCTCCCCAACGCCTGCGAAGCGCCGTAGGCGGCTGAGCCCTTGAACGGGGAAAGGGGAGTCCCTGAATTCTTTGTTCTCGCGCCGCCGGATGGCCCACAGGTAGTTTTGGGGTATCCAAGCCCCAGTAGGCATCTCCTGTTCTTTTTTGAATTTTTGTTTTGTTATGGATTCATCACCACTTCGCGTCCTTGTTGGGCGGAGGAGTAGCAAGCATCAATAATACGTGATCGACGTAATCCCTCGCTACCGTTGTGTAATGACCAGTTGCCGTTTGTGATTGCTGCAATAAACTCGCGTACAACTTGTTGGTGACCTTCGCCGGGATAAACTTTTGGGTGTATCTCGGCAGGCACATCGGCGACGTCGGTATAGATACGCAGGGTATCCTCCCAACCGTAGTTTTTTACCCTGATTTCCGCTCCCCCTTCGGTACCATACAACACTATACCAAAATCATCACTTGCGCTACTATGTGTCGCCCAACTGGTTTCTAGCAAGAGCGTTCCACCGGTGGAGAGACGTAAGAAGGCCGTTGCCAGATCTTCGACTTCGAAACTACTGCCTGCTCCATATTTCTTGCTATTCTTATTCATGCCTTGACCATGCTTGCCCAGCTCATCATAGGTTGAGGCGCTCACTGTTGTAACATCAGGCTCACCCAACAGGTATAGAGCCATATCAAGCATATGTACACCCAGATCAATCAGTGGACCACCACCCGCCATCTCTTTATTGATGAACCACGAGCCCATTGTCCCCCCCGGAATTCCCCGACGACGCACCCAATATGCCTTGGCATAATAAATATGGCCCAGAGACCCCTCGTCGATGTAGCGTTTAAGAACCTGGACGTCGCCACGAGTACGGTAATTAAAGACCACTTGCAGCACACGGTTGGCCTTTATTGCTGCTTGCACAATCTCTTCTGCTTCTGCACCAGAACGTGCCAGAGGCTTCTCACAGAGTACATGTCGCCCTTGCTCAAGGGCCGCAATGGCGATAGGAGCATGCAAGTAATTAGGCACACCAATGCTGATGGCATCCAGACCATCGCAGGCCAGTAACTCTTCATAATTGCGATACAGGTTCGGCACTTCATAGGTTTTTCCCAGGGAGGCTAATTTTTCCTCTTCAAAACCAGCCAGAGCAACCACTTCTACGTTCGGAAGACGCTTATAGCCTTTTAAATGGGATTTACCACCAAAGCCCAGGCCGATAACGCCGACACGTACAGGCTTTGTATGTTCTTCGCTGCTCATATTTTCCCCCTCAAGTTAACAGCCTTACAGAAGACTTTCCTATATTTGAATTTCTATTACTGCGGTTTTGGCAAATCATTTTCAGGTTTAGTGATAAGGTTGCGCAAATTCACCTCTCGATCACGTAATTTAGCAGCCAACTCATATTCTTGTCGTTGGATAGCAGCCTCTTTCTCACGCAGAACGACTTCCAGACCTGCTTTCAGAGCTTCCAGCGGTAGCTTAGCGATACGTTCGCGCAAATTCACCTCTCGATCACGTAATTCGGCAGCTAACTCATATTCTTGTCGCTGGATAGCGGCCTCTTTCTCACGCAGAACGGCTTCCAGAGCCTCCATTGCCTCTTTCAGTGCTGACGTAGCTGGTTGACTGAGCATTGGCATAGCAGACTGGCTGAGTATCTGGATCGTTTGCGTTCTTACCTTCTCCAGATTGACACCCAGACTTTCGAGGACACCGGCGGCGATACCTTCACCCTCGCGAACCAAACCTAACAGGAGATGTTCTGTCCCAATATAGTGATGATTCAGGCGACGAGCTTCATCAACAGCTAACTCGACAACCTTTTTGGCCCGTGGAGTTAGACCGATCTCACCAAGGACGATGCGATCACCACGACCGATAATAAATTCTATGGCGCTACGAACTTTATTGAGTTCGACACCGAGATTTGCCAGTACTTTTGCCGCAACACCTTCGCCTTCGCGTACAAGACCGAGCAGGAGATGTTCTGTACCAATATAATTATGCTGGAAGCGTTGAGCTTCTTCCTGAGCAAGACTCAGAACTTTCCGTGCCCGCTCGGTAAATTTATCGAACCGTGACCCTGTCATTAGATGGACTTGTTTGAGCGGTGCTTGCAGGCTGTGAAGTAGCTTTTGACTTGGAAATAAGCTCAAGCATGTCATTATAGGCTTTAGTATAGCCAAAATCAAGTTTCTTTGCTTGCTCACATGCTACCAGTGCCTCTTCATACTTTTTGAAATTATGGAGGAGATTAGCCCCTTTATAATGGTGATAGCCAGCATTCGTTGGTACTAATTGTATGGCTCGTTCATATGCCGTCAGCGCTTCCTCATACCGCTTGAGACTGCCGAGAGCAACTCCTTTATTCTTGTGGTAGAGTAGCATTCGTTGGAGCTAATTGTGTGGCGTGTTCAAACATCACTAGCGCTTCTTCGTACTGCTTGAGATTATCGTGGAGAATATCTCCTTTATTATTGTGGTAGTCAGCGTTCGTTGGGTCTAATTGTGTAGCCCTGTTGTATGCGGCCAGGGCCTCCTCATATCGCTTGAGGGTATTGAGAGCATTTCCTTTATTATTGTGGCAAGAGGCGGATGCTGGATTGATTTGGATGGCGCGTTCATGAGCGGCCAGGGCCTCCTCATACCGCATAAGATTAGAGAGAGCTAACCCTTTATTATCGTGATAAGTAGCTGATGCCGGGTTGATTTGGGTGGCTCGTTCAAACCGGCCAGGGCCTCTTCATACCGCTTAAGATTATTATAGAGAATAACTCCTTTATCATTGTGATTGGTAGATAGCTTCAGTTGGCCTTAGTTCGATCGCGCGTTCATAGGCTGAGAAGGCTTCTTCATACCGTTCAATCGCACGAAACACATTACCTTTAAGGTTGTAAGCTTCTTCACGGGAAGGGTAGAGCATAAGAGCCTGATTCGCACATGTAAGAGCTTCTCCATATAGCTTGAGTTCGCAAAGAGCCCAGCCTTTGTTTATATGAGCAGAGACATAATTAGGATCGAGTTGAAGAGCCTGTGCAAAAGATGCCAGAGCCTCCTCATACCTTTTAAGTCCTAATAGTGCACGTCCTTTTCCACTGTAAGCCTCCACATCATGAGGATTGAGATGAAGAGCTTGCTCAAAAGAGACAATTGCCTCTTCGTAGCGGTCTAAAATGTTAAGTGCTTTGCCCTTCACCCAATGAAGATGAAAATTATCGGGTGCTTGCTGCAATGCTAGTTCAGAAGCGCTTAAAGCCTTTTGACAGGCAGCACGCATCTCCTCCTCCCGACTAAGATATGCAAAAGCAAGTCCCATAACAAGATGGACCTCGACTGAAGTTGGATCATGTTCAAGAGCCTTAGAGCAGGCTGTGAGCGCATCATCAAGACGATTAAGTTCAAGAAGAGCTTTTCCCAGCCCACAATACGCTTCAGAGAATGTGGCTTGAAGTTGGAGAGCTAACTCAAATGCGGCAAGTGCTTCATTGTAACGGTTCAATCTTAGCAATGTGCTCCCTTTACCTGCATGCGCCTGGACATCTTTTGCGTCAAATTGAACGATTTTTTCAAAGGTTATCAATGCTTCTGAAAAGCGGTTCATTTTTATCTGGATATTGCTTTGTTCGAAGAGGTGCTTCTTCATTTCTTGTGCGGGAGAAAGAACGGTAACAGCATACGCATCAGGAGGATGAAGCGCTGCAACGAATCCGGATATATCGGTGTAACGATCTTCACGCTGTTTCGCCAGTGCTTTGAGAACAGCTTGTTCGATATGAGGAGGAATTTGTGGATTATACTGTGTTGGTACAACGGGCGGCTCTGAGGCATGCAAAAAGCCCAGAGCAAAAAAATCAGGTGCGATGAATGGTCTGCGACCGGTCAGCAACTCATAGGCCATACAGCCCAGTGCATACTGATCACAGGCTTTACTCACGATGCCACGAAATTGCTCCGGTGCCATATAGGCGGGCGTACCCGTATGATCAATCTGGCGGATACTGGACGTAGAGAGAATCACGGCAATCCCAAAATCTGCAAGCAGCACATTTCCTGTGGCATCAAAGAGGATATTCTCTGGTTTGAGATCCCGATGAATAATATTGTGCTGGTGAGCATATTCAAGCGCCTGTCCGATCTGTGTCAGAATGCGCAATGTTTCTGCTAAGGGTAAAGGTTCGCCAGCTTGCTGGACGAGGCGGTGGCGCAATGAACTGTTGGAAGCATACTCGGTCACCAGATATGGAACACCATTATGTATCCCAACGTCCAGGATCGGGAGAATATGCATATGTTTGAGCTTTTCGAGAAATTGCGCTTCTTTGATAAAACTCTCACGTTCATGCTGTGATCCCAGGTAGGCAGCATGCAGAAGTTTAATCGCCACAATTCGCTCGGCCAGAAA
>CAWFFV010000097.1:0-4703 GCA_963814985.1 uncultured Chloroflexia bacterium | reverse complement strand
GTAATTCGTCATACAAAGGTCCACTTCTATATTGTACAGAATATAACTTTCGTAACTATTCAGGTTCCCTTTCCCTGATTCCTCAGCGCCGTAGGCGCTTCGCAGGTTGTTTTATGCTGGTTGTGGTGTTTGCGCCGCAAACACCACAACCAGCATAAAACAAGAGCGAGCCACCGCAGGTGGTGAGGGTACCTGAATAGTTACCGGAATGACTCATGCCTATGGGGACCATTATGTGGCGACAGATCAAGAGAGGAAGAGGGGAGCTTCTCAAAGACCTCATCTCGACTATGCTATACTAGCAGTTATGTCTTACGTAACTGACTTTATCTACGACACGTACGTATACAGTTTGGAAATAGACACTGTTGACAATCCACCTTCAAGAAAAAGGAGTTGATAGTGGACGATCTCTCACCTCAGTATGATGGCACTACTGTCATCAGCACAAGTAGACTCACCAAAGCTTTTGGGAACCCGGTTGCTGTCAATGACTTGCATCTCCAGGTGATGCGTGGGGATGTCTTTGGTTTTCTTGGCCCAAATGGTTCAGGGAAAACAACGACCATCCGTATGCTTCTTGGTCTTATCCGTCCTACGGCGGGACGGGCGGTCCTTTTGGCATGGACAACGCATACCAACTCCCAGAGATTCTCCAACACATTGGAGCCATCGTAGAAACTCCCGTCTTCTATCCCTACCTATCTGGTCTGGATAACCTGCGAGTCATTGCAGCCACATCAGGGATGATGTCTGGTAAATCCAACGATCGCCGCCTCACAGAAGTGCTCGAAATTGTCGAGTTGCGTACTTACGAGAAGCTCGCCTATCGCAAGTACTTGCTTGGTATGAAGCAACGTCTGGGTATCGCTGCTGCTCTCCTCTCTGATCCTGAACTGGTGCTCCTCGACGAACCAACCAATGGACTTGATCCTGCTGGTGTCATCGAAATTCGTCGGCTTATCCAACGCCTGTCTTCGCTAGGCAAAACGATTTTTCTCTCCAGTCACATTCTTTATGAGGTGCAACAGGTTTGTAATCGTGTAGCCATTCTCAAGAAGGGTAATCTGGTCAAGCAAGGCCATGTGCATGAGCTGCTCAAGGGCAGCGAGCAGGTTGAGGTACGTTTAGACCTGCTGGATCAGACGCATCTGGCTCACCATTTGTTGCAACAGGCACAGGTGCAGGAAGCAAGCTGGATTAGAGATGTCCGTATTGAGCAAAATAGACGAAGCCAACCGGTGCTTATCATAGATACACCGGTCAGTCATGCTGCAGAAATTAATGCACTGCTGGCTCGACAGAATATCTTTGCAGCAGAACTTCATCCGCGCGAGGGAAGCCTGGAAGATCTCTTCTTAGAGGTCACAACCCCATTCTCGGCAAAGAGTTCTCATGTTGGCATGGAGGCCCTGGCCGATGCACCAGAGCAAACGATATCGACATCCAGCGGTGGAAAGCGAGGAACCCTTTGAGCACCCTACCACCAACCACTACAGAACAGCATGCTCCTCTACTAACACGCACTGACACGGTCGTTATGGGACGGCTGGACTTCTTTAGCGTACTTCTCCGTCTGATCGGGGTAGAACTTTACAAGATACGACGTCGTATGATGTCAAAGGTACTGAGTACTGTTAGTATCCTTATCATGCTTGTATCTTTCGCTGGAATTTCACTTGGTGCAACTGTTGTACTTTACAGTCCAGTAGAAAACTTTTTGCCTCCACAATGCTCATCCGTATCGAACCCACAGCTACAACCCTGCCTTAGTCATCCACCAACAGATGTTGATCTGGCGCAAGCAAAGCAAGCGAAACAAGAAACCCTGGACAACGTTTCTGCATCACTACGCTTGCCAGGTTCGTTTGATCTGGCAATGCAAATCACTCGCACTTTAGGGCTAATTCTCATCATTATTCTGGCGGGCACCATTGTTGGAGGTGAATATAGCGTTGGGACGATACGCCTGATGTTTACGCGTGGTCCCACACGTACACAATTTCTCCTGGCAAAGATCGGGGCAATTCTTGTCTGTATCGCGCTGAGTTTTCTTGTCCTGGTACCCCTGGGTATTCTGACAGGTGCGCTTCTCAACCTGATCACAGGAATAAATGTCGATTTTAGCTTTCTCACTGGGACATGGATACTCCACGCAGTTCTTGACCTGTTGGTCTCCATGCTGGGAGTGTTTATGTATACCATACTTGCTTTCTGTCTATCAACGTTAGGCAGAGCGACGGTGGCAGGTGTGGCAGGGGCACTTATCTGGTGGGCGCTCGAAGGAGCTTTGTCCGGTATACTTCGTCTTATTGGTGGCTCGAATAAGGGTGGATTGGGTGATTTTGTGAAAGCCATACCTGATTACTTTGTCGGAAATAACATTGCCGCCTTGACACAAAATCAAGAGCACTACCTTTCTCCTGGCACATTGCCTGCTCAACTGTCCGACCTGCATGCTCTCCTGGTGCTGGCTGTTCATCTGGCCCTGTCCATTGGCCTGGCATGGTGGGTCGTTAAGCAACGTGATGTAACAAACTAATGCTCAATATACTGACGATCAAAGAGTATGCATACTCGCTTGGCTTCGACCTGGTGCGCATCACCAGCGCAGAGGAATTCCCCGAAGCCAAACGGGTCATTAAAGAGCGCATTGCGCAGGGATTGATGGATGGTCTTCCCTGGTTTACAGAGCAACGTGCCGATGTGTCATGTCATCCAGATGCATTGTTACCAGAAGCCAGATCCATCATTTCTCTTGCCATGTTTTATCTCACACAGCAACCAGATGAACAGGAGGGCAGTACTCCGCGTGGACGCATCGCACGCTATGCCTGGGGAGAAGATTACCACGATGTTATCAAACCCAAACTACAACAATTTACAGCCTGGCTTCGTGAATATGCATGCGATGAGGTGCCAGAGGCGGTTGAGACGCGGATCTTTGTCGATACAGGGCGGATGGTAGATCGTGCAGTAGCTCAGCGGGCAGGACTGGGTTGGTATGGCAAGAACACGAATATATTGACAAAGGGATGGGGGTCATGGGTCTTTCTAGCAGAGATCGTGACCAACCTCCCTTTGGGCATTGACCAACCGCTCAAGACAAGTTGTGGTAGCTGCGAGATCTGTCTGCACGCATGTCCAACGCAGGCTTTGCCCAATCCCTACGAGTTAGACAATACACGTTGTATATCTTTTCTCACAATAGAATTACGCGGCAGTATTCCTCTGGAATTGCGTCCATTGATGGGTAATCTCATCTTTGGCTGTGATATCTGCCAGGAGGTATGTCCTGTCAACAAGGTTGCGGAGGAGCGATTGGGATTGCGTTCAGGAAACCTGTTGACTGTGGGAAGAGCTAATAATCAAAATGTCACCAATCTGACACCATTCAAACCTCATGAAGCATTTCAGCCCCGATCCGCCGTAGGAAGCAGCCCTGAACTTATCCCCTTACTCTCTCTGACAGAGGAACAATTTCGCGAACGTTTTAAGCGCAGTCCTATCAAGCGTACCAAACGACGGGGACTGTTACGCAATGTTTGTGTAGCCCTGGGCAATAGTGGTGATATGCAAGCCGTACCCGCGCTTATCGGAGCCTTACATGACCATGAGCCACTGGTACGGGGCCATGCAGCATGGGCTTTAGGTCGTCTTGGCGAAGAACAAGCGCTACAGGCTCTCAGCGCAGCTCAGGGGACGGAGGAGGATGAAGAGGTACAGCGGGAGATATGTTGGCGCTAACCGCTGGTTTATTACTCTGATTCGTGTGGTAGGGTCTCATCTCACTGAAGAAATTGTGTGTTTATGAAGGTCATCAACAAAAATTATTATCTGTATACGTTTATATAGAAAGCCTTATTCTCGCGTTGGTTTTGTTCGTCAGTAACGAGCTTGGGATCGTAACCAAAGGAGTTGTTGAAGTTGTGCGGAAAAATCTGATCACTGGGCAGGCTTGAGAGAGTGCGAAGGGGCGTCTCACAATCATTCGGTTTTTTGAGAAATACCACAAAAGTTTTTGGAGAGAACAATGGACGCACAAATCCTTGGAACGATCTCTAATGTCTTTCAAATTGTCGGAGTGTTGTGGGTATTGTTCTTTGGATCACGAACCGTTTTTGAGGCACTTAAAGCCAAAAATGTGCCTTCTCCTTACTCGTCTGCCCCTATATCAAATTACCATAGACCACGTGATAGCACATGGGAATGGACGGGAATTTTCATTATATTTTTTTCATCTGTTGCTTGGGTGGCATTCAAAGCTAATGTGCTTCATGCTGACCTTTTATGGTATGAAGTCTTCATCATCGGGCTTTCGCCTTCGTCGTATTATATATCAGTAGAAACACACGAGCTAAAATATCGTGAGGACACCCGGCAACCACCCCAACCAGGAATGCTTCCTCGTATCATTGGTTATATATTTCTTGGTCCCTTATTCTCTATAAGTGCTTATTTTTCTTGATTCCATTTCATCTTTATATCCTTGTTGTTGCATTGATTTCATTTATTACGGCGTTTATACTCCTAGGTATTTATGCGGGCTTAATGCATGGATGGAAAGGATCTTTGATCCTTTGGAGAGCACAAAATAGTGTCTCAAAATTCATATCTCAAAAATGTCAGCATTTCATGCATAACCGAGGCAAACAGCAAATTATAAAATTAACAGGTTACCTCGCCACAGGAGCAACAAAAAA
>CAWFFV010000096.1:0-12353 GCA_963814985.1 uncultured Chloroflexia bacterium | reverse complement strand
TAGAACCCTGGCTTGATCTGACCTGCATTAAATGGTCACTTGGATTAAAGGCTTGTTCGCTCATCAGTAATATCCTTCCAATAGTCAACTACTCTGATCATCTTGCTCACATTGCAAAAGCGACATTTTGAACAAACCTTAGTTCCACACAAACATCCTCTACCAGATGTTCAAATAGTCCCTCCTCTTTTGCCCAAAATTGAAAATTTGTTCTAACATTATAGGATGGTACCTTGTTCCCTGTCAAGGATCGACACACATTGATATATTCTTTTTGGCAAAGACGGAGGCGGAAATTTTTCACACACCATTACTTTAAGTCAAATTACGCTTTCCTCGTAAAAAAAAGTCATTAATACCGCTGATAATAATATAGCAGTATATCCGTCTCATTCACCCAAATATGGTGCCGATCGTACGTACACTTATCTAGCGAAAGGATGAATTTAGCGTGCTTAACACCCGTAAGAAACTTTCTAAGAAGAAAGGTTTTAGGGCTATCACATGGCTGTGCAGTAGCATGCTACTGTTGGGGATCATCGCAGCCGGTTTTGTCGTATTGCCACGCCTGTCGTCAGCACATGCTGCCGCGCCAAATCCGGTCCTACTCATTCACGGTTTTTCAGACAACTGTGGCGCTAGCATGAGCAAAGCATCCACATATCTGCAAGGTAAGGGGTTAACGACCGTTAATCTGGGTTACTATACAAATGAGGCTGGCTGCAATGCCACTATTAAAGGCGTCTACGGACCAATAAGTGCACCTAACAGTTGTAGCACAACCGATGCAGCCGCTGCCCAGGCGCTTGATCAGCAGAAAACCGTAGACACAGACTATCCCATTGAGAAACTTGGCTACCACCTCGCCTGGTATATCTACCAGAATTACACCCTGCAAGGGATATCCGTAGATCTGGTTGTCCATAGCATGGGTGGACTGATCATCCGTTCGGCTATTGCTCAAACAGTCGAAGATCATAGTGGTAACTGCGCCGCTCTCCAGACTGACAAGGCAGGCCTGGGACCACTTCCGCCTAATCTTCTGATAGGCCGTGTCGCAACCATCTCCACCCCTCACGATGGGGCAGCCATCGCCGATTTTGATCCCTTCGAGCACCAGGCAATAGAAATGAAGCCTGGTAGCCAGTTTATCCAGGGGTTGAAAAACACTGAAATCGGTGGGGACGCTCAATGGCTGACTATTGGTGAAAACTGTGGCGTCCTCTTACACAGCGACGGCGTGGTCAGTGCTTCATCGGCTGCCTGGCCCGATGGGTTAGGTGCAGCAGTTCAGCGGGTCACCTACACCGGTTGCACATGGGTACATACCAGTATCGAGAAAGATACGAGTAATGTTATGGATCAAAAAGCCAGTGTTGACGGCGTTGCTCATACGGGTTGCGATAGGTCTATCGCAATGGCAAATAACTGGTTGCAGAATGCAGGTTTGGGTCGCTGTACTAACTAATAGCTAAACGTTTCGTAACCGCTCAGGTTTTCTCGCCACCCGTGGTGGCTCGCCGACGTTTTTTGTTGGCCGTGGCAGGATTGGCGATACCAACCCTGCCACGGCCAACAAAAAAACGTCGGCGAAGCGCCTTTGGCGCTGAGGAATCAGGAAAAGGGGACCTGAATAGTTACCTTAACCGGGGGCAAGCCGTTGCTGACTAATGGAGACCACTTGATGCAGCGTCTTGACCTGTTCGCGCAACGCCACCTCCCCGGCACCCGTAATGCAGTACGGACGACGGCGATCCTCAGATTGCAATACCTCAATCCAGCCACGCCGCTCCAATCGGGTTAAAGAAGAAACCTTCAATGCCAGTTTCTTCAGAAGAACAAGCAGTCTATCCAGCATGTGCCATAGAATTTTCGAGCAAGCTGATGCTTCCTCCTTTCAAGTCGCTCCCTATTGAGAGGCTGGGTCTCTCTTATGACGCATTTATGCCTGATACACCTTTCGAGCGAAGGCGGGAAGCTGATGCATATATAAGCCTTGGCCAACAATTAGACTCGTTGTACCAGAACGCGGCCCCATATCACCAGCTTCTGGGATATCCCCATCAGATACAGGGAGATCTTCTCCAGGAATGCCAGCAAGATACTCGGTGGAAAGGAGACCCTACAGACTGGCAACTGCTCCTGCAAATTGATTCTGACGATGATGCGGGGGTGATGTGGGGTGATGTGGGCATGCTCTATTTCTACATTCCGCAACAGGCGCTGGCTGAACGTGACTTTTCCCAGGTACATTTAATTATGCAATGTAGCCAAACGCAGCTTGTATCCCACTCTATTTACCGTCGTAGCCACACAAAGAGCACACTATCCGTCCATTCGGTTCTTTCCATCAGAGTTCTCCGATAAAAGAAACGCGACGTTCAGATAGTGTGCTCGTTACTATGATTACGCTATAAGTTAGTTTGCAGCAGCCGTCGGTGTCACTGCTGGTGCAGCGGGTGCAGTCGGTGTTACTGCTGGGGCTGCGGTTGCTGTCGGTGCCGCTGCTGCGGCCGTTGGCGTCGCTGCTGGTGCAGCGGGTGCTACTGGAGCTGCCGCAGGTGCAATTACGGCAGCAGTTGTTACACCGTTACCGTCTGCTGTCAGGGTCACTGGATTTTGAATATTCAGCAAGCCGACGCAGTTCAGACCACCCGCACCAAGGGTCGCTTGAAGACGCGTTGCCAGGAAGGTGAATAGGGAGTTCGCGACGGCTGGCATCGGTGACGCTGCATTCATGGTCATGGTTTTATCCAGATTCAGGCGAGGGAGGGCAATATTGAGCAGGTTTGTGCAGTATGTGGTGGTACTTGCATCATTGAGCGTGTTTGCAGGCGTCTGGTCAACACCTCTGCGATATGCATTGACCTTTGCCAGGCTGAGGTTATTGTTGACAAGCACCATCTCGTCGCCGGCAGGAACCAGAGCAACTGGTGCCGCCTGGAATTGTCTGGCCTGTAACTCGTCTAGTACCAATGCAGGTGTTGGGGCTCCATTGTTCGCCAGATCTGGTGCTGTCCAGGGCTTGCAACCTACGGCAGGATCAAGGATTTTGGAGACCAGAGCATTATCACTTGGATTACCTAATGTGGTCGCTGCCGGAAAGTTCGCTTGATTAGCAGCAGTCAATTGAGCTGTCTGAGTACCATTCGTGATGTATTGCGTTTGTACGTTATCACTCTGGTCCATATCAACCACCGCAAAATCACGTACGCTTGGGCAGGGCTGTCCATCGAGCGCTGTTCCAAGTGGTGGCACAACCAGAGTTCCCGCAGCAATCAGCTGATTGGCCTTGGCGAAGAATGCTTTGGCGTTACAATAGGCAAACTGTCCAAAGACCGTGCCTTTGGCACCATTAACACAGTTACCCTGGGCCGCGCCTTTGCCCTTGAGAGTGAGTAACGTACCGTTGAAGCCAAAATGTAGCGCCACAATGGCATTTGCCGGCAAAGTTGGCGCGGTCGGTACGACCAGTGGTTTGGTGCCTGCGTCAATTACCAGAGGATTGTAGACAGAGATAGCGCCCGTAGCAGGATCAATGATGGATGCCTGTACAAAAGCACTCTGGTTAACATTCGCCTCATTACAAGGTCCTGCGGCTGGATCGGTGGCGCTCAGTTGAAAGGGCGTTGCCAGCCCCTGAGCCGTTAAGGGATGATTCGGCACCTTCAGGTTACAGTTGGGATTGAGTACCGCTGCTGCATGCGATTTACCCCCAACCTGCTGTACAACGAACACGCCAGCACCTATTATTAGCAAGAGCGTGATACCAGCACCGATAAGCATGAGTGGTGAGAAGCGTCGGCGCTTCTCGACGGAGTTGATCGAAGTACGTCGCGGTTTCGTAAGCATCTTTTTCCTATTCCTACTTCAATTTCTTGCCAAACGCATTCTGCATTCCTACAGAATAGATCTGGACATCTGCTCATGGACACAGCCGGTTGAACGCACCTTCAACCCACTGCCTCGATCCATACATGGCATGTTCTGGTTAAGAAACCTTAACCTCTGTCGTGGCTTTCTTATGCAAATATTATCATACTTAAATGCATACATCGCGTAATTCAGATACGCTATATAAGAAAGTACTAATTCAGATTAAGAAACCTTAACCACAAAGATTCTTATTATAAGATAAAATTCCTATTCCTGTGGATTTTTGTAAAAAATAGACGATGGCATATGACATAATCTGACACATGCCAGCGACACGCAAAATATCCTCCCTCTTCACGTGATAGTATAATATCATCGCTACCGTACTCCATGAGTGAGCATCAGCCCATATACGAGGTGAGCTAATGAACGTCGCATCTATCTACAATGAGATCCATGCAGCACTACAGCGTGGCGAACGAGTCGCAGTAGCCACCGTCGTCAAAACCATCGGTGCCGCCCCCTGCGGAGTCGGGAGCAAGATGCTTATCCATGCCGATGCCACAACAGATGGCAGTTTTGCCGGACCAAAGACTGATAGCAAAGTCATACAAGAGGCTCTTCTGGCAATCCATGAGGGACGTTCCTATATCACGCATATCCACCTGGATGCTGATCAGGGTGAGGCCGTTGGGAGTTGTGGAGCAACCCTGGAAGTCTTTTTTGAAATCCTACGGCCTGAACCACGGCTTATCATCGTGGGCGCTGGCTACGTCGCTCAAGCTCTGGCGCGCCTGGCAATCCATCTCGACTTTCGTATTGTGGTGGTCGATGATCGCCGCGAGCTGGCTGATCCACACACCTTCAGCGACAAGGTACAACTTATCTTCGGGGATATTCCTCAGACGATCCGTGAACTGAAACCAGACGAGTCAAGTTGGATTGTGATCGTAACACGTGGTCACCACCTGGATCAGGATGCCCTTCGTACCGCCTTAGAGACCAGAGCCGCTTATATTGGGATGATTGGCAGCCTCAGCAAGGTTAAACGCATCTTCAAAGATCTGCTCACGGCAGGCATAGCACGTGAACGCCTGGCACAGGTTCATGCCCCCATCGGCCTGGATCTGGGCGCACAAACTCCCGATGAGATTGCACTCAGTATCGCCGCCGAGATGGTGATGCTACGCAGGAAAGCCACTGGCGCATCACTTAAAACGATACATCAACTTATGGAACAAGAAATACCCACATAACACACTACCACCACACACCAGGAAAATTCTACCGTCAGGCAATAACCAGAGGCGGAACTGCTTTTCCCAGAACCAACTACATAGTTTGATGAACCATGGTGAAAGTTTGAGTGTATCATCAGCGGACATCTCAGCTACATTGCCCTCTCAATGGTCAATTGAATAAATCGCAATCAGTGTATTTATACTATAGTATGTCTGGTTACACAAATCAAGAGAAAAGGGGCACTGGGGCATCGGGGCATCGACTCTTCTCTGTCTTGACAATGCAGGAAACCTTATCTTATAATCCTGCTGCATCCATAAAATCATTATTTATTAAATAAAGACTCACATATTATTTGAAGGAGGGATTTACATGAGCCAGACAACGAATTTGGCGCAGTCATATGCCCCACTAGATAGCAAAGACCTTACTTTCGTCGTTGGCACCGGAAGATGCGGCTCAACGATGATATCAAACATATTTAGGCAACATCCTGAAGTGTTAAGTTTATCAGAGTTCTTTATAGCTCTGGAAGACAGTTCAAGATTTCAAGAAGGCATTCTCGACGGCTCACAATTCTGGGCACTTCTCAGTGCACCCAATTCTATTTATGAAGTAGTACTTCGTCTTGGCATAGACGTCCCAGAATTCTTGTATCCTATCAGTTCAACTTCAAGATACAATGCAGAGACAGGAGTGCCTAACATACTTATGACATCACTTCCGCATCTAACTCAGGACTACGAAGCTCTTTATGACGAACTCCAGGGAGTCGTTAGTAGTTTTCCTCCAGATCGGGTTGAACAACATTATTCTCGTTTATTCTTATGGCTGAAAAACCGCTTTGGTTGCAAAATATGTGTCGAGCGCTCAGGCTACTCCCTCCCAATGGTTCCATCACTTGCACGTCTATTTCCCGATGCTAAGTTCGTGCATATCATTCGCGACGGTCGTGAGTGTGCCATGTCGATGAGTCGTCATTACCCTTTCCGTCTGCTAGCTACTCTAGCCCTTCGGGAGGAGAGAGAGGATCCATCCCTACCAGACGAGGAGAGTGAGTATGATGACTGGCTCTGGCTTTTACCTGAACAGTTCTATAAAGATGTTGCCCAAAATGAGATTCCGATAGAGGTCTTCGGACACATGTGGAGCACATGGATCACTGAAGGAATTTGTCGTTTGTCACAACTACCAGAAGAGCAGGTTTTTACTATCACGTACGAGGAACTCGTAGAACATCCCCAGCAGAACTTAAAACGCCTGATGACTTTTGTTGATCCCTCACTTTTCAATGAGACATGGCTCCATTCTGCAGCTGCATTAATACAGCAGAAACCACTGTCCTGGGAAAAGCTGGCTGCACATAAGCGTGCTTCGCTTGAAGCGGCATGCCAACCTGGATTGGAGGCTCTCATAAGAGAGGGTGTGTATTCTGAGGAACCTCTAGTTCTTTAGAGCGTTAGCACATCGAGACAAAAAATATCCACAATAGAGGGATATTATGAACACTATCGTCTACATTACCTTTGTCATCATAGGTATATTGGGAACAGTGTTTGGCCTACTTGCACTGGTTTATCGCGTCTATATGGCTATCGCTGGACGCTTACAGATTGAACATAGTGCAGATAAAGATGTTCCAGGAGCAGATACATTGCAGGGAGGCTTCCACTTACATCCACAATATGGTGATCATATTCGTCCTCCGGAGGCCAAGTAAGAGAGAACTGAATTGAAGGTGGGCTGAAACGTATCATAAGGCTTAGAAAGAAGAGGAAAAAGATCCCTCCTCCTTCAGCCTTGCAATATTCGTCTTATTTCTTCACACCCTTGATATAACGTACTGTCACCGTACCCAGCACACAATAGGCAATCGCCATCGCAAAAAGCAACTGGAAGCCAAGCACCGTGTGACCGCTACGCGTAAATGAATCGATCAATGGTCCACCGAGTACAGGCGCAATCACCTGGGGTAATGAGAGTGAGATGTTCCAGACGCCCATATCTCGCGCATAATTCCGATGCGAGGGCAAGACATCAGCAACCAGAGCCCAATCGACGCTGACATAGGCACCATAGCCAAGGCCAAAGATCGCTCCCGCCGCTAAGACGATCGGCAATGAGTGCGTGACAATGAAGATGAAACCAACAAGGGCCATCAGACCACCGGAGATATATACCATACGTTTGCGCCCAAAATGGTCGGAGAGCCAACCCACAGCAAACGCGCTTATTAGACTTGTCAGCGAAAGGATAATGACAAAATTGGTCGTTTGTTGCTCTGGATGAGCTACTCCAACCACATCCTTCATATAAAATTGCAGGAACGTTTGAATTGTATAGATGCCGAGCATCATCAACAGGCGTGTCGCAAAGACCCAGGCAAAATCAGGATCACGGCGCGGCCTGAAGTCAAACATTCGTAACAAGCCAACTGTTGCCACCACTTCCAGGATCATTTGTTGCACTTCACCGCTGATCTCGATACCAGCAATGTGCAATCCGTTCCACAATGCCATAGCTCCCCATACCACACCTACGGCAACGATTGTCCAGGTCGTAGTCAACACGAAGGAGCGTGAGAGCAACGGGCGACGTGCAGATTGAGCTGGCAATGATGGCTCTTTAACAGTTTGGTCGTCTTCCAGTGCCGCAATTTGGGCTGACATACCTGTGCGTTCACGTACGGATATAATTGTAATGAGCATAAGTGCGACCATCACGGCCATAATGATCCCATAGGTAAGCCATAACCCCTGCTGATAGAGCGAGAACGGTTTGGTAGCATCGATAAACATACCAGCGACAACCACACCGGCAATACTACCAGCAGTCAAAAGAAGTCCCATGACGCCAGAGACCAGGCCGCGCTGCTCGGCAGGAACAATATCCGGCAGTAAGGCATGGAAAGGAGCCTGAGCAGCATTATTAGAAAACTGCACAATCACCATAGCAATGGCCAAAGAAGGAATATCACGCGCCGTTGCCATCCAGAATAGGCCAGCAATATTCACCAATGTCCCTATTACAATATAAGGGCGGCGGCGTCCCCAGGTGGCCAGTTTTCCCCGTGTCCGGTCGCTCAACAGGCCAAAGAGAGGATTAGAAAAAAGTGCCACAAATGCACCAGGAACAAGCACAATAGCCAGTGCTTCCCCTTTGTATGACTCACCCACAAGCTTGAGCACCTGGCTGGGGAGAATGATAATGGTAAGAGCGGACCAGTGGAAATTAAGTGCAAACCAAAAATGCTGATTGCCAGGATTTGTGTCCAGCGGAGCCTGGGAAGGTTGATTACCGCATGATGGGTAGGGAGTGAAGTGTCGTCCTCATGCCCTGAAGTAGCCATTTTGTCAGGTTCCTTTCTGATATATTGTATATCATCATACCGCACATTACACTAAGGGCGTGTGCTGTTCTGATAGGGCTATAGAAAGGATACCTTATGTTTACATCTCGTACCAGTATCATTTGCACCAGTTTTATTTTCTTTTGCTGCTTTCTACTTGTAGCATGCACTTCTTCCTCTACACCAAAAACAGGTACTACACTGGTATCCACCAAAACAAGCATTACACCAGCACCCACTAAAACAGGCGCTACACCAGCACCCACCGCAGACCCAACAATGGCTACTCCCCAAAGTTATATGCCTCATGTCCTCTTACGAGGTGCAATCAGACCGGACGACCTGGCCTTTGATTCCAGGGGACGACTGCTTTTCACCGACTCCTATCATGGGACCGTTAACCGACTGAATGCAGATGGTTCGGTCACGGTATTGCTCCGTAGAGTGGGAGAACCAGAAGGCATCGCCGTTTTACCAGATGGGACAATGATTATTGCCGAGCAAATCACTAACAGTATTCTTTCCCTTGCCCCAAATGCAACATCTACCACTGTATTGCGTACCTTGCCAGGAACACCAAGTAAAGCACGTTGTAAAGACGGCGTTGATGGTATTGCCTATGATCCCACGACCAACACGCTCATTATCCCGGACAGTCCCATTGGCAATGTTTATCGTATGACCCTGGACGGCAAAAATCTGACCCTCCTGGCATCAGGGATTGTACGACCCGTTGGAGCATTTATTGATCCAACAGGAAATATCTTTGTGGCCGACGAGTGTGGTGGGGCTGTATGGCGTATCACTCCCGCAGGTCAGACAACACGTTATGGTGGCTTTGATATGCCCGATGATGTGGTCATCGACCCACAGGGGAATCTGCTGGTTATTGATCTGGCCATACCGATTCATGCATTGATCCGTATGAATTTTACGACAGGGGTACACGAAACACTGGCAAGCCGTGGATACATTGAACCGCAAGGGTTGGTCATCGATAAACAGGGAAACGTTTTTGTGTCCGACGATTACGCGAATATTATCATAGAGTACACGCCTGCATAAGCGGATCATTTGTCTTAGCAAAAGGATAAGCTGTTTTGTGTGGGTGGCCAATCCTGCCACTCACACAAAACAGCTTATCCTTTTGAAGTCTTTCTGAAGAGGATCGCTGTTGCTCTGGAAATGATCAATGTTGCAACGAAGGTAACAACAAGCATCACAGCCCATCCGAGCAGTACAATCTGCATGATACCATCTTCGCGCTTCTCAACTTCTCGCATGGATCTGCCGACAAGTACAAAACCGGAGTTTGGCCCTTTAAATTGGGTCACAACAACAGCACTGCGTACGCCGTCTTGTGGTTGCCAGGTAAATCTATCCTCGCCATTTTGCCTCACAGAGTCAAAAACGCCAGAAGGGATTGTGGGGGTTTGACCATCTAATTGAGCTGATGAGTTCGTAGGTTTTCCGGTCGTATCAAAGATTATTATATAGGTAGCTAAACTTTTGGCAATGTCAACTTTCTCCGAGGGTACGACGTCTTGAACAGGCTGTCCATCCGCAAGCTTAGCTGCGATATCTTCGGCCATCTGGATCTGTGGATCATTAGCAGTTTGCCTGATATCCTGTTGGACCGCTGTATAGATCAATCCGGACAATCCAGTCACAACAATGGCAATGAGAAGCCAGTGTTTTACTATTGCTTTCAGCACGTTTATATCCTCTTTGCAGCATTCTTCACGAAGTCTTTCCAAACGTCTATTCTCTATAGTAGGCGATATATTCTCTTTACGCCATGTTCTGAGTGCTCTCCACGAAGTACTTGTGTACTCTCTGATCATCTCCCCTATTGGATGATAGGCACTTCGCTCTCATTGTGTGTGGGTTTTGTCGCCTGTGGTGGAGGTTGCGTCGCAACCTCCACCACAGGCGACAAAACCCACACACAATGAGAGCGAGCCACCGCAGGTGGGGAGCAGCCTGAGTAGTTACCTACTCTGTTGCATACCAGCCTATGACAAGCTAATGGCAAGGAGTTTTTTCTATGGTAGTCGAAATTATCAGCCCTTGTTATTGCGCCCCTGCGGCAGGCTCAACATCCAGGATCCTCAACCATATCTCCTGCTTGCTCTCATCTTCCGATGCCTCAAGCTTGAAGATCACATTGACGTGCGTTACTCCCTTGAGTGCTTGCCCTTGCCCTGCGCCACGTATGAACGTCCCAACCTGCCGAACATCCTCACCACTAAATTCCAGGCGCAGGCGTAAATTTTGCTTGTTGATACCACTCGACCACTTCTCGATCAAGCGCAAACCCTCCATCTTAAAGATAGGTTCCGGGTTGCTCGCCCCAAACGGACTCAATACGCGCATCGTTGTATACAGACTATAGTCAAGACGCTTCAGGCGAGTAAAGATCAGATCAACCATATGAGATGGATTCTCTGTACTTTCTGCTTCGATCATCACACCCACCTGATCTAGGGTACCATCAACTCCTGCCGGTACTATTGCTCCACCATTCTCATGCCATGCCAGCAGATGATTATGCAGTTCCTCTATTCGCTCACTACGAATAGTAAACCCCGCAGCCTGGGTATGACCTCCATAGCGTTCCAGGCGGTCTGCAAAACCTCGTAATGCCGCGATCAGATCAAAACCATTTTGACTACGAGCCGAGCCACGACTCAGTTGTGTCTCTTGATCATTGCTCAAGACCAGAACAGGTTTGTGAATTTCTTCAGCCAATTTTCCTGCCACTAATCCAATAATGCCTTCATGCCAGTTATCGCCATTCACCAAAACTATCGCCTTTTTGGGTTGATGTTGTGCCTGTTCACGCACATTTCTCATCAACTCTTCCGTTTCTTGCTGACGTGCGAGATTGAGTTGCTCTAGTTCCGCAACACGAGCAGTTGCCACCTCTTCGTCATCAGTGATCAGAAGTTCAAAGGCAATACTGGCCTCCTTCATACGTCCAGCAGCATTGATGCGCGAAGCCAGCCCATAAGCGATATCACGCTCACGGATCCGTCCTGGACGCAAATTCGCATTGCGTATCAACGCCCTTAAACCGGGTTTCTGTGTTACATTCAAACGCTGCATGCCCAGACGCACCAGTGTATGATTCTCACCCAGTAGTGGCGCGACATCAGCAATGGTACCAACAGCAACAAGATCGAGGAGTTCCATTTCTTCTTCGATAGAGCGCCCATACGTACGATAGAGGGCTTGTGAGAGCTTGAAGGCTATACCTACACCGCACAGAAAACGCTCACCATATTCGCAATCTGGACGCCAGGGATTAATCATCGCATAAGCCTGGGGACGATCCACCGGCGGATGATGATGATCTGTGATGATTATATCAATCCCCAGAGCATTCGCGTGTGCCACCTGTTCAACATCAGAACTCGCGCAATCAGTGGTGATAATAAGCTGCGTCCCACGAGCTTTGAGCAGATCGAGAGCGGCAAGATTAAGACCACAACCATCACGCAGACGGTGAGGGATATGATAGTCGAGCGACGCCTCCGGATATTTCAAAGAGCGCAAGACACGGAAGAGGAGAGATGAGGAGGTAATACCATCAGCATCGTAATCTCCATAGACGGTAATATGCTCCCGGTCCTCTAAAGCTTTTTGAATACGTTCAACAGCACGATCCATATCAACGAGAGAGTATGGGTCAGGGGTCTGCTCGTATTTTGTATTAACAAAGGTCTTCATTCTTTCAAGTGTCTGAACACCACGATTATAGAGGAGTTGGGCATGAAGAGGGTCAAGACCAAGTTCCCTGGCCTTGCGAAACTCCTTGTTCGAGAGCATGGGATAAACTTTCCATGGTATAGATTTTTGAGATGGTGCTTCCACGTGCATTTCC
>CAWFFV010000095.1:0-14717 GCA_963814985.1 uncultured Chloroflexia bacterium | reverse complement strand
TGGAACCATGGCTTTATCTTCAACTGCACTATATGGTCATTAGGATTGAACTGAACAAACCTTAGCTCTACACAAACATCCTCTACCATATGGTCATCACTCCTCTTGTGCTTAAAATCGAAAATTTGTTCTAACATTATAGGATGGTACCCTGTTCCCTGTCAAATATCTGCATATATCGATATATTCTTTTGAGTGGGGGCCGAAGGGAAACTTTTGGCAGGTATATCGGAGTATTCTTAAGTTACCCCGATTTCACCAAACAAAAGGCTGTACTTATTTACCACATGTTATGGAACTGATATACTAAGCCCTACCAAATATATGTTCAAACCCAAGCTTTTAATGATATAGCAGAAAGATATGTGGTTCTGGTGGATCTCAGAAAACGGAAAGGATCTGGACAATGCAACAGTTTGCTCTTGCCTCTGTATATCCAAGAAGTATTGCATGGCTTATTAGGCCAGATGAGTGGGATCGTTTTGAAGAAATCATAAAATATAACTGTGCGATGATGGGGGGCTACTTCAACGTTATCATTCCTCTTACAGATCAAGATAGCATATCTGATAATTACCAACGTTTCCTGGCTGATTATGACCCTGATCTTATTGTGCTCGCTCCAGGAATGACACCCAATCAACTAGATGATCTTTCTGTTCGTCTCCACCCATTTGGCATTATTCCATGGGAATCGGTATCAGGAGTTGCTTCATTAGACCCCTTATCATCGGGAGGCGGTATGAATGCTACAACAGGTGCCGAATGGATAGAGATGCATAAAGAACAAAAACCATTTATAAATAAATTTGTCGCTGTTGCAGATAATACCAGCCGATTAGCATTAGTGGTATGCGGCGACATAGAACCAAGAGAACCAATGATCAATGTCATGGATGGAGAAATAGATCTAGACGCCACGGGATATCGCGAAACTTTTCTCGAAAAACTAGTTAAACCTGAATATAATCGAGAGCATGTAGGGACTTATCTACAAGAAGAACAAGTGATACCAGCCCCTGATCTTTATCAGCTAGCAAATATTATCTCGGAAGAATACCAATTTCCTTTATCTGGTGCCGTTAGAATTCTAAATACATGTTGTAAATTGCAGCATTTTTCTGGTGTATCTCAATCTTTTGTTGGTTTAACCAGGACATATCTAAAGACGGGAGGAACTCCCGAACGTATAAAAAATTACTCTCATGACAAACGCCCGCCAGCCATTGTGATACTTGTATCTGACAAATTCAATCTAGAAGACGCTGTGTTATTTTGGAATTTACGCGCCAATGCAATTTACGTTGCCTGGTTATCATTTCTAGATCTTGAAAATAATTCAGATGCTATTGTGAAATGGCTAAATTCAGACTATGGAGGCGCTTTTTATAGATTGGTTATGGCAGGAGCAGACATCATGTTCTCATCTACTGCCAAGGATTTTTCTCGTCTTCAGGCTCTTGTTGATAATCTTCACAAAAAAAGGTCGCAACATAAATATTTGAGTAATTGGAACATAACAATTCATAATGATCTAATAAGCTACAATTATATTCGCCCTTCCATAATGGAAGAACGAATAGTAGTAATGAAAGATGGATCGGCATGTACATTCATTCCTAAGTTACCCAAAGATAACACAACCGGGATATATACGATCACAATTAAATGGAATAATTGTATGCTTCCTCCTAGCCGTTCTCTTGTACAAAAAGAAATATCATCAGAGACAATTCATCATTTTCCTCGCGGCATACTACACGAGCAAATAACACTACCTCAATTCCGTATCACCAGAGAACGATATCTCAAAATCCAAATCGACAAGCAAGAACCTCTTGATTTCAATATTCCATCACTAAAACAAGTTGCTGAAACATTCTTTGATGCTGGCAACTTTTCTCATCTGGAGATAAGCGGTGCCGGCAAATATCAGCAACAGTTCGTCCAAAGGGCAGGTAGTCTTGAAAAGGCCGTTCACTATTTTACAATACCGCTGTATCGTGACTTGTTTGAATTACTTATGCACAACAAGAATGATAAAACGAAACTTGGAAAAGTTTTAAAGAATGAAGAGCGCCGTGCCCTCCACCACATTGAGCTTTGCAAACAGTTAGGGAAATCTCTACCAGAAGACTTGCAATCCTATTTTAGAAAAGAATGTGATGAATTACCTCAAGAAGCAATAGAACTCCTTGACAAGGATTTGCTAGAACGAGGTTTTCTGTTAAGGTGCGAAACATGTTCTTTTGAAGCATGGTATCCTATTGATCGTATTGGGCGCTCTTTTGAATGCTCCCGATGTTTTACTATGCAGGTGTATAAAACAAATCCAATATGGCTCTATAAGTTACCTGAAATAATTTATCAAGGGTTAAATCAAAATATAGAAGTTCCTCTGCTTGCTGTGAGTTATCTGAAAAACAAGAGTAAACATAGCTTTGAGTGGCTTCCTGACTCAAATATCTACTTACACCCTAATGATCCAATGGCTAACGCCAACACACACAATAAGAATCTCGATATATTGTGTTTATCTGATGGCAAATTATACGTCGGCGAGGCTAAGAGCAAGAAAAACGAGGAAAACGCGAAGGTAGAAAAACAACAGTTCTATTTCTATGAACAGGTTTGCAAACGAGACAAAATTGACGGCATTGTCTTTGCTACATCTGAAGAAGAATGGAACCGGGGAACGCAACAGCGTATTGATGGCCTAAAACCCTGGTTTACAGGTGAAATGCTCGTACTGACAGAGAAAGACCTGTATCCAACTACATAGTCCCCCCAATGTCGGCACCGCTAAGACAAATGGTTCGGTCTTACAACACCTTCTATTTTCCCAAACTTCGCTAGAAGAACACGACGGACGACAGCACCTTCTTGTGCCTGAAATCAGAAAATAGCAATTCGTATTTACATACCATTACTTTAAGTCAAATTACGCTTTCCTGGTAAAAAAAAGTCATTAATACCGCTGATAATAATATAGCAGTATATCCGTCTCATTCACCCAAATATTGGTGCCAATCGTACGTACACTTATCTAGCGAAAGGATGAATTTAGCGTGCTTAACACCCGTAAGAAACTTTCTAAGAAGAAAGGTTTTAGGGCTATCACATGGCTGTGCAGTAGCATGCTACTGTTGGGGATCATCGCAGCCGGTTTTGTCGTATTGCCGCGCCTGTCGTCAGCACATGCCGCCGCGCCAAATCCAGTCCTACTCATTCACGGTTTTTCAGACAACTGTGGCGCTAGCATGAGCAAAGCATCCACATATCTGCAAGGCAAGGGATTAACGACCGTTAATCTTGGTTACTATACGAACGAGGCTGGCTGCAATGCCACGATTAAAGGCGTCTACGGACCAATAAGCGCTCCTAATAGTTGTAGCACAGCCGATGCCGCTGCCGCCCAGGCGCTTGATCAGCAGAAAACCATAGACACAGACTATCCCATCGAGAAACTTGGCTACCACCTTGCCTGGTATATCTACCAGAATTACACCCTGCAAGGGATATCCGTAGACCTGGTTGTCCATAGCATGGGTGGACTGATCATCCGTTCGGCTATTGCTCAAACAGTCGAAGATCATAGTGGTAACTGCGCCGCTCTCCAGACTGACAAGGCAGGCCTGGGACCACTTCCGCCTAATCTTCTGATAGGCCGTGTCGCAACCATCTCCACCCCTCACGATGGGGCAGCCATCGCCGATTTTGATCCCTTCGAGCACCAGGCAATAGAAATGAAGCCTGGTAGCCAGTTTATCCAGGGGTTGAAAAACACTGAAATCGGTGGGGGCGCTCAATGGCTGACTATTGGTGAAAACTGTGGCGTCCTCTTACACAGCGACGGCGTGGTCAGTGCTTCATCGGCTGCCTGGCCCGATGGGTTAGGTGCAGCAGTTCAGCGGGTTACCTACACCGGTTGCACATGGGTACATACCAGTATCGAGAAAGATCCGAGTTAATGTTATGGATCAAAAAGCCAGCGTTGACGGCGTTAAGCACACAGGTTGCGATAGGTCTATCGCAATGGCAAATAACTGGTTGCAGAATGCAGGTTTGGGTCGCTGTACTAACTAATAGCTAAACGTTTCGGAACTACTTAGGTTTTCTCACCACCTGTGGTGGCTCGTCCTCGTTTTTTGTTGACAGTGGCAGGGTTGGCGATGCTAACCCTGCCACTGTCAACAAAAAACGATCTGCGAAGCGCCCTCGCGCTGAGGAATAATTTTTTTTTTTTTTTTTTTTTTTTTTTTTTTTAAAAAAAAAAAAAAAAAAAACGCTACCTCCCCGGCACCCGTAATGCGGTACGGACGACGGCGATCCTCAGATTGCAATGCCTCAATCCAGCCACGCCGCTCCAATCGGGTTAAAGAAGAAATCTTCAAGGCCTGTTTCTTCAGAAGAACAAACAATCTATCCAGCATGCGCCATTGAATTTTCGAGCAAGCTGATGCTTCCTCCTTTTAGTCACTCCCTATTGAGAGCAGGTCTCTCTTATGACGCATTTATGCCAGATGCACCCTTCGAGCGAAGACGGGAAGCCGATGCATATATAAGCCTTGGCCAACAATTATGCTCGTTGTACCAGAACTCGGTCCCATATCACCAGCTTCTGGGATATCCCCATCAGATACAGGGAGACTTCTCAGGAATGCCAGCAAGATACTCGGTGGGAAGGAGACCTCTACAGACTGGCAACTGCTCCTGCAAATTGATTCCGACGATGATACGGGGATGATGTGGGGTGATGTGGGCATGCTCTATTTCTACATTCCGCAGCATGCGCTGACTGAGCGTGACTTTTCCCAGGTACATTTGATTATGCAATGTAGTTAAACGCAGCTTGTATCCCACTCTATTTACCATCATAATCACACAAAGAGCACACTATCCGTCCATTCGGTTCTTTCCATCAGAGTTCTCCGATAAAAGAAACGCGACGTTCAGATAGTGTGCTCGTTACTATGATTACACTATAAGTTAGTTTGCAGCAGCCGTCGGTGTCACTGCTGGTGCAGCGGGTGCTGTCGGTGTTACTGCTGGGGCTGCGGTTGCTGTCGGTGCTGCTGCTGCGGCCGTTGGCGTCGCTGCTGGTGCAGCTGGTGCTACTGGAGCTGCCGCAGGTGCAATTACGGCTGCAGTTGTTACACCGTTACCGTCTGCTGTCAGGGTCACTGGATTCTGAACATTCAGCAAGCCGACGCAGTTCAGACCACCCGCACCAAGGGTCGCTTGAAGACGCGTTGCCAGGAAGGTGAATAGCGAGTTCGCGACGGCGGGCATCGGTGACGCTGCATTCATGGTCATGGTTTTATCCAGATTCAGGCGAGGGAGGGCAATATTGAGCAGGTTTGTGCAGTATGTGGTGGTACTTGCATCATTGAGCGTGTTTGCAGGCGTCTGGTCAACACCTCTGCGATATGCATTGACCTTTGCCAGACTGAGGTTATTGTTGACAAGCACCATCTCGTCGCCAGCAGGAACCAGAGCAACTGGCGCTGCCTGGAATTGTCTGGCCTGTAACTCGTCTAGTACCAATGCAGGTGTTGGGGCTCCATTGTTCGCCAGATCTGGTGCTGTCCAGGGCTTGCAACCCACGGCAGGATCAAGGATTTTGGAGACCAGAGCATTATCACTCGGATTGCCTAATGTGGTTGCTGCCGGAAAGTTCGCTTGATTAGCAGCTGTCAATTGAGCCGTCTGAGTACCATTTGTGATGTATTGCGTTTGTACGTTATCACTCTGGTCCATATCAACCACCGCGAAATCACGTACGCTTGGGCAGGGCTGTCCATCGAGCGCTGTTCCAAGTGGTGGCACAACCAGAGTTCCCGCAGCAATCAGCTGATTGGCTTTGGCGAAGAATGCTTTGGCGTTACAATAGGCAAACTGTCCAAAGACCGTGCCTTTGGCACCATTAACACAGTTACCCTGGTTCGCGCCATTGCCCTTGAGAGTGAGTAACGTACCATTGAAGCCAAAATGTAGCGCTACAATGGCATGTGCAGGCAAAGTTGGCGCGGTCGGTACGACCAGTGGTTGGGTGCCTGCATCAATTACCAGCGGATTGTAAACAGAGATAGCGCCCGTAGCAGGATCAATGATGGATGCCTGCACAAAAGCACTCTGGTTAACATTCGCCTCATTACACGGTCCTGCGGCTGGATCGGTGGCGCTCAGTTGATAGGGCGTTGCCAGCCCCTTGGCCGTTAAGGGATGATTCGGCACCTTCAGGTTACAGTTGGGATTGAGTACCGCAGCTGCATGCGATTTGCCCCCAACCTGCTGCACAACGAACACGCCAGCACCTATTATTAGCAAGAGCGTGATACCGGCACCGATAAGCATGAGTGGTGAGAAGCGTCGGCGCTTCTCGACGGAATTGATCGAAGTACGTCGTGGTTTCGTAAGCATCTTTTTCCTATTCCTACTTCAATTTCTTGCCAAACGCATTCTGCATTCCTACAGAATAGATCTGGACATCTGCTCATGGACACAGCCGGTTGAACGCACCTTCAACCCACTGCCTCGATCCATACATGGCATGTTCTGGTTAAGAAACCTTAACCACTGTCGTGGCTTTCTTATGCAAATATTATCATACTTAAATGCATACATCGCGTAATTCAGATACGCTATATAAGAAAGTACTAATTCAGATTAAGAAACCTTAACCACAAAGATTCCTATTATAAGATAAAATTCCTATTCCTGTGGATTTTTGTAAAAAATAGACGATGTCATACGACACAATCTGACATATGCCAGCGATACGCAAAATATCCCTCCTCTTCACGTGATAGTATAATATCATTGCTACCGTACCCCATGAGTGAGCATCAGCCCATATACGAGGTGAGTTAATGAACGTCGCATCTATTTACAATGAGATCCATGCAGCACTACAGCGTGGCGAACGAGTCGCAGTAGCCACCGTCGTCAAAACCATCGGAGCAGCCCCCTGCGGAGTCGGGAGCAAGATGCTTATCCATGCCGATGCCACAACGGATGGTAGCTTTGCTGGACCCAGGACTAATGGCAAAGTCGTACAGGAAGCGCTTCAGGCAATTCACCAGGGACATTCCTACATCACGCATATCCACCTGGATGCAGACCAGGGTGAGGCTGTGGGGAGTTGTGGAGCAACCCTGGAAGTCTTTTTTGAAGTTCTACAGCCCGAACCACGGCTTATCATCGCTGGCGCTGGCTATGTGGCTCAAGCCCTGGCACGTCTGGCAGCCCATCTCGACTTTCGTATTGTGGTGGTCGATGATCGCCGCGAACTGGCTGATCCACACGCCTTCAGCGACAAGGTACAACTCACCTTCGGGGATATTCCACAGATGATCCGTGAACTGAAACCAGACGAGTCAAGCTGGATTGTGATCGTGACGCGTGGTCACCACCTGGATCAGCATGTCCTACGAACCGCCTTAGAGACCAGAGCAGCATATATTGGGATGATTGGCAGCCCCAACAAGGTTAAACACATCTTCAAAGATCTGCTCACTGCGGGCATAGCTCGTGAACGCCTGACCCAGGTCCATGCCCCCATCGGCCTGGATCTGGGCGCACAAACCCCCGATGAGATTGCACTCAGTATTGCCGCCGAGATGGTAATGCTACGCAGAAAAAGCAACTGGCGCATCACTTAAAACAACGCACCAGCTTCTGGAACAAGAAATACCCACATAACACACTCCCATCATACACTGGAAAAACTTTACCACCCCTTATCTTGCTTCAACTGCTCCCCACCTGCTCCCCACCGGCGGTGGCGAGGAGACCTGAATAGTTACTCTTGATTGAAGGTGAAATAGAGTGGATCGCAACAAGACCTAAAAAGAAGAGGGAAAAGATCCCTCCTCCTTCAGCCTTGTGATATCTGTCTTATTTCTTCACGCCTTTGATATAACGTACTGTCACTGTACCCAGCACACAATAGGCAATCGCCATCGCAAAAAGCAACTGGAAGCCAAGCACTGTATGACCGCTACGCGTAAATGAATCGATCAATGGTCCGCCGAGTACAGGTGCAATCACCTGAGGAAGTGAAAGCGAGATGTTCCAGACGCCCATATCTCGCGCATAATTCCGATGTGAGGGCAAGACATCAGCAACCAGAGCCCAATCGACGCTGACATAGGCACCATAGCCAAGGCCAAAGATTGCGCCCGCTGCTAAGACGATCGGCAATGAGTGCGTGACAATAAAAATGAAACCTACAAGGGCCATCAGACCACCAGAGATGTACACCATACGTTTGCGCCCAAAGTGGTCAGAGAGCCAACCCACAGCAAACGCACTCAGCAGACTCGTCAGTGAAAGGATAATGACAAAATTGGTCGTTTGTTGCTCTGGATGAGCTACTCCAACCACATCCTTCATATAAAATTGCAGGAACGTTTGAATTGTATAGATGCCGAGCATCATCAACAGGCGTGTCGCAAAGACCCAGGCAAAATCAGGATCACGGCGAGGCCTGAAGTCAAACATTCGTAACAAGCCAACTGTTGCCACCACTTCCAGAATCATCTGTTGCACTTCGCCGCTGATCTCGATACCAGCAATGTGCAATCCGTTCCACAATGCCATAGCTCCCCATGCCACACCTACCGCAACGATTGTCCAGGCCGTAGTCAATATAAAGGAGCGTGAGAGCAATGGGCGACGGGCTACCAATGATGGCTCTTCGACAGCTTGTTCTCCCTCCAGTGCCGCGAGTTGGGCTGACGTACCCGTGCGTTCACGTACGGATATAATTGTAATGAGCATAAGTGCGACCATCACGGCCATAATGATCCCATAGGTAAGCCATAACCCCTGCTGATAGAGTGAGAACGGTTTGGTGGCATCGATAAACATACCAGCGACAACCACACCGGCAATGCTACCAGCAGTCAAAAGAAGACCCATGACGCCAGAGACCAGACCGCGCTGCTCAGCAGGAACAATATCCGGCAGTAAGGCATGGAAAGGAGCCTGGGCAGCATTATTAGAAAACTGCACAATCACCATAGCAATGGCCAGAGAAGGAATATCACGCGCCGTTGCCATCCAGAATAGGCCAGCGATATTCACCAGTGTCCCTATTACAATATAAGGACGGCGACGACCCCAGGCGGCCAGTTTTCCCTTTGTCCGGTCACTCAGCAGACCAAAGAGAGGATTAGAAAAAAGTGCCACAAATGCACCAGGAACAAGCACAATAGCCAGCGCTTCCCCTTTGTATGACTCACCCACAAGCTTGAGTACCTGACTGGGAAGAATGATAATGGTAAGGGCGGACCAGTGGAAATTAAGTGCAAACCAAAAATGCTGATTGCCAGAATTGTTCCAGCGGAGCCTGGGAAGGTTGATTACCGCATGATGGGTAGGAAGCGTAGTGTCGTCCTCATGCCCTAAAGTAGCCATTTTGTCAGGTTCCTTTCTGATATATTGTATATCATCATACCGCACATTACACTAAGGGCGTGTGCTGTTCTGATAGGGCTATAGAAAGGATACCTTATGTTTACATCTCGTACCAGTATCATTTGCACCAGTTTTATTTTCTTTTGCTGCTTTCTACTTGTAGCATGCACTTCTTCATCTACACCCAAAACAGGTACTACACTGGTATCCACCAAAACAAGCATTACACCAGCACCCACTAAGACAGGCGCTACACCAGCACCCACCGCAGACCCAACAATGGCTACTCCCCAAAGTTATACGCCTCATGTCCTCTTACGAGGTGCAATCAGACCTGACGACCTGGCCTTTGATTCCAGGGGACGACTGCTGTTCACCGACTCCTATCATGGGACCGTTAACCGACTGAATGCTGATGGTTCGGTCACAGTATTGCTCCGCAGAGTGGGAGAACCAGAAGGCATCGCCGTTTTACCAGATGGGACAATAATTATTGCCGAGCAAATCACTAACAGTATTCTTTCCCTTGCCCCAAATGCAACATCTACCACGGTATTGCGTACCTTGCCAGGAACACCAAGTAAAGCACATTGTAAAGATGGCGTTGATGGTGTTGCCTATGATCCCACGACTAACACACTCATTGTCCCGGACAGTCCCATTGGCAATGTTTACCGTATGACCCTGGACGGCAAAAATCTGACCCTCCTGGCATCAGGTATTGTACGACCCGTTGGAGCATTTATTGATGCAACAGGAAATATCTTTGTGGCCGACGAGTGTGGTGGAGCGGTCTTGCGTATCACTCCCGCAAGCCAGACAACACGTTATGGTGGCTTTGATATGCCCGATGATGTGGTTATCGACCCACAAGGGAATCTGCTGGTCATTGATCTGGCCATACCGATTTCATGCATTGATCCGCATGAATTTCACGACAGGGGTTCATGAAACGCTGGCAAGCCGGGGATACATTGAGCCGCAAGGGCTGGTCATCGATAAACAGGGAAACGTTTTTGTGTCCGACGATTTCGCGAATATTATCATAGAGTACACGCCTGCATGAGCGGATCTTTTGTCTTAGCAAAAGGATAAGTTGTTTTGTGTGGGTGGCCAATCCTGCCACTCACACAAAACAGCTTATCCTTTTGAAGTTTTTCTGAAGAGGATCGCTATTGCTCTGGAAATGATCAATGTTGCAACGAAGGTAACAACAAGCATCACAGCCCATCCGAGCAATACTATCTGCATAATACCGTCTTCGCGCTTCTCAACTTCTCGCATGGATCTGCCGACAAGTACAAAACCGGAGTTTGGCCCTTTAAATTGGGTCACAACAACAGCACTGCGTACACCGGCTTGTGGCTGCCAGGTAAATCTATCCTCGCCATTTTGCCTCACATAGTCAAAAACGCCAGAAGGGATTGTTGGAGTTTGACCATCTAATTGGGCTGATGAGTTCGTAGGTTTTCCGGTCGTATCAAAGATTATTATATAGGTAGCTAAACTTTTGGCAATGTCAACTTTCTCCGGAGGTATGGCATCTTGAACGGACTGTCCATCCGCAAGCTTAGTTGCGATATCTTCGGCCATCTGGATCTGTGGATCATTGGCAGTTTGCCTGATATCCTGCTGGACCGCTGTATAGATCAGTCCGGATAATCCAGTTGCAACAACGGCAATGAGAAGCCAGTATTTTAATATTGCTTTCAGCACGTTTATATCCTCCTTGCAACATTCTTCACGAAGTCTTTCCAAACGTCTATTCTCTAGAGTAGGCGATATCTTCCCTTTACGCCATGTTCTGAGTGCTCTCCATGAAGTGCCTGTGTGCTCTGGAGTAGTTTCGTCTGGTCCCTCATAACCTGGCTCTACTCAACGAAAGTCGCTCACGTGGTCGGTTGCCCATTCGCGGAAGGGGCGCGCTGGTACTCCGGTGATCTCTTCCATCGTGGGTGAGACCCGCTCCGGTTCGGTCACCATCTTGGCCCAGGTGTCGAGCATGCCATCCACCATCCGACGAGGAAGAGTGTTCGCCGGGAGAAGACGCGCAACGAATGAGGGGAGACCCCAGGAGGTGAGCAACTGCTGTCGTGCAGCCTTTGGCGCGATCTCGTCGTAGTGCAGCGGGCGACCGATCACTTCACCAATGATGTATACCTGCTCGATCTGAGTCAGCGATTGGGGACCCGTCAGGACATACTTCGCCCCGACATGCCCGTCCTCGGTGAGTGCACGGACAGCGACAACCGCGATGTCTCGCTCGTGGATTAGCGACCTGGCCGCCGCTCCGTAGGGCCAGTGCACGACCCCATCGGTGCGGATCTGCGGTGCCCACAGAAGGGTGTTGGTCGCAACCGCCGCTCCGTTGCGGTCATGGTCCACTCCGACCGGACTGCTCGATCAAGTGCTCGATGTCGGCGTGGAACGCGCTGATCGGGTCACTCTGCCGTTCGAGGTCATCGCTGACACTCATTGAGGAGAGGTACACGATCCGGCGCGCGTGTTTGCTGACCGCATCCAGGACTGCTGGTGCTGCCCTGGCTGTGGGGAACGGCCACATCAGGAAGACGGCCTCGCCCCCGATCAGGCTGGCATTCAGGGTATCCGGGTCGGACAGGTCGCCGCGTACAACCTCAACTCCGCTCGGCAGAGAAACCTGGTCAGGGTTGCGGACCAATGCACGGACAGCGGCGGACGTTTGCAGCAGTTGGGACACGACGTGTCGACCGACATGACCGGTTGCCCCGGTCACCAAAATCACGCGTTGGATACTCGTCCTCCTGCGGTGACACCTTGACGTGGTTCTTCCTGGGTTGAGAGGCCTCAGGAAAGGTTTGTTCTCCTGTAATCATCTCATGCTATCCTTTCTCATGGCTTTCATTCCTCCGTTCTCAACCCAGAGTATCCTTCGGGAACGTTGAGCTGGTTCTTGCGGAACGTCGCGCACACATCCTTGCGCTCCCAGCGGGCGGCGCGCGGCGCGAGAGAGGGGAGAAGCGTTTGGCCTCCCGAAAAACGGATGGCTCTCTGGATGAGTATAGCGTGTGAGAAGAGAACTGGCGCTGTCCGAAAGGTCAGTCCTGTACCTGTACGAATGGCGACCTCGCTCTGGAGAACGATTTATTTTTTTAGCTTCCCTTAGTCCTCATGTTTCACGCGACGAGGTGCGTGCCCTGGCAATGTGGATGACATGGAAGTGTGCCGTTGTAGGCATTCCTTTCACGCAATCTACCAAAAAGCAGAGGGACAACATACCAACTTGAGAATGGGAGCATATTTGCTGGCAGCAGCCTGTGTCGCCGAAGCAACAGAGGTTCGCTGCGTCTACCCCTGAAAAAAACAAACAACAACAGGGGTGCAATCCCCATGTTATTGCGCCCCTGTGGCAGGCTCAACATCAGGATCTTCAACCATATCTCCTGCTGCTCTCATCGTCCGATGCCTCAAGCTTGAAGATCACATTGACGTGCGTTACTCCCTTGAGTGCCTGCCCTTGCCCTGCACCACGTATGAACGTCCCAACCTGTCGAACATCCTCACCACTAGATTCCAGGCGCAAGCGTAAATTTTGCTTGTTGATACCACTCGACCACTTCTCGATCAGGCGCAAGCCCTCCATCTTAAAGATAGGTTTCGGGTTGTCTGCCCCAAATGGACTCAATACGCGCATCGTTGTATACAGACTACAGTTAAGACGCTTCAGGCGAGTAAAGATCAGATCAACCATATGAGATGGATTCTCTGTAGTTTCTGGTTCGGTCATCACACCTGCCTGATCTCGGAGTATGGTACCATCAACTCCTGCCGGTACTATTGCTCCACCATTCTCATGCCATGCCAGCAGATGATTGTGCAGTTCCTCTATTCGTTCACTACGAATAGTAAACCCGCAGCCTGGGTATGACCTCCATAGCGTTCCAGGCGATCTGCAAAACCTCGCAATGCCGCGATCAGATCAAAACTATTCTGACTACGAGCCGAGCCACGACTCAGTTGTGTCTCTTTATCATTGCTCAAGACCAGAACAGGTTTGTGAATCTCTTCAGCCAGCTTGCTGCCACTAATCCAATAATCCCTTGTTGCCAGTATCGCCATTCACCAAAATTATCGCCTTTTTGGGTTGGTGTTGTGCCTGTTCACGCACATTTCTCATCAACTCTTCCGTTTCTTGCTGACGTGCGAGATTGAGTTGCTCCAGTTCCGCAACACGAGCAGTTGCCACCTCTTCGTCATCAGTGATCAGAAGTTCAAAGGCAATACTGGCCTCCTTCATACGTCCAGCAGCATTGATGCGCGGAGCCAACCCATAAGCGATATCACGCTCACGAATCCTCCCTGAGCGCAAACTTGCATTGCGTATCAACGCCTTCAAGCCGGGTTTTCTGCGTTGCATTCAAGCGCTGCATGCCCAGACGCACCAGTGTATGATTCTTCACCCAGTAGTGGCGCGACATCAGCAATGGTACCAACAGCAACAAGATCGAGGAGTTCCATTTCTTCTTCGATAGAGCGCCCATACGTACGATAGAGGGCTTGTGAGAGCTTGAAGGCTATACCTACACCGCACAGAAAACGCTCACCATATTCGCAATCTGGACGCCAGGGATTAACCATCGCATAAGCCTGAGGACGATCTACTGGCGGATGATGATGATCTGTGATGATTACATCGATCCCCAGAGCATTCGCGTGTGCCACCTGTTCAACATCAGAACTCGCGCAATCAGTGGTGATAATAAGCTGCGTCCCACGAGCTTTGAGCAGATCGAGAGCGGCAAGATTAAGACCACAACCATCACGCAGACGGTGAGGGATATGATAGTCGAGCGACGCCTCCGGATATTTCAAAGAGCGCAAGACGCGGAAGAGGAGAGATGAGGAGGTAATACCATCAGCGTCGTAATCTCCGTAAACGGTAATATGTTCCCGGTTCTCTAAAGCCTTTTGAATACGTTCAACGGCACGATCCATATCAATGAGAGAATAGGGGTCAGGCGTCTCCTCGTATTTTGCATTAACAAAGGTCTTCATTCTTTCAAGTGTCTGAACGCCACGATTATAGAGGAGTTGGGCATGAAGAGGGTCAAGACCAAGCTCCCTGGCCTTGCGAAGCTCCTTGTTCGAGAGCATGGGATAAACTTTCCACGGTATCAGATTTTTGAGATGGTGCTTCCACGTGCATTTCCTTATTTTCAGTACCTTCAAGCAGGTCGAGAAAAGAAAGTTACTCCCGCCGCCCCTCTTGAGGAGAAATCTACATCTGAAACCCTGAGAAGTCAAATGAAAATGCA
>CAWFFV010000094.1:0-5605 GCA_963814985.1 uncultured Chloroflexia bacterium | reverse complement strand
ACCGCGCAGGGGGCAGCCAGCAGGAATCTTCCATCCTGCATCGAAGTTCAAACTCTGATCAGACGTTCCACTCCCGCGAACAGGTCACGGCGTTCTTCCTTCCAGATCACGCGAGCTCTTCCCGTCAATTGTAAGACGTTGCCGTTCTCAAAATCGATGAAGAGGAGGCCAGCACGAGGATCAGTGACGAGATTGCCGAGTGTTTGGAACATTGTATTGCCGGCATAGTCAGGAAAGGCGAAATGTCTCGCATCGAGAACTTGAATAAAGCCTGGTAAACCACCACGATGAGAGGCATCTGCTCCCCTCTGTGTATGAGCGCTGGCAATGAAAAACGTGTCGGCTGTCGTTGAAGCCACGCTTGAAGGCTGAGGAGAAAGATGATAGATGCGAGAACTCTTTTGCGGCGGCGCTTGTTCCTGGGGAACTGTTGTCAGATGACGGCTCTGGATATACTTTGGGCAATTGAAATAGACCTGTTCAGTTCGCATCACGACGCCCCCTTCTGGATCGTTGCCTGTCCATTCACACGAATGCGTTTGCGAGCACCTGGATCTGATAGCCAGAAGTCCAGCGGCCCTCCTTGCCGGATATTTTCAGTGAGTGGATCATCCGGCAAGGGGGTAGCAGTAATCGACAAGGGTTGTGGCATCAATGGCTTGCAAAAATCCAGGAGCGCCAGTGAGCAATGAAGCCCACACCCGACCATCTCGACCAACGGTGCCAGCCACAGCCAGACGTTGAGCCAGGAGGAAAGTTTGTGCGACCGGTGGAAGGATTGACATCATCATATTGGCAATTCGGGATGCTTCCACGCGTACTCCGGCTCGTGTTTGTACCTCGAGTTCTCCTGAGTGGTATGGCGTTTGCATATCATTTCTCTCCATTGTTGTTGGTCGTAACTTAGCTTATATACATATCAAAAAACTTTTTGATATGTATATAAGCTAACATAAAGAAATGTACTTGTCAATAGTGTTTTAGCACTGTACAATGGGGGGAGGATAAGAACGCTGCTACCTGAAGGAAGAAGAGTCGCGATGACGAAAGAGAGAACGGTGAGCGAAACGAAAGCCAGAGAAGCAACCAGCGACGCCCTTTTTCTGAGTGGCTCGCTGGCACTGGATCTGGTCAATACAGAGATGGTCGTACGAGGGAAAAAACGTGATGTGCTCTCGTCGCCAGATGACCTGTCCCACTGGTGGCAGGAAGCGCTCGCGCACCACTCTGAACATGAGCGTGTAGAGGGAGAAGAGTTGGCAATCAACTGGACTCTCGAATTGTTGGAGGCAGTGAAAAAGGTTCGGCAGACGTTACGGACGTTGTGTACCCATCTGGTAGAAGAGCAGGTCGCGACCACAGAAGATCTGGAGGCGCTCAACCAGGTCCTTTCCCTGGGGTATCAGTCGTTACAACAAACCGCCCAGGGAGCGATTATCGCGGTCTACCGAGCACATGATCAGCAAAAGGGAAGAATCCTCCTGCCTATTGCCCTGTCCGCTTTTCGGCTTTTGACGGAAGCGGAGAGAGCAGCGATTACATAGATGTAAAAATGAGCGCTGTATCTTGTTTTTCTATGATACCACTAAAAGTGGGACACGGCATTGGTGCAGCCTGGGATGTATGAATTGGTCCCGATCCATACACCATTATAAGCAGACCAAAGAGCAAACTCTCCAGAAGCACAAGAAGATGACACGCCTGAATGGCCTTTAACATAAGACAATCTTCACAAGGGTAAGTTCAGACTCAGCCGGAGTGCAAGATCGACGCGATGCAGCTCTTCGGCGCTAATAGAACCCCGGCGACGGATCAAACGCGATTTTTCAACAGTCATAATCTGTTCACATTTGACATCAGTGTAGTCGTTGAGTCCATTCTCCTCACTGGGAGCAATGCGCACATGTAGCGGCAATTCTCGTTCCGTCCGACTCATAGATGCAACGATCGTTAATGGATATGTCGCTGAGGCATTCCCACGGTCATTTTGAATAATTAAAGCAGGGCGCAGACCCTGTTGTTCTGCACCACGACCAGGAGACCAGTTCACATCCCAAATTTCACCTCGCCGGGGACTTGGGGGGAGAGGGTTCGTTTCACTCATTATTTCTTTAGTGAGTTGGCGCAGTTTCCCCTATTTTGGGGCAGAGAGAGCGCCACACCTTTCTGATAGCTCTGCTATCTGCTCTAGCATGTCCAGATGGTATTTATTCCAGATAGTCTTCCGTCAGTCATTCCCATCCACCAGGTACCCAGGATACATTCCTTCTTTGTTATGTAAAGGCACACTCTCTCCTGGTACATCGTTGTCCCCCTAATAGACCTGTACCAGTATGCACTTTGACAGGAGGCTATGGACGGACGGTGTACCTCTAGCCAGAATGGGTCCTTCTCAAGCTTGTTTTGCACAAGCTGTGAGAAGTCTCTGAGCCAACGTGGTATTAGTTAAGCAACCATGCCTTCGCGCCCAGCATCAAAAAAGAAGAGGGCGTCTTCAAGAGTTTCAGGGATTGAACCGAGGTAGGCATAGGCTTCATCAAGAGAGTGGTTAAGGGAGGAAAGTTCACATTCGCGCTTTTGGATAATTGCAGATTTTAACTGTTGATAATTATCTTGTCTCATGAGTTCCATAATAGTCTCCACTACATCCCCTAGTGAAGAGTCCAACTCCACTGCCAGAGCCTTAAGCTCCTTATGTTGCGTTGAGGGGATCTGTATTGATTTGCGGACGAGGTTCTCATGACGATAAAAATCAGTATGTACGACAGCCATGAAGATGCCTCCTAGTCATTACACAACGCCATCTCTTTTAATTGTACTTGGCTCTTCCGAAATTGTCAATGAATGTGTAGGTTGTTTGGTCGGAAAAATGCGAATTTGCAAATTTTCAAAAAGCTAATCGTACTCTCTCTTCTCGCTTCGCCTGCGGCGGCACATAAAAAAAGTAAAAAGAGTTTTTCGGGGATACCTGGGTTTGGCAACCCGCGAACCCCGCCGAGGAGGCTGCCGCCCCCTGCACCCCCACTCTGAGAAGTTACTACTAAAATTTGAAGACACTAACTTGTAAAACACATCGATTTCTGCTACTATATCACTGTAGAAGTTGCGGAGCTGATAAAAGTATCTCATATAAATCTATGGATTGTAAAGATGCACATAAAACAAAAGATACATCCCCTATATTTCATTGCCCGTAAAACTGTTGTTAAACGCTTTTCCGCCATAACTCCCTCTTCTTGCCATTTATCTCAGGAAGGACTTTAAGCATGGCGAATTTAGTAGGGAAACAATTTGGGAACTATCATCTGCTACAACACGTTGGCCATGGTGGCTTCGCTGATGTGTATCTTGGTGAACATCACTATCTCAAAATGCCGGCGGCTATCAAAGTGATGCATACCCGTATGTCGCCGGAAGATTTGCAAGAGTTCCTCAAAGAAGCCCAAATAATTGCAGCACTCAAACACTCGCATATCGTGCGCATACTGGAATTCAGCCAGGAGAATAATATTCCTTTTCTCGTTATGGAATATGCCACTCAAGGGACGTTGCGCCAACGTCACCCAAAAGGAACTATATTACCCGCTGCCACGATCGTTTCTTATGTAAAGCAAATTTCTAGCGCCTTGCAGTATGCTCACGATCAAAAGGTGATTCTATCAGGATATCAAACCAGAAAATATGCTGCTAGACAGTAACGGCGAGATCCTGCTGAGCGATTTTGGCATTGCAGTTGTCGCTCATAACACAACTTCAATGAGAACGCATTTACCTTCAGGAACTCCCTACTATATGGCCCCTGAACAATGGAGTGGCAGATCTCGTCCTGCCAGTGATCAGTATGCGCTTGGAGTGGTTGTATTTGAATGGTTGAATGGAACACCTCCATTTCATGGCAATACACATTCCTTGCCATATCAACATCAAACAGGTATTCCCTCGTTTGATAAAACCTTGCAGATCCCTGCTCCTGTTGAACAGGTAGTCCTCAAGCGCTTGCCAAAGATCCTGGACAACGTTTCCCAAGAGTTGAAATGTTCTCTTCCGCATTGGAACAGGCCATTCAGCTTGTGCTGGGTCCTCCCGCGCCGTCGATTCTGGACAATCCATCTACAGGACCATCCACGCCAGTAGCCATAACTATCCCTCAATCTACTCCACTCATAGTACCAGGAGTAATCACTCCTCAACCCCTTGCACCAACAGTAGTGGAAACCCCCTCCCCCCTTCCCCTCGGGTCGACAGATCCGGGTCTCGACACGCTTTATAGGGAAGGGGTAAAAGCACGAGCACAGGAAAATTTAGCGGAAGCCGCTGATCTCTGGCAGAAGGTTCTTGACCGCGATCCACACTATGGCAATGATCTGCTGCAACAACAGATGAAGGAACTTCTTCAGCAACGCCTCGATGCCTGGTATAAGGCAGGAATAAAAGCGCGAGCGCAGGGGAATATATCGGAGACTGCTGATCTCTGGCAGAAGGTTCTTGATCTGCGATCCACACTATGGCAATGATCTGCTTCAACAACAGATAAAGGAACTTCTACCCGCAAGTAAACAAAATACAGGTAGAACAGCAACGAGAGCTGGCTGAAACTGCCTATAAGCAAGGTGAGTGGGATCAGGAAATTCAGGCGTGGACACAACTACGCAAACTTCAACCTGATGATTCCCGAGGCTTCGGAACGCCTCTCGGTAGCCAGACATAATCAACAACATGCCTGGATGTATGAGAATGCCAAAAAATTTGTCGCCGAGGGCGATCTCTCCTCAGCCAAGCAGCAACTCACCTCGCTCTGGCAAAGCGCTCCTTACTATGGTGATCCGCTGGACCTGGCGAAACGGGTTCGTCTGCCAAAACCTCCTCACTATGAAGAAGCGAAGGTCAGGAGCGAAAAAACCAGAAAGACATCGGAACGCCATGAAAATCGCAGCAAGTTCATTCGTATTCTGGAAACAAATACTGGCTTTTTATGCTTTTGCATTTTTTGTCTCCTTGCCGGTCTGGGAGCTACAGCAGGCATTACCATTAATGTAATCAATGCAGCCCAGCATACACAAAATTTCATTGAATCCTTGATCTGGGCAACAGCCACCGTCGTTCTTGTTGCGCTTCTCTCCTACATCTCAGGATACCATAAGGCAATCAATCTCTTTACAATGGTTTGCATGACCATCGTGAGCATAGTTGCTGCCTGTGGTGTAGCCTGGTATACATTAGCGTGGAATTATACTATACTCAACATCAAGTAGTCCAACATATCTGGTTGCTTGGCACACGCACGTTCATGCTTAGCGGGCAGACATGGTTGGGTCTTGCGCTCGCCCTCATTTCCTCACTTGCCATGGGTGGTATGGGCGCAATAATGATTGTGGAAGAAGACTACGATCTTCTCGCAGGCATTGGTATGGGTTTGATCTGCGGCATAATAGTCTACGTTGCCCTCTGGCTCATATGTGCGCTTCTGGGCCTCTTATTTAATTGGACCTTCGGCTTTGGTCCCGAGTGGCAGGTCTCTCTTTTCTATGGATTGGCGCTTTGTATGGTCAGCGGCGCTGGCCTGGTAAGCATCTTTTCCTCTATACAGGAAGCTTAGTAACTACTC
>CAWFFV010000093.1:0-20751 GCA_963814985.1 uncultured Chloroflexia bacterium | reverse complement strand
GGAGCAGGGTCTACAAGGCACGCCGGCTAAATGGCCGACCCTCTCGCCCGAGATTGAGCACACAAGAAAGCCTCTGGTTTTTTGTCCAGAGGCTTTCTTGCCGTTCTGTGTGCCGCAATCGCAAACCTTATTTTAGTTGTGAGTGCTTTATATAGACTCCGTTGGCCAATAGCGAAACGAGCAGAGCGGGCACCCTTCGGATCATTGAGAACACCTTTTGCTCGTTCTCCTTAATCATGGGAGGGGCCAGTGCTTCAGCAAAAGAGGCAAAGAAGTGGAAAAGCAGTGAATTCGTGTGCATCTTCTCCCCGTCATGCTATTGGCCAACGGAGTCTATATAATCTCCTCACAACTAATCATGACGCACCCACTACCAGGGCACGACCAGGAGCCAAAGACAAGGCAAAATACAGGGAGAGCCGGACGAATTTCCACCATGCGCACGCGCTCTACAAGCCATGTTACGCCGAGATATCAAACGAGTTTTTGTGATGTCCAGATGACATCATCATTCTGGCTTCATTCCACTTTTCATACGCTATGAGCGGGTTTTGACACCAATCATATCGGTCCTTTTCCAGGAGTAACTCACTGGCGCAGGAGACCACCCTGCCTCTGAGAGAGCAGATCACTCCGTCCAATTCCTGGAGGAACTCGACAGGCACAGGGGACGAACCTGCCAGCTTTTTACGGCTGTTTTGTTTGGTTACTTATGGATATACCATCGATGAGAAGAAACCACAAGGGCAAAATGCAGAGGGTGTCAGAAACACTGGGGAAGTACAGGTGCCTCCTACAGACGAAAATACAGACAATTCCTCCCTAGAGAGTTATAGGCAATTTGAGCACAAAAACGCGATCTTTTGGGATGCACTTTTTGCATCCGGTTTTGGCCTCTCTCTGCAATTCTGGTTTCTCAAAACTCGTTCAGAGGTCTGTGTTCTTCTTTTCGTTGTGGTATAGCAGGAGACGACCAAAACATGAGATGCCATGGTAATAGGCGCAATAATATTCAAGAGTGCCATCGCTTCTTCCTACTCCTAAAGGGCCTTCCCAGCTTCTTCTAGCGCTTTTCTGCACCGCCAAATTCGGCATACCTTTTCTTGCGTTTCTTTCCATCTGAAAACGAGTTCAGACCACTTTTCCGCAAACCTTCCTGGTTCTTTTCCGGTCCTGTTCTCCTCCCTTCCTGGTCGCGTTCTGGTCTGTTTCCGGTTCACTCATCCATCATCAGTCAGCAACACACCATCCCCCCCCATTGTAGTAAGGAGGTCTCGCTTTTGCAGCACGGTTTTCACCGTCCCTCACTCCATCCCCGCAGCCTGCTCTACAAGCCCAACGACGCTTTTTCATTGCTCCATATCCTACGCTCTAAAGTAGGCGCTAGCTATGGGGCATGGTCTTCCCTATACATAACCCCTAGGCTAGAGCGTAGGATACATTTCTGTTGTGCAAGGTGCCAACTCCCTCCTGGCCCACAAAAAAGGGACACCAACCAAATAGCAAGTGTCCCTCTTCAATGCGTCAGCTCCTTGACAAACGTTTCAAAGCTACTTGTATGGCCGGCCAGTGGAACCATCCAACGATCAGGCAGAACCCAAAAATGACGAGGGTCCAGGGTACTTCCGCAAACAAGTTGCCAGCCCGAATATGAGCCAGCGTTGCCCCAGCCATCGACGAGGCGATCAGCAACGCCCAGATGACGGCCAGCAGATCGATACGCAGACCTAGCAGCAGGAACACTGCACCACTCAGTTCAACCACATTCGCAACCCAGATCAGCCATGGAGACACTCCCAGCGAGAGTACCTGCTGTAAAGTCGCGGCCCCGAATAGACGACTAACCGGGATAACAAGAAACGTAATGGCAAGTAAGAGTTGCAAAAAAAGAAGACCGTATCTGAGTATCATTGTTCCCTCCTAAGAAAGAAGCCGCGATGAGGACATATCGTCATGCGCGTTCTGACATAATATCTGCTTCCTGCTGTTCTGTGTAGCTTCCAATCGTAATCGTAATCAGCACATTGACTTGCGCGGCTTGCTTCAAGCTCGTCGTGTCGGGTTGGTTATGCTGATCAAGATGAATCTGGTAAAAGCGGGCATCGCGGGGCATCCGGTGCAGGATGGCAAGAAGAGCTTGTTCCACGTCTGCCGGGTTGGTACTCACCTCAACGTTGCCAGCTACCTTGCGTCCCGCCAAGTACAGATCCACGCATGCCCTTCCTTGTAGGTTGCGCCACCAACGGCTATCAGTCGTCGTGAAGAGCTTATCGCCTTTACGAAGATACCGCACAGGGATGGTATAACGACGTCCACTTTTTCGCCCGGTAAAGGTCAACAGCATAGTCGTGCGGCTCATGAGTGGATGAAAAGGTGAGCGCAGTAACCAAATCACGAGACGATTGATCCAGCGCGGAACCGTGGGTGCCGAAGAAGGAAGAGACATGAAACACCTCATTTCTCATATGTAAACAATGTCAACTAAGAGAACTAAGTTCACCAAATGACAAAAAAATTAGGAAATCGCGCGCATTTTCCAGGCAAGGAGCAGATCATTCACCGCCTGAGCGAGTAACTCCCTCGCTCGATTGGAACCCCCATAAATGTGTTGAGCCATGGTGAGAGCAACGAGTCCATGCATCATTGCCCATAAGATATCAACATCTGCATCCAGGTTAACAATCTTGATCTCATTGACATCGTTCCATTCCTCTATTGCTGCCCGCACAAGGAGAAATGCAGCTTTCGCATCCTGAATCTCGTGCAAATTCCCTTTTAGATCAAACATCAGTTGATACAAGGTGGGATGATTCCAGGCAAAGTCCCAATAGGCTCTGGCAATCTGGAGCAAGCGCTCTGGCGGATTCCTTTCTTGTGCAGAGAGAAAGGTGAGTGCAGCCAACTGTTGTTGAAATCCCTGACGCAAAAGCGTAAGCAAGATAGCCTCTTTATCCTCAAAGTACTTATAGATGGCAGAGGGGCTGTATTCAATCCGCTCGGCGATACGACGAATAGTCACGGCCTCCCACCCATCCTCAGACGCAATATCCAGCGCAGCCTGCAAAATTGCCTGCTGCGTCGCTTCACGTTCACGCTCACGCCGCTGCTTGATACCCACCGTTATTATCTCCTTCCCTGAATAAATATAGAACATTGTTCACTAAAATGTCAAGCGTTCTCTTATCGCCCTGATATTTTGAATAGATAGAATGCCAGAATTTCCTTGTATCTCTGAAGAGGCTTGTCAGCTTATTCTAGAAGATTTCGACAGTATCAAATTGTGGATTCTCACGATAAAGTTCGCTTTTCGATCAGATAACGGTTCTTGGACACATTGGTATTGGTGGCAAATTAAAAGATTGAGCATAGGATTATGCAGTGAAAAATCAGAAATGCGCTCGGTTTTGCAATTTGCCACCAATACCACATTAAGTGTGCCTGCTTGCTTTGAGGAGGTACTGATCACCCATCAGGGATGTAAGGGATGAGTCCTTTGCGGAATGCTATCTCCTGGAGTTCCCTGGGTGCTTGGCGTACATCGATGATCAACCCATTGATCTCAAGCATCCAGACGAGGGGGTTCTTGTCAAGCATCGAGGGGGTTGACCAATCGGGATCCATGGGATACATGCCCATGAGATCGCGGATCTGCTTGGACTTCGCTTGCATGGTAGAAGAACTCAGTTCGAAATTCTCCCAGATTTGGCTTGCTGCAATATGGGGCATCTGCGAGGAATTGAAGAGAAAGTTCACCATGCCGAGCGCATGAATGATCCCACAGGCCCAGGTGGGAGCCTTGCCTCGCACCAGTGGCGAAGGACGTTTCCGACACAACGTTGCTGTGAGCTCACGGCAGAGTTGTCCATACTCGTTATTCAAGTAGGTCTGACAGAAAGCGTCAGTGAGATGGGTGATCTCATCGAAACGTGCCTGCAAGTCTTTTGGGACGTTTTGTGATGGGCTCCTTTTTGGCATGCTTCCCTCCTTCACATCTTCATTGTAGCGCATCAACGCTAGAGGGAAGCAATGAGGAACCCGTTCGTCAGGTACCGCTTGCTGCAACGGTTATTGGTGTGGATCGAGCGTCGCTTGTCTCATGACATGGGGGAGATGCAGACTTCTGAGAAGAGCGTCGTCTCTGCTCTTTCCTCACTGTTTCTCGTGCAGCTGGATGCAGCAGAACGCGACGTTCAAGCAACGGAAATCCCGCTTGCCCATAACTGCTCCGCTTGATCCATTTCACTTTATTGATGAATCCCTCAACCATACCGTTATTCCAGGACTCGGTACATCCATTGACCACAGCTTCTGCGTCGTCGGTGAGTCCCTCTACAAAGTCAATCAGTTCAGGAATGCCTGAAGCCAATACCGCACATTTCCATTGCTCTAATCCAGGCTTCCCTTCCCGGTTGCGCAAAAGGGAGCCAAAGGCTTGAGCGAGCTTGTAGGCGGTCGCGGCTGTCGGATCACTCTTACAGAGCTGGTCGATGAATGTCGTTTGGTTTGCTGTTCGTGACTTTTGAGGACGAACGATCATCAGAGCTACATTGCGGGGTGAAGGGACCTTCTGAAAGGTGATCGTTTGCTTGGTGACCGGTTTTGCTCCATGAGGGCGAAGTTGGACAACGATCTTTTCAATCGTCCGCAACGAACCCGTATATCCCTGAGTGACAATCTCTTGATACAATTCTCGAGCTGTATGGCACCCATCGTTCCATCTCTTGGTCAAGTAAGGCAGGTATGGATCTGTTATATGATGGGTACAGTGCCTCGTTCGTCGGGCAGGTGGTCGTTCCTGCTCCAGTGCTCGATAGACGCTTCGGCTCCCAACCCCAACGATCTGTGCGATGTCCTCTTTTCTGTAACCAGCGCGAAACAACTTCCAGATTTTCTTATGGCGACGAACGCGCTCTGCATGGCGATTTTTCCGCTCTTGTTCGGTTTGCTGTGTCATGCCTGCCGAAGGCTCAAGAGCCTTTCCTACAAGTTGATGTGCTACCGCTTTGAGAAGACGCTTGTGATGACCAAAGAATTTTTCCAGAGCTTCTGCAAAGTTTTTTTGCAGATGAAACCTATCCACAATCTGTTTCGCTTGGGGAGCGCCTGCATCAGCCGCTGCACGAAAGATCTTGCCACGATCTCGTGAGACGGCCTTGACTTCTGGATGGTTCTTGAACCAGGCAGTACTCGTCTTTACTGAACGCTCCGGCAGCAGAGCAACTATCTGCCGCTGTTCGAGGTCCACCAGAATGGTGCCATAGCTTGACCCCTTCTTCCAGGCCCACTTGTCGATTCCAGCAATACGAACTGAGCCTTCTTTCGGAAGTGGAAGCTCAAGCACACGACGAATCAGCGTTTTCGCCGTAGTGGGCATGACAAGGGATGATGACAGACATGCTCCATCGGCTCCATTCGTCGTGGCTCCTATGGATTGAAGGGCTTTGATCAAACGATCCGTCATGCGCGCATACCGACGGACCAGCTCCGTAAACGGTTCGGCAAAGATGCGTTGGGGACAGGAGTCCAATGGGCACACCCATTTGCGGACCAGAAGTTTGAGGATGAGACGTTGTCCGACACAGGTCAGATCAGCAACCGTACGCAAGTAGCGGCTGTGGATGCGCGAACCTGCCGTTCCACATCGGGGACAGGAGACAGTCAATGTGGTCGCGTGAAGGGAGACAACCAGTCCTTCAGCACTCCGCTCAATGGTATCAATGGTGAGCGTTGGAGGAAACCCAAGAAAAGATGAAAGATCCATGACAGCACCTCCAGATTGCGCTTGAACATCTTCTCTTCCGCCTCAAGTATACCACGTTGTTGAAGTTGGAGAAAGCAAGCAGGCACACTTAATGTGGTATTGGTGGCAAATTCAAAAATTGAGCCTGGGATTATGCAGTGAAAAATCAGAAATGCGCTCGGTTTTGCAATTTGCCACCAATATCTTCTGAAATAACAGTAAAAAAGGTAAAAAAAGCCCCCCGATGCCACCATCTGGCTGTGGTTACTGCGCGGCTTCAGTTGTCTTCAGTTGTCTTGCAGGCTCAAGCGACGGATTTTCGGTGGCGAGGTGATCTGATATCCCATGCGTTGCAGACGCTGGGCCAGTTGGCGCTCAACCTTGCCACGATCCTTTTGCTGAAAAAACTCCTCTCCTTTTTCCTGATACTCTTGTCCGGTTTTCATCATTTGGTAGTAGATGACCAGGATGTTATGTCCAATGGCCAACGCTGCCCGTTTACTTCCCCGCCGTTTCTTCAGGCGACGATAGCGCTCTCCCAAGTAGGTGTGGGATCGACGAACCCCATGAGCAGCTTGCACCAATGCTTCTCTCACGTAGCGATTGCCTGTTTTACACTTTCCGTTCTGCCGCTTGCCCCCACTTTCCTTGTGTCCAGGGCAGACTCCGGCCCACGAGCTGAGATGCTCAGCATCTGGGAAACGTTGCAAATCGGTTCCTACCTCCGCCATCAACACATGCAAGACGTGTCGACTGACCCCATTGATCTTTTCACAGCGCTTCATTTGTTCCTCAAAAGGGTGGAGGTGGCGCTCGATTTCCTCTTCCAGGTGCTTGATTGAACGATCCTGTGCCGAAATGAAGGAGAGCAATTCTCGGAGCAAGAAGCGATGATGCTCTCGCACTTCTCCCGTGAAAGCCGTCTCGATCTGCTCCCGACTTGCATGCACGCTCGGATGCACCACGACTTGACTAGTTGATGAGGGTCACTTTCTCCCTCACAGAAGGCTTGCAAGATGGCTCGTCCCGACAAGCCCATCACATCGCTGAGGACTGTGGACAATTTGATCCCAGCCTCTTCGAGCACTTTCTGTACCCGATTGACCAGACGAGCGCGTTCCTGCACCAGGCTCACTCGCGTGCGTGTCAGGTCACGCACATCTTGTTGTTCCTGGCTGGGCACAAAACTTGCCGTGACCAGTCCATGTTGCAACAAATCGGCAATCCACTCAGCATCTTGAATATCTGTTTTGCGACCAGGTACCCCTTTGATATGCTTCACGACCAGCTCAAAAAAGCCTTCCAGGCGTCGATACACCTGCATCCAATACACGCCAGTGCTCTCCATGCCCACATGGGTGCATTTTTCTTGCACTAACCACGCACGCAAAGCCAGGAGATCAGCCGTTTCATTGCGGAACGTGCGGATCTCCTTACGCCGTTGCCCAGCCTCGATGACACTGAGACAGACGACCAGAAAGCGCAGATGCACATCAATCCCTGCGCATCGTTGATACATCACCTCATCTCTCTGCTCCTTACTTTTCACCTTGAATATTCCTTTTCGTCGATTGACAACCTCCCGGGTGGTGTCTGCTCTTTTCAGTATCTTCTTCGTGCTTTCACCTTCGGCTGAAAGCCGGTGAAGCGACATGGAGTGGTTCGTTCAGACACCTGAGTACAGTTTCAAAGACACGTTCTTGCACAGTATTTTGGTGGTCGTCTTCTCTCCAGGAGCTTGCTCTACAGAATCTATGGCAAGGCTTCAAGGGCTTTTTCATCGGGAGTGGTGCGCCTACGGCGCATGATGTTTCACCAGGAAGTGCATAGCGAAACGCAGGAAACCCCGCTCTCTTACTGGGAGAAGCACTGTTATGCAGAACCAGCCCATCCCCGAGACGCACGATCTGCTGCTCAAAGAGCCTGCCGACAGAGTGGTTGCCAAAGATGGTATTGCCTACCGAAACCGCATCTACTGGCATGCCACACTACCAGATCTCGTGGGCAAGCATGTGGAAGTCCGTGGGGAGCCTATTTATCGAGCACCAGACCAGATCGAGGTCTTCCTGGATCACCAGTGGATGTGTACGGCCACGGCCACCGATCTGCAAACCATCACCCAAAGGGATATGGGAACGGCCAAACAGCAGCAGAAAGAGCACCTTCGTCACAGCATCAGGACGGCTCGCGAGGCGGCCGAGAGAGCTGATCAGGAAATTGCCGCCTTCCAGCGGGATCAGCCCACACAGAGTGCCTCTTCTGCCGATGGCTCCATGCCAAAGGAACCCGTGCCCTCTTCCAATGCATCTTCACCTCCCAGTTCGTCGCCCTCTTCCCAGTCAAGACCGAGCCGAACCGCTGCTCCTGCTGCCAAACCCCGAGGTGATTTCCTCGAACGCATGGCCGCACGCGAGGAAGCGCAAAGAAAGCAGGAACAGGCATGACATCCAACCCCTTTGCTGAAGATCTTTTGCCCGAAGGTCAACCCCTCATTGAGACGAAGAATGTCAAGCGCTGTCGCTCCTTTCTGCGGCTCATCACGGACCAGCAGCGCCGTTGCCCGACGATGGGAGTCATTACGGGACTGGCCGGCGTAGGCAAAACCATCGCCATTCAACACTCTCTCGACGGTCTTGCTCTCCACGCACAAACCGCGTTCCCTACGGCCATCAAAATCAAGGTCATGCCTTGTTCCACTCCTCGTGCCTTGACCAAGACCATTCTCGACAGTTTGCTCGAAAAAGCGCGAGGGCGCAATATTTATGAGATGGCTGATGAGGTTGCCACTGCCCTTGAGCGTAACTCTATTCGTCTGCTGGCCGTAGATGAGGCTGATCGACTCAATGAAGATAGTTTCGAGGTCCTCCGTCACCTCTTCGATAAGACGGGATGTCGCATTGTCCTCGTCGGACTCCCCAACATTCTCAGTGTGATTGAACGGCACGAGAAGTTTTCCAGCCGTGTCGGACTGCGCATGTCTTTTGTCCCACTGGATTTAGAGGAAGTGCTCGACATCATCCTCCCCAAGCTGGTTTTTCCTCACTGGAACTATGATCCAAAGCAGACAGCAGACCGCGAGATGGGAACAGCTATCTGGCACAAGGTCAATCCCTCCTTACGGAACCTGTCCAATCTCCTCTCCACTGCCAGTCAAATGGCAAGAGATGAACACGTCCCGTCCATGACCCAAGCTCTCATCAACGAAGCCGCTCTCTGGATGATGACACAACCTGGAGCATCCACGGCAAAGGCCGAGGAAAAAGGGAACTATGAACGGACTTCTGAAGAACGGCAAAAAGCTAAAAAGAAGGGAACCCCGTCATGAAAAATCCGTTCTGCTCTCATTCTATGCTCAATAGGCCATTGCTCCCGGAGCTGTGCCAGAGGATTCATGCTGAGGCCCTCTTGCGTGTGGCACGAGGAAGAAACGTGGATGAAGCCCCAGGCAGTGTTCCTACTGCTCGCTTACGTGAGCTGATGAGCTTGCCCCGTTTCCGTAGAGTCTCCAGAGGTTGGTGTGATGGTGAAGAATTGTGAAAATTTCCTATAGCTATCAAGAAGGATCTGGTTGAAAGAGAGAGCAGGATGTATTTTATCTGTTTTTGTGATAAAGCGGTAAGAGAATGAGGGGGGCTTCTTTCTAGAAAAGGAGAAGAGCGCCCGTGTATACAACAAATACGAGCCGAGAGCTTGGCGAAAGGCTTGGCCGAAGGACGAGTCGAAGGGTTGCAGGCAATGCAGAGAACACTGGTTAATATTGTGAGCACACGTTTTCCTGATCTGGCAGAGCAGGAAGCTGCGAAGCTAAAGAATGTCGATGCTCTTGCTCTGCTGATTCAGAAAATAGCGACAGAACCTGACGAGAAGATCGTTCGCAGATTACTCAGTCCTTCGGTAGTCTGAGCGCATATGATTTAGGATGTTCAGGTTTTTCAAGAGTACTTTTGTAACGGTTTGCACTTATTTGGGAAATCCGTTATATTATTGGTAATAGTATAGTAACGGATTGCTCAAATCTATCCTATCCGTTACGAGTATTGTGAAGAAAGAGGATGGGATGATTTGATGAGTAAACAGCAGAAGCCACACATGGACGCCCGCCTTGCGGAACGTTTACGCGAGAAGAAAGCTGCACTTGACCGATACCGGCCATTACCACCAGGGATGTTGGTTCGGCTCAATGAAGATTTGAAAGTGTTAAGCACATACCATTCTAATGCCATTGAGGGCAATACTCTTAGCTTGCATGAGACACAGATGCTGGTGGATTATGGTATGACGGTTGGCGGGCATAGTCTACGTGAGTACCAGGAGGCTGCGAACCACGCTCGTGCCTACGATTATGTGGTTTCCCTGGTCAGTGGCGAACAAAGGAATGCTCCCATCACGCTGGATATTATTCTCACATTGCATCGCCTTGTTATGACAAGTATTCTCGACGAAGCTCAGGCCGGACAATGGCGCGTGGTACCTGTCTTTATCAGAGGATCGAACATGACTCCCCCACCTGCCCGTGATGTGCCCAGACTGATGCGTGAGTGGGTAGAATGGGTTAATGGTCCCAAGGGCAGGCAGTACGAACCAATTACGCGCTCTGCTATTGCGCATCACGGCTTTGAAGCCGTACATCCCTATGTCGATGGGAATGGGAGAGTAGGGCGCCTTCTGCTCAATCTTATGCTTATGCGTGAGGGCTATCCGCCAGCGCTTGTACTCAAGGATTGGCGGATCAGATACATTCATGGACTCAACGAAGCAAATACAGGCAAATATGGTCCTCTTGTGAACTTGATAGGTCAGGCTGTTGAGGCATGCCTCGACCTTTATTTGCAAGCCTGTGCAACCACTCCAATTCCAGAGGAGGAAGATTATCTTCCCCTGTCTGATCTGGCACGCGAATTTGGCTACGATCCAGAGTATTTGAGCTGGCTTGCCCGCTATAGCCGCTTAGAGGCTGTTAAGCGAGGTCGTAGATGGTATGCTCGTCGGGATGCCGTCGAGAAATATTTTCGCGATGCTCAGCAACATCAGAGAGGAGCGCAATACCACGCATCAGGAAATGAACCAGGAGATACTGTACAGCTTTTAGCGTCTCTCTGGAATTGACCCGATTTTTGGGGGGGTGTTGCAAGAAATGTGAAGAAAACCAGATGAGCAGAGAGTGCCCTTCGCCTTGTTCCGTTTCAGCGACCCCTCCAAAGAGTTTAGCCACCAATGCCACCTGGCGCGCGGATGAAACATACACCAAACTATACAGCCCTCCCCTTGACCAGAACAATTAAGATCAATGAGAGCCGGGAAAATGAAAGGAAAAGCAGATGCAAGAACAGGGAAAACAACAACATATTCCGGTCAAGGTCTACCGAACAGACGAGCGCTTGATGATCGCAGCTCCGATGGCGGGACTGGAACCTGAGAACATTCTGGTCGAAGTCACCAGCGATGGTTGCCTCATTCTCCATGGAGACGAGCGAGCTCTCTTGAAGGAGGTCAAGGATCTGTTGGTCGATGAATGGAGCGTGGGTGCCTATCACCGCGAGTTCGCACTCCCAGTTCCGGTCAATGCTTTGTGTGCCAACATTACCTATGGCAATGGTGTGCTGATGGTAACGTTGCCTATCAGCGGGCAGACTTCCCCTGCACGGCTGACGCTCGAACGGGTCACACCTACCCACGGGGAGCACAGAGGCAATGCTGGTCACTTTGCGACCTGCGTTCAAATATGACCGCACGAGCTACTCTGCACTGGAGGAAACAACCATGAGGAAGAACCAGGGAACAGCGGTGCTCACTGAAGAGAAGAGCAGGCCAGGAAAAGTGAGGACAAGCCAGCAGGAAACTCTGGCACGCGTCTCCTGACAAAGACGGTGATCTGGATCGCAGGGGGGGCCAGTGGCTGGGCGTCTTTCTCTGTCGCACGGTGTTCAATTACACCGAATGCTGCCCACGAGACATTCCCATCACCGACCTGATTGAACAGATAAAGCGTGCGTCGCTCTATGACAGTACCGCGATCGAATAAGGGGTGACTGTCATCTGAAAGGCTCTGGAGGAATCACTATGAGAGAATTGTTGGCAGGAGAGACGTTAGCAAAGCAGAAGCTCGCGGCGTTTGAGCGACTGCAACCAGAATTTGAGGTAAGTTTTTGCTTCGTGCAGGAGGTGCATGGACAGCGGCGCTTCGCAGCCTTTCCAGTGGCAGAGACTGTCTCCTATCTGCATGCCCTCTGGGTTTGTGAACGCAAGGATCGTCTCCTGAGTATCTATAAGAACATTGTACGCTATGAGGGCCAGCATTGTCTGAACTTCTTACTGCGTTGGCAAGAGGGAGAGGCCGAGGCTGTGGTCGCGTTCCTCCAACGCAAATTGGATGCCCTGCCTTTTGACGATATCATGAACCAGATCCAGGAAGCGAAAAGCGCACGCCATGCCGGTGATGGTCTATTACGGCGTCTTCTGCATGGTCGCCAGATCCTCCTCAACCGGGCGATGAACCTGTTGCAGGCATTAGACGGCATCTTTGCCCTGCCAGAGGATGACCTGATGCGGGAAGTGCAGATCGCCTGTGCACATCATGGACACACTCCTAGCCAGATCGAGCAGCAACTGGCAGAGGTGGAAGATCCGCCTTTCTCCTATGCTCCCCATCAGCTCCTGGCACAACGGAATATGCTGGTGATGAATATGCTTGGGATCAACGTCATGACATTCCCCACCGATCTGCCGGGCGAGAAGCGAAGCCGCCAAGTTTCTAGGCTACGAAATCAGTATCGGGCAACAAGACCGAAAACGAGCCATGTGTCACCGAGACCAGGAACACAATACCAAATGCCGAAGTATTAACGGAAGCGTCAAGTTGGCTGTTCCACGGGCGGTTCTCTTGGACAAGTGCAACCGCTACAAACAGCGAAACAAAGCGACTCATCGGGCAGAACTATTGAATGAGAGCGATTATACCATCATCTCGACATATCAACTGGAATACCGAGGAATTGTTGAATACTATCGCCTAGCCTACAACCTGCACACCTTGGGACAACTTAAATGGATCATGGGACAGTCACTAGCAAAGACGCTAGCGCACAAGCATAAAACGTCCGTGCAGAAGATATACGACAAGTACAGAGCGGAAATTGTCGCAGACGACAAAACCTATAAAGGCCTGCGTGTCGCTGTGCCACGTGAGGAAAAGAAACCGCTGGTAGCGACTTGGGGAGGAATCTCTCTCGCCTGGAACATCAAGGCAAACCTTGTAGACCGGCCACAGCCAAGCTGGAACAATCGATCAGAACTCGAAAAGCGACTCCTGGCCCAAGTATGTGAGATCTGTGAAGCAACCCGCCAAACATCCCAAATCGAAGTACATCACATTCGAGCACTCAAAGATCTCAACACATATGAAGGTCGCGAGAAGCCACTCTGGGTAAAAATCATGGCAGCTAGGAAAAGAAAAACGCTGGTTCTGTGCCGAACGTGCCATATGGACCTGCATGCAGGGCGTCCATTACAGCAAAAAACATCACGATCTCGAACGGAGTCACTCCGATGATGCTGGAAAGCCACGTGCAGTGAAAGCTGCATGCGTGGTTTGGAAGGGGGCACACGAAAAAGTATCGTCTCTGCGACGACAACTCGTCGGGTGCCTACCTTACGAGGACGTCATCGTGCAGGACATTGAGTTTCGCACCGAAAACGTGACGTTCCGCAAAGAGAAATATTATTCACCGAGCCAAAAGCGGACGTATCTGGCAGAAATGCCTGCTGGGTACAAAGGTCAGTTTGGGCCGGGAGTCAGAGCCTGGGTGTTGGCACTCTATTACGCGGCTGGAATGAGTGAACCAAAAATCCTCGAACTCTTGCAAACAGTTGGTATGGTAATCAGTGCAGGACAACTCTCCAACCTGCTGATCAAAGACCAGGAGCGGTTCCATGCGGAGAGTGCCGCCGTGGTGAAAGCGGGACTAGCAAGTAGCCCGTGGCAGCATCTCGACAGTACGGGCACCAGAGTGAATGGCAAAAACGAACAGTGTCATATCCTGTGCAACTCGTTCTATACCGCCTATTGTACCTTACCTACCAAAGATCGCCTGAGTTTGCTTCGCGTTCTTCAGGGGGGAGCCGATCCCGTCTTTCAGTTGAATGACCTCGCCTTGGAGTTGCTGCCTCAGTTGGGCGTGACGAAGAAGTGGTGTCGCACGCTTCCCAGGCTGTTGCCACGCGACCAGACCTACACAGAGAACCAACTCGACGAGGTGCTGGATGCACACCTGCCCAAACATGGTGCCAATCTGCGCAAGAGTGTGAAGGAAGCTCTGGCGCTACCGAACCCAAACGGCCTACCCAGTGGTTGAACTGCTCCTGTGTGATGATGCGCCCCAATTCAACTGGTTAACTGTCCAGCTCTCCTTGTGCTGGATCCATGAGTATCGCCACTACAAGAAACTGGTGCCACGCTTCCTTGCCCATTGCCACCTCCTGGAGCAGTTCGCCAAGGATTTGCTGTCAGCTCTATCGAGACCTCCTGGCCTACCGAGACCATCCCAGTCCGACAGATGCGGATGCGTTGCGGACGGCCTTTGATTACCTCTTCGGGCAAACCAGCGGCTACCAGCAGTTAGATGAGCGTCTCGCTCGAACGCTGACCAAGAAAGAGTCATTGCTGATGGTGCTTTCTCATCCCGAAATCCTCTTGCACAACAATCCGGCTGAGCTAGGTGCCAGACAGCGCGTCCGCAAACGAGATGTGAGCCTACAAGCACGCATCACAGAGGGCATCGGGGCGTGGGATACCTTTCAGACGCTGGTTGGGACCGCCAACCAGCTTGGGGTGAACGTGTACCAGTATTTTCATGACCGCATCGCTCAAACCAACGTGTTGCCCAGTTTAGCCTCACTCATTCAGGAACGATCTGCCGCTCTTCACCTCGCTGCCTCTTGGGTGGCAACGACGTAAACCGCGTCACCGCGTCGCGTGAACACTGAGGTGATACCCAACCGGCAAGAACTTTCTCATGCTCTTGCTGATCACTCTCTCCCTGGACGTAGAAACACCATGTATTCCACCAGATCATCGGCTTTTCTCACCCCGAATTATTGAGATGATACGTCTCCTCACAACTTACCAGAGTGGCACCAACATATCCCACTTTTTTCGCTCTGAGAAGACTTTCTTCAACACCTGCATGGATGAGCCCTACACCTGCTCAAAATCGCATCCTCGCGCCATTCAGGGGCGTTCTCAGCACTTCTCTACCAAGGCCATAACTCTTGGGCAACACCGCGGTCAGACCCGTCCAATCCACGGACAATAATTCTGATATCCTACAATCAATTTTTCATAAAATTTGAGGCCTCTCAATCTTGCTCACTCTTTTCTTCCTTCATCATCTCCCCGTCATTTGCCCTTTTCCTTCCAGAAATTTCTCCATCTCTCCCTCTTTTCTCAGGAAATACCTCTTTTCCTCGCATGCACTCAACTATCTCCTCTCTTTTCACCTCATATAATTCTGCCAAAGTTTCCGTTTTCTCTTGCTCTCTTTTTTTGAGGCTCTTTTTTTCTCGCTTATTGAGGCTTGCCCTCCATGCCCTTCTCAAGCCTCTTCACACAGAACAAGGAGGCCTGGCTGATACGTTGCCATGGCCTCCTTGTTCTTGACCACACTCTCTTCTTTTGCTCTTATTTGACTTTTTCCCTGATCCTCTTTTTTACCAGATATTTGAGGTCTCTCCCTACTTTTCTACTCTTCACACTCTTTTTCTACTTTCTTACCTTCTTTACATATCCTCTTCACCTCAATTATCTCTTCTTTTTTCACCTCTCTCTTTTCGTCCGTTTACACTCGCGCCATTCATACCCATCCTCAGCGCTTCCCTACCGGGGCTATGACTATTGAGCAACGTTGCACCTGGACTCTTCTTTGAGACAAATCGATCTCACCAAGAAGATGCCATCTCCTTGCTAACCTCTTGTTCTTCTCTACATTTTAAATTGGGGAGATGCACCTATGCTGTGCAACGGGCGAGCCAGGAGTGCGCTGTGGATGGATGATTCACGGTTAGCACAAACATGAATAGTACATTATGAAACAATACTTGTCTTAAACATGCATTTAATGCTATATTACAGCCCTTGAGATAAAATGAGTCTCAATGCTAATTATGTAGGAACACTAGCATGTTCTTTGCCTTAAAATTGTCTTGGCAAACTACATACGGAGTACAAATATGAATGATGACCGCTATACATTAGGTTGGGCAAACATCCGGAAATTTGACGGAGAAGAAGGAGGAGCACTACAGCAAGCATTGGATGATCTTGCTAAAATTGCTCCTGACCTTGCACGTTATACAGTCGAATATCCCTTTGGAGATATTTACTCCCGACCTGGCTTAGAAATCAAAGATCGCGAACTCATTAATGTAGCTGTTCTGACAGCATTAGGACGCCTCCCTCAACTAAAGCTGCACATCCCAGGTGCGCTTAACGTTGGCTGGACACGCGAACAGATCGTGGAAGTTATTACTCAGATGTCTGTCTATGCTGGCTTTCCTGCAGCGCTCAGCGCAGCCTTTACAGCAAAAGAAGTGTTCGATGAAATAGATAGGCAAAACTCCAGATAACTGTGACCGGAAATAAAGTGTAGCAAATTGTAAATGTTGGGATGAAGCGGCTCATGGCCAACTTTGGTAACTGACGAGCTAGCAAAAGGAAGAGGTACAATAGTTGTGAGTGTTTTCTAGAGAATGCTCACAACTCAAATGAACTACAGGCCGCATTACGCCGAGATATCGCAGGAGTTTTTGCGATGTCGAGATGACATCATCATTCCATCTTCACTCCACTTTTCATACGCCAGGTCCTCACGAACGAACAGCGACGTTGCACAACGCTCCTGCACTCTGAAAACATGGGTAGTCATGGTAATGGACACAACAACTATTCAAAAGTGCCATCGCTTCTTCTTCCTTCTCAAGGGCCTTCCCAGCTTGTTCTAGCGCTTTTCTGCACCACCAAATTCCGCATGCCTTTTCTTGCGTCTCTCTCCATCTGAAAACAAGTTCAGACCGCTTTTCTGGTCTTTGCAGCAAACCTTCCTGGTTCTTTTCCCATCCCGTTCCGTTGCGTTCTGGTCCGTTTCCGGTTCACTATCCATGATCATCACATCATCGTTGAGTCTTCACTCCACTTTTCATGCGTCTGGTCCTCTTCCAGGAGCAACTCGCTGGCGTAGGAGACCACCCTGCCTCTGAGAGAGCAGATCACTCCGTCCAATTCCTGGAGGAACTCGACAGGCACAGGGGACGAACCTGCCAGCTTTTTTACGGCTGTTTTGTTTGGTTACTTATGGATATACCATCGATTGGGAGAAACCACAAGGGCAAAATGCAGAGGGTGTCAGAAGCACTGGAGAAGAACTGGTGCCTCCTACAGACGAAAATACAGACAATTACTCCCTATAGAGTTATAGGCAATTTGAGCACAAAACCACCATCTTTTTGAGATGCAAGATCTTGCATCCGGTTTTTGGCCTCTCTCTGCAATTCTGGTTTCTCAAAATTCGCTCGGAGGTCTGTGTTCTTCTTTTCGTTGTGGTGTAGCAGGAAACTACCAAAACATGGGATGCCATGGTAATGGCGCAACAATATTCAAGAGTGCCATCGTTTCTTCCTACTCCTCAAGGAGCCTTCCCAACTTGCTCTAAAACGTTTCTACACCGTCAAACTCGGCATGCCTTTTCTTGCGTTTCTTTGCATCTGAAAACGAGTTCGGACCACTTTTCTGCAAACCTTCCTGGTTCTTTTCCGATCCTGTTCTCCTCCTTTTCTGGTCACGTTCTGGTCCGTTTCCGGTTCACTCATACGAACCAATGATAACGTTGCACGATACTCCCGCACTCTAAAAACATGGGATGGTAAAATAACAAAAAGGGAGAAGAAGCATGAGCGATATCTCAAAAAGTATCCAGCTTGCAATTGGGATGCTTTCAGACACAATTGATACTGCTGAATTGTTAGAAATCGGAGATTGCATTGAAATCGAGACCCCTGATGGTTTCAGGGCAACAGCCCAATGCCTTCCCACTCCAAATCACTTGATGACTAGAGGTGCACCACCTCTTCTGATGGCTACTAATATCTATGATCCCAATGGCAGAGACGTATCTGGAACCATCCACAGCTTCCCACCTCCTTTTTCTTCTCTCCCATCATTTTTTCTGCCCCGAAGGAAGACTCACGATTAAAAGCATTCTTTCCAAAGGAGAAACCCATGAAAAAGCGAAAGAGGCGACACACACACTGCAAAAACACTGCGGTTGGTAATCAAAGAATGCAAGAATTACGCACAATCATGACAGCCAGGGCTCTGCCTGCACCTGGACCTGCAACCGTACGACTGGCTCTTCTGCGCACCGGCATCGAGGTCTTTGGTCTTCCATATGTTGAGTCAGTCCTGTTTCCACTCATCCGCGCTCTTCCGCTTCATATTCGTCCTCCAGAGCGTGTGGCACTCTCGTCTCAACTCCTGCGTGCCTATAAGCACGCCAAGAATGGGTGCAACGAAGCTCCTATCTCTCGCGAAATGGCTCACGCACACGGCTCACTCTTCCCGTCTATCTTCAAGTTCCCAGACCATGCAAAACGATTTCTGCCAGGTGACTGCGTCTGATTGGCTACTGGGGAGAGCCCGTTCGCTTGCCTGGTGTACCAGCATCCAGCAGAGTCCTCCACCGCTTGACAAGAGTGTGTTACCCCTCTGCGTCTGCTCAAGGCCCTCTTTCCCCTGCGTCCCTTCTTTTCCAGCATCCTTTCTGAGTTCCAAGACACGACGCTCTCCTGGAACGAGGTCATGCCTCTTGTTGGCAAGACCTCCACCAATCCTGTGCGCATGGAGATCTACGTCTGGCCACTGGTCCAGGCCATGCACCATGGCTCTGGCATGCTCCTGCTCCACAGCCCTTCTCCCACCCTTCCTCTGGTGAAGAAGAAGACTGCCAGAGAGGGGAGAGCGGGTCGCATCAGCAATCCTTGCCCTCGAGCGTGAAATCTGATCAGCAAACTCGACACAGCAGGGAGAAGAGAGAGCGTCTTGTTGACTTGTAAAAGCAACCAGAAGGGACGCGAGAAGAGGAGCGGGAGAAGGATGAATGGGCTCCTGGGGGCAATCTTTGAGCTGTCCAACCAGAGTGCATGATCCGTCCTCTTGAAAGGGAAGAAACGCGACAATCCTTTCTCCACAGAGGTGAGGAGAGCAATTCTCTCAGAGCTCTTCCAACAAAGAAGGCAACAATCACTTCAAGAAGAGGATCACAAGAGGTCAGCAGGATGACACAGGATTGGGGATGGTTTCAAACCAGCAGACAACCACCACACCTCATCCAGAAAAATAAACTCACGGCTATAAGAAATATACCGCCCTTCTTTCTCTCCAATGGATGGGCTTGTGACTCCCTTTAGAGCAGCCAACACAGGGGGGTCTCTTGGACGCTGCTCCGATGCAAAACTGTCCGCTCTCCTGCAATTCGGGAGGTCGCTCCATTGCAATTCCCTCTCCGCTCTTCTGCAAAGCCGCTTCTGCTCCACTGCAATTCCACAACCCACACTGCGAAAAGATCAACTGCATTTTCAGATCAGCTCCAACCTGCTCCAGATGCACACTGGTGAAATCCTTGCCATGATCGGTGTACAAGATCTGCGGAATCCCGCAAACCTGCCAACGCGGATCTTCTTTGCGCCAAATCGCCTGCCGTAACGTTAACGCTGTCTGGATCGCTGAGGGGGCTGACCAACTGAAGCGGTACCCGCTGATTGCGCGACTCTTATCGTCCTCTATCACCGTCAACCACGGCTTGCTTCTCTTGCCTTGGGGATCTCTGAGCCAGATTGGTAACTGGCAATGATCTGCCTGCCAGATGTCATTCGACTTCTCGGCCTCTCGACGGTACAGTAAGTCATATTCCTCTCGATAGGTTCCTGTTCCCTCTTGCGCCAACGTCACAAGAGCTGGCGAGAGCTCTTTGATAGTGATACACCTGATCATAACTTGGCTCTGCCACCCTTGTTGTAAGGCGATCGCGCTTACCTGCCGCTGAATCGTTGCCACCGATCGCCGGGGTTTGCGCAATGCCAGCCCTTCCACCACCTTGACCTGTTCCTTCCAATCTTCCGATGTTTCCCTCGATCCGAACGCGGCTGATTGGCCAAACCACATAACCCAGACTCCCGATACTTGCCGATCCACCGTTGCACTGTTTTCAACGACACTCCATGCACTCGCGCCAGCTCCGTTTGCGGCACCTGCTCCTCAAAATATCCCCTCACCACCTCATAACGCTCATATGCCTGCGCCCGTTGCTCCTGTGTCAACTCCGTCAGGGCTGGCACCGTCTCTCTTTTCATCGCTTCCTCCTCACATCAACTTGTCATCCTCCAGGGACCTCTAGAGTATATTCCTCTCCTCCCACTTTTTCCATCAATTTTTCCTAAAAAATGAGGTCTTCTCCCTTCCCTTTGAAGAATCCAGACCTCATGATCTTTGCCTTTGCATGCCAATCTCACCCCAGAACGTGGACAGTTTTACATCTCTTCCTCTCTTTTCCTTCTCTTTCCGCACTACCTCACTCATTACGTCACTTTTTCCTCAATCAATTTGCCAAAAATGACCGTAACCTCTTTCCCTCTTTTTAAAATCAGTCACTGTGTTATTCAAAAAAGTGTCAAGTGATAGAAATATGCAAATGGAACGCTCATCAAAAAACCTGACCATCTGCTAAGAAAATCTGTCATCGCAACCAGGAATTTTGAGCGACAAACACCAGAAGATCTGGGCACATTACCAGTAACAGTTTTTAACGATCTGGCCATGTTTTTTGATTAGCGCTTTGCTAAAAATTGGCCTTGCCAATCGGATCTTCCTAAGATTTGGGGGAACATAGCTTGTTTGCTGTCAAAGAACACGAACGAACTGAAGGTAGAAGAAGCAAACAGAGAGACCTGTGATCTAGCAATACGTG
>CAWFFV010000092.1:0-26011 GCA_963814985.1 uncultured Chloroflexia bacterium | reverse complement strand
TGTTCAAACGTCGCTCATGACTCACCATTTTGGTTTCACTCTCTGTGTATTCCCATACTGCTTCTGATACTCTCTGCATCACCGCGTTTCCTGATTGGATGATCCCTTCGGACCACGAACGCCAACGTTTCTTGTTGATAGTAGTGCAGCTTCGGAAACACCTCCTTGACTTGTTGGGTCCATTGATCTAATAATAGGTCGGATGCATTCATGATCGTCCTCCTGATTGTTTTTTTGGTTTTCAAGAGGAGCAGTCTCTTCTTGGTTGCTTGCCTTTTCTCTCCTTTTTCCTTCTTTTACCGCTTTTTCTTTACCTCTTCTTCCTAGAACAAACTTTCTGTCGGGGAGGAGAAGGGAGACCAACGCTCCGATACGGAGATCGGCTTTTGGTGGTCGTCGCTCCAAAGGCCTTACAACACTTCCTCCAGGGCCTGTTTGAATTCCCGCGCGGTCTGAAAGCCAATCTCCGGTTGATCTTGTAGCGCATGATCAATGACCTCAGCCAGGCGGCTGGGAATCTGGGATTACGCTGGTGAATAGGCACGGCCCCCTGGTGCAGCACGACGAGGAATGGCTCGCACCCAGGTGGAAAGTCGCGTGGGACGGTTCCCGTCAGCAGCTCATAGAGCGAGGCGGCCATTGCCCAGACATCGACGGCGGGTCGGGCATACCTAAAGTCGATTACCGACTGCCGGGGCATGTAGCGTGCGGTGCCAATGATGTCGCCCGTGCGGGTCATCCCGCTCAACCCCGCCAACTCAAAAGCTTTGGCAATCCCAAAGTCGCCTACCTTCACCACGGGCGTGTCCCGACTCCCTGCCAACAAGAGGTTAGCTGGTTTGATATCGCGGTGGACTACCCCTGTCACCGCGCGCATGGTACCGTCAGCCTGGCGTGCCTGAAGCGGAACAGTATGCACATAGTGCAGCCCAGTGAGCGCTTGCAGGATGTACCCACACGCCTCGTCGATGGGCAATGGCCCGCCATAGTGCCGGAGTCGGTCGGCCAGGCTCCCGCCAGGACAATATTCCAGCGTGAAAAAGAAGATGTTTGGGACGTATCCCAGTTCACGCAGCATTACCACCTGCGGATGATGCAAGCAGCGGGTGATCTCGGCCTCCCGCTGGAAGGCGGCGGTGGCTCGCTTGGTCACAGCCACTTTCGGCAACAGGACTTTCAGCGCTACCTCCTCGCCGGTGCTCTCATTGCGTACCAGGTAAACGGCACCCATGCCACCACGCCCCAATTCCTGCAGCAGGGTGTAGCCCTGGATAGAGCAGAGCGATTTCTGATCTGGCGCTGCCTGGGCCACCTGCGCGAGCAGGTGACGCACAGCACGACCCGGATCAGCCTGGCAGGTGGCGCACAGCACAGCTCTGGTGTCATGGATGCTTGCAACCTGCGGGAGCGTCTCCCCACAACTGGCGCAGCGCGGCGGTATTGGGAGAGCAGGAAACGCCCTCTGTTCGCGGCGGTGGCGGCAAGAAGCGCACCAGATGAGATCTGGTGCGCGCAGGAACCCCTGGGTCGGAATTCAAATTCGGCCAGTTCGCGCCCGCAGTCAGCACAAAGGCTCCTTTGCTTCATATTCGTATCTTCTCCAATTTCATCCGACACCAGGATAATTCCGTGTCGCGGTCGGTATGATGTCCGAGCGCATTTGCAACCCTGGTGACCTGTGGCTGAGTGAGTTGTCAGCCTGGCGCAATAACACAAGGCATCCACTCACTCAGGATCTCCTCTGTTTTCGTACTCGTGACTCAACCTGTTCAGCCTCGGTCACACGCCCAAGCGCACGAAGGACAGCAGCGAGACCAGACAGAGCACCATCACAGTTTGGATCCAGGCGAAGGGCCTGCTCGTAGGAGACCAGCGCTTCTTCAAGTCGTCCCAGTTCATGAAGCGCGGCACCCTTGCCTTCAAAAGCGGGAGCAAAGGTTGAGTCGAGATAGATGACCTGATCAAGAGCCTCCAGCCCTTTCTCTAACTGTCCAAGGCTCAAATGCGCAAGTCCTTTGTCCCAGTAGGCCGAGGTCCCTCTTGGATTGAGGCGGATGGCTTGCTCGCAGGCATCTAGGGCCTTCTCTGATTGCCCAAGACTCACAAGCATGCGCCCTTTTCTCTCATAGTTCGAGACCTTCGTGGGATCGAGGCAGATGGCCCGATCGAAGGCATTGATAGCCTCCTCGTAGCGATGGAGATGGTATAGCGATTCACCTTTAATCTCCCAAACAGGAGCCAACTTTGGATCGAGGAGCAGCGCTTGCTCGCAGGCGACTAATGCTTCTTCATAGCGCTTCAGCTCGTAGAGCATCAGGCCTTTGCCCATCCAGACACCTCTATCCTGTGGACTCAGGCGCTGTGCCTGCTCACAGGCGACTAACGCTTTCTCGTAACGTTGGAGCCCGTGCAGCGAGGATTCCCTTGACCATCCAGGTGTCGGTATCCTGCGGATCGAGGCGGAGTACCTGCTCATAAGCCGCCAAGGCTTCTTCGTCTCTCTGAAGCGTACGCAGCACACTCCCCGTGTTGAGCCAGATCTTGACCAATTGCGGGTCGAGGAGCAGCGCCTGCTTGTACGCATCCAGGGCCTCGTTGTAGCGCTTAAGCCGGTGGAGTATCAGGCCTTTGCCTGTCCAGGCATCAGTGTACTGCAGGTCCAGAGAGAGCGCCTGTTCATATGTCACCAGCGCCTCCTCGTATCGTTGGAGAGCGCGGAGTGTGTCTCCTCTCGTCGTCCAGGCGTAGACGTTCTGCGGGTCCAGGGAAAGCGCTTGCTTCCAGCAGCTAACGCCTCCTCGTAGCGCTGAAGCATGTACAGGGTAGCTCCTTTGCCTATCCAGGCGTGGGCATCTTGCGGGTCCCAGTGCAGTGCCTGATCACAGGCAGCTAACGCCTCCTCGTAGCGCTGGAGAGTCATGCAGTGCGATGCCCTTGTGCCTCCAAGTAAAAGGATCCCGTGAGTCCAGGGAAAGCGCTTGCTCACAGGCTACCAACGCCTCCTCGTAGCGCTCCAGGCCGTTGAGCGTTGGACCTTTCCCTCTCCAGGCACTGGTCCGCTGCGGGTCCAGGGAAATTGCTTGCTCATATGCCGCCAGCGCCTCCTCGTATCGCTGGAGCGTGTAAGGGTGCCGCCTTTGCACTCCCAGATAAGGCGAGCTGTGGGTCCAGGAGGAGAGCCTGATCACAGGCCGCTAGCCCTCTTCATAGCGTTTCAGTTTGTGGAGCATCAGGCCTTTGCCCGTCCAGCATCTGTATCATGCGGATCTAGGAGCAACGCTTGCTCATAACGGCCAGAGCTTCCTCATATCGCTGGAGAGCGCCCGAACGTAGACCTTTTTTCATCCTGGCTTCGACATTCTGCGGATCGAGGAGGAGGGCTTGCTCATAGGCCACCAACGCCTCCTCATAGCGTTTGAGATTGTTCAGCGAGACACCTTTGCCTGTCCAGATTTCGGCATCCTGTGGATCAAGGAGCAGCGCTTGCTCACAGGCCACCAACGCCTCTTTGTAGCGATTGAGATCGTGCAGCACGCGACCTTTCTCTTTCCAGGCACGGCCTAGTTGTGGGTCTAGGAGAATGGCTCGCTCATGCGCCGCCAAGGCTTCCTCATGGCGCTTGAATTTGTACAACATAGCCTTTGTCTATCCAGACCAGCATACTGTGAGTCCAGATGGAGGGCCTGCTCATAGGCCTCCAACGCCTCTTCGTAGCGGTTGAGACTATGCAGCGCCCGCCCTTTGTTATCCAGGCAGGAGCTAGCTGTGGGTCTGGAAGTGCTGTGCCAGGCTTCCAATGCCTCCTGATACCGCTTGAATTTGTTCAGCGTGCGCCTTTGTTTGTCCAGACGTGGGTATTTTGTGATCCAGGCGCAGCGCTTGCTCGTATGCCACTAATGCCTCCTCCTGTAGCGTTGAGTTCGTTCAACGTCGGACCTTTGTTCGTCCAGGCAAGATGTAGCTGTGGGTCCAGGCGCAGGGCCTGCTCGTGTGCCGCCAGTGCTTCCTCATATCGCTTGAGTTTGCACAACGTCGCACCTTTATTTCTCCAGGCTTGAGCCTTCTGCGGATCGAGGAGCAGCACCAGATCCTCGGCGGCTAATGCCTCCTCGTATCGCTTGAGTTTTTGTAGCGTGTGACCTTTGTTCCCCCAGGCGGAGACATCTTGTGAATCGAGGAGCAGCAGCCTGCTCATGCGCCACCAGTGCCTCCTCATAGCGGTTGAGGTTGTGCAGGATAGTGCCTTTGATCACCCAGGCAAAACCTAGCTGTGGGTCCAGGCGCAGGGCCTGCTCACAGATCTCCAGGGCCTCTTCATTGCGCTTGAGGTCGTGCAGAATGCTGCCTTTGATCGCCCAGGCATTGGTGCATGCGAATCCAGGAGCAGAGCCTGCTCACAGGTTGCCAGTGCCTCTTCCAACTTGCCTAGCTGTTGCAAGGAGTGCGCTCGCATGCTCAAGGGGGCTGCCGGAGAGCCTTATGCGGGAACACCACCAGGCGTGGATACGGAGAACCTCGCATCTCCTCAAAGATCCCCTGGAGAACGGCGATGACTTCGTACATGCTCGTGGGACGGGCTGCCGGATCGCGTTGGAAGCACTGCCGCAGCAGAGTAACGACTCCAGGCGGCATTGGCGGCAGCAGAGGATCAGTTGGCCCCTCTCTCAGATAGTTTTCCAGCGCCTCTGCCGCAGCCGGTCCATAGCCCCTGGCAGTGGCACCCATAAACATGTCCAGCACCGAGATAGCCCAGCTCCACATATCGGTATGGTGGGTCAGGGGCTTGCCTTCGACTTGCTCTGGCGAGGCATATTCCGGGTCATCATTCCTACGCCTGGCTCGACCCCACTCACGCCCGCTCGGCTCGATCTGGTCACTTCCCCCGCCAGGAAACGGGCCTGAGCCAGCCCAAAGTCCGTGATCTTGGCGATGCCCTCAGGAGTCAAGAGGACATTTGTAGGCTTGACGTCCCGATGCACCAGCCCCTGCGTGTGAGCGTACTCCAACCCCTGAGCCATCTGAATCGCCAGATCAAGGAGATACGCCACAGATCGAGTGGGTTTTCCTTGGTAGAGAGCACATTTCTCAATCCAGTCTGCCCGGCCTCCGCTAGCCATATACTCAGCAAGTTGGTAGAGAGTACGTTTCTCAATCCAGTCTGCCAGGCTTCCGCCAGCTATATACTCAATAAAAATGCATGGAATGTGCGCGTACATTTGAACGAAGTGACAGGGGACAATGTGTGGGTGATCCTCCAGCCTGGCCCAGGTCTCCGCCTCAAGCATAAAACGCTCTTTGCCGCCAGCCTCCGCGAAGATCGCTGGAAGCGGACGTTTGACCGCGAGATCCTTCTGCGTGGCGCTATCATACACCCGATACACCCGACCCATGCCCCCCTCACCCAGGATCTCCTTGACCTCGTAAACATTGTGGATGGTTTGCCCAACCTGCCAGGTGCCCTGGCTCTCGGGGGCTGCGAATGCTTCCATCACAATCCTCCTTTAGCGAATAAATGGGCGTGTCACCAGACGGTAGCCCAGCCCCTTCACGGTTTCAATGAGGCGTGGAATGTGCAGGTCAGGTTCGATGTGTTGGCGCAGACGATAGATTAGACTCGCCAGATCGCTCTCAGTTTGCGAGGAAGCTTCCCCCCAGACCGCCACAATCAGATCTTCAAAGAGACAACAGACCGTCACCTCGCCATTGACCTGGTTGCACCGGGCCATATACCGCACGAGTTTGTGCTCCTGGGGGGGCAGGTCGCAGATTTCCTGGCGCTCTACGCCGTCTCCTCGAAAGAGCCGGGCAGCAATCCAATCATATTCCAGATACATGAGGCGTGGCGCGTGTTTAGCCGGTTGCGTCCCCAATGGGTCGTGCAGGGTCAACTCCCAATAACGCAGTTCCTTGGCGTCGGTAATGGTACCTAACAACTGAATACTGTCTCCCTTGTCCAGCCGTGTCCGGCCTTCGACGATTTCCACTGCCTTCCCGCGACGCACATAGGTCGGATTGACCCCGCCGTTGTGGGCTACCCACCAGCCATCTGGCTCCCGTTCGAGCACGCAATGGACTTTGCGCGTGATGAGTTGCTGTGGGTCCGGTTCGAGGGCGATATCATTGAAGAGATCAGAACGCCCAATGGTGACCCGATCGGTGCGCATCTCCGCACGAAACTGTTCTCCATCTGGGCCGGTAATCAGCAAAAATGGCCAGAGCTCCTCCATCGTAGACCTCCTTGTGTTCCATCTTCTTGGTTTGTCCTGTACGCGCCCGTCCGATGCGCGTTCTGGTATGAATGTAGCGCACGCGCGCCCAAAAGTACATGGAGAGCAGATGGATTCCTGATGACGAACAAATAGACTGTCAAAGACAGCTACTCCTTTGCCTTTCCCTTACTCTTCAATTTCTTCTTGTCGGGGCCATTTGCCGTCGAGCGACGAACTGCACGGTCTCTGACCTCCTCTTGCGTGGTCGGGAAATCGTCCCCAGGGACAATTGGATCGGCGATGTGGGTGGTCGCCGTTTTTTGCGAGGTGCGTAGCCCGGCAGCCGCTTTGCAAGTTGCCACAGGGTCTCATCCAACTCCCAGATCTACCCTTACAATGAGCGATATGGGGTGGCAAATCGTCGCGCCTGTGGAACCGCTTTGAAGTGGACGTGATCAGGCTGATAGCGCACGGTCTATTGGGCAATCGGTCACAAAGCGCTCATGGGCCAGCTTGGCTCCCTGCCTGCTCGTCACCTGCTCGGAATGCACCTGGCTCATGCACCGCATCACGAGGAAACTGCCGACTCGTGCGTTGTGGCGGTGGCCCATCAGCTAACACCGCTTTTATCGTATGATGGGAAGGGCGACGACCGTTGAATTGGATGGAACAAATCGCGGCGATCTCTCCATCGGTAAAATCGGGATACTCTGCTTTGAGATCAACAATGAGTTGACGCATGGCGACGGGAAGAGAGTGGTGATGATCTTCGCGCTGCGCTTTGGTGGGACGGAAGAGGCTAATGATGCCATGTGTATCAAAGGTATCAGCAACTCGCCCCAGACTCCGCTCCGCCAGGCCCGTCTCTTTTGCCCGTTCTGCCGGAGTAATGCCGAAAAGTACGACTGGTCTAATCCCTTCATACAAGCGTTGCTCTGGGGTTCGACACCATTGTTGCTGCAGATGGTAGTTGTCCGTCCGCTCTCGGCGTTCTCGCTTGGCCCTTGGCATACTTGCAACTCCCACGCAGAATCGGCAAAGGAGACGAGACTGGGCACATCCACAGCCCTCTCGATGATTTTCTTGCTATGCTACGGGAAAAGACCGATCACGACAAGCTTTTCGCCACAACATAGGACAATTTTCCCTCTCGGACGGCCCCAGAAGCCTATTGGTCATCGTCACTGCCCAGATATGTAAACCCTCCGTGGCGAGGTCTCCCCTCCTCAGTTACGAGAGAGGTTCCTCAGGAATGGAGATCATCTCTCGTATCGATTCCATTTTGCGATTATAACGGGGCACGATTCCCAACTGATCATGATGGTTTTTGATCGCTCCCTCATGCCCCTTCAGATAGGCATTGATGACCTCGTGACGGATGGTTTTGAGTTGGTAGATGAGCCCAGCATTGATATACCACCGATCACGGGGCTGGGCTTGCTCATTATGGCGCATAAGAGTGAGGACAATACGACGAACCCGCTCCCGTGCAGCTTCAGGCATCCGAATATGTTCTAATTGGGAATAGGGAAGCGTGGTAAAATCCGTTTGCTGATATTTTTGGGCACGCTTCTGGGCTCCAGCTTTATAACTCTCCCGTTTCCCCAGGGTTTCCTCAAAGTAGGTGAGAGGCTCCTGATACCCCTCCTCAACAGCCTTGCCAAAGAGGGTGTCAACCTGGTCAAGAGACACCCCCCAGCGTTGCTGGAGATGCGTGCTAACAGCCACATCCTGCTTCTCATTCTGATACACGGCGAGAAGGGCTCTCAGCGTCTCCAAGGGGGTAGATGCTTGCACGGCTTGGGAAAAAGGAGCCAACAACGCCTCCATCTGCCGATACCAGGCCGCCTCATTCAAGAGTGCACCAACCAACTCCTGTTGATGAGCCAGGCTTCGCCGCTCCATCTCCGCATCAAAGAGGGTCTTCTGTTGGGGAAGGCAATTGATGATGGAACGCTTCTTCGGTCGAACCGGATGCTGCTCTCCCTGGGTTCCTTTCTTCTTTCTCGCAGGACTGGTTTGAATTCACAGGTTGCGGCTTCATCTCCTCCCACTCCTTTCGAAATTCATCAAGCACCTCAACGCCAGGTTTGGTGCCCAGCCAGATGCCACGGCGACCATCAATGTTGCCATGACCATCACCAATCACATAGTCCATATAATGTAAGGTGCTATCCAGGTTTGCTCGTTTCTTCTCATCCTGCTCACGAAAATACCAATAATGACCGAGAATATGCGCCATATACTGGATGTCAAAGACCGCAGGCGGGCAATGATAGAGCACACACAAGCGCCCATAAATGGAACGGGACAGATGCGTATACAGGTTTTGCCCCTCATCTCTCTTCGGGATCAGCGCACTCAGATGCTGATCCGCCATCTGCCGCAGAACCGGGCCAAAGCGCTGACTGACCGCATCATTGCTCATCTGAGAACAATCCTGCAGGTGACGCAAGCGGGCCACAGCCGCCAGCACCAGATCCGCGGGCACCAGAGTGGGAATCTCATACGCTTCTAAATCGTATTCCTTTGTCTTTAATTGCCCTTTAAACCAGAGTGTATAGGCCGTCTTCGGAGAGAAAACCGCTGTTTTGAGGACTTCGGTCATCCGACGTCCGGTGTTGATCGTAACTCCGAGAGCCAAGTGATACCATTCCTCACGACGGAGGAGGTCTTCAGAAAGACGAACAATCGCATCGGGATCATCAATCCGTTGCTGTTCACGCAACCGACGGGCAAAGCGCCCCTCACTATCGGTATTGATCCGCTGCCATTCCTCCAACGAGAAGTTGAGATGCTTGAGGGCGATGTGCTCGTCCATCTTCGTCTTTGGGTTCTTCCAGCGATTGGCACGCGTCAGAGGGAGCTGTTCCCGAATAGTATTGCGAGCATGCCGCAGCGGCTCTTGGAGAGAACTTTCAACGACCATCGTCGGGCGTGCACGCCAGGCCGCGATCTCCTCCTGACAGATCCGTGCAATCTCCCCTTCTTCGGCCACCCCTAAGGGCCGCAACCGATCAAGCAACCCACCGGCTGCAAATAATCGCTCGTATTGCCATCTGGTGATCTCTCCCATGTCATAATGCCATCCTCTCTTCTTGTCATCATCATTACCTATTGTACTACTTCCTTTGGTACGAGTCAAGGCTCTACCTCCAATCCTCTTGTAGACAGATGCGATCCCTTCGGACAGCTCTCCTTTGCAAACGGCCGATCAAAGAGAGCCACCTCTGGGAAGAGTGGGCACGCGCAACCGCACCTGGATCGGCGGGGGATGAGGGAAAAGTCCTCGATCCCCATCAGTGAGCGAACACGCAACACTGCGCTTGCGGTCTGATTGCACAACCTGCCGAGGCGCGATGTGGCCAGAGAGAGACGCGATTTCGTCAACCAGCGAAAAAACAGGAGCAGACCTGGGCCAGGCGACGATCCAAATCGGCCACTGACAGCTTTTCTGGGATGTTTGTCGGCTCAGGACATCCATTGTGGGAACCAATGACAACAATTGGATCTTCCCCTCCCCTACGCTCAACCAACGACAACAATTTTGTGCTCCTCGCATGAAATGGAAAGCATAGGACGTACGGTCAACATGTCGCCCGGTTGTACCTCACCATGTCCCTCTCATCTTCCCTGCACAAAAGTTGGGTGCCTCACTCACTCCCCCTGCCGCCCCTCCCTTCTTCTCTGCAGCTGGCGAGAAAAGGAAACAGAACGGTGAAACCTTGCGGCCTCTTCCCTGGGTCAAGGACACACCTGTCATCTCCTCCAACCACAGAAGAAAACCATTCCAAAATATGGCTATAGGAAATATACCTTTGTCGGAGCGCGAGGCAAGCATTGACGAGGCGAGCACAGAGCGCAGCGATGGGACCATGCACCTGACTCCAAACTTTCGCCGGCCTGGCGCTGGCCAGATCATGGTCGCCAGTCTCGTCATCGGATCGCCTCCGCCAGATGGACCATCGCCTTTTCGGCAAACCTTTGAGAGCAAGCATGAAAGAGAGGAGATCAAGAGGAAATTCTGCACATGTTCTCCACAGCGTTTTCCACCAAAGGACCAAAAATCTGTGGAGAACCGGGTAGCAATTGGGGTCTGTTCTCCGCTATACTCTCTGCAGAGACATCATTGTAGCTACCCAGTCACCACCGTCGGGTATTTCTTCTTTTGTTTCTTTCTTGCAGACCTGTCTTTCTTTTCACCGACAAAGGAGGGCCGCAATGCCAGTCTTGACGTCATCAGAACACCTGATTCCAAAAAGTCAGCTTCGCCATCGTCCGATTGCTCCAACCACCAGACTGGAGAAACCGCCATGCACCCTGCGGGCCTCACGCACGCAAACACACCCCCCCCTTTCGGGCAAGGACGCGCCTGTTGATGTTCCCACCTGGATTTCACTGCCCAAGCCATCCTCATCATCCTGGTGGCAGCACAGCCCGCTCGTGAAGATTGCACTGGGAATGCTGCTGACGGCGACACTCATCCTGCTCGGTCAGCTCGCCACGAACCGGATCACGAGAGCGGTGAACGACCTGCGCTATGGGTATCCACGCACCTCTCAGGTCGATGCCTTTGTTGGCGGCAAGATCCCGAGTCATTTCATCGCCCTCAATCTCTCTGGCCAGATTGAAGTCATTGAGTTTCCAGGCGGGGATGCCTCCCATGCCAGGCTCTATCTCGGTCCACAGTTGTCTGGCCCTGATGCCGACCTCGTTCCTGTCACCTTCCAACTTTCCCAGAGCGGGCATGGCCACCAGACTGCTCTCGCTGTCCTCGTTGACGGATCTCCCATCGTTCTTCACAGCTCACAGGCGGTCCCCATTCTTCCGCTGCAATCACCCCTTCCTTTCCCAGTCGCACCACCAACGGCATCTTGAGCACTCCCACTGCCAGAGATGCCTCCTCCTCTGTCAGGTGGCATCTCCTCGGAGAAGACAACATGAAGACTCAGGAACCCATGAGATCATCGCCTGGATCGCCCGCCCTTCTTCTCCAGGTCTTTCTCTGGCCTGCAGACGGCTCTTCAACGCCCAACCAGATGACTTACATTGGCAGACGGTGTCTGGCCAATGGGCAACACGCTCTTCCAGAGTGGAGCCAATTGAGCCTTGGAAGAGAGCTTATTTTGTTGCAAGAGAAATCTTAAACATGTGCCAAGCATCATAGAAATCGGTGTCATCCTCTCGTAGACATATGAGATCCCTTGGGGACAGTTCTCCTTTGCAAACGGCCGATCAAAGAGAGCCACCCACGGGAAGAGTGGGCATGCGCAACCACGCCTGGATCGGCGGGGGATGGGGGAAAAGTCCTCGATCCCCGCCTGAGGAGAGCGAACAAAGTTACCTTCGTGCTGTACCGATGTCAGATCTTGATGGCTTCGGCCCGCCGGGAACGTGCCATGGCCATTGCCCATCAGTTCGGCTGCGATGATCAAACCGTCGACAACGAGATCAGCAGGTTCAATCAAAAGGACTCCTCGGTTCTGCATCAGCAATCCCCCCATCTCCATCAGATTCACAGCGCCATCGCCGACGAGGATCTTCATAGGTTGCAGCATGAACCACGTGCTTGTGGAAAAGACCCTGGTCGCTTGTCCTTTTAACGAGAATGGCTATAAGAATTTTACTGCATGGCGAAATGCGGGCGTTTGGCACAGACAGGCCGTTTCAGGCGGCGTTCCTACGACTCTGTTGACCTCACTATTCTCTGGATGCCAGAATTGAAAACGAAAGGTATTTTGCAGGGAAGTGAGTCCCAAGGGAACATCCTGTATACTCATTTTGAGATATGCTGCCGCAAGAAGCACCCCCGCAAGCAGCGAGACAAAACCAACCGACCATTCCGCCTGATCGCTTTCATCAGCAAACTTCTGTAAACTCGTCCCGCTCATCAGCCCACACCGACCATGAGGATCTTGCAGATAAGCTTCAAGGGTAGAAGGAGATACCCCTACCCGCTGAGCGACTAAGATCCGCTCAGGAAAGGGAAGACTGCGCAAACGCGCACTCAGCACATCATCAGGGACCGCCTCCTCGACCGGGTTGCGACAGCGCAGGCAGGGGCCGCCCCCCAGGACATCGTAGAAGTTCAACAGGACCCGCATCTCATTGGTGGATGCCCCCAGAATAAGCCTGGGCAAAGCCGCCTGGATCGCATGGCGAGCACTGTTCTTATCGACCGCAGAAAGCACGAGTCCCAGCGAACGTTCAGCGGCACGAGGATACCATGCCTGCCAATCCTCATCCACCGCATGCATCACCAACTGGCTTTTCGCAAACAGGTGAGCCACTAGCGATGCTTTCTGGCAGGCAATGTGCTCTCTCCCAAAAAGCACGTAGCGATTGAGATTCGTCTCACCAACCCCTTTCACATCCCCGTCAAGCAGCGTCAACTCACCAGCGATAGCATCAGCAAGGGGATACAGGGTATGCAGCAACCCATTCCCAACAGCTCCAATTCCTGCAACAACAGCGGGAAGTAGCACGAGATCTGCAGGTAAGAGAAGCCGCCGAGTTGGTGGCTCGCTAGAAATCTCCAAAGAAGCCGCATCAAGCCAGATCCGCCTGACAAATGTCCCGGCATCGGCACGCATCCCTCGTACATACTTGAAGATCTCTCCAGCACTGAGACTCGCCGCGATATAGGCACCAACAGGATGGGTATCATCACCAAGAAAGGGGGCAGGCTCGCAACCAACGTATCCGCTCCATCCATACGCAGTTGTCGCGAGAGCATAATCCGCTTCCCCTAAGGGACCTGGCCCGATACGCACGGAAACTTGAGAGCGAACCGTTGGGCCTACCTCCAACACTTCTGGGTGAATCCGTGCAATGCCCTCGGCAAGCGCCTGAGACAAATCCTCAGTCTCTGAAATGAGTGGACTCAGGCGCTCAACCACCGGAATCCCCTTGGGGACCTGCAGTTCGAGTTCTAGAATCTCAGCAGTTTGACGTGCCAGCAAATTGAGCAGCATCCAACTCAAATGTTGCGCAGCTGGCAGACGAGCAACATCTGCCTCCAGCAACAAGGTCACTTTCGCTGGTAGTCGCGTATCGGTGAACCGCCCACCGAAATCACCTCGATGCCGATGAGAAATTCGTTCGCTCATCACCATCCTCCTCCGGACACGCAAGAATATCCCAACGATAGTCAGCAAGACTCTTGAGAATATGAATACGCTCAACCACTTGCGCGGCAGTCAGCCGAACCCAACGCCCCTGATGACGCTCATGAACACCAACTTCGGCGAAATCCACACGAGCCAAACGCCCATAATCTGGCCAGACGAGTGAAAGCGCGCCCTCGCGAGTGCTATAGGCATGCTCATCATCAAAGCGCGAATGGTTCACCGGGCAATCTGGCGGATGAGTATGAACTTGCGCCAGATTGGCCAGCCCAGCAGCACTCATCTCGCGTGCCATCCGTCTGGCTGGAGACGTATCCACACGATACATCCCCGCAGATTGAAACAGGCGAGGCAGAACCAAGGTCGTCACTACCTGGGTGGTCTCCCATTCAAACCCAAACCAATAACACGCCGTTTCGACACCTGCCTGCCCATAGGGCAAAAAGAAGGTGGTCATCTGCTGAAGAATACTCTCTGGAACAGAAAGCACGCGAGACACAGGCCGCTTCTCTCCAACCGCACGAGGCTGGTTCTTTGCGTATGGAGTGGTCATATATGATGCCTCCCATAGTAATCGGAAGAACGCAACGCACGATACACCGTCGCAAGCGACGTCCCCAGGGAATGTCGCTCCGGTTGCCATCTTTGCTCAGGCGTTGGGCTATGTCCGCTAAAGTAATAGCCCAGACACATCGAACTACACACCAACTGCGGCCCATAGACATACTCGGGTTGATAGCCGCCATAGTTCAGATGTACCCAACAGTAATCTGCCCGCAGATCAGCAACATGAACGGTGTCCTGACCTGGTACATAGACACCAGTCGCAGGATTTACAAATTGAACGTCTGGCGGAAAAGTGGGATAGTAATCACAGAGAAGCCGCAGTGTAAAGGTCTCCTCCCCACCGCGAAGCGGTTTCACCGGAAGAGACACCAGCAAGATGAGTTCCTCTTTGCGAGAAACACTCCAGCCATATTCCTGCATCTGTTCTTTCCATGCTGCGTCCTCAAGAAACGCATCCACTGCTGCGACGGCATACAAACGATGGACTTTACTCGGTACGCTCACGCTGCTCCCCCCGGTTTTGCCTCAATATCAAAAGCAAAGGTACGCACACCTTGGACACGCTGGAAACACACACCCTCAGCCTCCAATACCTCTAACTTCTTGTGCAAAAAAGGGGTCAGATCGACGCGTGGATCTTGATGACAATAGTATTGATCATCAGGGCGACGGCTTTCTTCCAATTTGTGATACGCTTCATCGACCACATGCAACAGCGTTTGGCTCAGAGAGGCTTCGAAGGAAGCCTTGCGGGCCGTCTGGGTATACAGAACAGTAATCAGGACGGTTTTTGGTTGATTGTGTTCAGACACGTTTTGCTCCGTTCTGTCCCTTTCTCCAAAAAGGGACGCTTCACATTAGTACATCTCAGACTCAGGTTAACGACATGCTGTCATGATGACCGTACTGTCACCTTTGCCAAGAGATGTTCCGGACTCTTGCAAAATGGGTTTGTAATTGCTATAATGCAATTATCTGACTAACCATATTATTTCACATTCGGTTTACAATTGCAAGATAGCAATTTTCTATGAGAGCGAACATTCAGAACGAGCTGTGAATTCCTCTGGAATGTTTTCCAGAGGAACCCCCCAAAAAGCGCGGGACGGCTTCGTTGGTAAGCAACAACCCTGTCTCCTCGTATCAACAACCACGTGGAAGAAGGAGGATTATTCGGTCGGCCATTGTACACACAAAGAGAAGCTATGCAGAAAGAACATTTTGATACAGGCGCATTCTATGCCGCCGTCGATGCGCAACGACAAGCAAAAAAACTCACCTGGAAACAAGTGGCAAACCAAACCGGAGTGAGCGCTTCAACGCTGACTCGCATGGCTCAGGGAAAACGGCCAGATGTTGATGGCCTCGCTGCTCTCCTTGCCTGGTCGGGGCTGGACATGAACCAGTTTATTTGTTCCCAGCAGATCGAGCGCCAAGAAGTGGAGCCGCTCGCAATGATCTCAACATACTTGAGAAGTGATCCGAATTTGAGCCCAGAAAGCGCCAAAGCCCTTGACGAATTGATTAAAGCAACCTATCAGCATTTTCGTAAGGACGCGTAAGACGTGAATTTGAGAAGAGGCTTCAAAGCTGAAGCAAACGAGCTTGCACGGGAAATGCGCTGTGAATTGCATCTCAACCCAGAAGACCCCCTGGATCCTACGATGCTCGCAGAGCATTTGGAAATCCCGATCGCAACACTATGCTCTATGAAGGACGATGTGCCCTTTGCTGCTCAGCAGTTTTCTGTGATTGATCCAAGCGCATTTTCTGCTGTCACGGTATTTTATGGGCATCAACGGAAGATTGTTCATAACGATTCTCATCACCCAGCGCGCCAAGCCAGTAACCTTGCTCACGAACTGTCTCATGCGTTGCTCCATCATCGCCCAACCCCAGCCCTTGATGAGGTCGGAAATCGTCTCTGGGACCAAACCGTGGAAGACGAAGCGACGTGGTTAGGAGGAGCATTATTAATCTCAGAAGAGGCCGCATTGTGTATTGTCCGAAACCAATGGTCCCTCACTCAGGCTGCCAGGTGCTATCAGGTTAGCGAAGAAATGGTACGCTTCCGCCTCAATGTGACTGGCGCCCAGAGACGCATCAGATGGGGGTTTGGAACCAAGAGGCATCGCTAAAAGCAGAACTATGACCAATTTTCTGCATCGACGAGGGAAGGGGAAGAGGTTGCCTACCCCTACCATCCGCTTGGAGTTCTCTGAACAAATCCAAAACTTCCTCCCCTAACAAAAGCACGATGAACAGAAGTAGGTCATCTACAACCACAGTGTCTCCTCTCATCTGTGGTTGCATTCGTGCTGATAGATTCTAGGGAAGCAAAACATGCGGAACCAACCTAAGGCATTGCATTTGCTCCTTGAAAAAAACTCGGATACTCACTTAGGTGAAGCACCTCTGTCAAAGAAACGGGCTTCCTATTACCCTGAGCAACAATTTTCAGTTGATGATGATGCTGATCAATACGTTCTTGATTCTCCTGTAAACATTCCTGTATAGAATACCGGCAAGCTTGTGGCATCAACTGAGCAATCACATTTTCATCAACATACCAACGCTCCAGGGGATCAGAAACACTGAGATTATATCGCATCACGGTGATCATTGCTCGTCGCGACAATTCATACTGTGCCTGTGGATGAGGACACTCGCGTAACTCAGAAGAGAACATGGTTTCAAACGGTCTCTGGAGCTTCAAGCCAGACGCCATTTCCTGTCCAAGAGAGACAGAAAGAAACTCTGCAAAATCCACACGAAGATGCTCTAAGCCAAGACGGATAAATTCATACAACTCCGAGGAAATTCCTTCGTTCTTCAGCGTCAGGAACAACGTCAGCGTTCCTGGCTCTGAAGCAAGCACCGAAGAACCTGCCTCTTTTTGCAAAGCAGGTGCCAGATCAAACCCCATCTCCTGCCGAATCTCGTCAAGAGAAGAAAGATCATCCTCATCCAACACCACTTTCACTACTGCATCCTCTTTTTGGTTCCTCGGCGCAATATCTCAAGAATATCGACTCCAGGTCTCTCTAGCCAGAGCCCTTTCCGCTCATCGGCAACTCTATACTCCATAAAGTCAAGCATGGCAGCACAAGCAAAGCGTGCTCCGGGAGAGCACTCCTCAAGCAACAAAGGGGCATTACAAATCGCCGCAAGAAATTCTATACTGTCTACCTCCGTCGGACAGTAGTACCTGATCGCAAGGCAGGGATAGACAGATTTGGTAAGCATCGTGAAAACGTTTGTCTGTTCAGCAGGCAAAGGAACCAGATCGAGAAAGTACTTTTCAGCAGTAGTGGTTATCACTGACCAACACTCATCAAGGAGTTCTTTCTTCTCCTTTTGGGAACAATCCACTACCTCCCTCACTCGCTTCCACGCTTCTACGACGAGTTCAGCTCGGACAAGGGTCGGCACTTCAAAAGGCTGAGAATAAAGCGGGTTATAAGGAACGCTTGTATCTCGACAGAGCAGAGAAAACGAGGTCTTCTCAACAAACTCGCCATCCTTCAAGATGCTTGCCAATGATTGGCCTGTGACAACCGCAATTCCCACCACCAGTTCAGGCCAAGCATTCACATCGGCCAACCCAGCATATAACATGCCTTTGGCCCGAGAGACAACTAACTCGGGATCTTGGAGGAAGAGACGACGAGCCAGCCAGTCTTCCTTCATCTGCTCCCACTCCGCTTCTTCTAGAGTGAAGTACTTGCGGCCAATATGTTCCCATTCTTCTGTTTCTGGGTTCCACCACTCATTCCAGGGGGCGGGAAGATTGACTTTCAGCATGATCCTGGTTGCCATTACCATCTGCTGGAAGGTCATCGTTTTCGCTTTCTGACAATACCTTCTCCAAATCTCCATCTCCCATTCACAGATCGAGCCAATCTCCTCTTCATCCTCCTTTTCATCCGTTATAAAATCTGCGATCTCACTCAGTAAGAGCGCCCAGCGCCTTTCTAACCACTGTGTTTCTGTCAGCACTTGCTCTTGTTTTTCATTCTCCTCTCGAAGAACAAAGGCCAGTGCTCTTTCTCGTTCTTCATTCTCTGGCAATGGGCAAGGCTGTTCTCTTGTCGTCATCGAATCAAACATGTATTTCTGCTGCGGTAGTTCTTGACCATTCGAAATGCTCTGTCCCTCTTTCTCCTCCTCTTCATCTCTGCCTCCCTCATCCATTTCACCCTCACTCAACACTTGTTGATCTGGCTTCTCCTGCAACAGAACATCCCTTTCCTCCTCCGCAAAAGGATGCTGCTTCCTTTTTTCGTGTTGTCGGAATATATCCAACAGTTCCACTTCAGGTTCTCCCAGGCGAATACCACGGCGCTTCTCAATTTCTCCAACGGTGTCAAGAATGACATAATCTCGATATCCTGCGGCAAGAGCCAGGATGAATCGCTCTTTCTCATCAGTCGTTTCCAAGATCTTTCGGTGATTCTGGATCGTCGCCATGTACGTGATCTCGTCCACCAAAGAGGGACAATAATAGAGCGTTGCCAGGCGCGGATAAACGCCATGAGCAAGTTGTCTATAGATATTCCACTCGCCCTCACGCAGTCCCATCAGGCCCAAGAGGTGGCGATAGGCCGCCTCCCTGACCTGCTCGCTGCATTGCCGGCTAATATCACGTCGCCCGATCCCCTCAAAATGATTCCCGAAGAACCCTCGCAGTCGATGGAGCGCCTCCAACATGCTCTCCGCACGCACCAGCGTCGGGATCTCAAAGGGATCACACATCTGCTCATAGACCGTCATTGGACCAGCAAAGAACACCGAATAGGCTGACTTCGCCGTAAAGTGTCCCGTCTGCAGGACTTCCACCAGACCTCGGCCAGTCGAGAGGCCAATACCCACCACTACTTCTGGCCAAGCGCTCATTTGCATCAATTGCGTCGCTTTAGACACAAGCACAGACGGATTGGACAGGGGAAGTGGATGCTTCAATCGGGCCTGGAGTTCCTCCGGGGTCGGCATATTCATCTGCATCCATTCCTGCATCGATAAATTCAAATATTTGAGCGCCAAGTGCTCAAGCTCGTTCGATTTTGGATTGATCCACCCGTTCTCCTCTGTAACCGGGACGCTTTCCCGAATACGGTTGCGGGTCTCTGTCAACGGTTTGCGTAAGGAGTTAGCTTGCCTCAGACTTGGTCGCTGCCGCCAGAGGGCCAGTTCCGCTTCACAGATGCTCTTGATCTGCTCTTCCTGTGCACAGCCCAGCACCTCTAACACAGGCATCAACACTTCCCAGCGCTCTTCCAACCACTTGCTTGCCATTCTTTTCACGCTCCTTTCGTCTCTTTCACATTCTTTACGCGTATCATCTCAATAATCCGGGGTAGTCTAGCTTGGCGATGGGAAAATTGATGGCCCAGGTATACTAGAAGTATGGTAGGTGCGACACGAAGTAGCTTGTGATGAGTGGAGTGAAAACTTCCAGCCCCGTGTCCAGGGTTGTCCTCGCTCCTTCTCTGCGTCACTGGTAACGGTGGGGTGGAAAGCGAAGGAGAATGTCCAAGGAAGCCTCCAGCCGAAGGAGGCAACCGGGCTAGAGGAAAACTGGAAGGATGAATGCAAATGAACCTTTGATGAGGCTGCGTGATTCTAGGTCACTGGAACGGCTTATACAGTGATGAAGGAGAATAAGTGAGCTGAGGCCCTTTCATCCTCAGTGGCGGACACCACTCTCCCGCAGTAGAGAAGGCATCCTCCCCAGTTGTATCTCATACGTGCGGAACGCGAAAACCCCAATGAGATCTCAGAGATGGTCGATGCTCTGAGTAAGCTGACCGCAAGGAAAGCCGAACTTCTCAGTGGGAAAAGGAAGGGTCAAAAAGCGAATGCTGCTGGCCGAAAGGCAACAGGAAAAAATAACTGAGCGGATAGGGCCAATGTTGGAAATACCCACGTTGAAAGACGGCAGACGTGATCCTGGTGCATCACCCAAAGAACGATGTGAAGAGTACAAATCGAGGGAAAAGTTAGGTGCAAGCTCAACGCTTAGCAAACGGAACCGAGAAACAGACCAATTGGAAGACCATTCATTGGAAAAAAGCCAATCGGACAGTTCGTAATCTGAGACAACGGATCTTTCGGGCAGCACAAGAGGGCAACCTGAAGAGGGTGCGCTCGCTCCAAAAACTCATGCTCAAGAGCTACTCGAACCGGCTCGTCAGTGTACGACGAGTAGCACAGATCAATGCTGGGAAACACACGGCAGGTGTGGACAAGCTGGTAATCAAAACGCCACAAGCCCGTGGGAAAATGGTCGATGCACTTGCCCATTATACCCTGTGGAAAGCCAAACCAGCAAGAAGAGTATACATTCCCAAAAGCAGTAATAAACTCAGGCCGTTAGGGATTCCGGTCATAATGGATCGATGCCTTCAAGCTCTGGTGAAAAATGCCCTTGAACCGGCATGGGAAGCTACGTTTGAAGGAACCAGTTACGGATTTCGGCCAGGGCGAAGCTGCCACGATGCGATCTCAAAAATCTACCTCTTGGCCCGACCGAACAAAACCAAGAAGTGGATACTCGACGCTGATATTACAGGCGCATTCGATCATGCATCTTGATGCCCCCTTGAAAAACGCAAGTTCTGGAATTGTCCACAACGCAGTTGTCGAAACTGCTCCAGCGTCGTCGGTGAATCCGGAAACAGAAACAGGCGCGTGTTTGGATCTTTGTCGACCTGAATCGTTCCGTTATGTATACGATCATAAATCCAATGTGGGTCAATGTCAAGGGCAGTCGCAATCTGCGAAATCGTAAGTGCTCCCTCAATGCGCCTGGGATGCGACTGCGATCGTGTTTGAAAAATTCCCTGTTTGAGTCGAATGCCTCGAACGGTGCTGGGTAAAACGACCAAGCCCATGGGAGAGCGATACCCCAACTCGGTTAATTCCTGTGCGATGTCCTCATCCAGGATTCCAGCTGCGCTTCGTTCAAGAATCAATCGTTGCATAGTCTCAGCCCCTGCAAGATCCTTGAAGGTTCCAATGGGAATAGGGATAACGAACGTGGTCGTTTCCCCACCTTTCCAGACGATGCGTGCTTGCATCTGATCACGAGCCAGGCGATGAACCACCACCTTGTCGATCAGCGTTCGTAAGAGGGCCTTTTTGTGCTGCTGACGGATGAGTCCTTGTTGCCACACAACAGGCAAATGGTGTCCAATAGCTCGAAAGGCCATCTGAAGCTCGGAGCTGAGGGCAAGCAATGGTGGAGGAGAAACGGTGCATGTTGCCTCAACCTCTTCTGCGTGTTTGAGTTCGGCTAAGGCACCTTCCCACCGCTTCTCTAGCTCAGAAGCCACCAGACGATTGTCAGGATCAACACGATTGAACTGACGCTGAGCCAACGTCGCTTCATAGCGCAAGCGCTCGACATGCTGTTGATGGGCATGACTCACCTGTTGGGCGGTGGCTTGCTGTGCGGCAACTGCGGCTGTGTAGACATCGAGTTCCACAGGGCAAAGAGCTTGAAAAAACGCCTCGACGATTTTCTCATCAACGGGATCAGCGTGAATGTATTGGCAGACAGGGACATGATACTGCTGACGGAGGTAGTTGCAGAGATATCGTGTCCCGCCTTTGTATTGCACCACCATTTTGTGCCCGCATTCTCCACAATAGACGATTCCATGCAACAAGGCAGCACCATCACGAGGAACTCCACGCGATTTGTTGCGATCATATGCCGCATAATTATCGGCGAGCATTTGCTGAATCAGTTCAAAGGTTTCCCAAGAAATGTACGCAGGATAAACATCGTTGATGCGAATCTTCCACTGATCCATAGGTAAGCGAACTTCTTGCGTGTGAGGAGAAGTGGGATCTTTGCGTACGGAGCGGGTTTTGCCATACACAAAAGCACCAGCATATGCCGGATTCTTCAGGGCTTGCAAAATGGCAGCAACCGTCGGTTTTTTCCACACCACATCGCCAAAGCGATCGTGTCGTGGCAAGCAAAGATCGTGGGTATTGAGAAACTGCAAGACTTTACTTGCTGACCGAACCCGCAAAAACGTTGTAAAAATGAGATCTAAACGATCCTGGACCTCGCGATTGGGGTCTTTGTGCACTTTGCCGATGGCATTGCGTACCAGGCCAATTGGCAACGATAAGGCCAATTCTCCCCTCTGTGCTTTGTTGAGGAGTCCTGCGGTCATGCGAGCTTTGATGGTATGTAATTCAAGCTCGGATAATTGCCCTTTGAGACCCAAAAGCAAGCGCCCATTCGCAGAACCAGGGTCATAGATGCCATCTCGATCTGCAATGAGGCAATCCCGATAGCCACAGACATCCAACAATGGATACCAATCCGAACAATTGCGAGAAAGGCGTGTGACATCGACTGAGAGGATCATGCCAACCTGACCAAGCGTGACTTTGGTCACGACTTCTTGGAAACCAACCCGATGAGAGGCGCTGGCTCCTGTCATTCCCAGATCAGCATCAATGATTTCAATGTCCTCCGGCCTCCAGCCGAAGTCGATGGCTCGCTGCTGCAGCGCGTACTGCAGACGCAGACTTTCCTGATTGGAGAGGACCTGATGGGGAGTGGATTGTCGGATGTAGATGAGTGCCTTGCGCTGTAGGTGCGCTCGACTCACCAGTTCGGATCTGCTCATTGAGTACCTCCTGGAAGATCGACGAGAGTTCGTTGGTGATCTGACGTTGCAGCTCTGGAGGAAGATGCTTCCAGATCTGGCTTGGATGAGAGGGCATTGAGGGCCTCGCAATCCTCGGCGATGGTCAGGAACTCCTTGACTGCTGCGTACGTAAGTTTGGCGGAGATGACGGGCCGAGATACAGCCAGTGTAGTTGAGGTCACAGGCAATCGCAAGGTCATATACTCGCGATAGGAGACCAACACATGCCCAGGTCCATGCAAAGGTGAACTCACTGAGATCAGTGGGAAACAACGTCCAAAGAGTGGATGTGTGGGATCGACGACTTCGATCTCTGTTGGATCTTTTTCATCTGGGTTCTTGAATAGGGTATTCAGTTGTAGGCTCGTTCGATAATATATCCCATGAATACGTGCTAAAAACGATTGGGAGAGTTCCGGGTCGTGAACTCATAAAACAGTGGTTAAAAGCAGGGTATGTAGACAAAGACGTTTTCCATGAAACAGAGACAGGAACACCGCAAGGTGGCGTGATTTCACCATTATTAGCGAATATAGCGCTACATGGTATGGAAAATGCTATTGATGTGAAATACAACAAACAAGGTGACATCAGCGGAAAACGTGCAGTTGTACGATACGCCGATGATTTTGTCTGTTTCTGTGAAACAGAGGAAGATGCTCAACAGGTGCGACACATTCTGACGGAGTGGTTGAAAGAGCGTGGCCTGACCCTCTCGGAGGAAAAGACACGCATTGTCCACCTGACAGAAGGCTTCAATTTCCTCGGCTTCAATATTCGGCAGTATCCTGCACCACAGACAGCACGAACGGGATGGAAACTCTTAATCAAACCCAGCAACGAATCAGTACAAAAGGTGCAGAAGAAGTTAAAGGAGATCTGGTTTGAGGCAAATGGGACCTCAGTCCAAACCGTTCTTCATAAGCTTAACCCAGTTGTTCGGGGGTGGGCAAACTACTTCCGCACAGCCGTGGCATCAGAAACATTCAGCAGTCTGGATAGTTGGATGTTCCGCAGGGCAGTTCGCTACGCCAAACGGAGACATCCTAACAAAAGCAAGGATTGGCGAAAACGCACGTATTGGGGCCAGTTTCAGCTTGACCGATTGGACCGATGGGTGTTTGGGGAGAAACAAACAGGCAGATACCTGCTCAAGTTTAAATGGTTCCCGATAGAAAGACATGTGCTGATCAAAGGGACGGCATCGCCAGACGATCCAACTCTCGCCGACTACTGGAAAGAACGGCAAGCCCTCTCTGCCAAAGATCCGGCGATCTCCAAGCAGAAGATAGCCAAGAGACAAGAGGGTCGATGTCTGGAATGCTTTGAATCGCTCTTCAATGATGAGGAAATACAAATTCACCACAGAATTCCCCGATCCCGTGGAGGCAACAACAGTTACAGCAACCTGGTACTGGTTCACCTGCTCTGTCACCAGCAAATTCATGCGAAGGGCGAATGGGTGATAGATGAATGTCAGAAGGACAATGACCGAGAAGCTCTGACAGATGAGGCATCAACTACCCACCGACTAAGGCTGAAAGAGAAAATGGAGTCGCGTTGTTCGTGATGTGCTTGAGCCGTGTGCGAGGAGACCCGCCCGCACGGTTCTGAGGGGAGGGAGCACCAGCAATGATGCTCTCTTACCCGACAAAATTTCGATCCCAACACCATTGAAGACGAAAGTCTGCGCCAGGTCGTCATCACGCTGATGAACCTGGTGGAAACGCTGTCGGCCAAAGTGAAAGAGCAAGCCGAAGAAATCCAACGTCTGCGCGATGAGGTCAATCGACTCAAAGGGGAACAGGGCAAACCCAAGATCAAAGCGAACAAAGCAGCCCTGGCTCTCTCATCGGAAAAGGAACGCCGTGAGTCCAAAGCCCATCACAAAGCCAGGAAGCAGGCTCAGGTGAGGATTGATCGGGTGGAGATCGTCAAGGTGGATCAGCAACGATTGCCTCAGGATGCTCAATTCAAGGGCTACGAGAATGTCATCGTGCAGGACATTGAGTTTCGCACCGAGAACGTGACGTTCCGTAAAGAGAAATATTACTCACCCAGCCAAAAGCGGACCTATCTGGCGGAAATGCCTGCTGGATACAAAGGCCAGTTTGGACCAGGAGTCAGAGCCTGGGTGTTGGCTCTCTATTATGCAGCGGGGATGAGCGAACCAAAGATCCTGGACCTCTTGCAGACGATTGGCATGTCGATCAGCGCGGGACAACTCTCTGACCTGCTCATTCAAGACCAGGAGCAGTTCCATGCGGAGAGTGCAGCCGTGGTTCAAGCCGGACTTGCCAGTAGCCCGTGGCACCATCTGGACAGCACAGGCACACGTGTCAATGGCAACAATGAACAGTGCCATATCCTGTGCTCCCCGTTGTATACTGCCTATTGTACGTTGCCTGCCAAAGATCGCTTGCGTTTGCTTCGCGTGCTTGCCGGGGGAGCTGATCCCGTTTTTCAGATGAATGACCTCGCAGTGGAGCTCCTGGTTCAGTTGGGGGTGACGGAGAAGTGGTGTCGTACACTTCCCACCCTGCTGCCACACGATCAGACGTTCACAGAGAGCCAACTCGATACTCTCTTTGATGCGCACCTTCCCAAACACGGAGCCAATCTCCGCAAGAGTATCAAAGATGCCCTGGCCATCGCAGCCTATCGCACCCAGACCACCTATCCAGTGGTCAAGCTGTTGCTGTGTGATGATGCACCCCAATTCAACGCATTGACCGTCGAGCTCGCCCTGTGCTGGATTCACGAATATCGCCATTACAAGAAACTGACACCGCGCTTCCTGGCTCATTGCCTTCTTCTGGAGCAGTTTGCCAAAGACTTCTGGAAGCTCTACCGAGATCTGTTGGCCTACCGAGACCATCCCAGTCCCGCCGAGGCAGATACGTTGCGAACGGCCTTTGACGACCTGTTTGGGCAAACCAGCGGCTACCAGCAATTGGATGAGCGGCTCGCCCGTACATGTGCCAAGAAAGATGCGCTGCTCATGGTGCTTGACCACCCAGAGATCCTCTTACACAATAATCCAGCGGAGTTGGGAGCCCGGCAGCGTGTTCGCAAGCGAGATGTGAGCCTGCAAGCACGCACCAGAGAAGGCATCAGGGCATGGGATACCTTTCAGACTCTGGTGGGGACTGCCTCCAAGCTCGGAGTCAATGTCTACCAGTATTTTCATGACCGCATCGCTCACACTGACCGATTGCCCCGTTTGGCCACCCTCATTCAAGAACATGCTGCCGCGCTTCACCTGGGTGCCTCCTGGGCTGCAACACCCTGAACCTTGCCATTTTGCTTTCAGAGAGAAGGGCTCTCTCCCAGCAAGCACACTCGCACTCGCTTGCTGGTTTTTTTCCTGTGCCTCATACTCCTCTCCACCCCACCATCTCATTGCTTTTCTTTCCCCGATTTATTGAGATGATAC
>CAWFFV010000091.1:0-8288 GCA_963814985.1 uncultured Chloroflexia bacterium | reverse complement strand
GGAAACCAGAAATGTGTGTTTGAGCTTGGCGATGGCTATACAGAGAGATGAGGCAAAGGAAATTGGTTTCTCTGAACATATATCTCCAAAGGCTCACGTCAGAAATTTTGAGCCTATCTAGATATAGGCTCAGCACCACGCTAGATTCTTGGGAATAGGAGATAGAAGTCTCACGTCAATAACTTGACCAGCTTTGGCTGTCACTTACTCATGTTATGCGGCAGACGAGCGTTCTACCGATCATATTGTTAGTGTGCAGGCCCATAGGAAAGTAGGCACAGAAGCGCGAGTTCCTTGTTGTGTAGGTTTGAGATCTCAGGCTGAAGGAAGAGGAATGCTCACCATACGGCATTTTGGGCGACATAGTGATCAGAGCTACCCACCCAATTGTGCATCGCGATGTATCCTGCATTGATTTATCGCGATGAGACAATTCACGTGGTGGAACACCATTTTGAGCCAGGAGGCAAGATGTGGAAACATGACGCCGATCATCTATCCTTTTCATTGTCATCGATGGAAAAGGACGGGTATGAGTGGAAGGCGAAAAGGTGGTGATGCAAACGGGGTGAGCTGTCCTCTGGCTGGCTAATAAGATGGCATAAGGCGTAGGCAGGAGATGTCCCTTTCGCGCAGCCATCATGCTCGAATATGGCCTCCCGCAAGCGTGATCTGATGGTGAACCTCGTGATCTGGTTGCTTGAGTTTCACATCGCTCCCTCTTGGGAAACAAAAAGATTAAATATTCCCGTCGACTCTATTGCAACCGCTTGATACTGTCTGACTTTGAGACAATAGCACAAACAATAGAGATCTTGCAACATGGTGCCCCAGGAGTAAGGAATGAGTTCTTCTTAGTGACCTACGGCACATGAAGTTTCCTGCTGTATTTTGAGCTACAATGTGGAGATTTCTGATGAGAGAAAATATCTGTGCTCCAACACATAGGAGAAAGGTCAGAAAATTTCTAATGTTTTCTGCTTACAGTTGTTGCGAAAAGAATAGTACAGGTTACGCCCCTGGAAAATATCAATATGTTGTGCTAGTTAATGGGAAAATATCAATATGTTGTACCAAAACACTTGTAACTATCGAAGAGCTATGCTATAGTAACCCTGGGCATAGTGCTCTTTGGCCGGAGCCAGGGACTCAATGCTGAGAGAAGGCGCATTTGCCACATATACTTTCGTAGGAGCTGTTTACCGGATGTTGAGATGTATCGTAGAGCGAAAAGTAGATTTTTATTCATCTATGTTGCCAGAGAAGGGGATATAAGTGGCTATTCAAGATCAATTTCAGCGCTTCCTCAGTGATATAGAGCCGAGCACTACCACCAAATCAAATGCCAGCGGAGCGCACACGAGCTTAAGGACACACCTCGAATACCACAACATTTTTTCCCAGTATTATGTGAGTATCTTCCTGTCGGGTTCTTATAAGCGTAATACAGCAATACGCCCCTCCATGGTGGCCGGTATTGTTACTTGTCCAGATGTGGACGTTATTGTAGTTACCTCACACACATTATCGGACCATCAGAAAGTTGTTTTAAATCTGTTATATAGCGCTTTGAAGGACAAATATAGTGAGAGTTGTTTAACGCTGAACAGGCGATCTGTTCACGTCGAGACATCCCTCGCTGATATGGATGTGGTTCCTATCATCGCGCCGAATGGAATGGAGGGAACGCTTTACATTCCTGACAGGGACTTAAAGCAATGGCTGGAAACCAATCCTCCGGGACACACGACCTGGACAACCGAGATGAACGATAAATCTGGTGGACGCTTTAAGCCCCTTGTCAAGCTTATGAAGTGGTGGAGGCGCGAAAATCCAACCATATCGAAAAAGCCAAAGGGGTTTGTACTTGAGTGTATTACTGCCAAGTGTATGAATTTGCAGGAAACCCGATATGCTGAACTGGTCGTCGGGACATTAGAAACTATCGTCAGCAGCTATCAGGCCTATGTCTCAGTGGGTATTGTTCCATGGATACAGGACCCCGGCGTTCCAGCCAATTCAGTCACCAGTAAAGTTAGTTTTGAAGAATTTCAAGGCTTTTATAACAAGGTGAAAGTGCATGCCGAAATAGGCCGCAGGGCTATCAACGAAACAGATCAAGAGAAGGCTCTTGTGCTTTGGCGGCAGATCTTTGGTAATCGGTTTCCCACTTCGAATGTCTCCGAGAGTAGGAGCTATCTCGCTCCAGCCGTTGTGCCGGGCAATCTCACGTTTCCCGACAAACCGATTATTCCTCGCAAACCTGGGGGATTTGCGTGATGCCATTCTGGTTTCTTGAGGACTTGTGCCGTCTCAATGCAGAGAAATCGGCAATAGAGCAACTCGCGGGAAGCACAAGGTGGTTGGTTGGTTTCGCGTGGGGCATTGACGGCGAGGGTCTGTATCTTGATGCCACCATCTGTGCACATGACTTCAACTATGAAGTGAAGATGAGGTATCCCACTCATTTTCCCTATGTTCCTCCAGCGGTACACCCTAGCAGCGCCGAAGAACGCTGGTCTGCGCACCAGTATGTCAATGGAACGCTGTGCCTGGAATGGGGACCTGATACTTGGTATCCTAGCATTACTGGTGCACAAGTGCTGCAGAGTGCCTACACATTGCTGGAGATCGAGAATCCGCAATGGATTCCGCCAGGGAGGAGAGACCAGCATGGAACGCAGACGGGCGGAGTCGCGACACTCCCTGACGCTGGGCCAGGAAATGCGAAGTGCGGGGAATGGCCGCTTCTATGTCGGAAGTGCCTTGTCGAACACTCTTCTAGGCGTGCCGCGCGGCTAGGCACGATCACATTCACGCTCATCAGCAAAGCAAATCCTTCCTCATCGCCGTTCAGAGTATTACGCTTACAGGAGCGCTAATGTGGAAGGATCCCGATTTACCGACCGGCGTAGCTGCACATGGAAGGCTTATTGCGATCAAGAATGGTCTCTTGTACAAAACTGCTCTTCCAGGACAAACTCTTGCCAAGGTTTCAAGGGTAGACGAACTGCTGAGCATACTCCCGATGACCAGAGAGGATGTGAAGGCGGCTGCAGAGCAGAATTCATTTCTTGGCTTGCTTCTAGTTGATGCGGATGGTACTCTTCATTTTCTAATACTTTGGTGCTCTGGAGAGAGTGATCTAGATCATTTGGTCCCGCTCCCGGTAACAACTGTTGCACCTACCACCCGTATTCCGATAGAATCTCAATGGTCTGTCTGAACGAACGGTTGCCATTGTTGGTGTTGGGTCAGCTGGAAGCAAAATAGCAGTCTCTCTTGCTCGCATGGGCGTAGCCCGCTTTCTCCTGATCGACGAAGATATTTTTCTCCCAGAGAATATCTGCCGACACGATCTTGACTGGTTGAATATTGGTGAGCATAAGGTCGATGCCCTTGCTCAGAGGCTTTCAATGATCGCAGCCAATATCGGCGTTGATACATCCAGGCTGAACCTTACCGATCAGGAATCTCCATCGGCTTTGAATGCCCTGACGACAAAAATGGGAAACTATGATCTCATCATTGATGCCACAGCCAATGCTGAAGTGTTCGACCTGCTTGCTGGCGTGGTCAGCCTGCACAAAAAAACACTGCTATGGTTGGAGGTGTATGCTGGAGGAATAGGGGGAATGATCGCCAGGAGTAGGCCCGGACTCGATCCCGATGTTCATACAATGCGCAGAGCATATGCGCGATACATCTGCAAGTACCCATTTAGTGATGACATCGCTAGTTCCAAAAGCGTTCGGGATTACCAGATGGAGGATACTTTAGGCATCATTCTTGCAGCGTCTGACGCTGATGTAAGCGTCATCAGCGCACATGCAACACGTTTAGCAGTTGATACCCTACTGGGCAGGAATCCCTCTCATTTCCCCTACTCACTGTACTTAATCGGACTTGAACAGGCCTGGGTTTTTGAAGCCCCTTTCTCTACGATTCCCATCGCAACTGCCCACCTTCTAGATGAAACGGCTAAGCCGGAAGTAGATGTGGCGCTGCTGGCAGGAACAACGGGTTTCTTCACGCATCTCATCGAACAGGCTGAGAAGGCGAAGGAAATGGGTGGTCAGACGTGAAAGTTATCCTCCCGCTCCCCATCGAGCAAAAACTGACAATTGCCCTGCATAAAGCAGGGCGACAGGAAATTGGTGGTATATTGATGGGTGAGTATATAGCAGAGGGAGTGTACCGAATACAGGATATAACTGTGCAGAGACAGGCAGGGACGTTCGCATCCTTTATGCGACTGGCAAAGGAGGTCGTGATTCCCTTGCACCACTTCTTTCGCAAGACACTCCACGACTACAGACGGTTCAACTATCTGGGTGAATGGCATTCACATCCCTCGTTTCTTCCTAGACCAAGTATGCAGGATAGTGAAACCATGTGGGAAATGCTGCAAGATGCCGAGATGAATGCGAATTTTGTTGTGCTGCTGGTGGTTCGTTTGTCCCAGACACGTCACATAGAGGGAACTGCTACTGTCTCTTACCCGAGCACGTCAGTTTCGAAGCAGAGCTGCTGAGAGAAGGGCCGATTGCGTAATTGAACCAGGAGGGCATGGAAAATGGCGAGCCAGGACAACACGTATCATGGGAATGGTGATTCCGGCAGCGAAGCTGTGCTTCCTCCCCCATCTCTCCTAGATCCGCAATCCGCAGGTGGTGATGTCGCTGAGAGTGGCTTCTCCTTTCAGGCAAGCTACATTCTCACCTGTATTTGCAGCTGGCTCTCACTGGATGGGTTTACTTCCATAATTCGGGAAGCCATGGGTGACACCGAGGCCAATTTCTTCGCTCCAGGATGTGGCTTTGAAAGAGAGACTCGTAGAGGTCAAAAACTATCCACTCACTCCATTAATATTCTGGAATGAGCTACAGCGTTTTCAGCGGTTAGATAGCGGGAGTCCTGGTACCTACTGCAAGTTCATTCTCGCCTCTCCAGGGCTTTCAAAAGAACTCCAATCTCTCACAAATGGTCTGCGACGTATACGGGGTCCTTATCGCTTCTATGATGAGGAGAGTGCTATCTTTAAAGGCTCTTTCGATGATTTTAGCGCCAGGGTTGAAAAGCTTGGCGGGAAGCGGCAGGATGCTGCCTTCTTATTTGACAAGGTCGAAGTGGTAACAGAACTAGCGGCGCACCAATCACAGGGAGAGGCGCTGTTCAAGCAGGCATTTATCGAGTTCTTTTCCCGAATACCAGGATGTGTCGGCGCGGGTCTTACAAGAAGTGTACGACAATATAAAGATCTTCTGCACAGGCGCAAGAACCAGACCATTTATCGGAAGGAACTTGAGCTAAGGCTCAGGGAGAAGATACCACTAGCCCAGTTACCTTCTTTTCGTCCAGTGCGGTTGTATACCGCATCAGGCCTGTACAGAATGTTAAAACGCAGGGATTGTTTTTCGATTGGAGCGAATTTGCAGGAAAAACAGTAGAATCCATTTCCCCCAGTCTCAGTGTGGAATGATCGGATGATGAAAGTACTGGAACAGACACGCAAGTGGATGCAAACGCATCGGATACAGCACAGAATAAGACTTGCCGGCATGCGACGCCTCTGCGCATCACTGGCAATTGGGGCCTGTTTTTCTGCTGTACGAGGCTTCTCTATAGAAGTAGAGTACCGAGGAGCAATTGTTCTATGGTTCAATGCTATCCTGATGTAAGTACTCCTGAATATCACTGGTCTGCTAAACATCGCTCTGGCACTGGCGACACGCTGGTCGTCAGCATTGGAGTTCTTAGAGAGATTAGTGATGAGGTTGATTTGTTTATGCATGAACAAGAAGGTCAGGTACTTCCAGCTGTTCACTTTGCATGGGGGCGAGCCTTTCCTGTCATCACGTCATGCTAACCGAGCAGTCGGATATGCTAAACGCATTATTGCCGAAGCTCGCTCGAAAACTCATGCAAAAAAGATAGCATTATTTCTCTCCTGTCCCGGCTCTTCCTCACTTTTGGTGAAGTTTGCAGAGTTGCTGAGAACGTGATAAACTGAAGAAGAAATGTTCGAAAAAATAGGTCTCATTTGGAGGCCCCAATGTCCTCATCACCTTTTCTCCCGCTTCCAGCGGGTTTAGAGATTGCGACAGTCGAGACGATTGAGGATCAGGTGGTCGTTCACGTCATCTCAACCAGGGCCACGTCGCTCTGCCCCATCTGTTTTTCGCCTTCTTCTCGTCTTCATAGTCGATATATGCGAACAGTTGCTGACATGCCATGTGCAGGCTTTCGCGTGCGATTGCTCTTGCATGTGCGCAAGTTCTTTTGCTCAACGGCGGATTGTCCTCGTCGAATTTTTACCGAACGGCTTCCCGCCTTTGTGCAACCATGGGCCCGCCTCAGCAATCGTCTCGTGCAGGCCTTGCAAATCCTGAGTCTGGCAACCAGTGCAGAGGTGGTCGAACGTATTGCCCCTCACGTTGGGATGCACGCGAGTGGCCCCAGCCTGGTGCGCTTGCTCAGAGCGTTGCCCGATCCGCCTGTCCACCACATGCAAGTGGTAGGACTGGATGATTGGTCTCTGAGAAAAGGCCAGTCCTACGGGAGCGTGTTTGTCGACCTGGAAAGCAGCCGTCCGGTTGAGGTGGTCGCTGATCGGACAGCTGCGGCTGTTCTTCCCTGGATGATGAGCCACCAGGAAGTGAAAATCGTCACACGGGATCGGGCTGGCGCCTATGCCGATGCCATCAGTCAGGCCCTGCCTCACGCGCAACAAGTCGCCGATCAATTTCATCTGATCGAAAATCTGCGCGACTACGTGCAACAGTTTCTTGAGAGGAAATGTGCGGAGCTGCCCCTCATTGAACCAGAGCAGACTCCTTGTTCTGTGCCGACAAGCCCCGTCTCGGCCTCTGCTGCGATGTCGTTGGATCTGTCCGTCTTGACCTACAAAGAACAGAAAAAGATGGTCAAGCGGCAGAAACGCCTGACTCGCTATGAGGAAGTGATCGCTTTGCGTCGTACGGGGATGAAACTGGGTGCAATTGCCCAACAACTGCATCTGGGGGTGGGAATGGTCTCTCGTTTTGTTCAGTCACAAGGCTTTCCTGAACGGGTGCAACGAGCAGGGCGTCAGCAAAGCAGCCAGTTCATGCCCTATTTTCCCTGGGTGCAGCGGCGCTGGCAAGAAGGCTGTCGTGATCCATGGTCCATGTTTGAGGAACTCCAGACGCAGGGCTACACAGGCCCCGCGGTGGTCATCGCTCGGCTTTTTGAGCAGTGGCAAACAGGGACCAGTGGTGGTCATGCCTCCCACAAAGGACGTCCTCATCGCCTTCAGGCTGCTACGCCACCACGACGACTCACCAGCAGACAGGCCTCGTTTCTCATGATCAGCTCGTTGCAGAAACGCACAAAGCGGCAAAAGCGGTGGATCAAGCAGTTATGTCAGGACAAGGAACTCCATCAGGTTTTTCTGCTCAGTCAGCAGTTTGTGAAATCACTCAATGCACGCAAAAGCGAGGCGTTGAAGAACTGGTTGAAACGGGCGAACAAGAGCACCAGTACTGAGCTCAGGACCTTCGCAAAGGGGCTGGCTCGCGATGCTGCCGCTGTGCAAGCGGCGTTTTCGCTTCCTTGGAGTAATGGAAAAGTTGAAGGACACATCAATCGTCTCAAACTCATCAAGAGACAGATGTTTGGTCGAGCCCACATTGACTTGTTGCGGATCAAAGTGCTCCATGAGGTCTAGCCTCCACCCTCACATTCGTCCTTCGCTCTTTGCTTCTCCGGCAGGAACTGCATGTCTGTTAAGAATGAAGTCTCACTTCCATCCTCACATCCGTCCTTCTTTCTCCTCTCCTGATCTCTGGTCTTCAGGTGCCTCCCCACTCTTTCTTGGAACGTGTTTCACCAAAAGTGAGGAAGAGCCCCTGCCCAGATTATTTTGCACTCTTCTGGGCCACCGCCTCAATGCAATCGCGCCGATCCAATGTTACCAGTATACTGGTATCGGTCTATCTCCTCCAGCCTGCCTCTTGTTTTCTTCGCACACATCTTTACTGGGGTAAATCAAGGAAAATCTATCGGAGACAAATTGTTCTCATGCGAAACAATAACGGACAGAATAGTCTGAAACCCACTATTCTGCTTCGTCTCTGGTGTATGCCTTGCGTGCTTCGCACAATCCAGGGTACAGCTATCAGCATTGTTAGCCGTGAGAAGCTGTCACCTCCTTAATAGCGCAGTTTCATTTATCATCAAACTGCCATATAACTTGTTGTGCTAAGTGTAGCCTTCTACCCCATATAAATCTCTTTCGCGAGGCCCTT
>CAWFFV010000090.1:0-38549 GCA_963814985.1 uncultured Chloroflexia bacterium | reverse complement strand
ATACCATTGGTCCGGAAGCTTCCTTCTGTGAAGTGCGACGGTAAGCTGTTAACCTGTTTACTATGTCTAAACCGATGAGGGTCGCATCAGCCAGAACAAGATAACCAGTCTCGTTTTCCTGATCAGTCGCCAGTACCAGGGCATTAGGACCAAAGTGCTCCTGGTAGGGAAGCCCTCTGCCCTTTCCACCGTAGCGCCTCCGCATGATCTCTGGTCCGACAGACCCAGACGACATCCTTCGCTTGTACATCCTCTAGCACAGTTAGCACAAACTCTGGGACATCAAGGGTGTTGTTCAATTCCTCTTGCTCGTAGCGCACCACATCAGCAGCACTTGCATCTGGCGGAATATACCGGCAACCTGTGCGCCAACCATATGAGAGATGCCAGAAGAGCGTTTCGTCTTTGTACTGCCTGGACATGCATACACCACCTTTCTGCCTCATACGACGCCAGACAGCGTCAAGGCATCATGATAAGCATGAGTCATCAAGTGAACAGTCTCATCTGGTGAGGGAGTCACAGCTTTCCACGGTAGCCATCCTTCACGCGTCCCATCACCAATGAGCCGTCCCCATGCATTCAGATCATCAGAGAGGATCCAGACCTTCATCCCCAGGACATGCTTGAGCGGCTGAATCAGCTTGCGGATGCGCCCACGCTCCCAGATCTCTCTGGCCCAGATGTGGGGCCACTCTGGATACTCCTCATCCTTATGCAGGAATAGCACCCGCATCCCATAGAGAGTGCCGAGGAAGCTGCGTTCGTGGGGATACTCCTCATTCCAGTTCCCCAGGACGAAGCGCGTGCGGTCAACGGTAGTTGAAGCGGACGGAGGTGGTGCCACTCGGGCGCTTTTGCGCATCTGCTAGCCTCGACTTTTCCCTGCTTGGGAGGACTGGGGAGATCGGGGGGATGCAAGATGCCCTCGGCGATGTGGGCAGAAGCAGGTAGAGCAATGGAGTGGACCTCTTTGGTTCCTTCCAACGTAACGGAAAACTGCTTATAGGACTCTGGTCGACGCTTGAGACTACGTGGGCCATCCCACTTGAGCCCTTCCCCAACCAGGAATGGGACAGACTCGCGAGACCAGAGGGATGCCAGGACAGCGCTAACACTGGTATCGTACCCGACCAGCGATATTGCCACGATATCCCCCTGATAGCAAGCCAGGCCCGCAACACGTGGGTGTTGCCCATCAGCCTTGACGGTCCCAAAGAAGCGATCAGCGTGCATACGCACCGGCCAGGTACCTGTGAGCAGACCCAAATCTTGAGTAGCTGTCATCGTGAAAACCTCCTAAAAAACGCTGGTGGTAGGACTACCACCAGCTTGCATTTCACCAATGGAGAGATGTGAGCGATTAGCGCAGTCCGTTCTGTGGCGCAGCTTGCACCTGACTGACGAGCACGCGGAAGTGGCTCATACGCAGTTGGTCGAGAGAGGACACATTGAAGTCGCTACAGAGCTTCTGTACCTTCTGACCATCGCCACCACAGAATGTGCGTGTAATCCAGGTCAGTTGCGCCTGCTGGATCAGAGGATCATCCTGGTGCAACGTGCTGGGAGAGCTGATCTGCATCTGAGCTGATGAAGGCGTTCCCTCGTTCAACGCAAGTTGCTCTCCCTGGTCACTGCGACCCACTGCAATTTTGCTCGATTCCTCTATGGACCAGACAACGGTTTCACTTACCAGCCCTTCGCGAAGCCGTTCGATCAGCACCTGTGGAATGAGGTGCCGCTTGAGGTAAGCTTTATCGATGGTAGCAGGAACCTGGGCCACGATGGGGTAGATCGATCCCTGCATGGGAGGCTCACCCACCAGTTTCATGGCTCCCGGACCCAGTGGAATGGAAAACAGGTAGAACGGAGCTACGGGATTCTTACTCTGGGCACGGCGCAGACCACTGTAGTATTCGAGCACACGGTACTGCTCAGCGAGGGTCTTGAGCACATCATCTGTGCCAAAGCCAGTGATCGTGAAGGGCAACCAGTCATAGTACCCATGCTGGTAGAGTTCGTGGACGAACGCACGGAATTTGAGCACGGTTCCTCGCTTCTCTTTCCCCTGGTTTTTGCCGCGATCGTTGATCACAGCATTGCCCTGGTCGTCGCGGACGGTTCCCCACGCGTAGGCCAGCCCCTGGCGATCATCGGTGCTGCGATTCATTTCCAGAGATGATTGCAGCCGTTGGGCGATGATCACGAGCGAGCAGGAGCGCAGACGCCAGTACGGCTTGGGGTCGGTGTTGCCATTGCGGTCTGGCTTCTTATGCTGCACCAGGTACTGCTGGATCCCCATGCCTTCCATCGTCTCGTCAATGTAGGGATTAATACCCGCCTTGATATGCCAGCCAATAGCATTGACATCGGTATCAGTCGGAAGGCCGTTGAACCACCAGAGACGGGCCTCCTCGGTAATCGGCTTGTCGGCCTGCTCATGTTCTTCAAAGTCGATGTTCAGTGTGTCGAAATCGTCATCGGTCGTGGTTGCGTCAGGAACGGTGAGAGTTGTGCGGGGCTGTTTGTATGTTGTCATGGATCTTTTTCTCTTTCTTGTATTTGCCTGTTCATGGTCGAAAAAAGCCGCTTCGCGCGATTGAGAAGCAGCTTGAACAATGTCATATGGATAGCGAGGGAAAGGCCGTGATGGCGCGGCAAAGATGGGAGGTCCGCGCCTCCACCAGGGAAACATGGTGATACCTCCATAGAGACAACAATCTGGTGCTGCAGACACGCAAAAATGCCGATTCCATAGCAGCAGGTGCTGTGAGAATCGGCTCTTGTGTGCTCAAGCATTATCAGGTTGACAACAGAGTCGAGGAAATTGGTTTCCCAGTATCTCATCAGTATTTGGAGGCTGTTGTTCTATCTTACGATAGCAATGCGCGTTCAGCGTATTTGGAGCCATTCGCTTGCAAAAAAGGAGTTACCTTCAAACCGCGGCAAACGCATGACTGCTCAAGGCGTCACGGTGCAAACTAAACGTACGCCATGGAGCCAATCCTTATTGTATCGTCCATGATTAGAATAAGCCACGGGCAGACTCACGCCTGAATAAGAAGAGCCAGCACCCTCCTGGAGTTGACGAAACAGAGAACTCATTGTGTCTCTCCATATTTTCGTGGCTATCCTTTGGAACATAAGGATCAGGGGAACTGGTCATTCGACATACCTTGTACTCGAGCACGCTACAATGCTGTCCTGCCATCTACCACCCCAGAACGGACTGGCAGCGTGTGGATAGGTATCAGTCGCAGTCGTCCCATTGACGCGTTAGCTGACATTCTTCCCGTAACACATTCGCATTGCAGGGGTCCAGTGGTCAGCACTCAATTGCTTACATGCACTTATTGGTACCGCGTGAACTGCCTGCTCCCATTCTGCTTCCGTGTGCAAATTCCACGCTTGTCTGGTCATGTGTCCCAACCAGCGTGCATATTCAAGTGCATCGTATCAGGTTCGATCACACACCAGCTAGCTGGACGCAAGCCCTGACTTTCACAAAGCTCTTCTAATGCAACTCTGTTGGCATGATGATTCCTGTACGATATCGCCAGGATGAGCCTCAGTCCTGCTCTGCTACTGTGACAGAATAAGTCCCGATATGAGAGGTGGGAAGCCGCACAGCATGCCAGGGCAATCCTCGGGCACTGCTCACCCATGGCAGAGATCGCTGCTCAGACGTGGGCAGGCTCCAGCGGATTTGATGCACACCGTCCGAGGCCGATACGGAGCTTGCTCGGGATGCAACCGCAGTTGCATGCTCAGTCGCTGTAGGCTCCCTGGCAAGATGCCCATAGATCTTTCCTCGGGATCACGAGAGTCCGTGCTGTTCCGAAGCAATGAGAGCGTGATCTCACACCAGATCGCATTTCTCGACGTAGCTACCTGACAGGTTTCTTCTGAGCCAGTGATCAATGACCACTAATGACTTGCACAACTAGCGAGTACCATACGGAGCACAGTTTGTTATCATCTTTCACGGATAATCGCATGTGATTTTTGATATGACCTGTAGATCACGTCTACAAGTCGATCTTTGACGAACTTCATTTGCGATGTCTCATCGTGCGGCCTTTCTCTGGTAGGAATATCCCTTGCCCGGCCAGTTCACGCGCAGCAGCAGAAAAATTGCCATGATGGTTGAGTAGCACATGGGCACTGAATTTCGAGTATCCCCGCTCTGCCTCGAATATCGTTGAGGTCGAAAAGACATACAAAAGATCGTGGCCGTTATGATTCGTCGTAGCACTGATACCCGGATTGCTTTTGTCAGGACGACGCCAGCGGCCCTCTGTACCAACGTAGCGAACGAGTTGCCATCCGTGAGGGACCAGTATTTCTTCCCACGAGGCACGCTGGTTGAAGAGGTCCCCAGGGCGCAGGCCATTACTGTCCAATGACGGGCGTAGCAACTTTCTCGGCGGAATGGTAGCAGGAGGCATCTCATCGAACTCTTGAGCCGTTGCAAAGAGGAGTGAACGTTGGTAAGTGGTAATCGTCCTGATCGAAGACACACTCCCGCGTAGCAACATATAAGGCTTACCGCTTGGATGGACCGTGCCTCGCGATGGAGCAACGATGATCAGGCCTCCCTCGCCACGCGTTTCGATGAGCGTTTTTCGTTTATTGCCATCGAGACGAGAAGCCAGTTTCCTATTGCCCTCGATAACGTCGCAGCGGTAGAGAAGATGCCTTCCGCCAGCGGGAGTAGCTTCCAGGTATCCCCAGGAGAGATACTCATACAAAGCGCAGAGAGCTGTATCGCGTTGCATACGGCGTAGCCAGGCATCAAATGTGTCGCGACAATCGAAATCGAGCGCTTCTAAGTTCCCGCTGACAGCCCCAGTGATGAAGGCAATCCCTGGCTCTGCAAAGCGAAACCAGCGCTTCAGCTCCACTTCGCTGGCCCGACGCTGCTGATACTCGCGCCATCCATAGAGTGAAGGTTGCTTTGATCCGTCGGTGCGAATTGGAACAATGCTAATGCCAGCAGCGGCAGCCTGTAGTGTAATTTGGTACACAGAGCTTCTTGGAGTAGAGCGCGATGACGCAAGTGAAACGATGGTCATGCTTCTTGCACCTCATCTTGTATCTGTGGAGGCACAGACGGCTGCATCTCCAAGCAGTGCACCTGCACCAGGCCAAAGGGCACAACCACACGCTCTCCATTGCGGGATGAAACAAGAACCGGGGTCAGAAAGGGCGTTCCCTGGTCCGTTCGTCGCACGTAGTCAATCAGCGAGCCAACAACCGAAGCCAGAGCGACCAGACACCCAATACCACCCAAGGCAATCAATACGAGCAAAATCATGGATACCTCCAAATGCTGCAAGCCCTTGCGAGCGCAGCGTCTAAACGAAGAAGGAGAGGCCATCCGGCCATCGATAGGGCCGGATGACCGTCAGCAGGACATTAGAAAAGGAGCCACTACGAGAGAGCGGCAGCATAAATCGTTGAAGTTCTCAGTCGAGAGGCATCCTGTCTCTTTGCGTTGCCTCCCATCCGCTACGACAAATACTCCAGAGGATTCCTGCGTCTGATCTGTCTATCCAGTAGTCACAAACACGAAATCCTCATTCAGTTTGCCTGTATGCCGATTTCCTGCATCAAGGCCGATGGTAATCTGCATAGGAAAAGGGAAAAAGAAGAGAGGCACATGGCGATGCAAGCATTTTCAGGCGCATGTTCGAAGAAGGACTCAACGCACGACAGACACAGCGAGATTCTGGAGTACGAGTTGCGTATGGTAGAGATATGCCTGTATCAAGGCACTATCGATACCAGACATCTGGTTACTTCTTTTAAAAAGAAGGATAAGAGACATGGATCTGGCAGCAGGGCAAGAATATACGAAGGGAAGGCATGACAGACCATCCCAAACTTTCTTCTTTTGCCTGCCACCGGGCGAAAAAACACAAAAAGTTGCCTGTGCTTCCAGAACAGTGCGACGAGCAGGGAAAAAGGCGCAAAAAGCCTCCCCATGACGATGCGAATCACGTATGAAAGCATCACATTGAAGTGTAGATTGATACTAGTAGAGAAGCTATCTCTCATTCCTCTAGAGCGGATGAAACTGAGGAGCACTCCCTCTAGCGTTGATGACAAACACGTGCTACAAAATCTCATGCACAACTTAGACCATACGGACCAAACAAACCAACAAATGCACTACAAGAAATTCGTACAACGAGATCCACTACGCATAACGCTTTCCGGAATGTCTGACCACGCCTACGCCTTCTCCAGATCCGAACCTACAGAGTATCTGCCTTACGAGACCATCTTCTAGAAACACACACCAAAGATGCGCGACATGAACGCGCTACAATGAAACGCTTTCCTCAAACGACTGAAAAACTGACGACCGAGGAGAGTTCACTCGCATCGAGCGAGGTCCTACTTACGCCGATCCGGACATCCCCAGTTTCAGCATACCGCCGATATCTGGGTTTCCCGCAACTGATGGCGATGGAACGCACTGATACCCAGTTTGTGGGCACATGCGAGGAGGCTGGCTTTGCAGACTCCAGTGTTCAAGCTCCTGGCCTGTTAATGTATCGGTTCCCCATTGGGGACGTACATTGTAAATCACTCATACTATACACAATGGCCTGTCAGCAAGAGCAGAACGGAGCCAGAAAACGACCGGGAAGGAAACCAGAAAAGATGATTTTTCCACTCTTTTGGTCCTGACCCATAAGAAAAAATATGCGCAATCTGTATTTCATGATGACCTGCTCTTTCCGCTCCAGAGGCTAAAGGACAGCTTTCACCAATACATGGCACTCTTAACATTTTGTCGCTGATGATAGCCTCAAAAATGCCATCACAACAAAGATAGAGCGTCATGGCATGCTGCACAAACAAGTACTGCATCCTCTAACCTGTTGACCAGATGACCTGGCAAAAAAAAGCAAGGAGAGCAAATCCAATCTGAAGATGGTAAACTGAGCACATGCCTACTGATCCATAGAGAGATTTCTGATCAAACAAACTTTGAGTCCCTGGTGTAGATTCAAGAAGGCTCTTGTGTAAGAGTAGGAAAATATCCACTGTGCAGCGAGAAATAAGCAGCCCGAAGACAGGAAGAGAGTTGAGGGGAGCTTCTTCCCTGGAGGGAGATTTATGCGGTGGATCGTCCCGATGTTGTCAGAGATCCGTTGTTTGTGAGATGAGCATCTCTTGGAGGCGGCGGGCTGCACGGCTAAGATACCCTTGACAACGAGAGATCAGCATCACTGGGACCGTTGTTTGCAACGCGGCAATAGGGAGGACTTGCATGGTTCCCAGACGCAGCTCTTCTTCAATACTACTGGCTGGCAAGAGACCGATACCAAAGTCCGCTTCGATCAACCGCTTCTGGGCCGTCAAGCTATCAATCGTAATCATCTCAGCATCCTCCAGACCGTGCCGCAAAAGCTGTTGGGCAAGAAGACGGGCAAATGGTTCGCCTGATGATCCCATCCCTGTCGGAAAGTTTATCCAGGGAATGCCTTGTAACGCTAAAGGCTCGGTTGGATTTCTCCCTACCAGGCGCGAGTGGGCTGCTGAGACTATTTGCAACGGTTCGTGCATGACCAGCCGCGAACACAACATCTCTGTACGAGAATCTGCGAAATAGCGCAAACCCAGGAGCGCATCTCCTTGTTGCACGAGATCACTTACCTCGGCACTGCGGGCCGTGCGCAAAAGCAGGTGCATACGGGGATATGACTCACGGAAAGCCTGGAGTTGCCCGGTCAGCCGGGTACTCGCCAGCGTTCCTACTAAGGCCAGCGTAATGCTGCCTTGCTCTTCTTCTTCGAGAGCACGAACAGCCGCTGCCCCATCATGCATCGCTGCGAGAACCTGCTGAGCATAGGGGAGAAACGCCTGACCAGCCTCAGTCAGGCGTACTCCAGCAGGGAGACGCTCAAACAGCGGTGCGCCCAGTTCTCGTTCCAGCAGTTCAATGCGGCGGCTGACTGCCGGCTGTGAGATGTACAGAACGGTGGCTGCTCGTGTGAATCCCCCAGTATGGGTAATGGTCACAAAGGCTTCAATCTCATTCAATTCCATAGCCATCAGTATAACTGATGGGAATGATAAAGACAATCGATTAGACACATGGGCTAAGAGCCTTTATACTCAATTCCATAAAGTTTTTTCAAAGAGCAGAGCACAGGAGAAAAGAGAGAACATGAGGCTACAACCTCCGCGCAATCCTATCGGAGCGGCGACCCACCCTGACCCGTATCCCTATTATGCGGAGCTGGTCGCACATAGGCCCTTGTATTGGGATGAAACGACGGGGTGCTGGGTTGCTTCAAGCGCCGCGGCCATCACAGCCGTCTTGACCAACAAGCTGTGCCGCGTGCGTCCACCAGTGGAACAAGTTCCCACCGCGCTGCTGAACTCGTCTGCTGCCGACATCTTTCGCCATCTGGTGCGCATGAATGATGGGCGGCAGCATCGCCGCCTGAAAGGAGCAGTGTCATCAACGTTGCAGGCCATTGACATCGATGGCATAAAGACACAAAGCCACACGTGGGCAAAACATCTGGCAGACGAGATGAAGCCAGAGGGTAATCCTGGCAATCTCGCCAATTTTGCCTTTCACCTGCCAGTGTATGTCGTCGCTCGTCTGCTTGGGATTCCCGAGGCACAATTGCGGCAAACGGCGTTGTGGATGAGCGATTTTGTCCGTTGCCTGGCACCAGGAAGTCTTCCCGGACAGATTGAGCAGGGCAAGGAAGCAGCGAGCCATTTGCTGGATCTCTTGCGCACTGTTGTGCATTTGCAGGAGGCGGAAGATGCTTCAAGTGACCTTCGCCGCCTGATGCATGACATCAAGCATGCCGGATATCCAGACCGAGAAATGGCGGTTGCCAATGGGATTGGCTTGCTCTCACAAGCGTATGAAGCGACAGCGGGATTGATTGGCAATACGCTCCTCACACTCGCACGACACCGGGAGGTCTCTGAGCAGCTTTTCGCCGATCCCAATCTGCTCCCCCTGGTCATTCAGGAAGTCTTGCGCTACGATCCACCCATCCAAAACACGCGCCGCTACGTAGCTTCCAATGGAACAGTTGCAGGGAGAGAGATGAAAGAAGGGGATAGTGTGCTGGTCGTGCTGGCAGCCGCCAACCGGGACCCGGCTGTCAATCACACCCCTGAGTCGTTTGATCTCTTCAGGCCAGCCCGGCGTTTTTTCACGTTCGGTGTTGGAGAGCATGCCTGTCCCGGTGAGATGATCGCCGCCATCATCGCCAGAGCTGGCGTTGAACAACTCATCTGCGCCGGTGTCAAGTTATCTCATCTGGCAGAGAGCGTCAGTTATCGCTCTTCCGCAAACACGCGTATTCCACTTTTTGTAGGAGGAAAAGCATGATCGCTATTCTTTTTGAAGTATGGCCCAAAGATGATGAGTACAAGCAAGCGTACCTTGATGTTGCTGCCCAGCTTCGGACACAGCTCAATGAAATTGAGGGGTTCATCTCAATTGAACGTTTTGAGAGTCTCTCCGAACCGGGAAAGCTCCTCTCACTCGCGTTCTTCCGAGATGAGGAAGCCGTTGAGGCATGGAGACAGCTTGAGAAGCATCGTGCCGCTCAAGCATTTGGGAGAGAAAAGGCCTTCAAGGACTATCGGCTCAGAGTTGCCAGTGTCATCAGAGATTATGGGATGTTTGAGCGTGAACAGGCTCCTTCTGACAGCCGCCATCTGCACGGCTAAGCCCGGACGTATTTCATACATGTAGCAACAAGGCCATACTGGTACAACGAACAGTTCGTTGTACCAGTATGGCCTTCTCTTTTTGAGAAGATATGCGAACGTAGTGCGAAGAAGAAAAGCTGAACCTGCACGAGTTTTGACAGCCCAAGAACTCAAACAGCGTATCTGCGATTACTCTGGCTGCGGGCTTTTTGAGCCAAAGGAAACACATGTATGCACATTCTTTTCTGCGCTGATTACTGGAATTCACACGCTCCCGACAGTGCCTATGAGGCCGAGGCAAACGCGGTAGAGAAGTTGCATCTCAACTCTTCCCTGATCAATTTTGAGGCGTTGGTTGAACAACAAAATCCATTGCGTGCAGTACGCAAGGTAGAGCCAGCGAGCACCGAAGAAATGGCGATCTATCGAGGATGGATGCTCAAACCTCACACGTATGCACGGCTTGCTACTGCCCTGGCTGAGAAGGGACTTTTGCTGATCAATACTCCTGCTGCCTATATCCACTGCCATCATCTCCCGGAGTCTTACCATCTGATAGAAGGCTTGACACCCAGATCAACATGGATCAAGACAGGACTCGATGTTTCCATAGATCAGGTGATGACGGCACTCCAGCCATTTGGAGACAAGCCCGTGATTCTCAAGGATTTCGTCAAATCGAGGAAGCATGAGTGGAACGAAGCATGTTACATCTCCTCCGCATCCGACAAACAGGCGGTTGAACAAGTGATCACACGCTTCTTACACCTGCAAGGGGAAGATTTGAACGAAGGTCTTGTCTTTCGCGAGTTCATCGAGTTTGAGCCATTGGCATTGCATTCAAAGAGTGGCATGCCTCTCATCAAGGAGTTTCGGCTGTTTGTTCTTGACGGCCAGATCATCTTCTCGACACCGTATTGGGAAGAGGGCGACTATGGCAATGACCAACACACTTTCCCGCCAATTGATTTCTTTCGCTCTGTCGCGCAAAAAATTCAAAGCCGCTTTTTTACCATGGACGTGGCAAGAAAACGAGATGGAACCTGGAACATTGTTGAACTTGGAGATGGTCAAGTTGCAGGACTACCAGCAAGAGCTGATATGGAGATGTTTTACCAGGCGCTCACCGGTCTTTGATCCTTCTTTTAGACGGGCTCTTACACAAATTCGTTCCGAGATTGACGATACCAAGAAAGTGAGGTCAATTCTGCTTGGGAGGAAGAGACCATGAGAGGCCCTCAACCAGACCATTCGATGGAATTGACAGCCAAGGAGTAAATTCATCGCATGACCCAGACTCTTTGACCGCTACGATGGAGCTGACCTGTCTCGCCGAGCAAGGATGGGGAGCAGTATTTTGGCTCTGCTCGCGACCACAAGGAACAGGCCAATCTCATTACTACAAAAACATATTTTTATATTGATAAAAAATAATATTGATCAGAACAAAATATTATGGTAACATAGGGTCAAAGCCCACGCAGAGACTCTGTTCGTGAAAGCAGTTGCGTGGCACTACAACATCCTCTCAAAGGAGTTTTTTGCCATGGGTATGAAAGGATGGACCCAGCAGCGCGTCTTCCGCATGGCTGGCAGCGCAAGCATTGGGGCAGCCTTGCTCTCTGTAGCGGGTGACGAGTTCTCGCAATATTCACCGCAGGAATATGCCTCCCTTGCAGATATCGAAAGAGCACTCCTTTCTGGCGACTGCTCACCGGAGAAATGCTGGGTGTGCTAGGTATTCCGCTGTGCCTGATCGGCTACTGGTGTGTTTGCCAGGTCATGCGTCGAAGCGGAGTAAAAGGTGCAAAGATCATGTTCTGGCTCATTGCCTACGGTCTGGTGATGGGTGTCGTCAGCCATACTATTATCTCGTCGGCATACACAACCATACAAGCTGGCAATGCTCCAGCGATAACAAGGGCGACGAACAATTTGCAAATTGCTGCATACCTTCCTGGTAGCCTCTTCCTGGTCAGCTATCTCATTACCTCAGTCTGGTACTTCGTTGCGGTTCTCTCTGGACGTACGCTCTATCCGCGCTGGATGGCCTTCATTAACCCCTTTTTGCTCTCACTGCTTCTCGCACTGCTGCATGCGGCCAATGTGTTGCCGGTTGTGGTAAATATCCTCTGGCCCGCCTGGTTGAGCATCCCACATCTGATATTCTTCACATTCTCGGCTCTGGTACTCTGGAATTCCGAGAAACCACTCATCTACCAAACACCCAAGATGGCGTGATTCTGCGGTATTGTGCTAGGGATTTTGTGAAGAGCAATCCTGGGACTGTAGGCTTCTACCGTCGAGAAGCCTGAACGAAAACTCAGAGCAAACTTCTGATGGCCTGTACTTCACAAAAAAGAAAGATCAAGAGAAGAGGGAGCCCGAAGGGCCGCAACCTCAACGCTTGATCATGTTGGTGCTTTTAGCGTCGACCTGTTTTTGGTAGGAGCGAAAGAGTGGTTCAGAGTACAAAGAGCGGGGAGCGATATCACTCAACCATCATTGCACCAGGAAACCTGCTGAACGATCTTCTTGCGAAGCTCGCCCATACTCCCCACTCAACACACCACAGATGCGGACGCGAGTTACAAGCGAAGAATTCTTCGCCGCTAGCAGTAGCGGATAATCTCCGCTACCGGAGAGACACGGAACAATTCCCTGCTCCTGGGACTTTTAGGAACAAGTGAGGCATATCCCCACTTCGGGATCGCTTGTATGTGATAGGGATCCCCTTGCCAGGAGTTGCGACTGCGGCAAGAGGCCCCTGACACGGGAAATCAGGATACAGGTGGGCTGCCAGAGCGAGATATCACTCTGGAGGATGAACTAATACAGGTGCATCATTGCGAAGAATGCGCACCCGAAGAGTGCCACAATACCAACTATCACCAGACCAATAATCGTGAGCCGCGTGACCCATTTTTTCATGTTCGTCTTATGGACTGCCTGCTCCACCATCATGGCTTGCCTCTGTTCGGTACCCGCCAGCATGTTCGCAACATTGGCCTGAGTCGAAGTGGCAAAATCATACCATTGCTTCACACCCAGTTGCGCCTGCTGGACCCCTGTCATTGCAACATTTGCCCATTGCTGGTTTGCCTGCTGGTGTTGACTGAACACGTTTTGTTGGTGCTGGAACCACTGCTGGTTCGTTTGCTGTTGACCTTGTACCCACTGAGATACAGTGTTTTGCCACTCTTGCTGTTGGCTTTGCTGATTCTCGATGGATCTGAAGGCTGCTGTTTGCCAGCTCCTGGCGCGTTCTTCCTGAGCATGCTCCCGCTGTTCCTTGCCGAGCTTTAACTGCAAGAGCAATTCGGAGGACAGCGCTTGATGCTGCCTGCCAAGCTTGTCCCAGAAGGATTGCAGCAGTCCCTGGTGCGCCGGATCGATCACGCAGTCCTGGTAACGCTGTAACAGTTCAATCGCCTCTTTCACCGCCCATTCCTGTAACAGAGTGTTCAAGAGAGAGGAGATCTGCTCTTCCATTCCCGCTGCTGCGAGCTGGGTAAGCACGTGCATATACTGATCGAGTCGATCGAGCTTCTCCTGGTACATCTCATCGAGCACTTCAGGATCGATGTTCTGTTGGTTCATAGCAGCAAGAGAGGCAACAAACGTGTTGTGAGCATCAGACAGGTTCACATTGATGAGTGTCATGGAAGTATCTCCCTTTTTGTTGATCTTCATCCGCCAAGCATTGCCGAGAGCATCTTCCATGCACGTGGTTTGCACCACCGCACAGGAAGCATCTGGTCTCACTGTGCGGCTGGTACATCTATACAAAACAACGATAAGAATGAATACAAAGAAACGAACTACAAAGAACGAGAAGAATTTATTGCGGCAGCTTGCTTCAATCGCTTGCTTAAGCAATTCATGTCACGCTGAATCGCCTCTATGCTGCCCAGCACCGGTTCCTTTGGACAACGGCTGTCCTGAACCATCTTTTCCAGAAGCATTAAGGCTCCCTGAATCCGCTGGTAGTCGGCATTGTTCAGTGCCGCAGGGTACAGAACGCCAATGGACTGATGTGCCTGGATTGTCGTAGACAAGGCGGATCGCTTTGCCTGTTGCTGGTCCTGAAAGTGCTTCTGCAATTGCAGGAAGCGCGATTGCAGATCACATTCCCACTTCTGGATAAAACCGAAATCCTTCTGCTGGAGCCGTACGCTCTCCAGAAACGGAAAGCCGAAATGGTTCAGGATTCTGATCAGGCTCTCGAACTCAGCATACAAGACGGCGTTCTGCGGAGGAAGAGTCAGAGAAGGCAGGGCCTTGCCGAGTAGCTGAAAGTGCGTGCGACGGGCCTTTTCCATCTCCGGTGTCATGCCATGCAGAGCCAGTCCTAAACGCTGGACATTACTGCGTAAGTGTTTGAGTTGCGCTACGGGAATGATAGGATCCTTCAATGCCTTTTTCTCACGCTTGAGCGTATGCCGCTGGGGCAACAGCTTGTTCCACCTGATCTGTACCGCTTTTCCCCATATTTTGCGAAGGACGAGCGGGAGTGCCCAGAAGAGAAGGATATACAGCGAGCAACCAATGCTCAGGAACGTGAGTAGCGTTGCCAGGATCGGATAAGACGCCGAAACTGCCAGAATCACGAACTGCGATGCCGCCACAATGAGAATAAAAGGTACAATGTTCAGATGAACATTTTTCATGGGGATGTCTCCTTCTTCGATAGCCATGCATTATGACCTGGTATCCCAGAAAAAGAGCATCCCTGTACAACAGCGTTATTCGCTATGCACAGGGATGGTTCCACTAGGGAAAATACCTGTGCACGGCGTTATACAACGAACAAGTGAATGAAGAAAATTGATGCGTACTACAAGAACAAGAAACTACAATAAAAGGACAGCAATCAAGAGACTATTTGGTGGCATAATAGAGGCTCCAGAGCCGTTGGACTTCCGCTTCGACGAGAGCAACCTCACAAGCTTTGATGCGATTGTGAGGTACCATGCCTTGCAGCATACAGATCAATTTGTCCAGGACAAACCGCTGCGCATCAAGCAGTCGGAATGGTTCGAGCAACTCTGCTTCCGGATTCTCCGACCCACGGATCACCTGCCTGAGACGATACAGATCTGTGACAACACCTTTGAAGCGGACCTCCAGGTCCTGTCGCTCTTTTGCCTGGGATCGCTCAAAGACCCAGGCATTGATGACACCAATGGTCAGCACTACGACGACCATTGCACCGATAATCCACCAGGTCATGGAAGATCTCCTTGCGTTGTGTATGCCCCTGACTACCTCCCATCCTCAATAGAGCATCTTCCTGTGCTATCTCCCAGGCACAGGTACGTCTCTACGGGAGTTGCTGTGCAGGGGATTTCTTTTTTCTCATGAGAACTACCCTTACTCTAGCATGACTGCCCGGTGAGTCAGCAGGTATGGAGCAGATGTATGACCAGAACGCGGCAAGAAAACGGCAGGGAAGGAGCTTACAGGTGAGAGTTAAGCGTAGCAGTTTTCAAAAGTGAGTGTAGCAGCCAAAGTGCGGATCACCCGAAAATCTGGCTACAACACACCGACCTGTGTGATAGAAGGGCATTCCTCTAGTATTTCTGCGGAGAAAATCATATAATGATACTCATCAATTAAAAGATAAGCAGAAAGCAATAGAATAGAGTTTTGCAATCTACCAACTTTCATACTACCTTTAACATTGATTAGAGTTATACCACTATTACTCATTGCATATCATGTATTGGTGCTTATCTATCCCTAATGGCAATGTTAGTGAGGAGATATTTTTGATGAGTCTGTCATCAGCCCCTGAACAAAACAAACCAGTAGATCTTCAGCATATGCTCGCGGAAATGGATCAAGCGATCGCCGATGAAATAGTCAAACAAACGAAATCTAAACGAATAAAACATACGGGCACTGATGGTACATTACATACTGAGGAAAATGGCCAGTATATTTACCAATTTACACTGACAGAGCCATGGGAACCACAAGATGATACTCCACTTACTGTAGCTAACAACACTACAGAGAAAATTAACTGTACGGTTGTCAACTCAACGGGAACCACGATTACTATTACCTCCGATGCTGCCCTTCCTCCGGATATGCTACGGCAGATTGATTTCTATGATGACTCAACTGAACTTTTAAAACGCTTACAAGATGCTTTAAAACAGGTTAATGGGGGCAGTGCAAAGCTAGGTTCAAAGAGCTTTCGGCTTATTGCCATATAGGGAAAATAGCTATTCTTCTTCGGTCAAATTTGGCAATGTTACTCCTCATAAGAGAATCAGGAGAAAGCTGCTCGAATGGCGCTTGGCGGAGAAGTAACCTATATTGTTGGCCCTCCTGGAACAGGAAAAACCTTAACATTGGCAGCTATCGCACTGGAGCATTTGCGTGCAGATCGTGCGGTATTAATCGTTGCACATACTAATATTGCTATCGATAATGCCATCATGAAGCTGTGTGATCTTTGTAAAGATACTGGCAATAAGGGGTTGCTGGGGCAAGGTCAGGTAGTGCGTTATGGGACTGTGCAAAAAGATGAATTAAAGCAGAAAGAGAAATACGCCGAAGTCTATTTACCAAAGGTTGCTCAACTTCTGGGCGTTACTTTACATCAGCAACGTGAAAGCCTCAAAAAATCGCTATCTGAGCTTGATCAGAAAATTGCTTCATTGCGACAATCACAAAATGAGGAGCAGTATCGGTTCCAGCGTACAGACCTCGAAAGACAACTAGCGTCGCTACAAAAAGAGTTGGACTCTCTGGAGCAGGAAGAACGTCGACGTATTTCGTCACTTCGATCTCAGAAAGATAAGTTCGTTCTTGATTTGCAAAAGATCGGGCATGAATTGACAGAGGCTAACCAGTATCTTGCTGGAAGTCAGGGCCGGAGTCGAAGAAACAAAAGCGGCTCTTGTAGTACACAAACAAGGTGAACAAAAATTGCTTTCTCAGTTGCTTGAGGCACGTGCCATGGGTAAAGTGAAGCGTTTGTTTAAAGGTATCAATCTGGCAGGATTAGAACAAAAGGTGGCCGAAGTAGCTCAAGCGGTGTACGAAGCAGAACAAATGCTTGAGCACTTGCAAAATGATCTTGCGCAAAGACATACAACGCTTTCTCAATGTAAGCAGAAAAAACGGTTCTGCGAGGAAGAGCTCAAGCGCATAAATACCGAATTGAGCACTACATCCGATGCAACAAAACAGAATTCAGCGTCTCAGTGAGCAGATCAATGCTTCTCAACATGCTCTTGCGGAAATTGAGGCCGCATACAAAGAGCAACAGCAGGCATATCAGCAGGAAAAGCAATATTTAGTAGATCAACGTGCTACACTTAAGAAACGACTTGATAGTATTGATCTCAGTAAAATTGAGCAACGCATTGTTTTGCAAGCTCGTGTGGTAGGCACAACTTTAAGTAATACATATATGAATAAGACCATTGCTGGCAGACGCTTTGATGCTGTGCTTCTGGATGAAGTTTCAATGGCTTCCCTTCCACTTGTCTATATAGCAGCTTCACATGCCGATAGCTCTGTAACTCTGATAGGTGATCCACAACAACTGGCACCAATTGTTTCTGCGGATACCCCTTTAGCTAAAAAGTGGTTAGGCCGTGATTTGTTTGAACTCATGGGTATTAGTTTAAAGGACGCTGCTGAATATGGGTCTCATCATAGTGTTCTGCTCGATGTTCAATCGCGTATGCATCCACAAATCTCTGTGATTGCTAATGAACATGTTTATAATAGGATGTTGCAAGATGATTTTAGGGAGAAGCTAAAACCAATAGAGCCATTACCTGCATTTCCTCTTATCCTGTGTGATACACAGGATGCATCTCCAGTCGCATCTGCAAAAGGGGACTCACGCAGAAATTTTTATCATGCGCTATGTTCTATTGCGCTGGCTCGTAAGGCGCTGAATTCTGTCCCAGAGATAGAAAAAAAGTCAGAGCCTTGTATTGGCATTGTGACGCCCTATGCACCTCAAGCACAATTATTACAGAAATTGATTAATGAGGATGCAAACCTTAAAGGCCAAATTCGAGCAGGTACTGTCCATCGTTTTCAGGGATTGGAGTTTGATGTTGTCATTTTTGATACCGTCCAATCCCCAGGTCTGGGGCCAGGTCGTTTTCTTTCGGGTTCTAAGAACTCTGCCTCCATGCGCTTGATAAACGTAGCTGTGACTCGACCAAGGCAAAAGCTGATTATCGTGGCTAACCGTAACTATATTCGGCGGAATATGCCAGGATCTACGTTGTATTTGGCGGTGGAAGATGCTGCTAAGGCTGCAATTGTCCCATCTCTCAATATTGTGGGTATGCCATTTGCCTCATTCATAAAAAAGGTTGGTGAACAGAAGTCACTTGTTGATAATGTCACGTTACACCTCAATAGCGCAGATATTAGAGAAGATGTACTTGTAATTCCACCTGCAAAGAATGAAAAACTCAGTGAAATAGAGTCTTTCACCGAAAAAACGTTTTACAAGCTCTTTGAACAAGATATCCAAAGAGCCCAGACGAGCATCGTTATTGCCAGCCCATTTATAACCGAGGAAAGAGTAAAGTCTATGCTCGATTTATTGGTTAAACAGCAAAGAAGAGGTGTAAGCGTAAAGGTCTATACAAAACCAACGGAAGAAAGCAAACAGTGGAGTATCAGGGCTGCCAAATTGGTTAAAGATGCTGGTATAGAGCTTCTCTATAGATCTAAAATGCACGAGAAACTGATTTTCATTGATGAAAAGGTAGTCTATGATGGGAGTTTGAACTCCTTATCTTATCGCGATACCAGAGAGAGCGGATTACGGATTACTACTCCTCGTATTGTACAAGAAAAACTCAGAGATTTACTTTACTCGAGCGAGGATCATGAAAAAAAGGTGTTTATCGATGATGCTATGTTTGAGAAACTGAAAACAATTGAAATTTCAGTTGAGGCGTTACCTGTGATAACTGCGCTCTGTGACTGTGATCTCCCTTTAATTGCCAAAAATGGTCCTTATGGTGCATTTTATGGATGCCCGAATTATTCTACTTACAAGCATAAGTGCAAAGAAAAGATATCGTTAGAACATCTTCGGCAGGTCAAGCAATTTCAAAACTGTATCTGTCCTCGCTGCGGAAGTTCGACCTCTCTGCGACTGCGAGATAACCCGCAGCGCGTACTGTTGGTTTGTGATGCCAAATGTGGGGAAATGCAAAAAATTACTTTTACGAAATAAGGGCTAGTGTATATTGCTTGTGTGACTTGCAAGGATTGTTGGCGCTTTTGGACGCAAGCAATATCCTTTAAACGCGAAACCGCATAAATTCCTTCACAAAGAGGAAGTGAGTTTGTTGTTACATCTTCCTTTGTCATCTAGTTGGTTTGAGAAGAGCAATCACTCTCTGTTTTGGATCTTTCGTGAGAGCGTATTAAGGACAGACAAGTCACAGTTCATTGGTGTTTCACATATCACTCAAGTTTCTGCATAGACTGCCAACATATAGTTCTTCTGCTTCCTCACTGCTGTTTGTTATGAGCACTACCACTGAAAAAGCACTGACCTGGTTAGCAAAACCACGTCTCACCTTCGATTTCCCTGCATCGGCAACAATTCACACGCTCTTACGCATCATCGCTGATCCTGAGCACAAACCTTTCAACGACACTCATGATCTTCGTCTCGCCTGAGCAAAATACATCAAGATGAACGTCTTTTGCAGCTCTGAACACCCGAAGAGATCAGTGGCACGACTTTTCTTTCCGACTACACCACAGGACCCACCAGATGAGTACGCCCTGCATCGGCCAACGGGCTAGATGATAGAGTGGTGAGCGTGTTAAGCCGTGAAACTGCTTTCGCGTAAAAGTGTGATAGACATTAGCGGGAAATATAGCGACCAGCAAGGCGGCTAGCCCTTGTCCCGCTACTCCCTGAAAACGAGAGGTCAGGAGACCGATGCCTCCCAAAAGTTCAAAGATGCCAGTGATGTAGAGCGCTGCCCGCCGCCAGGGCAGAAAGCGCGGAATAAGTCGTAGCTCTACATCTGAAGCAATGAAGTGAAAGAGAGAGGCGAAAATGAAGAGGATACCCAGGGTGATGCGTACCAGTTTTTTACCCCTTGGGAATGCTGCGAAAGAAAACCTCATCGGATCAAATACCTTTCGGTCCATGTATTCCTGATATCTTGCTCTTACCTGGAGTACTCTTATTCATATCATCCAGGCGATGTATTTCTTTTCACAATACCACTTTTTCATCAGCGAGGATACATAAAAGCCAAAATTTCCTGTAATTTGCAGAACACTACCAACGGATATGACACACATATTGGTGAGTGCCATCTGAAAAGGACACAACTCCAGCCGCTTCAGAAGCGCGTAGACATGAAGGTCTGCTCCAGAATTTGCGCATGCCTTTTCTTATGCATCGAAGGTTACACACAACTCCACCGTAGCTCGGATTGGGGCGCATTCACCCATCGGACTGATCTACTGCGCTTTTACCAGCTCCTCGCATTCCATATTGACACATCTTACAGAGAATAGTAAATCGTGCTCCTCTTTCAGTCTTCCTGGTTTCCTTCCCGGTCATTTTCAGGTTCTGTTTTGCCCTGTGACTGTTCGTCGACCACATCCGGTTCTGCTTTCAGCCCGGTGCGGCTTGCTATGCTGGACATCGAAGCATGTGTGCTGGTACAGAAGCCAGGCAACATAGCCGTAGAAACGAGAAGAAACAATGATCTTGGGATTTAACCTTTTGCAATGGATTGTGGATCGGATTACCGAGGCGATGAACACGCTGAGCAACCCGATCCAACCGCTGGTAAACCTGATGGTGAGCACACCCCTGCAGTTCACCACACAGAATGCCATTGTCATGGGAGGATGGAGGACAATGACGACTGTAGCTGATGTGCTCCTTGGTTTGTTCATTGTGATTGGAGCCATTCAAATGATGTATGGGGATAGTACGGGCACCTTACGCATGCCCGTTGGTCAGTTCGTTTCCAAAGCGATCTTGACGGCGATCCTCATCCACCTGTCGGCACTGATCGGTGAAGACCTCCTCATTCTTAACAACCTGTTGTGCGGGATCGTCCGGGCAAACGTCCAGGATTTCATTCGTCAGGTCAACAATGGGCAACTCTTTCATAGTGGGCAGGCAGTGATTCTCACCATCGTCCTGACTATCGTGTTTGGCATTGGCCTCTTCCGGGTCATCTTCCAGGCGATCAAGAGAATCATTCGTTTTAACGTTCTCTTTGTCCTCTCCGGGCCTGCGTTCCTGACCTCGTTTCACCCGGCAACCGCACCCGTATTCTCGTCCTGGGTTCGCATGTACGTGATCACCATCTTCGAGCAATTTGTCCAGTTTCTGACCTTCGGATTGGGTTTTCAGTTCCTGGTCGCCACGAAACAGACGGGGTTAACAGGCTTCATCCTGGCTATTGCCATGCTGAACATGACCGCCGAGATTCCAGCCCTGCTCGCACGCTTTGGTGCATCGGCAGGAGGCCAGGGCGGTGGTATCGGTTCCCTCGCCAACACGGCGGTCAAGGCAGCAGTCTTGCTGGCATAGTCTAGCAGACAATTTTTCACAGAAAGGGATCACCATGAACACGTTAACAAATCTCAACAATATTGTCACCCTGCTACAACAGAATGCAGCCAGGATTGGTATCACCGCAGCGGGACTCCTTGTCGCAGTCAACTGCATCGGAATCATGTTGAATAACGATAATTCACCTGCCGCACGTAGCGAGCGCTGGGCACAGCTGAAAAAAGTCTTCATCTGCGCCGCCATCATCGCTGCTACCGGAGCGTTCGTCCAGTTGGCTACCAGTCTCGGTGGGATGTTGTAGTACCGCTTGTATATAGAATGGACGACCTGTCGTCTGGTCATACGATGAAAGGAGCGAGGCAGGTGCGGTTCTCTTCCCTCTTCAGGCCATCCAGAGAGGAATGGGCAACGCACCTGTCCACATTCACGATGCAAGAACATGACAAATCCCCATTGATAAAAGAAGTTCCGGGCCATCTCCTGGAGTTTGAAGAGAAGATTTTAGGTATGTCACTCACTCAGTTGCTGACCGACCTGGGAGCGTTGTTTGGTACAATTGCTGTCACGACATCGATGCCCATGACGCCCCGGATTGTCGTTGACGTACTCACCATGATTGTGGCGCTCATCCTTGTTCATGGCAAGGTTGGTGGCTACACGATGCTCTACTGGTTGTATCTCATTGGTCGCACCAGGTTCCTACCCATGCAGACCGTCTGGCGAGCTACCGCATGCGGAGATTCCCAAGGGTGAGCCAGGCTCTGTCCAGGACTGCTGGATCCAACTCAATGAGCTGGATCACGGAACGGCAGGTATGGTCACTTCACGCAAAAACCGGGACGAGCCTGATGCCAATTACTGGGTCATCTTCGAGGTTGAGAGTCTGCAAAATGTACGTTTTCTCGCGGAGACCGAGCAGGTTCGCATCTATGGTCGCTTTCAACACTTCCTTGATGGCCTTGGCTTCCCACTCAAATTCATCTCACTCGTCGAGACGGTGGATCAGGAGCACGACCCTGCTCTCCTTGTGCAGCGTCAGGCGGTGTCCCATCTGACAACAGCGCCGCAACTCCAAAAGTTGCAGGTGGAAAGCCTCAAGCATCAGCAGGCCTCATTGCAACAATGCACAACCATCAGGCACTTTGTGGTCGTGTCTGCCTCTACGAGTGAAATCGCACGTCTGAAAGCGGATGGATCGCAACGCTCTCCCCTGATGCGGCTCTTTGAGTTGATATGGTCGAAGAAGGTCCTGGCGATTACACGGGAACAGGTCAAAAACGAGCTGCGCATCCGCGTTTCTATCGTCAAGAAAGCCCTCCAGCAACTTGATGTACATGCGGCCCTGCTTGACGATGCGGCAGTGCTGCAGGCATACGTCTCCTGCCTCGCACTTGGAACACACATTCCGTCCTATGAAGTCGAGGTACTCAATGAGGAGGAACAGATCAACACAGGGATAGCCACAGCAGCACCGCATGGTGAGAGCGCCATAGGACAGAACGAAACTGCAACGAGAGGATCGACCGACATTGTGGGGAAGGCCCACAGTCGAGGGCGACTCAGCGCAGATGGAAGAAACGCATCAAAGGTCTGCACAGCACCTTTGTCTACCAAAGCACCAACAATCAAGCACGCTTCGAGCAAGGAATTGTGCACCTGGCCGATCTGATCGCCCCATCCGCCGTCATGCTCCTCAAGGATGCCGTTGAGGTGACAGTACACGGAGAGAAACGTTACCAGCGCTACTACGAAGTCATTGGTTTTGCTCCAGATCTCATGTGTGGTTGGCAAGAGGAACTCACCTCGCTTGCCCTGCCCATGATCGTCATGTCACGCTGTCATCCCATTGATAGCCGTCTCATGATCAAAAAACTGGAACTCCACCTGACGAAACTGGAAAGCCAAAAACTGGCAGACCAAAAGGCGCTACGCATTACCAATGCCGACCAGAAGATCGAAGCAGAGCAAGTCAGGGCTGTCATGGACGCGCTCGCACGCAAAAGGCTCAAAATCTTTACTGTCCAGATGATCATTGGCATTCACGCCTCAAGCACAGAGCGGCTGGAGCAACGTGCCAATTACCTGCTCTCGCACCTGCGCGATCTGCAGTTACGCGTTCGACCGCTGTCACGGCGTCACGATCTGGCCTGGCAGGCATGTTTGCCCGCTGATCTGGCCTGGCTGGACACGTTCACAAATCTGCCATCAGATGTGCTTTCGACCTTTATGAACTGGTCCACCGGGACCGTTGGCACACCAACCGGTGCCTATATTGGCACCACCGGATCGGGCTTCTCCCGGCGTCCGGTCTACTTTAATCCGTGGGATAGTCACAAGCGACTTCCCAACCCGCACGTCGTGATCTGCGGCGAGAGCGGCATGGGGAAGTCGTGGCTAGCAAAGACCCTGATTATAGGCTTGCTGTGCTGCCAGGATCGCCGACGCAGTAGTTTTAGACCGCGATGGCGACTATGACGCCATCCACGAGTACTTGCATGGAGAAAGCCAACGTTTCAACTTAGCAGGTGTCTGTCCGGTGAACATTATGGACATTCCCTACGGGCCAGCCGATGTCAATCTGGATGACCCCAGTGACCTCCTGGCCGAGTTTATTGAGAACCATCTGTTAATCGGTCTCTCGCTGCTCTACGGCGAGACGCTCACAAAAGCCCAGGAGGCCTTTCTCACCCATGCGGCACGTGAGGCCTACGCTGCGAAGGGCTTGACGCTCGAAGCCATCCGGCGCGATCCGAACACACTTTTACGTGAACCACCGGTTTTCGCCGACTTGATTCTGGCTATGAAGAACGTTCCTGCATCTTCGGAGTCGATGCGTCAGGCGCTTCTGGAGCGATTTGAGAATGTCGCCTTTCTCTTTCCTGGTCAGACCACAGTCGAGATCAACTGCCCGCTGACCATCTTTAACATCAACACGTTGGACGAAAAATGGTACCCATTGATGATCTATGTCGTGCAGAACTTCCTGCAACGACATCGAGCCTTGAGGCGCGATGATCGCTACCTGGCTTATGTCGTAGAAGAGGCTTCATACATGCTCAAACATCCCGCTGGCAAGCGCTACCTGGAGTCAGGCTCACGTGGGTTCCGCAAGCTCGGCATTGCGCAATTCACGCTCATCACAGCACCCGGCGGATTTCCTGGAAGAGGGACAGGTCATCATCTCGAACGCAGGCACCTGTTTCTTTCTCGGTATGCAGCGTCATACCGCTCAAAAGCTCAAGCTTGCCGAAGAGCTGGAGCGCGTTCTCGAAGAAGGAGTCTCAGGGCGCGCCATCCTGCGCTGCGGACGAGAATACGCCGCCATTGAGGTCGCCAGGCAGAGCCAACTGCACCGTGCCATCTTTACGACCGACCCACGGGAACGTCGCCTGCTCCGAATGCGCCAGCAACGCCAGGATATTGCCTCCTCTTAGGTGGAAACAGATAAGGAGAGAACAATGCTAAATATTCACATGGTACACAGGACTATCGCTCACCTCCGCTGGACATTCATCCAGCGGCTCATCATCCTGATCATTTCAACGCTGCTAGCAGTGTGCCTGGGGTCTACAACTCTCGTCATAGTGTCGATGCATGAGATTGCACGCTCACATGCATCCATACAGTACTCTCAGTTTACCGCTTCTGCTGCCCCTCTGGGAGGAGGTATACAATTGAACGGTCTTGCGACGGACTGGACGAGAGCGCTACTAGCTGGCAGTGAAAACACAGAAGGGAGGCTGTAATGGCCCGGATAACCCAAGAGGCGACGACTCAAATCATGTCAACGGCCCCACTTCCGGCCTCTACCCAAACGTGGAAGAGCCTGGGAAGGAAGAGACAGGCAAATCCACCGAAGAACGCTCCTGGCAATGTGAAGCGTGTTAAGATCATGCCACAGGGAGGACGGTTCCTGGCGCTCATCATGCCTTCTGATGAAGGAGAGCGTCAGGCACAGGCGATGGAAAACTGGTTCCAGGCCTGCTCCAGCGACGAGCCGTTTGCATTGGAGCTGGTCGGCACCAGACGGGAGCAGGGCTTTCTGCTGAGAGCCAGTTCTGAGACGCAACTCACTATGCTGTGCAAGCAATTGGAAGCGCAATATCCTCAGGCAGAAATTCAGCGTGTTGTGCAACACGCCGACCCGCTCATTCTGCACGCAGGAGAACATGCGGTCGTTGGAGAGTTCTCCCTGACGCAGCCAAGCTATCTTCCGCTGAAAATGTTCACGGGCAAAGTTCTGGCCGAGCCTGGTGCAGATCCACTCGCCGGTCTTCTCGCCAATATGGAAGCGATCGGTCCGGCCAGCGGATTATCGCCCAACTTGCCCTGATACGTGCCCCTGAGAACTGGCTCTCCGCAGATATTCGCAAGTCGGTTGAGCACGCTCTCCAACCAGAACGGGATGAGCTGGCCGCTTCGATGAAAAACACCACGACGCGCAGTGACACCGACGAAGGGCTCATGCTGGTAGCCCTCATCATCGTCGCCCTCGGAGGTCTCTTTGTCTACCGCTGGTACCGGGAGCATGCCTGGTTGCCGCTTACACTCCTGGGTGTGGTACTTGCTCTTGGCGTCATAGCCTTGCTCTGGTGGAAGCTCTTGCAGAAGAAACCGCCGATCTACGACATGAAGTTGGTTTCGGAGAAAATGGCGCGAGCGGGCTTTTATAGTCAACTGCGCGTGATTGTGATTGGGCAGGAGCACACTTGCACGAAGTCTCAGTTGACAATGCACCTCTCGACCATGGAAGTGGCATATCGTCAGTTCACCCTGGCTTCGTCCAATAGCCTGTACCTCAAACGTATCAGGTACCTCCGTGTGCTTGACCAGAAAGCCAGACAGCTTACCGGCGCACTGCATGCCTTTCCGTATGTACATCTTCTGCGGCGCTTGTTGCATGGCGGGGCATATTCCTGGCAGGTTCTCAATTCGCTTGAGCTATCCGGCATGTTCCACCTTCCTCAAGAGACGACCGATTTACCGCTGGTTCGCAGGATCTCGCTCAAAGGATTGCTGGCCTCTCCAGAGATTGCACATCAGATCGAGCAGATGCCAGCTCCCTTCCCACCAGCACTCATCGGCTATTCGTTGCATCGCCGCCACAGTGTGCCGGTCTCCTTCCCGTTCGATGTTCTGTTCTCGCATAAGTTCTTCGTTGGCATGTCTCGTAGTGGGAAGTCAGTGCTGATCCAGCTCCTTACCTGGGCAGCCATGCAGCCGCTGCAACCGGATTGGCAAGCAACTCTCCCACAGCCTGGCGTGTTTGTCGCCGATCCACATCGCGATCTCATCATGGATATTCTCAAGCTCGTGCCACCGTCCCGCGCTCAGGATGTGCTACTTCTTGATATGACAGACACGCAGTTCCCGGTGGCTCTTAACCCATTGGACGCAAGCATGGGATTGACGAGGGATCAGGCTGTTTCCAATCTCATGTCCTCATTCCAAAAAATCTGGGCAGAGCAATGGGGACCACGTATGGCCTACTTTCTCAATTCCGTCTGTTTGTTGCTCTATACACTCAACGAGCGACTTGTCCAGGCAGGACGAGCGGAGGAGCAGTACACGTTGCTGGATGTCAATCCTTTGCTGCAATATAAGGATTACGCTATCCAGGTTTTGAGCCAGCTCGATATGAGTGAAACCTGGCACCAGGAACTGATGGCCTTCTGGCAAATCTCATACTTTTCTCTCAATCCCGCCTTCAAAAACGAGGTCATCATGCCAATCATCTCTAAGATTGGCGTGTTCAACAACAATGTCCATCTCCGACGCATCGTTGGCCAGCCTATCACAAAAGCGCCCGTGTCTGAGGCTGTGACGGACGGAAAAATCGTGCTCTGTGCGCTTGCTGCCAGGGATATGGATGATAGCGCGGTCAACATTCTCGGTTCGACCTTGATAAACCTGCTGCACCGCGCATTTAGCCTGCAACAACATCTTCCGCTGAAGCAACGACGCAACGTGTTTGTTGCCATCGATGAGTTTCAGAATTTCTCAGGGGGTGATTTCGACAAATTATTGTCAGAGGACGGCAAGTTTGGTTGTGCGATGCTGCTCGCCACTCAGAGCCTCAAGCGATTGAACAAGATCCGCGATGGCCTCCTGGAGATGGTTCTCTCGAACTGTCAGCAACTCTGTGTCTTCCGCGTCTCTGCTGCCGATGCGAAGATCATGGAGGAAGAGCTTCAGGAAAAGGTCACGGTCAAGCATATTGTCAGTCAACCAGGCCTCCATTGTTACGCACGGCTTGCCATTGCAGACTACCCAATCCAGATCGTTTCAGTCTCGCTCGCTCAACCTGCAAGCTGGAAGGACGACGCAGCACGAGATCGTCTGGTTGAAGAGATCCGACGCACGAATCAGGCTCGCTATCTTCCCGCAACTTCTGTCGACCACAGCTACGAAGAGCACCTGCGCCACTTTCTTAACGTCAGTGCATACGCGAGCAGGCTCCAACGTGAGGCAACGGCAGCACGCACCAAGAAAGAGGAGCGGGACACCGCCGACCAACGTGCTCAGGAGCAGTCATCAGCGCAAGTGATCACAGAGACAAAGCAGTCTCCTGACCCAACACAGATCATACAACTGCCTGAGAAAGCGACAGAGAGCCAGTGCCAGCTCCAGGAGCGAAAAGCCACTGAAGCTGGTAGACCTCAGAAAAATGAGACACGCAACCACCGGCGTAGCCGCCATATGGGCAAAGACCAGGAGGCGCGTTCTCTCCAGAGCCAAAGACAATGCAAGAGAACCAGGATAAGAGCAACAAAAGCCGCTCGTCGTCAGGTTCTCATGGAATATTCACTTCGGACGGAGCAAGCCGGGGAACATCAAAGGAGTATGAGGGACGTGAAGGGCAAGAACATGGATAAGCCAGTCGTGCCTCTCAAAAATGTTCTGGTCGTATGCTCTCACATGCTCGCTCTTCTCAAACCTAAAGAGCAGTGCATCCTGGTGAAATATGACAGCGAGATGAACTCGAAGCGGGAATACGAGGCAAAATACCGGTGCTACGCCGAGCCAACTACCTGGATGACACTCTGTCTCATGCTTCGTATGCTTCTGGTGATCATATAAGATGACCAGACGGTTACGTTTATTCGCTCTGGCATCGATACCGTGAGCGCTAATCTTTCCATCATCATCGTCCTGGAGGAGCAGGTCCAGCACCAGGGCCTGCTGACCCTGCTCTCGCCTCTTGACAGACCTCTCTAGCTGTTTTTCAGGTTTCCTTCCCGGTCGTTTTCAGGCTTCGTGCTGATCCAGCATCCATCGCTTCCTGGTGACAAACCGGAACGCAATGCTACTGTTGTGTGCAGAGAGTCAATACGAGCAGTGGGTGCTTCGCATTGTATCAGCACCGATAGCATCCCTACTGCTGATTAGAAAGAAGAGACAAGATGAGCAATCTGAACACTATCGCCGGACTGCGTATCAGTCTGGCATCACCGGAGCAGATCCGCAAGTGGAGTTGTGGCGAGGTGACCAAAGCGGATACGATCAACTACCTCACCAACAAGCCGGAGAAGGGCGGACTTTTTTGTGAACGCATCTTTGGTCCTACGAAAGATTGGACATGCGCATGTGGTAAATATCGTCGCGAACGCACGCCAGGGTTTGTCTGTGAGAAATGTGGTGTCGAAATTGCTCCGAGCAGAGTACGCCGCGAACGCATGGGGCACATTGAACTCGCTGTGCCAGTCGCACATAGTTGGTTCGCGCGAGGGGTACCAAGCATTCTGGCAATTTTGCTTGGCCTCTCCCCTCGCCAACTTACCTCAATACTTGGCTATACCGGCTACCTGGTCACTTGGATCGACGAAGAGAAACGGCACAGTGCACTCCGCCACCTCAACGAGGAAGACGAGGCCGAGCGATCACTCTATCAGCGCATCGAAACGCTTGCGGTAGGAAACTTCCTCGATGAGACGCAATATCGTAGCCTCGCGGTTCTCTGTGGCGAAGGTTTTCGTGCTCAAACAGGAGCGGAGGCTGTTCGCAGTCAACTTGACGCACTGGACCTCACCGAGTTAGCTACATCCCTGCGCAGTGCTATTCACGAAGGCACTGGCAACCAGAAGAAAGCCATCAAACGACTTCACATTGTAGAGGCGTTTCGCAGCTCTGGCACGAACCCATCGTGGACTCTACTAGAGGTGATACCAGTCCTGCCACCTGACCTGCGCCCACTCGTCCATCTGGGAGGGGGACGCTTTGCTGCTTCTGACCTCAATCTCCTTTACGCTCGGGTCATTCACCGCAATGCTCGCGTGCAGCGCTTCATCAAGCTCGATGCGCCTGATGCTCTTCTGAACTACGAGAAGCGTCTACTTCAGGACGCGTGCGATGCCCTCTTTGATAACACTAGATGTATGCACCCACTCACGGGGGCACGTCGCCAGCCGCTCAAAAGCCTGACCGATGTGCTCAAGGGCAAACAGGGCAGGTTCCGGCGTAATCTGCTGGGTAAACGGGTTGATTACTCCGGGCGTAGCGTCATATGTGTCGATCTGGATCTCCAACTCCACGAATGCGGACTTCCCAAGAAAATCGCACTTGAGCTTTTCAAGCCCTTCGTCATTCGCAAACTGGTCGATCGCAACCTGGCATGCAGCCCTCGCTACGCCAAGCGTATGGTCGAACGGCGCAACCCGCTCGTCTGGGATCAGCTTGCTGAATGCATGCACGAAAAAGTTGTGATCTTAAACCGCGCTCCAACGTTGCACCGGCTGAGCATCCAGGCTTTCGAGGCGAAACTTGTTGAAGGTGATGCAATTCGCCTGCACCCGCTCGTCTGCAACGCTTTTAATGCAGACTTCGACGGCGACCAGATGGCCGTCCATCTCCCGCTCTCCGATGAAGCACAATCCGAGGCGAGGCGGCTCATGCTCTCAGTGCGGAATTTGCGCAGCCCGGCATCTGGCGATCCCGCAATCTCACTTTCGCAGGAGATCGTGCTCGGGTGTTTCTACCTGACGGAGGATCGACTCAGCAAGAAGCGGGCAGGTCGTGTGTTTGTCGATGCAAACGAAGCACGGCTGGCATATGACCAGGGGATCATCGACTTACACACGCATATTACGGTTCGCATCCCTGATCAACAGGTTTACGATGCTCCACCACCATCTCCGGCCTCATCTCCCAGACGAGGACGCATCGAGACAACTGTGGGCCGCCTGATTTTCAATGAACTGCTACCAACATGCCTGCGCTATCGCAACTACGCGATGACCAAGGAGTGTTTGAAGCAACTCGTTATCGAAAGCCTGACGCTCATTGGCGAAGACGCGACGGCGAGGCTGGCCGATGCGATCAAGCACCTTGGGTATCGTTTTGCGACCAAGAGCGGCATCAGCTTTGCGATCAGCGATATCCAGGAGCCGCCTGAAAAGCAGAAACTGGTTGAGCAAGGACAGGTGAGTGCTCAGGAAATTCAGCATGAATACCAGTACGGGACTATCAACAAAGAAGAACGTGACCAGCGAATTATCACACTCTGGACAGAGACGACTGAGCAGATCAGTAAGAAATTGCTTGAATTGCTCGATCCCTGGGGGACGATCTCGACGATTGTGAAGTCTGGGGCAACGAAAGCCAGATTTCAGCAAATTCGCCAACTCTTAGGCATTCGTGGTCTGATGGCTGACCCTTCCGGGCGGATCATCCCAATCCCGGTGCTTGGCAACTACCTTGTCGGCCTCAAAACCTGGGAAGTGTTTATTGCCGGGTCAGGAGCGCGCAAAGGGTTCATGGACCGCTCGCTCAATACAGCACAGTCAGGATACCTCACGCGGAAGCTAGTCGAAGTGGGAATGGAAGTTTGGATCACGATGGAGGACTGCGAAACGCAGGATGGTTGGCTCATCACCAGTGAGGAGAGCCGAACACTTGGCCTCCCAGATCTGCGCAGCCGGATAGTTGGTCGCATCCTTGCCGAGTCGGTTGGTGGCCTGGAGGCTGGAGTCCTCCTCGATGAACAGCACGTAGAGAACCTGCTTGCCTCTGGCGTCACGGCGCTACGGGTCCGTTCTCCTTTCACCTGCCAGGCTGACTACGGCATCTGCTGCCGCTGCTATGGCCGGGATCTGGCCACAGGGAATTTGGTGAAGCGGGGTGCTGCTGTTGGTGTGATCGCGGGTCAGTCAATTGGTGAACCAGGAACACAGCTTACGATGCGGACGTTCCACTCGGGTGGAATTGCTAATGCTCAGGGCGACATTACCCAGGGCTTGCCACGCGTGAGCGAACTCTTCGAGGCGCGGGTACCCAAAGGAGCAGCTCTGCTTGCTGAGATCGAGGGAACAATCCAGATCGAAAAACAAGAGGGTGCAGGGAGAACAGTCATCCGTATTATCGACTCTGCCTCTGCTCTGCCTACTGAACAGACCAGAGAATACGAGATTGTGCCAGGACAATCACTTGCAGTTCAAGATGGGCAGGCCGTTGACATCGGCACACCACTCACTGCTGGAGCATGCAACCCCAGACAACTCCTCAGTCTACAGGGGCGTGAAACAGTAGCGCGCTATCTGATCAATGAGGTCCAACGGGTCTATCGCGGAACTGGTGTGTACATGAACGACAAACATATCGAAGTGATCGTTCGCCAGATGCTCCGATATGTGCAGGTCACCGATCCCGGTGATACGGATCTGCTGCCAGGAGACACGCTCGACCGCTTCGACTTTCAGATTGCTAATGTGCGAACACTGGCACAAGGAGGGCAGCTAGCAATCGCACACCCAGTACTCCTTGGACTTACCAGGACCGCACTGCACACCTCAAGCTGGATTGCTGCTGCCTTGTTTCAGGAGACGAGCAGAGTGCTCACCAGTGCAGCGATCCGAGGTCAGGTCGATTTTCTCAAAGGCTTCAAAGAGCGCGTTGTCCTGGGCGATGCGCATTCCGAGTACCATTGCCTAACGCTTGTACACGTGAAAATAATAACAAAGACTTGATCAACAAGAACCCTGGTGAGGTGCTTTGCAAACAGTTTGCGCTAAACAGATGGCTTTTCTGGCTCTATGAGAGCTTTTCCAAAAACAAACGAATTGCAAAGCACCACACCAGGCAAGCAGCAAAGCCGTACAAAAATGTTCGCTTGTCCACAGACCCTTTTCGAGGATATCCTCAAAATGATCCGCATCTTCGCCGTTAGAGAACAAGAGCATGACGCACAACGATTTGTTCCGCTCGTTTATTGGGCTGGTGAGCAGCAGATGAACTCAACTTCATTACCATCTGGATCATCAACATACATTGTGCGGCTGGGAAGCACTGGATGTTTGCCATCGCGCGGAGTAAAGCCTGCCACAACCAGAGCCGTATGCTGAGCATCAAATGCTTCAGCAGACAATTCAAAAGCCATATGGTGAAGCTGATAACCAGATGGTTTGGCTTTGACTGTTTCTGATTTTGGCACCAGTACGATCATCTGTGGGATACCAGCATTGCCATCTCCCGCCTTGAGAAAGACGTTAGGCAGCGTTGGTGGCGAAAGAACTTCTAATCCCAGCAGGTCGCGATAGAACTGCAATGACTGCTCTTTATCTGCTGTCCACAGCACGATCTCAACAATACCAGCTATGTGTTTCATTATCGATACCTCTAGAGAAAAAATACAGTTGTGTTGATAGCAACCTTGTTTTATCACTGGCTAGTATCGCATAGTTCGTCGAGGAGAGCAATGGAGATTTTCCCAAAGGACTCCCAAAGAGTGAGCCATCAATTTGCGGGAGTGGACAACCAGAAACTGATATGGGAGTTGCGTGATATTAGGAGCTGAGGGCTGCTACCCGCTTGTTCGTGTTTTTCTGACATTTTGCACCGACAGACAAATTCAAAGATTTACTTGTTGAGAGCCAGGCTCAATCCCTGGCGATTCCGGATGGGAGATAGTGAGGCTTCATGTCCGAAGTTGGCTAGTTCAAATCATCAACAATCACTATTTTTGTAAGTGATCGATATTTGACGTTTTGATATTTTTATATTTGAAAACTCGATATTCATTACGTTATAATATGTGGATATATAAAATTATATCCAGAGGCTTTGGATAGTTTTCAAAGAAAGAAGGACAAAGAATGCTTCGTCGACCTCGTCCAGGTAAAACAATGAGCCGTTCTTTTCTCTGGAAAGCAGTGATTGTTCTCCTCTTTTTTGTGCATACTGCTCTCGGCATGTGGTGATGATGGAGGGAATGGGAGTGGGAATGGGAATGGTAGCAATGGATGTGTTGCCATAACATGTAACCAGAATATTAACAATAATAACCAACCTACTCCACATTCGTACCCTTAGTCAGCACATACTCACGAGATTGCACAACGAGGTGTAATTGGGCAGCAAAAGGGCGTTTCAGGCCCTTTTCGCGCCCTCGTGTTTCCGTAGTGCGGTTCTACCGTCATTCTTTCTTGTCCAAAATCGATGCATCCTATAATCAATGTTAAGAAGAGCATGATGCAGGAATCGCCCGCATTACCATAGTGTAAGATCGTCATTTTGACAACCTTACAGACGGACTACGGGCTGTTCTTCATCATCTCCAGATGCCAGAGAAGATTGTTCACCCATCGGGTACCATTTATCACTGGGGACGTTTTCAGGAGGGAGATCGAAGCTGGAATGTGGCAGTGGCACAGGTTAGCAGAGAAGGAATCCCGGTAGCTATTGAGGTGAAGAAGGCCATCAGTTTTTCCATGCCCAGATTACGCTCTTTCTTGTAAATGCAGGGAGTCGGAAGAATATGAAATTTAGTGATGTCATGGAAGCCTCCAAGATCTATACCTATAAGTTGGGTGAAGTTGTATCATCGTTCAGGCCGCAGAATCACAAGGCTTCTAACACGCAAATGGTTCAAGATCATCATAGTTGTTTTGACCATTCTGATCATAGGAAGTTGCTCTCTAGGTTTTGTGATCTACAACTCCCTGCCCACACCGACGAAGACCCTGGAAACATTCTGCACTGCTCTGCTAGACAAGGATAATACTACTGCCTGGAACCAGCTCTCACCACAGTTCCAAGGAGAGATCACACGACCAATCTTTACCAGCTTCTTTAGTGGACTCCGTACGTGTACGCCGGAAACACTCGCGCAAAATGCCGATATAGCTACCACTGCGCTGAGATTTGCCTCTTCAGGACGCGGCGCGACTGACAATGTCACGCTAAAACAGGACAACAACGGAGTCTGGAAGATTGATGACGAAACGGGTATCTCCGGACTGGTACATATGCTTGGCAGTTTCTGCAACTCTCTGCAAAGGGGAGATTATGTCGGCGCTTACAGTCAACTCTCTAGCAACTTCCAGGCCAGAATGACGGAGAACCAGTTTTCGCTGTATTTCCCGAAGCCCATCTCTTGCTTCTATTCTTCGCTGGTCTTACTTCCGGGTAACTTCCAGATTGCTATCTCTCAGAGTAGCGCTTCAGGAGTACTTGATAACAACAGCGCAACTTTGGTTCAGGAGAGTGGAAAATGGAGAAATCGACGATTTCACCAATCTGCCGACAAAAACCCTGGATATCTTCTGCTCAAGCCTGGCCAGTGGGAGTTATCAGGATGCATATGACGAGACTTCTACGGCTTACCAGGGCAGTCATTCTGAGTCCGACTTCGTTGAGAGTTTCTCAAGAGCCCGTTCATGTACCTATAATCCGCCTTCCCAGGCGAATAATCATCTGGCATTCGACATGAACATTACCTTCGGAGATGGCAGTATGATCCCTTATACCAGTTTCCTGGTACGTGATAGCAATAACGCGAAATGGAAAATTGACGAACTGTTCAATTTCCCCAATCAGGTTCTGACCACGTTCTGCAACGATTTAGCCAACCAGAACTACCAGGACGCTTATAGCCAGCTTTCGTCAGATACTCAGGCAAAGGGAACATTACAGGCATTCACGCAGAATTATAGTAATGTTGCTAAATGCAGCTTCACTTTTCCGGTTCAAACGGCCAGCCAAGCCACTACCACCATTACTTTTACTCTGAGCGCCGGTGGGAGGTCAGAACAAGTAGCCACATTAACCGAAGTGGGGATCGATGACTGGAAAATTCAGAGTTTGCAGAACTCCTAACTTGTTGTAAAGTTAAACATGTAAATATACCAAATCTCCGAAGCAATTCTTTCTACGAAAATAATATAAGAGGTGATAACATGCATCAGCATCCAGAATTTGAATATTCTGAACAATACACTCGCGAGGCGCAGAAAAACTGATAAAGACTCACAAGAACAATCTGGTTGGGCAGAACAGCGGAACCAGATTTTCCAGACTCGATTACCTTGCACCACAGCAAGTGGATAGACAGAAGATTTACCCCGTGCGCCGTCGGAGGCGGCGTGGCTCTGGATTCTGGCGATTATTGTTCTTATCCTGGTTTTGCTCGGCAGCTTTACTAGTCTGAGTAACTCAGGTTTTTCCAAGGCAACACTCTTACCACAGCACACATTCAATGTATCAACAGGCCACGATTGGTGGTCAAGGATTTTGCTGGGACTGTAACGTTCCAAGCGGGCCGCAACAATACTGTGGGTGTAAGTGCTACTGAGCACACAAGTCTTTTGAATAATCTAAATGACATTCAGTATACGGTTGAGCAAAACGGAAACACCATTGAGGTAAATGCCAGCAAATCAGGCGCTTCCCTTTTTAATTCTGAGAGTGTGGATTTGGACATTACGTTGCCCTCTCTGAGTGACATCCAAACTACCATCAACACCGGGGAAATAGATATCAATGGCATCAGCGGGTTGATAAATATCCAGGCCGACGCCGGGGGTATCGACTTCAAGAGCGGGACGCTCAAAGAGAACTCAAATTTTCAGGCTGACACTGGCTCGATTACTTTCGATGGCTCGCTGGCTCCCAATGGCAAGTATGAATTCAATGCGAACGCCGGCTCAATCGATATTACCCTGCCAGATGACTCAGCTTTTATCCTCGATGCTTCGACTAACGCAGGCAACGTGAACAACGAATTTGGCTCGAATACAGTTGGGCGAAATCCGACAAGCCAGTTACATGCCCATACAGATGCAGGGAGCGTGAATATTCACCAGGGGTAACCTGGATAGCCTATTGCCAACATTGATAACACCACGGACAAGATTGCGCGCGCCCAATGAGGAATTGAAGAAGTGAACGACGCACAAAAAATCGCCTCCAGTGCTCTGTGCCACTGGAGGCGATAGGTAGAGGTTTACACATGACCCTGTCGCTCTGCGAATTCGCTTGACATCTGAGAGATCTGGGCCGCAAAACGATAGGCATTGGTTTGTGCCATGGCTGCCTCGACATCGGCTTGCGTCTCTTTACTCGACTGCCATCGCTGATCGGAGATACTTTTCATCTGCGCGGAATAGGCGCTCCAGATCTGGTTGATCAGATCAGTCTTGCCAATAGCCCCCAGAAGAACAACACAGCGGCGCAATGCCCGCTCGCTCATCCCGATACGCTCACCATACTCTCCGCGTGCTCCAAAGGTTACTTTGGCATCAAATCTCATATTACAGGCATACATGGCATATGTCTGGTACAACTGAGCAGCTCGCCCATAGTGTTCCTGCAACTTCCTCTGGTTTGTCTCAGAAGTATACTCTTCTGCATAGCGTTGCCCCAAATTCCACTCATATTGGGCACTATACCATAAGGCGTCGAGATAATAATCGCGGTATAACGTAAAAGGTTTCCGTGTCCAGGAACTCCTTCCTTGCCAGGAGCGAAATTCACCTGGATACTTCTTAATAAGCGCATCCAGGAAATCACCAGGATAGCTTGCAATCAGCCGCTCACAGGCTTCCTTGACATCTTCAGGGACTTCATCAACCAGTTTTCCATTTTTGCGTGCGAGAGAGATGACTCTGTGATTGGTCTCGATAGCTTCAAGATCATCGACACGGCAACTCCCAGAGAGACCCCAGAAACCGGAATCACTGACAAAAGGATCCAGATCAGGGTCAATCACCTGTCTCCCAGCAGGCTTATTGACCTGCTCTATCACAACTTCTCTTATCTTTTTCCGCAATAACTTCTTGTGTGATTCAAACCTCTCTGAAAGTTTGTCCTCTGTTGCCTCCTCATCCGAGAGTCCCCAACCAAAGACATGCTCCAGGATTTTATCTCGGTGAATAAGTTCTCCTCGCCGCCAGGCAATGTAGGTCAGGAGTTGGACTCTTTTTGCGTTGAGAGTCAGCGGTACAACAACATGGCCACCACTTGGTACATTGATGACGATGCTCACATCCTTCAACAATTAAATCGAGATCAGCGGATTGGGGGAAGCAATCTGTTCACTTGTTAAGGCCACTGGTTGAGAGACATTGGACGTCGGAAGCGCAATCGATGTGCTGACAGTAGCACCAGCGGCGCTGTTTTCATCTTGCTGGTCAGCAAGTGAGGCTTGTTGTTCATCTGTAGAATGTATGACAGCGTTATTTGACCCATCTCCCTGTTGCCTCAAAGCCTCTGACAATGACAACGTTGGAGGAATGGGTGTTACAGGGTCATGATGCCACGATACTGATGCTGGCAGCACGAGTGATTGTGGCGAAAATGAGACATCATGTCTCTTTGGCTCCTGCTCTGGCATTGGGGGAAACACATCACGACGCATTTTCTCTCTCTGTTCCCCAAGCTGAGCTTGTTGACGACCAACGCCATCTACCACCTCATCATCCTGAAAGGATTGTATGAGGGAAGAAATACACACGACCATCCACAGAATTCCCATGATCAGAACAGGAGATACGATTTTGATAGTAAGGGAGATAATAATCCCGCGATTTGTAGGTATCTGCCAAAGAGTTGGAAATTGCGAGACATTGCTCCAGAACTCTCCCCAGTTGGGAACAGTCCAGAGAGTGAAAGCAAGCAGTCCTCCCACAGTTATGACCGACACAGGCTTCCACCACACCGGCAATGATACAGAACGAGAAGGGAAATCAATGCCAGGCATCGTTTTCTCCTTTCTAAAAGGCTTGATGAGAACACAGAAAATGACGCTACATCTCTGCATTTTAAAAATGCATGCCTTTTGCCCATAGACTTCATGTCTTCTTCTAACAAGAGACAAGGGCCAGGTATGAGCAGCGTTTTCTAGAAGAGCTCCATGATACTCATGATTTGATACAGAATGATGCATTCATACAATGTGAAAAGATTTAAAACATTCATTCAACAGTATACAATGGAATTGTAAGAAGCAGCATCAGGAGCAAATGGATACTAAGAGCAAGTGTAGCATCGCGCACCGGTTTCCGATGAGAAAGCGAAC
>CAWFFV010000089.1:0-18742 GCA_963814985.1 uncultured Chloroflexia bacterium | reverse complement strand
TCATTATACTGGTCTCGCGGCAGGAATTCTCCTTGCACAAGGTAATACGCTGCTTCCCACTGTGACAATGTTTCCTCGCCACGTCCCTCAGCTTCGCTCGCTTGCCACACAGCAGTTTCAAAGGCATCAACATCGATGACTACCAGACGGTTGTTAAGTGCATAGCCAACTCTATCCGATCCTTCTGTCAGCAGCACCACATCGCCTCCCACGTATGGCCGCAAAGCATGATTCAGGACGCTCTTGGCAACCGCTACAGCACGATTAGGATCGAGAGGGGCACTCTCTTCCTCTGGCCAGAGCGCATCGATGAGAGCATCTCTGGACACCTCATGCACCTCCCACTCTCCGTGTCGTGTGGTTCGGTTGTGGCTATCCATCCACGGGCCACTACACAGCAGGACCTTGAGTAAATTGAGCGATGGTCCCCGGCTGGAAAGCTCCTTATCCACCACCTCTTTCCACATCCCATCGGCGTTTTGCTGCAACGTAAAGGTGCCCATGGTGAGAACCCGCAGATTGACCTGTCTGTACGGTTCAGAGTCACTGTGTTTCTGTCTTGTCTTATACATCACAAACCTTTTCATCTCTTCTAACATCTGTGCTCATGCAACATATCCATTGCATCTAACAGATGTCTCCCTCACCATGTGCTTCCAGTATAGCATATAGCCTTGCTTGACTGTCCATGCTCTGAGACCTTCTGCACTTCTGGCTTAATTTGTTCTTTGGCCAACCTCAATCTCCGACCGCTGGCCATATGCTACGTAAAATCGATACTGAGTATGCAGTTTCGCCCATTCCTCTGGAAGGGTACGCATCACCTGATCAAACTCGTCTGATGGAAGATGCAATAATGTACAGCAGGCTCCCTTGAGGCTGGGGAATCCTGCAAGCATATCTTTTGCCAGTAAATCCCCAATTCTGCGCTGTTCGCCTTTCCCCCACCCTCCAACAGGGAGATCAATGGCACGTGTCTGGATATGCTGGAGGCCCGCGTGGTGAAGCAGACCCCCTAAATGTTCAACCACTGAGGCGTCTATTCCTCGTGATTGACTGAGCGCAATCCACCACGTTAAAAACTGCTGTGTTGCTGGGCCTGCCTGGAGGAATGTATTTCCCGCTTCGACCAGTTCCACCCATCCGCCAGCGCAAGTCACCCGTACCAGTTCCCCAATAACGAATGGCCACTGCTTTGCTGGTAATCCAGCAACGAGGAAGCGCTGGTGAACATAGTCAAAGCTCTGATTGGCAAATGGTAAACCGCTCAAAAGATTGCCTTGAACAAAACGATAGTTATCTGCAACTCCCGGTAGGAGGATTTGTCGCGTTTGCTCCAGGTCAAGACCGACCACCTGTGCATGCGGGAGTTGCATAGCCATTTCCTGAGGCCAGCGACCAGTCCCACAGCCAACGTCCAGAATTGAGCGAATTGCAGATCCGATGGGAGCAACAGCATTTCCTTTGAAGACCTGACGGAGTAAATAATGCTGAAAGTCCAATCGCTGTGTCTCCTGCATCGTTCTGGGAAGCAGGTATATATCAAGCGCACGTTCACTTCTCCTGCTTGTGATCCCTGGTTGCCACCCTAAATCCCCAGGCGGTATACCGGATCGCTGTTGGCGACGAAAAATCCGCAGTATCACTGAATCTCCTTCCTGTTCATCTTTTTCCTCTTGTGTTCTTCTTCTTGCTCTCTTTCACCATCTCCTCAACAGAAAGACTCTTGACTCGATACACCTCCTGCTTTCTTTCCACTGCCCCCACACGCTGTCCCTGCTTCAAATACTTCACATCGGTTTGCGTCCCCAAGAACTCTGGATCACCCACAGGCCACAAAACGTTTCTGAGAGCAGATCTATCGAGAACTGATGAAAGAGTTGGTTGAAATCACGCTCTGAGATGACCTCCATGTCCATCAGAAATGGCTTGATGAGCTGGACAGCAACCAGGCAATTTTCACGCATGGCAGTATGTTCCAGCGTGCCCGTCGAAAAATCGAGAGGGTAGGCCACCTTCTCGATGGAGATAAACCCTGCTGTACGCAGCAACCATCCCAGCATGGGAGTCATACCAATGTTGCGTCCGTCGGGTGAAAAGCCGCGTCCGGACTTATGGAGTGCCAGGGAGAAGATGGCACTCAGTTCCTCTCCAGCCAGAGAATTCGTCAGAGGATTTTCACCCTCCGTCACTCTGAGCACACCACCCGGTCGCAAGATGCGCAAGCATTCGGCAATGAGTGGGGACCAGACAGACTGTTGCAGGACCCCAAAGAGAAACTGTGCATTGATCAGATCAAAGGTGTTCTCGGGGAAGTTTAGCGGTCGAGTGATATCCATAATCTGAAACATGGCATTCTTGAGTCCTTGCGTGCGTGCCCGAGCACGAGCGTATCGAACCAGGGAGGCATCAATGTCAACACCCAGAACACTAACTTTGGGATATGCGTAGGCCACATTGAGGACCCAGCAGCCTGGACCACAAGCAAGATCGAGAATGTTGTGCAGAGGCGGAAGTTCTTCAGCCGGTTCTGGAAAGACACCACCCAGATAGCGTGCAAGGATCTGCGATTGGTCTATCAACCGGGCGATTTCTGTTCCGTTAGAGGTATCGATTACATACGTATTAGCTGTAAACGTTGTCATTGCCGACGTCTCAGGTCCCTCTTGCAAGGGAGAGAGCATTTGCTGGAAGAATGCACCTGACTCTGACAGACAGGTCTCTTTACTCTTTCTCATGTCCATGATAGAATTTCACTTCACTCTCATTCATTTTTGTCTCCGTCTGATGCGCTACTGGCATTCACATCAATCAAACTCAGAGACAGAAAGGTGGTGCATGAGCCAGGGTAAAAGCCTTTTTGACGCCTGGATATGTATCGCAATCCTACCTGACTTACCACTGGCGGCGTGTGTTCGGCACCACATATGAGCATATCAGGTTGCGTTTTGGGGGCGTTGCGCTCGGTATTACCACTCTATTTGGTTTGTGTGAAGTTTCATGGATGTTGATGTTACGAGTGGATGGCGGAGGGATTACGGGAGGATTACGAAGGACAGAAACAGAGCTGTTACTGTTAGCTTGCAGCAGCGTCTCTCCGCGCTATACATAGACGACCAATCGCAATGCTAATGTCTTATTATCTTTGGGATCACCATAAAGTTGATACCATGAACATGAAAAAGAACTTGTGAAAAGAAGAACCGCTTCATGTTGCGCCGTTAACATATATTCATCTAAATACGCTTCTCAACCAGCTTCGTTGTTTTCCAATTCATCAATCTAGCTTGTTTCCCAATATTCCACGGAATCCTGCTTCTACCTCCTCTTGAGTTATGTTCAAGAGAGATGCAACTTCAAGCAGCAGATTGGTATTGGTCTCTCCCATCGCTTCCCATACACGAGCCAAGCAGCTTAAAACCATATGAATATGGTAAGTATCTTCGTACTCTACGCAGAGAGTAAGCGCTGCCAAGAAAAAGCTTTGTGCCTCTTTCCATTGATGCTGCTCCTGTGACACCCTACCCAACTGATGGTATGTACTGACCTGAGAGTAGCGATCATTAAACGCTCTCTTGATCTGCAAAGCCTTCTGGTAGTACTCCAGCGCCTGCTCGAACTGCCGCTGCCCCTGTGCCACCATGCCCAAATTATGGTAAGCGCTGGCTTGGGAGTGATGATCATTAAACTCGATGTAGATCTGCAAGGCCTGCTGGTAATACTGCTGCGCTTGCTCAAACTGCCGCTGCTCTTCTGCCACCATGCCCAACTGATGGTAGGTTTTGGCCTGCGAGTGGCGGTCGTTGAACTCTCTAAAGATCTGCAAAGCCTGCTGGTAGTACTCCAGCGCCTGCTCGAACTGCCGCTGCCCCTGTGCCACCATACCCAAATTATGGTAGGTTCTGGCCTGCGCGTAGCGGTCGTTGAATTCTATCCTGATCTGCAAGGCCTGCTGGTAATACTCCAATGCTTGCTCGTACTGATGCTGTTCCTGTACCACATAGCCCAGATTATGGTAGGTTTTGGCCTGCGAGTGGCGGTCGTTGAACTCTCTAAAGATCTGCAAAGCCTGCTGGTAATACTCCAATGCTTGCTCGTACTGCCGCTGTTTCTGGGCTACCACGCCCAAATCATGGTAGATATCAGCCTGTTCATAGCGGTCGTTGAATTCGATGCAGATCTGCAAAGCCTGCTGGTAATACTCCAGTGCCTGTTCGTACTGCTGCTGTTCCTGTATCACTATGCCCAAATTGTAGTAGGTTATGGATTGCAAGCGACGATCGTTAAACTGAATATAAACTTGCAAAGCCTGCTGGTAATACTCCAATGCCTGCTCGTACTGCCTTTGCTCCTGTGCCACTCTGCCTAATTGATGGAAGATGCCAGCCTGTTGATAGCAATCATTGAACTCGATGTAGATCTGCAAAGCCTGCTGGTAGGCCCTCTCAGCTTCCGCATAGTGTTTGAGGTTCTTCTGCCAGCGCCCAATATTGTGCAACACATAGCACAACTGCTCATCCACTTGACTGCGAGACTGTTCTGTTCTCGCAGAGAGGAGACGTGTCCGAACCTCCTGGGCCATCTCCAGCCCTCGTTGAGGATCTTGCATCAAGTTAAAATATTTAGAGAGCACAAGATAGGGGGCAAGGATCGAAGTCTGAGCACCCAGAGCACAGTTCACGGCGAAGTGGAGATTCTCATATTCATACTGCATCGATAGAAGGCCTACTTGCCTTTTCTCTGGCTCCTTTGAATTGAGGAGGTTGAACAACACTGCTCCCCAATCTCTGTAGAGTGCCAGAAATGCTGTTTCTATGGCCTGACGAACCTCTGCTTGCTCTAGTATATTCAAACGTGCGCGCAGGAAATAGGGCAAGATGGGTTGTAAGCGCAGGAATGCAGGGAAATCAGGGTCTGGTGCTAGCAAACCCCAGTTGCTTGCTTCTTGGAGCACATTTTGCCAGAGATCAAAGGGCAGCTTTGCTAGCACAGCTTGCTCTTTCAAATGTGTGGAATATACGCTCAAGGATGTTTGCGTAGAAAGGATGTAAACGGAGCAAGACAGATGAGCAAGGACTGAGCTTCGGGAGAGAGGTTACTGTGAGAGTAATCGATACAGCGCAGGATGTTCTCGGTTTTCTTCTCGCTGTTTCCTGTGTTGATCTCAATATTGCCCGTCTGGAGAGCCGCAAGGATTTCCTCTGGACTCTGCCGTGCCAGATTGGCAAGTACCACTTCCAGAGCCAGAGGAAATCCACCCAACAATTTCAGTAACGCTGGCAGGTGCGGATCCTGTCTGATACTTTGTGACCCCATAGCGCTCCAAGATCCATTCGACCAATGCTGAAGCGGCTTCGGCATCCAGTCCCGGCAGGTCATACAGGTTGTCCACAAATGTCTCTACCGACAGCCATGCCTCGCCGCCTCGCGATCCTAGCAGCACGAGGGTCTGGCCTCCTGCCAGCTCTTTGAGAAAGCAATGCAATACTTTTTGCTCTTTCTTGGAGAGTGTATGTTGGATGGCAAGATGCGCTCCGGTGATCAATTCCAGGTTGTCCAGGATGAGCAGGTGTCGCTCGGCACGTAGTCGCTGGGCTAAGAGGGATTGCTGGGCTTCTGGCGAGAGCGGTTGAAATGTTGAGAGATATTCCATTTTGCTCATCAGATGTTTGGCGATGCTGGTGAGAATTTGTTGTCGCGTCCAGGCTCGCTCGTCATAGCCGAAGTAGAAGACCTCCTGGATAAAATGAGTGGTTTGCCACCAACTCCCCAGGTGGCGCAAGAGCGTCGTTTTTCCTGCTCCTCCCATCCCACGAATGAGCAGGATGTTGCGTCGAGTGAGCAGATGCTTCTCGATCTGGAGAATGTCCAGGTCGCGTCCCACAAAACCATAGTTGGGTTGCGCTGGATTGTAGCGGTTGGCATGGTGCTCATGTCTGCGTGCCAGTTCTTCAGGCGTTGAGGGGCGCACACTCAATTGGATGGGCTGATTCTGGTAAACCACAGGGAGCAGCCAATCTTCCAGATCGATGAGCTGGTTGTAGTAAACCCGACGTTCTTTGTTGTTGTAGAGCTCATGACGTGCCATACTGATCGCTGTCGAGAGTTCATGTTTGGCAAAGAGTTCGCGATACAGCGTGCTCATGAGCAGTTGTGCAGCACTGACCGTCACAGAGTAGCCCATTGCCAGCACCAGTTGAACGCCAGCTTGCATCAGGCGGCTTGCCAAACTGGTCTCGCTTGCTCCGACCTGTTTGCCTGACTGACACGCATTGAGAATGGCAATCTGGATCTGGTGAGCGATCAGCAGATTGGCAAGCTCGGATGCTTCAACGGGGTCGGCTTTGTTCCCTTTGATATCTTCAAAAAAGAGAAAGGCTTTCTCGCCTTCGTAGGGAGCAATATTAGGCCGACCATAACGGTTCTGGTAGAGAATTCGGCTTGGTTTGCTGCTCCCGTTGAAACGCGTGATAAGGAAGAACTGCACCATGAACATCAAAGTGGATGACCTGATAATAGCCAGCCCTATGCCGTGTCGTGGTCTCCTGGAGATGGTGATGAAGTGCTTCATATGATCCTGGGCGTAAGATTTCAATCTGGACAGGCAGATCGGTCTGGCGTAGCAGTTCGACCAGTGGACGTGAGATCGTACGATAGCCCACATCCTGTCTCCCTGAAGGACGGGCCGTGACAATGAGCAGATTGATGGCTGGCGATGGTCGGAGTTTGGCTTGAATTGTGGAGGGACGCAGGTTTTTGCGCACTATTGTGGCCTGCAAAGAGAGCGGTGTGGGTAGATCAGGATCTTTGAGCGCTTCCCAATGCAGACTTTGAAAGGCTGGAGAGCCTGCAATCTCTATCTGCACTGTTGGCAGACCAGCCTGCACAAGCTCTTTGTACGCGCTATAGACCTGACGGTCAGCAAACACCTGATTGAAGAGGTTCTCACCATAAACGGGAATTATCGCAGCGGCGTTTTTCGCTCGCACCTTGTCTGTGAAAGGGAAGCACAAATGCTTCTCAAAATACCATTCTAATTCCTGCTCTTGCTCTGGCGAAAAGGGATTGCGTACTGTGAGGGGGTATTTGGGGCCGTGATTAAAGCTCACAACAGCCTGGAATGCATCCTGTCCACCAACATGTACCTCTTCAATACTAATAAGAGCCATTACCTAATACTTCCTCAACGATCAATAACATAGAATACGACTTTACATGCGCTTCTCAGCCCGCTTCGTTGTTCTCCGATTCATCTGGCTTGTTTCCCAACATCTCACGAAACGACGCTTCTACCTCCTCTTGAGTCCACTCCAAGAGATATGCAACTTCAAGCAGAATATTGGTATCGGTCTCTCCTGTCGCTTCCCATATGCGAGCCAAGTCGTTTAAAACCATGCTAGCATGGTTTTTATCTTCGTAGAGTACGAAGATAGTAAGCGCTTCATAGAATGCATTTTGTGCTTCTAGCCATTGATGCTGCTCATATGCCACTCTGCCTAATTGGCCGTATGTGAAAGCTTGGGAGTAACGGTCGTTGAACTCTCTCTTGATCCACAAAGCCTGCTGGTAGTACTCCAGTGCCTCTTCGTATTGCCTCTGCCCCTCCGCCACTGTCCCCAACTGATGGTAGATCCTTGCCTGGGAGTGGCGGTCATCGAACTCTATGAAGAATTGCAAAGCCTGCAGGTAATACTCCAGCGCCTCTTCGTATCGCCGCAGATCCTGTGCCACCATACCCAAGTGATGATAGGTGAGGGCCTGGGAATGGCGGTCGTTGAACTCTCTCTCGATCTGCAATGCCTGTTGGTGGTACTCCAACGCCTTCTTGTACTGCTGCCGCTTCTGTGCCACTGTCCCCAACTGATGGTAGGTACTGGCCTGGGAGTGGCGATCATTGACCTCAATCTTGATCTGCAACGCCTGTTGGTAGTACTCCAATGCCTTCTCGTATTGCCTCTGCTCTTCTGCCACTCTGCCCAAATGATGGTAGGTACTGGCTTGGGAGCTGCGATCATTGACCTCAATCTTGATCTGCAACGCCTGTTGGTAGTACTCCAATGCCTTCTCGTATTGCCTCTGCTCTTCTGCCACTATACCCAAATTATGATAGGCACCGGCTTGGGAGTAACGGTTGTTGGACTCTATGTCGATTTGTAATGCCTGCTGGTAAGATTTTTCGGCTTCGGCATAGCGTTTGAGTTCCATCTGCCAAAGCCCAACATCCTTCAACACCGTAACTAACTGCTTATTCACTTGATCGTGGGACTGCTCTGTTTTCGCAGAGAGAAGACGCATTCGAACATCTTGTGCCATCTCCAGCCCTCGTTGAGGGTCATTCATCAGGTCAAAATACTTAGAGAGGACAAAATAGTGGGGAAGAATCGAAGTCTGAGTGTCCAGGGCACAGTTTACGGCAAAACGGAGATTCTCATACTCATACTGCGTCAACAGAAGACCCACTTGCCTTTCCTCTGGCTCCTTTGACTTGAGGAGATCATACAACTGTCCTCCGTACTCTCTGTAGAGTTCCAGAAATGCTGTTTCTATGGCTTGGCGGACCTCTGCTTGTTCAGGACTATTTAAACGTGTGCGCAGGAAATAGGGAAAGATGGGTTGCAAGCGCAGGAACTGCAGGCAAACCTGGATCTCCCCCTAGCAATCCCCAATTACTTGCCTCCCGTAGCACATTCTGCCAGAGATCAAACGGCAGGTCTGTCAACACAGCCTGCTCTTTCAAATACCTGGAATAGAGGTTTAGGACGCCGGGAAACAGGAAGGATGTAAATGGAGCAAAGCAGATCAGCAAAGATTGAGCTTCAGGAGAAAGATTACTGTGAGAGTAATCGATGCAGCGCAGGATGTTCTCAGTTTTCTTCTCACTGTTGCCTGTGTTGATCTCAACATTCCCTGTTTGCAGAGCCGCAAGCACCTCTTTCGGGCTCTGTCGCACCAGATTGGCAAGCACGACTTCCAGGGCCAGAGGAAATCCACCCAGCAGGTTCAGTAATGCTGGCAGGTGTGGGTCATGTTGATATTTTGTGACCCCATAGCGCTCCATGATACGTTCGACTAATGCTGAAGCGGCTTCGGCATCCAGCCCCGGCAGGTCATACAGATTATCCACAAACGTCTCTGCCGATAGCCATGCCTCACCTCCTCGCGATCCTAACAGGACGAGGGTCTGGCCTCCTGCCAGCTCTTTGAGAAAGCTGTGCAAGGCTTTTTGCTCTTTCTTCGAGAGTGTGTGTTGGATTGCCAGATGCGCTCCGGTGATTGATTCCAGGTTGTCCAGGATGAGCAGGTGTCGTTCGGCACGCAGTCGCTGAGCTAGCAGGGATTGCTGGGCCTCAGGTGAGAGCGGTTGAAAGGTCGAGAGATATTCCACCTTGCTCATCAGGCGTCTGGCAATGCTGTTGAGAATCTGCTGTCGTGTCCAGGCTCGCTCATCATAGCCGAAGTAGAAGACTTCCTGGATGAAATGGGTGGTCTGCCACCAACTCCCCAGGTGGTGCAGCAGCGTCGTTTTGCCTGCTCCTCCCATCCCACGAATGAGCAGGATGTTGCGTTGGGTGAGCAGACGCTTCTCAATCTGTAGAATGTCCAGGTCACGTCCCGACAAAGCCATAATTGGGCTGGGCTGGCTTGTAGCGTTTGGCATCCTGCTCATGTCTGTGTGCCAGTTCTTCGGCCGTTGAAGGACGCGCACTCAATTGGATGGGCTGGTTCTGGTAGACCACAGGGAGCAACCAATCTTCCAGGTCGATGAGTTGGTTATAGTAAACCCGGCGTTCTTTGTTGTTGTACAGCTCATGACGTGCCATGCTGATCGCCTTCGAGAGTTCGTGCTTCGCGAAGAGTTCGCGATAGAGCTTGCTCATGAGCAGTTGAGCGGCGCTGACTGTCACTGAGTAGCCCATTGCCAGCACCAGTTGAACGCCTGCCAGCATAAGGCGGCTTGCCAGGCTGGTCTCGCTTGCCCCGATCTGTTTGCCTGATTGACAGGCATTGAGAATGGCAATCGGGATCTGGTGAGCAATCAGCAGGTCGGCAAGTTCGGATGCTTCAACGGGATCGGGCTTGTTTCCCTTGAGATCCTCAAAGAAGAGAAATGCTTTTTCACCCTCATAGGGAGCAATATCAGGACGACCATAGCGGTTCTGGTAGAGGAACCGGCTGACTTTGCTGCTCCTGTTGAAATGCCTGATAAGGCAGAACCGCACCATGGACATCAAAGTGGATAACTTGGTAGTAGCCAACACCATGCCGTGTTGTAGTCTCCCGAAGATGGTGATGGAGCGCCTCATATGATCCTGGACGCAAAATTTCAATCTGAACAGGCAGATCGGTCTGGCGTAGCAATTCGACCAGCGGGCGCGAGATCGTACGATAGCCCACATCCTGTCTGCCGGAGGGGCGGGCTGTGACAATGAGCAGATTGATGGTTGGTGATGGTTGGGGTTTGGCCTCAATCGCGTAGGGTTGCAGGTTTTTGCGTACCATGGCGGCCTGCAAGCTGAGTGGCATGGGCAGATCGGGATCTTTAAGCGCTTCCCAATGCAGGCTTTGAAAGGCTGGAGAGCCTGCAACTTCTATCTGCACTGTTGGCAGACCAGCCTGCACAAGTTCTTTGTATTTGCTATAAGCCTGACGATTGGCAAACACCTGATTGAAGAGGCTCTCACCATAAGAAGGAATCGTTACGGCAACATTTTTCGCTCGCACCTTGTCGGTGAAAGGGAAGCGCAGATGTTCCTCAAAATACCACTCTAACTCCTGCTCTTGTTCTTTGAGAGAAGGGATTGCGCACTGTAAAGGGTATTTGGGTCCGTTGTTGAATCTCACGACAGCCTGGAATATATCCTGTCCTTCAGCATGCTCTTCCTCAATACTGATAAGTGCCATCGCCAATCGCTCCCTGTCTTGCTCGTTTGTTTGCGCTCTTTGCTATTCTTCTTTGCTATCAACCACCAGAATATGTGTACCATCGGGCAGATCGACTTTTGTGATATGCAGGTGTTTTTGTGGGGTCTTCTTCGTAAAAATCTCTTTGATGCGATCAGAGAGAAGATTGGTGGCAACGCCAACACCAATGGTGCCAATAGTACTAAGGACTACCATGGTTCCGTCCAGAAAGGGGTTATAACTGGCATTGCTTGTAGAAGTAAGGCGAGCCTCCGCGAAGGCTTGCGCTTCGGATGAGGCATTCCAGGATTGTACAAAATCAACTGGGGTAAGACCAAGTTTCGGACTGAGCGCGATCTGATATTCCATAACAACAATCTCCTTAGCGATCGATCATATAGTATTCTATAGAATAACGCAAATGCAGGGTTAATTTGGCACAGGTTATCACATCAATGAGAAAATACAAAATGGAACAATACAGGAGAGCGAAAGCAGCACGATAACTTCCTAGCAATGATTTGCCAAAAGGATGCATGCCTCTCACTTAAAGAGACGTGCATCCTTTTTGTTGTCTGAACATAACCTCCGAATACTGTGGGAAACATGTAATCCCGCCGTTAGAGAAGCACGTTCACCAGATTATAGAATGAATGCGCAATAACGCAACTCCATAATGAGCGGGATTGCCTCAAAAGCAGACAGAGAAGCCATCCGACAATGAACAATCCAATCGTAGATCGTAGCCAGAAAGCGGGAGATGTTTGTCCCATTTCGAGCCACTCTGGGACGTGAATGAGCACAAAGAGGAGGGAGGCAAGAATGCTTGCAGGCCAGAAGCCTAGAACCGGTTCGAGTTTTTGCAGGAGGAACCCCCGGAAAGGTATCTCTTCTGTGATGCCCACAAAGATGATGTTTTCCCAGATGTTGGTTTTCTGCGGCTGGAGGATGAAATGGTGGCTGAAAAGATAGGACAGGAGTATTACTAGCGACGGTAGACACCCGATGATTCCCCAGATCAATCCTTGCTTAAGCTGTGAGGTCAATCGTAAGTATGCCAGGGGTTTCACATGGTCGATCAAAGACAGGTAAAGTAGTACGGGAACAACAAAGACGAGGAACTTCCAGATGGTTTCGACTGCATCTGTTGCCCCGATCTGCTGATGCTCCAGCCAGGGAATAAGCATTATCCGTGAGAAAGCCCACAGTGCAAAGAAGAAGATGAGGTAGAGAGTGAAAGGAACAAATGCCGTGTGTATTTTCTCTCTTGCTGAATGCATAGAGCCTCCTTATAACATGTATGGTATCTGGCTATGGTTGAGATGGCGAAGATGTTTCTGGTAGCGTTGCCAGCCACTCGCGAACCTCGGCGGCTTTGTGTTGGTCAAGTGTAACGGGATGCGCAATGGACTCAAAGATTGCAAGACCACGTATCGCGTGTTGTCGTGCCTCTTCTCCGTTCCCTTTTGGGCTGCCAGGTAGGCCTGTCCATAAGCAATGCGAGCCTGCCAGGAAGGATATGGTTCCGCTGCAAGAGCTTCCTGGAATTTTCTCTCTGCGTCTACCAGACGTTGTTGCTCCAATGCGATCAGTCCACTTACACACAATGCCTGCCCCAATCCCAACTGTTGCCCTATCTGTCGTAGGAGGGCCGTTGCTTCAAGGAGGTACATATCTGCCTCTCGTAGATTGTGCATTTCGTAGTGAAGAGTACCGATGTTGAGGAGAAAGATTGCACTCATGTCTTTATGGTCTGTCTGACGAGCAATGCTCAGCCCTTCTTCAAAGTATTGTAACGCTTGAGAGAACCGCTCGTAGCCGCCGGATAACTCTCCCAGCATGTTTATCAGATTGATTGTGTATTCGCGATGCTCTATTTCTTTTGCGAGATCGAGAGCCTCGCGATATGCTGCCTCCGCCTCTTCATAGTTTCCCTCGTTGTATCTCCGCCATCCAATATTTCCAAGGATAGCACAAAGATACTCGCGGTGTCCTATCTGACGCGCGATTTCTCCTGCCTCTTGTAAAGAAATCTCTTCTTGTTTGCTATCCCCCTGGTAACTGGCGATAGCTCCTCGATTGATGAGAAACCCACAGAGGTACTCGCGGTGTTTTATCCGGCGAGCGAGTTCGATTCCTTCCTCACAGAGAGTTTTGGCCTGCTCGAATTGTCCTGCTCGAAGCTCCATCCGAAATAATTCTAGAAGAAATCCACACTGCTCTTCGAGGGCTTCAATCTGGCAAGCAAGAGCAAGGCCTTCCTGATAGAAGTTTTGAGCCTGAGCAGTATTCCCAAGCATCCTGCCCGTTTGGCCGAGCTTGAGTAAGAGCCGACAGACAATCTCTGGTCGATTGAGAGAGTGTGCCTGGGCAAGTCCTTCTCGCGCTGTCTCCTGTGCACGCTGATAGTCTCCTGTTCTGAAGAACACATCTGAGAGCGCAAGGAAGAACTCACACATTTCATCGGGGGTCTGACCATGTCGTGCGAGAGTTAATCCTTCTTGAAGGAGTGTTTTTGCTTGCTCTATCTTACCCCGTTTTTGCGCGATTTTGCCTCGATATAAAAGAGAGAAAATGATCCCATGCTGGTCGCGCAAAGTTACTGCCGCAGTATACGCTCGATCAATGTACTGTTCTACCTGCTCGTACCATGCGCGTCGAAACATAACAGGTACAAATGCCAGGGTAAGCTCTAATAGTTCTGCTTGCAGTTTGTATTGATGGCTTGCCTCCAGTGCAGCAAATACCAGAGGACTATCGAGGTCAAGCTGGATATAATTCTTTTGCTGTGTTTTGAGAAGAGAGATAGTATAGCCAATTAGACGCTCAAAGATTGTCTTCGGGTCTTGCAAGTCCAGCCGAGCATAATCAGTAATTGTCTGATGGAGCATATAGCGACCAGGTTCATAACTTTCTATCAGTCCAACATCGGTAAGTTGATCAAGCGTCTCTGTATCACAAGCCGCAACTGCCAGAGCCGCCTCTTCGGAAAAACTATGAGGCTTAGAAGGAAGCGTGGATAGTGCTCTGAGTGTCTCTTTCGCTTGCTGGTTCAGTACCTGCTCTGTCACAGAGATAACTGATTGGAGTGAGAGAGGAACTCCTTTCTGTAAACTAGAGTGCTGCTGAGTGGCCCTCTGTGGCGCAGTGAGTTGTAAGCGTTCGCGAGCGCTTGTAAGCCGTTGCAGGGCAGCATGGATGCGTCGTGGTTGGTTTGTGTAGCTCTGGGTGCGTAGATAGTTTCCCATGAGCAAGAGCGCCAGAGGTAGTCCGCCGACTGCCTGTACGAGTTCACGTGCCTGGTGTGGTTCCTGTTCAATAAGATGTGGCGCAAGTTGCTTCAAGAGGATGATGCCCTGCTCCTCATTGAGTTCCTCTATGAAATGTGTTCTCTCGACTGAGAGGTATGAGGCTACAGTAGCAAAGCGCGTGGTTACCAGGTATGCGCAATTGGGTCCACCGACGAGAAGGTTCAGGGCATCCTCCACTGTCCAGGCATCGTCGATGACGAGAAGCATAGAACATGAGCCAATGATGTTCTGTAGCGCCTTAGCCCAATCCTGGATGCTGTTTAAGATTGCCATCTGGCTCTCTGAAATTCCTAATAATGTCCCCCAATGGCTTAAGAGACTAAGTACGTTAGGATGAGAACCCAGGCTAGCCCACAAGATGCCATCATGAAAATGCTCATGAATAGAGTGGTCGTATGCGATCGCTATTGCCAGAGCTGTTTTTCCGACCCCTGGAATGCCATGAAGTGCTGTGATACTTTTGCTGGTGGTAAGGTGCGTCTTGATGAGGGCAAGTTCTTTGTCGCGCCCGATGAGCACTTCTTCTGGTTCTAATGGGGTTGACGGGTCTTGCAAAAAACTCTGCTCCTCAGGGGGTTCCTCCAGTACTGACTCACTCTGATGCAACCCCAGTTCCTTCTCACTCTTCTTGAAGAGGGAAATGAGCTTTTGCTGATAGAATGGCTGTGGTATTGCTTTTTGTCGCTCCCATCTGTTAATGGTAATTTTGGTTACCCCCAATTGCTCTGCAGAGTCTGGCTTGCGACAGGCCTGATTCGAGACGTGCCTTCCGTAACAAAGAATTTATTGGCATATGGATCCCTTCCTCTATTTAGAAACATGCCAGGACTGTTGTAAGGGTAACATTTGAAAATGATATCTCAAATGATACCCAAAGTGATATCTTCTGTTATCTATTTATTTGCCTATTTTACTTTATATATAAATATAGGACGATCGTCAACAATACCACAACATAAGGGAGGGATACTTTCGTCAGGAATGTACAGATAGATCCTATCGTATGTTTGAGTTTTGTGGTTCTTCACAGATCATTAGCAAAACAAGCAGAATCACAAACAGCATTTTTGTGAAAACCTTGCCTGAGGATACCGGAGAGGAAGCTATTTACCCACCTCTCGCGATTAGCTCTATGATGGAGGAATCTTATCTATGTCTGTCATTGATGATACAAATCTGATGGTTTCTGTGAAGACATACTGTGTACCTGCCGATTGTCAACTGGTGTTGAATGTCACTGAGCAGATTGTGACGCTTCTCCAAAACGGGACAATTCTTGCACAGCGCCATTTTCCCAATTCCCGGTTTCGCCTGCTCGTACTGTTACTGAAACTGCCTGGGGGAGCACTCCATGCAGAACTTCTTGCTCTCCTTTACGGCTCAGAGAAGATGGTGCATGCCGTGCTCACAACTTCTTGTGAAAAAGAGACCACAGATCTCATTCGTTCTCCTACACAACAGTGGCACACACATCTGGTAAATGCATCACAACGTAGCCCAAAAGCGAAACGGCGAGAACTTGCCGTAGTGCGAAGATCTATCACCGGCAGAGCTGGACTTAATACGCTTCTGCGTGATTTTGGCTTTGCGGCATACTCTGTCCACAATCAAGGATATGTGCTACGCGGTATCAACAGTTACCATCGTTGATAGACAAAGGTGGACAAAAGCTTTTTCTGCCGCCCTCAAGTCAGAACACACTGACATTCCCGCTATATGCCAGTGTGTTCTGACTTGAGGTGCTATTCGCGAGAGCATGTGGGTTGGAATGTGCCCCCTTGTATCAACAGTAGCCCCACCGCTTTGACGTGTATGCTCACTTGCATACGGGCCTGGGCTAGATCAATGGGACTGCCCTCCCCAGCTATTCTCTCATCCGACCTGTAGCCGGACAAGGCGCTCAGCTGTGATTACGGTACTCGCGGCTGCCAATGAAATTCACGGAAGAAGCTGTGATATGCATTGAAAATTAAGTGAGGTCACTTGCTTCTGTAAACACATGTGTGAGGGCCATGATGTGAGGAGGAACAGATGTCAGATGGTTCCCGCACGACCCTTCTCTCGCCGACTGTGCATGACCCTACCACTGTGCCTTGTTATAGAATCCGCAATGGCTCTATCATCCGACAGAGAAAATCACACTATCACGTGCTATAATCCAGTCCTACGCGCCATGATTCTTCTTTTCTCCCTCTGACGGTGTTTAAGATGCAGTTCCAAGCGCATAGACACACAGCTCCTCAAAGGAAACACCGTTTTCAAGTGAAATATCACGCAGTTTTTGGAAACTATCCGTCACTTCGGGGCAATTTGGCCCTCTCTCTCCTCCTGAAGCCATAATGCCTGATATTGAAGGGGGTGGACTTTGGCACCTGGCTCACCAATATAAATGTTGAACGGGGCTTTCTGGCCTCCAAATGAGCAAGGGATGGTAAACTTCTTCATAAAATTCTCCTGGCGTTTGCTGATCTTAACAGTACTTACAATATTCAACACATTGCTCCACTTATATAATGCCGGTAATAGTGATAATATCGCTATATAACTGCTGGTCTAACCGGCCAATATTACGCATAAAATTCTTCCCTCATCTGTTTCCAGGACAAATACAGGGCATAATAAATCCTGGTGTTGGATGATAGTATTGAGCGCTTTGACAATTTTTTGTCGCTGCGCGTGCGGTGTCTTCTCATCGCGAGCAATACTGACCAATAACTTTGCAACTGTATAGACAACAGACGCACTTTTGTGTGCCAGCATGTCGATAAGTTTAGGGATTATCCGTTCATCCAGATAGCGTAAGTTTTGTACCATCTGGACAATAGCCTTCTGGACCTCTGCAACATCGTGTAAGCCGCTGAGCAATGCCTCATCAAACATTGCTGGCGTATGACGTAAATATCCCAGCAATGTTGCGGCACCGGCTCTTCCCAGTATAAATCATGGTACATCGTTGCTTGTACAAGGGCTGGTCCCAGTTGGTTTTTTGTGAGCAGATTTATAGATGGCCGCCGGTGAAAAATACGTAGTGGCACCAGCCAACTCAAGGAGGGTAGATGTGCGATGATACATAGTTGGAACATCGTCGAGATCCTCACTCAGCGAAGTTGCTAGCCATGCAAACAAAAGTTCTAATGATGTACTATTTTCACTGATAGTACGAGCCATATTCAATGCACATTCGATCAGCGGTAGGATAATGGAATGCATGCTCTCTAAGCTCCTCAATCGATGAGTCTGGTAACCTTAGCGCACGTATTGATAATGATCTATTTAATATAGCGATTGCTTGCTGAAGCGTTATCCGCTCTTCCTCAATCTGCTGACTTACTGAGCAGAGAAGGTGACCAATAGTAAACAAACGATCAGGGATAGCCTTAATATTCTCCAGCCTATCTGGTGGAAGCTTCGAGACAGCCTCAACGACGCGCTTATTCATCGCCAGTGTGATATTTTGCTTAAAGTGATAGAAAGACAAATGCATCCACGAATGTATAAGCAGCACTTGCGTCTTTTCAGAGCCATGTTCAAAATGGTTGACAATTGCCTCTAAAACATCATTGTTACAATATGAGATTTTGCTAAGTAGACCTGAGACCCCTCCTTCGCTCCCTTCTTCGGCATTGGCACAATCAATAAGTTGCTGAAGTAGCGCAGGATCGTCGTAAACAATATTGCAACAAATCCAGCCTATAGGCGTGGCAATAGGTCCTCTTTCGAACTGAAGTCGTTTATGTGCTTGTGCAAGAAGGAGGAGCGGATGCTAAACCAAATTGAGATGTACGAAAATCACGTTTCGTATTTGTGACAAATACCTGTGGGCTATGCAATACAATACTGGCTCGGTAGCGTCCAATGTCGATACCATTCTCGATCAGTTCAAGAAGGCAAGGGATGGTGCTTGTATTCATCTGGCCTGCTTCAGCCAGTAGAAGTCCCGCGTAGGCCCATACCAGAGGATCTGGTGGATTCTCTACCCAGAGGCTAAGAGATGATAAAAGCGAAGGCTCAGCCCCACGCAGGTATGGGAGCAGCGAATAGAGCGTTGAAATTTCTTGAGCATCAAGCAGAGAACGAATAACATCGACAACATTTGGAGTGAGATGTAGACCTTCAAGGTCATTAGCAGCAGCGATTTTCAAAAGAGACGAGATGGCCTGTGTGCGCCGGGCAGGCTCAAGCAACTGGCACCAGAGATCTTCGCTGGTCGTTTCTTGTGGTTTGAGTGCTACAAGATCATCAATCGGCCGAGGCTAAAATGACCGGCGTCTGTGACTGTGGCTCATAGAATTGATTATGCAAAGAAAGGATTTGGAGCGATAATAAGCGCTGGCCCTTAGAGCGATACCAACCACTCCAAGTCTTTTTGATAATATCATCGTACTTCTGAATGAGTTGCTCGTTCTCTACAAGGTAAGGATGGAGCTCTTGAAGAGTATTGAGCAGAGTTGTTGTTCGCTAACTATTTTTTTCGCCACCTGCAAAGCATCTGAGAGCAGTGACCAGCGTTTAGTGTTATTCTCGTAGAG
>CAWFFV010000088.1:0-15426 GCA_963814985.1 uncultured Chloroflexia bacterium | reverse complement strand
CCGATATCTGTTTACAGCACTGAATTGTATCAATCCGAGTAGTTACATTGTGATAAGATTAAGTGTATGAAACCTTTGAGATAGGAGCAGTCCAGATGGGTAGAGTTGTTGTTTTAGGAAACTTTATCACAGACCCTGGAGCACGGGCACCGCGCTTACCAGAGCCTGGAGAGTCGTTAATTGGCGATAATTTTGCGACATTTCTGGGTGGTAAAGGGATCAATCAGGCTGTTGCCGCTGTCCGGCTGGGCGCAAAAGTTAGCATGATTGGGCGCGTTGGGGCTGATGTGTTTGGTGATGCCTTTTTTCCGGTGCTTACGAAAGAAGGCATTCAGAGTAAGTATGTTGAGCGTGATACGACGGTTGGGAAGGGCGTCTCTGTGATCATGATCGCTGCCGATAGCGGTCAAAATATGATCGTTGCCACCCTGCGTGCTAACCTTGCTGTTCCTGCTGAAACTGTCGTGGCTGCTCTGGAAACCCTTCAGGCACAACACTCCGATGGTACTACAATCTTTCTTGCACAATGTGAAACGAGCAAAGCTTCCTATGTGGCAGGCCTGCAACATGCTCACACGTTGGGAATGATGACCATACTCAATGCTGCTCCTATCCCACGTGAGCCATTAGATGATGACTTGCTGGCTCTGGTTGATATCCTGGTGATCAACGAAACTGAGGCTTCATTACTTACCGGGATAGCTGTCAATTCATCGAAGACAGCACAGCGAGCGGCAGAAGTGCTCCTTCTACGAGGCCCCAGACATGTAGTTACGACGTTGGGTGCTCAGGGATGCCTCTGGAGTACCTATACCACAGTGCCAGGTACTTCATCACATCAAGCGTTACCTGCATATCAGGTAAAAGCGATAGACACAACGGCGGCAGGAGATGCCTTTTGTGGGGCGTTAGCTGCCAGTTTAGCTGATGGTATACCTATGCAGACAGCTTTGCAACGAGCCAGCGCCGCAGGTGCGGTGGCCGCTACACGGATGGGGGCCATTGCATCGCTCCCCACGGCTGCCGAAGTTGAGGATTTACTGTGAAGGAGGAGCGCTTTATGCTCCTCTTCCATACATACCACAATTGACAATGTTAGGTTAGCTCACTTATGCTATACTTTAGATTGTCGTATCAGCGAGCCTTTACTTCTTGCCTGATTGCCATAAAGCGCCCAACGCAAAATTTGTGTGTAGAAATGGAGCAAAACAATATGACTATTCAGGGAAAAAAAGAAATTCCTATTCCACAGGTTAAAGCACGTATTCCCATTCCTAAGCAAAATCTACGTATTCCTGGCCCAACTCCGATTCCGGCAGAGATATTGGCTGTACTGGCAAGCCCGATGATTAATCATCGAGGACCAGAATTTGCTGCTATTCTTGAACGAACAACACTGCGTTTGCAATACTTCTTTCAAACAGAATCACCTGTACTCACCTTTCCTGCATCTGGAACAGGTGGGCTAGAAAGTGCTATTGTGAACCTCTTTTCACCTGGAGACCGCGTTGTCGCTATCTCCATTGGGAGCTTTGGTAATCGCTTTGCAAATATTGCAGCAACTAATGGATTGCAGGTCACACGTATTGAGTTTCCCTGGGGTCAGGCGGCAAATCTTGCCATAGTTGAGGAGCGTCTTAGCGAGATAGCCCCGTATCGTGGGGTCTTGATGACGCACAACGAAACCTCTACAGGCGTTGCCAACGATATTGAAGCACTGGCTACACTCATACGACGATTGAGCCCAGAAGCACTTATTGTGGTAGATGCCGTGAGCTCTCTCGGCTGTATCCCTCTGGAGATGGATGCCTGGGATCTTGACGTTGTCTTTACTGGTTCGCAAAAAGGATGGATGAGCCCTCCTGGAATTATGATGATTGCGGCCAGTCCCCGTGCATGGGAGGCAAACAAGACCGCAAAACTGCCCCGCTACTATTTTGACTGGGTTCTTGCTCGCAAGTATTTAGAGGTATGGCAACATCCAACCACGCCACCAGTCTCTATCTTCTATGCATTAGATCTGGCACTGGAGATGATGTTAGTTGAGGGACGCGAGGCAATCTTTGAACGACACGAGCAAGCTGGTAAGTATGTGCGTGGACGAGTGAAAGAGATGGGGCTGGAGTTGTTTGCAGATCATAAGTATGCCTCAAATACGGTAACTGCAGCCCTGATTCCTCAAGGCCTGAACGCCAAAACATTCCTTAAGGATCTACGAGAGCAAGACCATATTGTCCTGGGTGGAGGACAAAACCACCTGGATGGAAAAATATTCCGCATAGGCCATCTTGGCTCTTTTGATCAAATAGAGCTTGCGCAAGCATTGGACGCGATAGAGGGATATCTACGCAAGAATACCTGAGGGGCTGGCAGAAGAAAGTAAAGGGTAACTATTCAGGAGGGGGACTCCAGTCTCCCTCCTGAATAGTTACTATAAAATGCCATGAACCCGGAGTTATGTATAATAAATAGTGTGTAAGCTAATCGTTATAGCCAATGTATATGGAGAAAAAGCATCATGACAATCCAGGAAAAGGAATCTATCCCCGTACCTCAAGTAGAGCCTCGTCGTCCCATTCCAACACAAAATCTGCGTATTCCTGGACCAACTCCAGTACTACCTCAGATCTTAGCCGCGCAGGCACAGCCAATGATCAATCATCGTGGGCCAGAATTTGCCGCCATTATGCATCGAGTTACACCACGTTTACAATATTTTTTCCAGACAAAATCTCCCGTAATGACCTATCCATCCTCTGGCACTGGCGGTCAGGAGTGCTCTGTTGTTAATGTTTTTTCGCCGGGAGATCACGTCGTTGCAATTATCATAGGTGCACTTGGCAATCGTTTTGCTACAATTGCCGAAACATACGGATTGAATGTCACACGCATTGAGTTCCCGTGGGGAGAGCCTGCTGATCTAGCCGTAGTTGAAGAGCGCTTAAGAACCCTACCAGCATACAAAGGCGTACTGATAACACATAATGAGACATCGACAGGCGTTACCGATGATCTTAAGACGTTGGCGGCGCTGGTACGACGTTTAAGCCCGGAAGCGTTGGTAGTGGTTGATGCGGTCAGTTCACTCTCCTGCGTACCGTTGGAAATGGATCTATGGGACCTTGATGTCGTCTTTACGGGTTCGCAAAAAGGTTGGATGATTCCTCCAGGTATCATGATGATCGCCGCCAGTGATCGTGCATGGGAAGCGTATAAAACCGCAAAGCTCCCCCGTTTCTACTTTGACTGGGGTAATGCTCGCAAGTACCTGGAACTGGGCCAGCATCCGACTACGCCTCCAGTCTCTCTCTTCTATGCTCTTGATGAGGCATTGGAAATAATGCTGGACGAGGGAAAAGACGCTATCTTTGCTCGCCATCAAAAAATCGGAGAGTACGTGCGGCAGCGAGTCAAGGCAATGGGGTTACAACTGCTCGCAGATCATGCCTATGCATCCAATACGGTCACAGCGGTAATGGTGCCGGAAGGAGTTGACATCAATGCGCTATTCAAGAAGCTACTCGAAGAGGATCACATTGTCTTTGGTAGCGGCCCAGAAAGGTTAAACGGCAAGATTTTCCGCATTGGGCATCTCGGCTATGTACACGAATCCGAAATAGTGACAGCACTCGATAAGCTCGAACAACGGTTACGCGAGTTTAGTTTTCAAGCCCTCTCACTGGCATAGGTTTAGATGATTATGGTAACTCTTCAGGAGGGGGTGCCGGGGAATGTCAGTCTCCTGGCCGGAGCGCGAGGTGTCCTCGCACATTCCCCCTTGTTTCAAAGGCCGCGAAGGCGGCGCAAGAGGAGTACCTGAAGAGTTACTTATGATGAACCTGCTACCGTTGCTGAAAACCATGAGTTATTGCTTCACTGTCGTGGGAAACCATCAGAATTCTCTGGCAGCTTTGTGATAATCACCTCTGCCAGTGCTCGTGGAGTAGTATGTACTAACAGGTCGATAATTGCCACCTCCACAGCATAAACCTTGTAGATCTCCCGCGCGAGTCGGGTAGTGGAGAGAGAGTCGCCTCCTGATGCATTGAAGTCGGTATCTGCCTGGATGTCAGAGACATCTAGAATCTCCTCATACATTTTGATGAGGCCCTTTATCAATTCATGATCAGTTGAGTCACTACTGTTATCAATGACATCAGACTCAGTTTCAACAATCGCTTCCTGCTCTGGGAGGGCCGCTAGCGCCTCCTTATCCAGCTTTCCGTTGGCATTGAGTGGTAAGCCTGGGAGCAGCATTATGTTTGCGGGAACCATGTAGCTGGGTAAGCGATCTTTAAGATACTGGCGTAGATCGCGATTGGTAAGATTTGCTTCTTGTCTGGGTACCACATAAGCTACCAAACGCTTTTCTCCAAAACTGTTTACTTTAGGAATCACCGCACATGTTTGTACCTCAGAATGTAGAGAAAGTTGAGTTATGATCTCTCCCAGCTCGATCCGATAGCCGCGAATTTTCACTTGATCGTCATAACGTCCGATAAATACCACATTACCATCTTCTTGATACGTGACTATATCGCCTGTCTTATACAAATGCTTATCGGACCCGGAATCCCATGGATGAGGGATGAAACGCTCAGTAGTCAGGACGGGATCAAGATATCCCAGCGCAAGGCCATCTCCCCCAATATAGAGTTCCCCTTGATCTCCCACAGGAACTACCTCTAACTGTTCGTTAAGAACATACAGAGTCGTATTGCTAATTGGTTTGCCAATCGGAAGTGTAGTTGCGTCCTCAGGAACATTTTGTACCTTGTAGAACGTTGTGAATGTAGTGGTTTCCGTAGGGCCATACACATGTAACAAATGTTTGGGTGCGCCACTCTTTAGTACAGCCTTCACTGATCTGGGATTGACTTGCTCTCCACCAAACAAGAGGTACTGTAAGGTAGCAAATGCATCAGGTGCCATGTGTGCAATCAAATTGAAGAGAGCGGTTGTAAGGAAAAAATCGTGATGCACTCATTGCGAAGTACCTGAGCAAAGATATGTGGTGTAAGCAAAACGTCCTTGGGCAAAAGTACGAGTTGGGCACCGTTGAGAAGGGCTCCCCATATCTCGAAGGTCGCAGCGTCGAATACGACGGTCGAAGCCTGAGCCACTCGATCAGTTGGGTGAATGTCAATATAGTTAGTATTCAAAACCGTCCGGTTGACGGCTCGATGCGGAATCATAACTCCTTTGGGAGTCCCTATTGATCCTGAGGTGTATATGACATAGATAGGATCCTCAGCGACAACTGTGCTTGTAGGGTTATCTTCGCTCATTTGTGCAAGCTTCTGAGCTTGCTCATCCAGACAGAGCAGGGGTACTTCACCTCCAATGATGTGTTCCTGTAGCGCAGTCTGTGTGACGACAACTGGCACGTTTGCATCTTTAAGTACCTGCATGATCCGTTCTGTCGGAGCAGAGTGGTCTAACGGTAGATAGGCACCTCCAGCTTTGATGATAGCCAGGAGCGTGATTATTAGCGAAGGAGATTGCTCCAGGTACACACCGATGATGGTACCTGGTGTGATGCCATAGCGTTGTTGAAGCGCATGTGCCAGACGGTTGGCACAACAATTAAGATCCCCATACGTGAGTTGCTCATCAGCGCTCGTCACTGCCAGTGCATTGGGCGCTCGCTTGACTTGTGCTTCAAAGATATGATGAACACAGATGTCCTTAGGATAATCAGTCTGGGTTGTATTCCAATCTAGCAGTAATTGCTGGCGCTCTATTGCAGTTAGAGGTGTTGATTGTTGTACCACAGGTATATCCTCCTTATGAATGAAAAGAAAGAGGTAGCGTTTGTAAGCCTCGCATGCTGATATTCGCCCATTGAAGCTGATCAAACGGGACCGCCAGTTGCAGATGTGGAAATTGCTCGAGAAGCAGTTGTAGGGCGATTGCAATCTCCATGCGTGCCAGTGCAGTTCCGCTACAATAGTGCGCTCCATATCCAAAAGATAGGTGTTTAGTCTTAGTACGCTTGATGTCAAAAGTATCGGGATGGGAGACCGACTGATCAAGCTGGACTGTATCCCGATTAGCGGCAGCCAATGCGAGCATGATACCCTGACCCCGATGGAGCGGACATTCCCCAATACTCTCTTCTTCCTGTACAATTCGTCCGGTGAACTGCGCTGGTGGATCATAGCGCAAGCCCTCCTCAACTGCCTGAGGTATAAGGGAAGGATCGTGGCGAAGCAGATCCATTTGTTCAGGATGTCTTAGCAACGCAAGAATCAGATTGCAAATAGCATTGGCTGTGTTACGGTGTCCCGCTATCAACAGAAGCATCCCCGTAGGAATCACTTCCTCTGGGCGAATTTGTCCAAGCTGCTGCGCGTTAAAGAGCTGTCCTAGCAAGGTCTGTGCACGAATATCAGGAGGCTGCTGGCTCAGCATATCAAGACGCTCCTGGAAAATAGCCTGCATCTCTTCCCATAGGGACATGATTCGCTGAGGATTACTGGGAAGTCCAAAGTGTCCAATAATTTCAGTAAAACTATCAGACCAGCGGGCCAGGCATCTAAGATGCTCATCGTCTGTTGGTAAGCCAAGCATCGTAGCGATTACCAGGAGAGGCAACGGATCAGCGAAGTCCGCCATAGCATCCATCGATCCCTGTCCTCTCGCTTGTACTCAATTCAGCAGTTGTGTCCCTAATTGACGAATGAGTGTTGGAATCCCCTGAGCGTGCAAGGTGTCCGAAAGAAACATGGAATTAACAAGTCTACGCAGGCGTGGATGATCCGGACGATCCATGAAGATGAATTGGGCGTTCAATGCTTGATAGAGCGGACGATAAACCTCAAGAGAAGCGGCTTGAAGTTTTTCTGTGCGATAGACACGGGCGGAGAAGCCTTTCTCCTGTTCATTATGGTCATGTTTAAGCACTGAAATGACATCATCATATCGTGAAAGTATCAGTATCCTCCACACCGGATCGACGTGGGCACGCTCAAGCTTCTCATACCAGGGATAGGGATTTGCCAGCAAAGAGGCATCCCGTTGCAGGTGCAACAGCGTGAGATCTGAGTTCATCGCTACCATACTTCCTTTCATTCAAAAAGGCATACATATTGCAGCCTTTTCAAGTAGTACATGGAAAATCAGGTCCGATCCTAATCGTTCGTCTTATGATACACGCTCAGGCAGCTATGCTTTTCGATGAAAGCGTTCTCTTAAAGTGCGTGTAGAGGTAGACCGCAACATTAATGAGAATCACAAGTGCAGAGACAATATACAGGGAAGTGTTGATACTGTAATTCAAAAGCACTGCAATGACGACAAGGAAGAGCGCATTCAGAAAACCACAAAGTAATTCACCAAAAGACATTACTGCTGCGCGATTATCCGTTATTTGCGTGTTTACCCTTGCCATCACGAGAGGCCGTACCATCGCAGCTGCAATACCACTCAAAATGGGAACAACGAGGAAAACGATATAAAAATGTATTGTCATCAGTAGAATGCTACAGATAAGTGCAAGAGGCACAATAGCCCATAGCATACTATCGCTCACCAATTTGGAAAGCTTTGCCATATAATTGCCAACCAGAAATGCCGTTAACGAATAAAGGCCTAAAATCGCGCCAAAGAAAGCCAGATTAATCTGGCCATCTACAAAGAGGAGGAGTGGAAACACAAAAACGAAAAGCGTTAAAACTGTGGCGCGATTTACCGCATAATACACGAGTAGAGCCTGCACTTGGGAGATTTCCTGCCAGGCTCGCACTTTTGGTTTGTCCGTAGTCTGCTTTGAAGGTGCAGGCTCTCTTCGAGGCTCTGGGAGAAAAACAAGACTGAGTGCGGCCAAAAGGTTCACAGGTGCTGAAAAGTACAGTGGTAACAACAAATTTTTCGTAGCTAAGATCGAACCAATAATTCCAGCAATCAACAGAGAAATGAAAAGGTATTTTTGTGATTTTGCTAAGACCTCTTGATAGCTACCTTTCTCGCCATGAAATTCCATGATGCGAAAAAGGAGCGCACTTTCAGTGTTCGAAGTGAAAGCAAAACCCAGTCCTGAGATTATTTGCCCAACAAGGAGTATAAGAAGGTTTCCTCCAGAAATGATAAGGCCACAAATTCCAAGAGACTTCAATAGTTCTCCCAGGATGAGCAGACGCTTCTGTGGGAAACGGTCGGCCAGCCACCCACTAGGTGTTTTAAACACCATGATAGCTACGCCATGTGCAGCTAAAATGAGGGCAGTAGAGAGGTAAGAGAGCTTCATGCTATATATCAAGATAATTGCCAGGATTGGCAAATACATGTAAAATCTTGATATGAATCTATATAGATAAAATGGGAAAACATGTTTCATTTAAATCTATTCCTTTGAGCCGTGAACGTACATGAGCACGGCAAAGTAAGCAACAGTAGCCAGTGTGACGTTTTGATCACTGCACCTCTATGCGAAGGTGTTTTCCTTGTGCATCAAAAAAAGGTGTAGGTACCAGATGTACTATCGCATCTCGTTGTGGTCCAGGGGCAAAATTTTGCAGGTGACTGGCATGAGTGCTAACATATCCCATAGCTAACCTTTTTCCTAACGTGGGACTGTAGCAACTCGTCGTAATGAAACCTACTTTTTCCTCATCAGCATAAAGTGGAGTTCCTTTCTCTAGCTCAACATCTGCTGTAACCTCGAAGCCCCGTAACTTTTGAGATACCCCCTGGGACTTTATGCGTTGCAGTGTATTTTTTCCGAGAAAGTCTTCTTTCTCCATTCGTACCACCCAACCCAGTCCAACCTCATAGGGATTATTGGCCTCTGTCATATCGGTACCATAGGAAAGGTACGCTTTTTCCGTTCGCAAAACTTGAGCAGCCAGGCCCCCTATTGGTTTTATGCCATACGTCTTGCCCACAGACAGCAAATAGTCCCAAACAGCGATCCCATACTCCGAAGGGAAGTTTAACTCAAAACCAGTTTCACCTGTATATCCTGTTCGTGCAAGTAACACCGGTACATTGCCTAAGGAGCAATTGGTAAACTCAAAGTACTTCTGGGGGAGACCGGTTTTAAAAACATCCAGCAGCAGCTTGATAGACGCTGGTCCCTGGATTGCGAGATAGGCCGTAGCATTGGTCGCGTCAAAAATGTTCACACGGAACGCTTCCCCAATTTTCTGTAGCCAGGCAACTACTCGATCACGTGATAGCGTGTTGGTGATGAGGTACAGGTAGTGCTCATTCACATAGTAGACAACGATATCATCGATGATCCCCCCCTCTTCATTACATAAGCATGTATATATTCCTTTTCCTGCTGAGATACGGCGCAAATCGTTGGTTATGCTATATTGTATGAACCGATATGCATCTTCCCCTGCCACGACGACCTTGCCCATTGAATGTGCATCAATAAGGCCAACCGCATTACGTGTTGTCCATACTTCATCTTCAACCGATGTAAATACGAGGGGGCGAATCCATCCGCCCTTTTCCATCATCTGTGCACCATGCTCCAGATGTCTCATGTAATAAGGAGTTGTTTTAGGAAATGTTTTTGGATTTTCCATAGGAGTTTTATGAAATCCTTCCAGCGAAGTTCAGCTGTAGATCAGGTATCACTTGTTGTAATTCCTCTAAGCTGAGAGAAGAAAGTCTGATGATTTGAGGTGGCGTGGTTGTACAATTAATCATTGTGGAGGGCTTGTTGTAAATTGGAATGGTATCATCTGTGATCAACAAGTCTACATCGTCCATAAAACTCATAACCTCGGCAGCCAGCTTCAACTCCGGCTCACCAGATATGTTACAAGTTGTGCCTAAAATGGGTTCCCCGACAGCTTCGATCACCCTTGAAAGGACTCTGTTTTGTGCAGTTAACACTGCAAGAGTTGCATTACCATGCGTAAACCAATCTTCTATCAATGGCTTTTTAGGCAAGATGAGTGAAAGCGCTTTAGGCCAAACCTGATCAATGAGTGTTTGCGCAACGTCATTGATTTCGACAAGTTGATCTACTTTGGCCCTGTTTGTATAGATGCCAAAGGGTTTTCGGCGCTCCCGACGTTTTGCTTGATAAACACGCTCTACCGAATCTTTGCGAACGGCACTGGCAAAAAAACCGTACACGGTATCTGCTGGGAGAATCGCAACTCCTCCGCTTGAAAGCACCTCAATAGCCTGCTGAATCCCCTTTTCGTCAGATTGAAACACTTTTGGATGCTCTAACTGTGTAGTGTACATATGCTTCCTTCCAATTAACAACGTTTTCTCAAACTATGCGTTTTATCTACAGTTACTCTACTTATTGCCCCTCATCCGTATAAAAATCACGGCCAAAGCAATCAATGCGTACGGGTGTGCCTCGACTAACACCGTAGTCGGCAAGATGCTGAACAATGGTCTGAAGCCACACTCTATGCTGGATCACTATGAAAAGCTCTTTCCCGCCGTATAACGGTTCCAAACTTGATCGCCCCGATCGTATGTCACATGTACCAATAAACACACGCTTCTTTCCTGTGGCAAAATCAGTGAGGCTCATTGGGCCAGGTGAACGTATACTTTGAACGACTCCATTCTCATGATGCCCTGCATGAAGCATATGTTCATAAACAGAGATATCAGGCAATTCTGGCGGTATAACCCAATATTGCTTGGGAGATCGCTCCTCCGCTGTCAAATTCCCATACCAGATTTTCCAACCATTGAACTGCATTCGGCTGGCATAATTCCATCTGACGCCATTGAGTGTATACTTGCTTACCCCATACTCGGCAGGATCAAAGCCTTCACGTGTGAGAACTACACAGAAAAAATCACTCTTTTGGAGACTGGTGTAGTTGGGAGGGATGCTCAGGCTACAGGGAAAACGAGTCATAAAAAAGTCGGAGTTAGTTTCTCTTAACCCTGAACGAGTAAACAAGACCAGTAATTCCTTGATCTTATTTTTTTCGAGTGCATTGAGAGCTAATGACTGTAGCAGCGAAGCAGTATTCTGAGACGAAGAGACACACTCAGGAAAGTCCCTTTGTAAATCCTCGTTAAGAGCTTCTGGAAGAGTATCGTATTGTAGTTTGCTGTGAGGGAAGAACTTGACCTCTTTATTGAGGGTTGACCCGTTGATACGCCGGTAAAACTGATAATTAGTTTTGAGCTGTCCTTCCCTTTCTTTCACCCATCTGGCTTTTTCCTGTATAGAAAGCAAAGAGAAACCATCAGAAAGAGGTTCTGTGATCGCCGCAGAGTAGATCCTTGCTCTGGAGTTTAAGAATTCTTCCAGAGTGATAGGATCAAGCTGCATCCAGTTCATACCTTCAAGTCTGAATTGTCCTCCGGAAAGGAATAATATGTGAAGGGCAAAGACAAATTGCCTTTGTTCTTCAGACCATTCATGTGGTGAAGCTTCCCGTAATTGTGTCAGAAAACTCTTTTTACCCTTGTTATCGTTAGCAAGATTGTTTCCCCAATATCCTTCGCTTGTATAGATGTTCTCTCCTAAGAAAGCGACCAATGGGCTAAAATGGCGCACAGCTTTATCAATCAAACTTAGAAGAGAAGAGATTGCATCTTCTCTCACTGTCTGCGCGATAAAATCATGAACTTCTCTAAGTTTCAACTGGAGCAACGATGAAAAATATTGCTGTGCTGTGCTCAAGCGTTCCAGATCTTCTGTTGTAAGTTCAATGAGAAACTGATAAGCATCTTCAGCTTGATTGCTGCCATCCCATCTTTTGATACCGATCCTGTAGTTTTTGCGATACACTACGAGAAATTGCTCAACAGCATATTGCTCTGTATCGGAAAATTCTTGAGTTTTATAGTGCCCACTTTTCAGTATTTCCAGAGTAAAACGTTCCAGGGGTGTAAGGGAATATTGGGCAATATCTAATGGGATCTCCCCGTTTCGTGTGAGCAGATGGTATATCCGCGTATAGGCTGTTTCGCTTGAAGGCAAATCTGGCAACGAGTATACTAAGTTTTTTACATCTAATGTCATAATACCTTCCTTTTTGCAACGTATTTCTCTTATATCCACTTCTGACGTGTCTTATATTTACGAATTAATCGTCAAAAGCGCTAAAAAGCTCATGGGTAGTGGTCGCCTCAATCTTCGATACATCAAACTCACCTGGATCAGCAATACGGAGAGAATCGAAGACAAGATTGACTGCATCTCTATAACCCCAGGCTTCCCGATAGGGAGGCCAACCTGGATGACCCGCTTCGATGTCCTCCTGCCTCGCAAAAATGTAATTAGCCCAGTTCTTGGACCTTGGATGGCGATGGTGATAATCATGACAAACAGTGTCAGCCGTCAAAACTAGATATCGCATAGGAAAATGGATAAAAAGCATGCGGGTCCACCAGTGCAACCATGCTCTAGATCTCTGCAAAGGAGGTAGATCAGGCTCCGGGGTGCGCTCACCTAAAAAGACTCCGTATGTAAGGCTGGCAAAATACGCTTTACCTTGTCGCCTTTCTCCTGGCTGTGGGAAAACATGTTTTACACACAGACGAAGAGTATTGGTAACCTGGAAGAATAACGTCAAAGGCAAGAACCAGGCTATTAGAAATGGGATCCAGGAATGTGTGATAGTTGCAAGCACAACAATAGCTACCCAGATCCCAATACTTATTGTCTTACGTGTTGAAGATGCGGGCAGCAAATGAGAGATTATCCTTGCAATAAAGAATCGCAAGTGAAATACAGGAGAAAAAATTCCTTTGAGTAACTTACGTTGGAGTTGTTCTCGCGTCATCCCCGGTCTAAAGCCAAATGTAATCAGCAATGTTTTGACTGTGGGATCTTTGAGTGTCATATGATGAACAGAATGGTGTTCAATGACGTGTTCGTACCGGTATGACTGAAAATCTTGAATCAACAAGAACGTTGAAATTGTCTCTCCAATGAATGCATCAACACCTTTGTGACCAAACATATTATCATGGGCACATTGATGAAATATCTTCATGCGTAGATCACGTATACCATGAAGCGTTAGCATCCAGCCTGGGAGAAGAAAAAGAAGCCAGGCATAACCATTGATAACCGCTATGGTGCTGCATACCACTCCAACTGCTATTGAGAGAAGAGCGATAGTAAGGTGATGGAGAGGAGTTACAGACCAGGGCTTTTGCCCTTGTAGTGGTTTACCTGTCAACAAGGTTAGCATACCCTGGAATGCAGAAGGCAAATTTCGCATCGATTCCCTTGGGTCTGTTGTGATACCAGCCTCTGTAAGATGATTGGGTAAGGTTTCGGCTTCTACTTGAGTACTTTGAATTGCCATCTTATCCTCTTTTGCAGCTTATCTAGAGAAATACTTCTGAAGTTAGTCATTTCTCTCATTACTTAGCGGGGATTTTGCAGAAAAAAATGTCTGACTCCCTGCTTGGAAAGTTTCTGCTATCTACGTTTTACATCTCTTCGCTTGCATCTCTGCCAAGCAACTGCTAGACCGCATGCAGCTAAACTGCGTTTTTCTTTTCTAATAGATTCATGCAGCTAAGCCACGTTTTTTCTCTCTAACATATTAACACAACTAAACCATATTTTTCTCTCTAATAGATTCACGAAGCTAAGCCACGTTTTTTTCTCTCTAATATATTAAACACAACTAAGTCACATTTTTCTCTACATGATAGGGTATGGAGGAGGTTTGTGTCATCATATCCTTGACTGGCACATTCCCTCTGAGATGTCTAGAAATAAGGATCTGCGTTTAATATAATAGAAAGATCTTCCTGAGTGTGAGATGGCTTTTTAAAAAAATAGGAGCAAGAGCGTGAAAACAACAACTGTCGGTTCCGATCTGTTCATTGGTGGACAATGGAAGCCGGGTACCGCGGGTAGCCAGAAGAACATTGATCCAGGCAATGGGGCGACTATTGGTGTAGTCACCTTTGCGCAGCCGGCCGATGTTCAGGCAGCACTTCGATGCAGCAGTAGATGCATTCCCATCATGGAGTGCGACGATTCCTTGCAAGCGTGGAGCAATTCTCAAACGTGCGGCGGCTGTGCTTGAGCGTCGTCTAGACGAGGCCAGCGCTCTCTTACTGCTGGAGACCGGCAAGACACAGGCTGATGCGCGTGGTGAACTCCTCCGCGCGGTCGAAACACTGGCATGGAATGGTGAGCAAGCTGGCCGGATCGAAGGTCACCTGTTTCCTGGAATCGCTGCCGGGAGCGAGCGATTCTCTGTCCCGACACCTTTGGGGGTGGTGGTGGCCATCACAGCCTGGAACTTTCCCGCTGTATTGGCCGCCCGGAAACTTGGCGCAGCACTGGCTGCGGGAAATACTGTCGTGTTTAAAGCTTCGGAGTTTTGTCCCGCAACTGCCCGCGTAATCGTAGAATGCCTTGTCGAGGCAGGTCTTCCCGATGGTGCGGTCAATCTCATCTTCGGCGACCCTGCCGCAGTGTCTGAGCAGTTATTGGCATCGCCAGTCGTAAAAGCGGTGACGTTCACCGGTTCCACTCTGGTTGGGAAGCGTCTGGCCGAATTGGCGGCACCGAACTTGATTCGGTCGGTGTTCGAACTTGGTGGAAATGCACCTGTCATAGTTTGGAACGATGCAGACATTGATTACGTTATTGCGACGACCAGCCCGGCAAAGTTTGGCTCTGCGGGTCAATCGTGTGTTGCACCAAGCCGTTACCTGATCCACGAAAGCCTGTATAAGAAGTTCACGCAGGCGCTCGTTGTCCAGGCCGAGTCCTATCAGATTGGTCATGGCAATGAAAAAGGCACCACACTCGGTGCCGTTGCCCACCAGAGTAGAGTCGATGCGCTGGTTCGCCTCACCGATGACGCCATAGCGAAAGGAGCCACGCTCCTGACCGGCGGCCACCAGATCAATCGGAACGGCTTCTACTTTGAACCGACGGTCCTGTCCGATGTCCCATTGGATGCAGATATCCTCACCGAAGAGCCATTCGGGCCGATTGCCGCCGTATTGCCTATCTCTGACATTGACGAGGCGATCAGGATTGCCAACTCAGCTCCATATTCCTTTGCCGCGTATCTGTTTACCGATTCAATTACCATTCGTAACCGTGTGGTTCGTGGACTGAACGCCTCGAATATTGGGATCAACCAGACTGCCCCGTCATTGCCGGACACTCCTCTTGGTGGTCTGGGTAACAGCGGTTATGGCTACGAGGGAGGCCGCGAAGGCGTACTCTCGTTCACTCAACTTCGCCTGATCAGCCAGACCGCGTCGGCCTGAACCTCCCTCTGGTAAGGAGGCTCGCCCACAGAAATATCCATACCGGATGGGATGCTACTGGACATTGGGATCAGACCTACCTGCGATGTGATATCCTAAACCAAATATGTGGATTCTCTTGTCCAGGAAAGTAGCTAAAATATGGTAGATCAAGTATCTCTGTTCGGGTCAGATAACATTCCATCCATAAAAAAAAGTACACCACCAACCAGTACCACTGGAGAG
>CAWFFV010000087.1:0-9085 GCA_963814985.1 uncultured Chloroflexia bacterium | reverse complement strand
TACTGATCTGTGTTCCACCATACAACATCTGTGGCTTTCGGTAAGAGCAAAATGCATCACGTTTGAACGCACGTTAGTATGACCTTGTACTTTTTCCAGATATTTTGATGTGTTATAACAAAAAAGATATTCTCCTGGCGGCTTACCAAAACACTGGAAGAGCTAAAAGTTATACTAGAAAGATTGACAGCATAATACCTTTTCGGTATACTAAATACGTGATTTCTGGATTACTTACACTTACATTGTTCTGCTTTTATTAGTTATTTACCATTTTTCTGCAAAAGGTCCAACATATCCTGAAGAAATGGGGAAAATTCGCTATGGAAAAGAGAAATGTAGTGTCATTCAGAGGTAAGCCCTCCGAGGTATTTGAAACAGAGCCAAATCTTCCCCCATCCGTGGAGGAGGATTATCTCGATCCGGTATACTGCACTGGTGGTACCGCTGGACAGCTCCAAAAAAGCCTTCTCCATTCTCTCCTCTGCAAAAACGTGAAGCAGCACGGCGCGGCCTCGTTGGCGAGTAATCTCATGCTCTTACTGGCCATTGTGATGATGATCGTCATACCTGGCGGCATGTTTACCGCTAATCATGCCATTGTCTTTACAAGCATAGGTTTGCTCACGATCATCGCCATAGCCGCGTTCTTTAATCGACGAGACCACGTCAACATAGCAGGTCTGTTGCTTGCATTAGGATGTGACCTTGCCATTATCATAGACATCTTATTGAAATCCTGTTGGCCTCACCACCACTACCATGAACTTATTTGACATCATGGTCATATCAGAAGTCATGATCGCTTCGTTGCTGCCACCTAACATTGTCTGGATTGCCGCAACGATCAACTTAGTATATATTGTGTCAGATATACTTTTTCAACATCGTGCCCCCCTCTTTGCTGCAAGCGTTGCGGCAGATGGGATATACCATCATCTCACGCCCTGTTATTTTACATCTCATTGTCACCACTGTTCTATGGATCTGGATACGTAATGCCACTCAGGCTATTGCGCGCGCCGATCGTGCTGAGGTTATCGGCCAGCTTAAACATGCTATTGCGCAACAGAACCAGACTATTGTGGAACAGAAACATACTGCTAGGATCAGAGCATTCAGGTAATCGTAGAGACACATATGAAAGTGGCCAATGGCGATTATAATGCACGTGTCCCACTTAACCAGGGAAACGTTCTTTGGCAGGTCTCCGGCTCACTCAATAACCTGTTATCTCGTTTTCAGCGTCTACGACAAGATGCGTACGAACTGGCAACTGTACGTTCTCAGCTTTCCAGTTTTATATGAGAAAGCGCATACGCTTGTACGTACCCAGCAAGAGATTGGCCGTCTGACAAGAAGGATCCATCAGGCCAAAAGTTTCAGGGTACCTCTACGCATACCCCAAACAGGTACAGATCTCGACCATTTGATTGACGAGCTGGCATGGAGCAAAACTCTCCTAGATATTCTGCGCCTGATGCACTGAGTAAACCCCGGAAAATACCCGATAAAAGAAGCTAGCCAGGTGAATCAGATTGTTATTGCCTGAAGCCTGAGTTCAGGACGATGATATTTGATAGTTGTGAGAGGAGCAAACAGTGACAACCAGAGATAACCTAGACGATACGCTCAAGCAGATGAGAGTAGCCAACCACCACTTATTTGCGGGGGATTCCACATCTTACAAAACATGTTGGTCGCACGCTGATGACGTTACCATTATGGGTGCCTTTGGTGCTTATGAGAAAGGCTGGGATCAGGTCGGCTCTCGTTTAGACTGGGTAGCCGCACGCTACGGTGAAGGACACGACACCATCGAGCTGATCTCTACGGGTATGAGCGGCGATTTGGCTTATCTCGTCTATCTTCAATGTGGTGAGGTGCGCCTGGCAGGGCGAGAAGAGTACAGTCCTTCAGCACTGCAAGAAGTCACCGAGATCCTTTGCTGGGAAGAGGAAACGTGGAAGATCATCCATAGACATGCCGATCCCATTTTAGAAAAAGATCAAGTCCATAACGATTTTCTCATCGGAGGGCTTACATGAGCATCCTACAAAATAGTGAACTGGGGATAGATAAAGATAGGAGTCCTTGCAATTAATGCAGAGACAAGCGATACCACAGGACTATGGCCCATTTATTGCGAACGCCAGACAACTACTGATCACCTTGCGTCAGGCATCTCAGCGCGCGGTGCGCACAGGCCGCAATGTGCTAGCCAGCTTTTCCCAACCTGTTGAACCGTGTGATCCGAAACGCATTTTTACCGCTTTCCAACTTCTAGAAATGGGGAGACTAGTTTTCTGAGCCGGAGCCAACAGAAAACAAAGCCCTGGTAGGAGTAGGCACAGCCACGACGATTGAAACTACTGGCACCACTTGCTTCACTACAGCGACAACCATCTGGCACAACCTACATAATGATGCAGTGATTAGATATGCCCCTGGAGAGGTACCGGCTTCATAATGACGGGCCACTACTCTTCGGGGGCTTTGCGTTTGATCCCCTCCACTCTAATACCCAACTTTGGGAAGGCTTTCGTAATGGATTGCTCATCTTGCCACGCTTGCTCTTTAACAGTAATGGCAACTATGCCGCACTTACAATCAATATAATAATTCACGCACACGATGATATAGAGCGTTGCACCGATGAAATCATTGGCTGCTTAAAGCGCTTGAGTGTTCTGGTAGGACATTTATCAACATATCTGCAGCAGGAGACAAGCGGATCGCAGGCGCATCTTGTAGTGCAAGACCTTGTGCCGGCAGATCAGTGGATCAGACAGGTGGCTAACACAATACAAAAAATTCAGCACGGCACATATCAGAAGGTTGTACTAGCCCGAGGGGTCCAGGTGGCAAATGAAACAGAAAGCATTGATATCAGGGGCTACGCTTCACCGATTACGCGAAAGTTACCCAGGAGCCTGCATCTTTGCAATACAGCACCTGGATCATTATTTTGTGGGAGCTACCCCTGAGCAACTCGTTCTGGCACAGAATGGACATATTTACAGACGATGGCATTGGCGGGATCAGCACCACGCGGTAAGACAGAGGAAGAAGATAGATGCTTTGGTACAGAACTTTTACTCAGTGAAAAGAATAAAGAAGAGCACGAAATCGTAGTAGCAATGATACGTGATACTCTAACAACCTTCTGCTCAGAGGTATTAGTAACTGATACCCCACAACTACTTCAACTCAAGAATATCCAACATCTGAAAACCCCAATCTTCGGGCAACTTCTCCCTGGATATAGCATTCTCGATGCTGTTCAAACTCTGCATCCAACTCCAGCAGTCGGCGGTTTTTCCCGTCAAGCAGCACTTGAAGCAATACGTGCTGACCAAAATTTGGATCGTGGCTGGTATGCTGGTCCTATCGGGTGGATCGATGGCAATGGCAACGGCGAATTTGCAGTAGCACTACGGTCTGCATTAATCAAGGATAATAAGGCGGTGCTCTTTGTGGGATGTGGTATCGTCGCCGATTCTCATCCTGAGAACGAGTATGCTTGAATCCTGTTTAAAGCTACGCGTTATGTTACGTGGACTGGGTAGCGAAGATTGAGAGTTAAGCATGTCAAGGATATCCACTGAACCGCTGGACAATACGAATACGGATGTCTATGTGAGCGCTTTTGTTGATGAGTTACAACGCTGCGGATTACCCAGTGTTGTGATCTTCCCAGGGTCACGTTCGACACCACTGGCAATGACCTTTGCCGCACAATCTGGTATCCACCTGTGGATGCATATAGACGAACGTTCAGCAGCGTTCTTTGGGCTAGGTATGGCAAAGCGACTCGGCCACCTGTTGCTTTACTATGTACCTCAGGGACGGCAGCAGCAAATTTTATGCCAGCGATCGTTGAAGCCAAATTAACGCATATTCCCTTGCTAGTACTGACAGCGGACCGCCCTCACGAATTACGTGATTGTGGTGCGCCACAGGCTATCGACCAAAATCGACTGTATGGTTCCCATGTGAAATGGTTTGTCGACGTGGCTCTACCAGAGGCTACCAATACAGCATTGCGCTATATTCGCACTATCGCAGACCGGGCAATCGCGCTCACACAAGCAATTCCCTCTGGACCCGTTCATCTCAATATGCCTTTGCGCGAACCACTCACACCAGAAACACTACCCAACCGACCCCTACCCCCACCTGCACAACGAGATCCCATCGCCTGGTATGGGCACACTAACAATACACCTTATATCACAGTCAACGATACATCATTGGCTTCAGCCTCTGCCGCAGAAATCAGGCATCTGACAAACACGCTCAGCACAACGCCGCGTGGCCTCATTATTGCAGGTCCATACGATAGCCCGGCCCTGGCGGCACCACTGATACAAATGGCACATCGCCTCGGATATCCCATTCTCGCTGACCCACTTTCGCAGTTGCGTTGTGGTGATCTTGATCATACATCTGTTCTTTCTAGCTACGATGCCTTTCTCCGTATCGATTCCTTTGTAGAAGAAGTAGCTCCCAGGTTAGTGCTGAGTTTTGGGGCCGTACCAACTTCTAAGCCATTACAGCTTTATTTGAAGCATCATGCAACATGTCCACAGGTAGTCATCGATGGACACGGCGGCTGGGAGGAACCTACCCAACTTGCGACAAGGCTGATACATGCAGATCCTGTTACTCTCTGCAAAGAGATCTTTGCGCTATTGGAAGGCCACAGTGGAGAAATAGATGCTCAACGGCACACAGACGAGAAATGGCTCGCCATCTGGCAACAGGCTGACCAAGTAACCAGGCAAACGCTACAAACGGCCATCCAGGATTTTCAACAATTTTTTGAGGGACGCATCTTCACCGAACTGGCTGAGATACTACCAGATGGCGCAACACTATATGTAGGAAATAGTATGCCAGTGCGTGACCTGGATACTTTTTTCTGGTGCAGTGAACGCCGCTTACACATCCTGGCTAACCGGGGAGCAAATGGCATTGATGGTGTAATTTCCAGCGCATTGGGAGCCAGTGCAGCAACGGAGCAACAAGAAGTAACTGTTCTGGTTATAGGTGATCTTTCGTTTTTCCACGATCTAATGGTTTACTTGCCGCCCGTTTATACCAACTCAACTTTAATTCTCCTGGTGAATAATGATGGCGGCGGTATCTTCTCCTTCTTGCCGCATCCGCCTACCAGGAGCATTTTGAACAACTCTTTGGCACACCAACCGGACTGGATTTTCGTCCTGTCATCCAAATGTTTGGAGGGACATTTCAACATACCGAGACCTGGGAGGAGTTCCGCGAGTTCTTCAAGCATGGTATTGATAATGGTGGGTTACATGTCATTGAGGTTCCAACAGAGCGTACCAGCAATGTAACCATGCATCGTCATCTCTGGCAGATCGTCGATCATGCCATCTCTGAACAGAGAAACGAAGTAAAGTGACAGGTAGCGGAAAGATGATACCAGACAAAAATGTTCCCATAGTGAGTAAGCATATATCAGTCAACGGCATACAGATGCATGTTCTACTTCATAATACTACTACCAGAAAACAGCACGTCCTGGTACTTCTTCACGGTTTTACTGGCAGCGCAATGGGTTGGAATAGCCTTCTCAACGATCTTGCAGGGCCTGATCTACAAGTTATTGCTATTGATATGCTTGGTCATGGGAATCTGACGTACCAAATGATCCGGAGCGTTACACGCTAGAGCAATGTCAGGCGGATATTCTTGGTGTACTTCACAAGCTTGGAATAGACAAGGGAACAGCTATTTTGTTGGGTTATTCAATGGGAGGACGTATTGCGCTGTATAGTGCGTCTCGGCTTCTTTCGTGCGCTTATCCTGGAGAGTGTTTCCCCAGGATTGGCAATTTTACCGAGCGAGAACAACGGCGCAAGAGTGATATAGCTCTGGCAGAGAATATTGAACACGAGGGAGTGACTACATTTGTGCAATATTGGGAGAAACTCCCTTTGTTTGTCAGTCACACTTATCAGCCAGGCAGCAAGAGGCCCTGCGGAGACAACGCCTGAATAATTGTGCCAGTGGATTAGGCTAGTAGTCTGCGTGGTGTGGGCACTGGAGTACAGCCCGCCCTGCATGATCAGTTACCCGCACTTGACCTTCCAGTACTTCTGATTACAGGAGAACTCGATCAGAAATTCTGTAGAATTGCCTGGCACATGGGGCAACTACTTCCACGAGCACAACATTGTATAGTCGCTGAGGCTGGCCATACAGTTCATCTCGAACAGCCCACAATTTTCGTCCAAAACGTGTGCGAATTCTGTTCGGCGATGCTATAATATGCAATGATATCTTCCTAAGAATATAACATCTATTTTATAGAGAGGAGACGATCGAGATGGCTGTTGCGTGGATAAATGTGCATAACTACAACGATATTATTTTTGAGAAGGCCCACGGAATGGGAAAGATTACCATCATCGCCCAGAGGTCCACAATGCCTTCCGCCCAGAGACATTAAGCGAAATGATCGATGCTTTCGCCTCGTGCCGTGAGGATCCTGAAATTGGCGTGGTCATTTTAACAGGCAAAGGTACGCAAGCTTTCTGCTCCGGTGGTGACCAGCGTGTACGAGGGGAAGGTGGCTATGTGGGCAGCAATGGCGTTCCTTGCCTGAATGCGCTTGAACTGCAAAAGGTAATCAAGTATCTACCCAAGCCAGTTATTGCAATGGTTGCTGGCTATGCTATTGGCGGTGGTCATGTATTGCATCTCCTCTGTGACCTGACAATTGCGGCAATAAAGCCAGATTTTGGGCAGACGGGACCACGCGTGGGAAGCTTTGACGCTGGCTGGGGCGCGACTTATATGGCTCGCGTCGTCGGCCATAAGAAAGCTCGTGAAATCTGGTATCTGTGCCGCCAGTATTCAGCTCAGGAAGCACTGGATATGGGATTGGTGAATAAGGTTGTGCCAATGGCGCATTTGAAAGAAGAGACAGTAGAGTGGGCACAAGAAATTTTCGAGAAAAGTCCGATGGCGCTGCGCTCTTGAAATCAGCCTTTAATGCAGATACCGATGGCCTGGCAGGCATCCAGGAACTCGCCGGAAACGCAACCATGCTTTACTATATGACAGAAGAAGGGAAGAGGGTAAAAACGCCTTTCTAGAGAAGCGTAAGCCAGATTTTTCCAGGTTCCCACGCTTGCATTAGTTGCATGCACCAACCTCACTCGCTATTCCGGCTACATAGTCAGGCAGGAAGAGCATCACTGAAGATGTAAAACAATATAGTCGTATGTTGAGAGGCACGATGTGAACGCTCCTGATACTTTACTCCCTGATTGGTTGGCACGTTGTGCCCAAAATTTTCCCGAGCATCTGGCAGTCCAATGTGGACAAATGCAATGGACTTTCGCAGAACTCGACGATCAGGCCACGCACCTTGCCCAACAACTGGCGAGCATCGGCGTCGATAAAGAATGCGTGTTGCGCTTCTGGCCGCTAACGGTTCGGCATATGTCGCATTTGTTTATGCATCGACGCGTCTTGGCGCGTACTCGTCCCCCTCAACACCCGCTTAACCATAGAAGAGCTATGCTGGCAGGTCTCTGATGTACACGCGATATTGTTGGTGAGCGATACCCACAATGCTCCTGGTGTAATGATCGGACAAGCCATCCCTGAACTATCGCGTACAGTGCTAGAAGAAGAGCCAGGGAGCAACAAAATATGCTTACAAGACACCTGAAAGCACAGTACCTTTGCGTAACATGATAGATCTGAGCGCAACTCAAGCTATCCTCTACACTTCTGGAACAACCCGGCATCCAAAGGGTGTACTCATCACCTACGGTATGCAGTGGTGGAACGCAATTGGTTCAGCCCTTAACCTTGGACATCATTCCAATGACTGCTGGCTCGTCTGCCTGCCACTTTTTCATATTGGTGGTCTCTCCATTCTCATGCGGATGTTATCTATGGCATTAGCATAATTGTACAGGAGAAATTTGACCCGGAGGCTGTCAATCAGGCTATCAGTGAGAATAACGTTACGATTATCTCAGTGGTCGCGGTTATGCTTCAGCGTATGTTGACAACTCTTGAGACACAACAACATGATGCTCACTATCCATCTCATTGTGTTGCGTGCTTTTGGGTGGGGACCAGCTCCTCGCACTTCTGGGAGATTGTGCACACCGGAGCATTCCTGTTGTACAGACATATGGGCTAACTGAGGCTTGCTCACAGGCGGTCACGCTCTTCACCAACGATGCACTTCTCAAGTCAGGCTCTGCGGGACGCCCACTTCTGCCTGTTCAGTTACAGATTATGCAGTATGGTCATCCAACATCTCCAGGAGAAGTAGGTGAGATTTTTCTCAAGGGACCAACGATTACGCCAGGATATGCAGATCGTCCTGCAGCAACCGCTCAAGTATTCCACGATGGCTGGTTCGCTACGGGTGATCTTGGCTACCTCGATGCAGAGGGCTATCTGTACGTACTTATCGTCGCACTGATTTAATTGTTTCTGGTGGGGAAACGTCTATCCTGCCGAGATTGAGGCTGTTTTGCGCACGCATCCAGATATAGAAGATGCTGCGTGTGCGGGCAAACAGATCTACAATGGGGACAGTACCTATCGCCTTTATTCACCTGCATGCAGGGAGTATCACCAGCGCAGATCAGCTACTCACCTATGTGACACCATACCTGGCTCGTTACAAGCTACCCAAAGCCGTTTATCTTGTCGAGCAACTTCCACGTAATGCAGCCGGGAAATTACTCCGTCGTGAGCTATATCACTTATTGCCCGGTCAAGGTTGATTAAGTCGCCAGGAGCACACTGCAACTCTGCAATGAGTCATCCCGAACTTTTTAAAAAGTTCCCAAAACCGGGGGTGCAGGGTTTCCCTGCCGGGGCTTGCGGGTTGCCAAACCCTGGTGTCCCCAATAGCTTCTTTTTCCTCTCTCTCCGCCGCAAGCGGCGAGCAAAAGAAGGAAAAGATGTTTTTGGGGGCACCCCGAACCCCGGCAGAAGGCTGCCGCCCTCTGCACTCCCGCTTGCCAAATAGATAAAAAGGGCATTTCATGTCCCGGAAAAGTTCGGGATGACTCATTAT
>CAWFFV010000086.1:0-13265 GCA_963814985.1 uncultured Chloroflexia bacterium | reverse complement strand
GTGTGTTCGGCATGTAAATTAACACACGCATATATTCCAGGGTTTGCGGCTAGTAGGAACAAGAAGTTGGAATAAAAGTATATTTGTATGCAGCATATAAGTTAGAAAGAAGGTTTATGAAGAACCAGAGCACGGTGACGATGGAGGAGTATTTATTTCCCCCTCGCCTTTCTTTACCAGTAAAGCCTCTTCAAACATATGATATAAGTATTATTCCGACGACACTACACCCTGCGGTCTCTGTTTAATCAGGCTCAGCGCCAACTCCGTTCTGTCATGAGTAGGAAGGTGATGGGATTTAGTCTGGTGGGTGGTGGGGTGATGGTAGGGGGTATTCTCTTTCTTTTTGTGACGGTACATTTTTTCCATGTTGAGGAACATCTTGCGTATCTTTTCCAGGCTATTCTCAGCATTGAAACCAATTTCTTTTTAAACCGATTTTTGAATTGGAAGGATCGAAATGGTAATCTTTTCCTCCAATGGCTCAAATTTCACTCAACCAGCGCGATTACCTTTCCTCTAATCAGGGAATCTCTGCGTTGTTGACTGCACTCGGTCTTAACTATCTGATAGTTACGATCATGGGAGCCGGTATCGCCGCTGTGGTCAACTATATAGCTAACGATCGTTTTGTATTTCATCGCACGGGTGCTTCTCTTGCTCCGGTTTTAGCGGCTACGCCACTCACGCGCTTTCCCCATGTCGGGATTGTCATTCCAGTACGTAACTCTCAACGAACTATTCGTCAATGTATTGAGTCTGTGCTATCCCAGCACTATCCAGGCAACTTCGATATCTTTTTGGTTGGCAATGCACCTGAGGAAGATACAACCTGGTCAGGACTTGGTGAATTGACAGGGCATCCAGCACTTCACTGCCTTCAAGTCGATCGCCCACACGGTTGGGTTGGACGTGATGCCAACTTGAAGCGTTACTGTGGATGTCGAGAGGCATGTGCCACTGGAAACATCGACGTTATCGCATTCTTAGATAGCCAAGTTACTGTGCCACAAGACTGGCTTATCCAGGCAACGACGCTCTTACCCAAGAGCCAGGCTGACGGTGTTGCAGGGCGAAGCCATCGACCTGATGGTGATCGTAGCTTTTCAAGCCTTTATCAGGACACATCGTTGTTCTCAGAGTGGCCTTCCTACGGCATCAACGGATTTCGCCTCGATCGAGGTTCATTTGGTAGTGCAAAGGGTCTCCCCATAACGAATAATCTCTTTATCACAAAGCGCGTCTGGGAAGATATTCAGACGCACTGGCCACTCCAAGCCGCCTATAGCTGGGAGGATTTCCGTCTGGTCAATGAGGTGGTAAATGCTGGCCACACTATCTTCTGTACCGATGCTATCACAGTCGAGCGTCATCACGCACAAAAGTTTCGCCTCGCGAAACAGTTCTCCGCTGGCGCAGGAGCTATGGAGTTTTATCAGGATTACCCAGACTGCCTCTATGTGAAACGACGCATGCAGAAAGCAGGTTTGATTACCACAGGCTCGCTTCTTTTTTTAACACTACTCCTGGTTGCACTCGCATTTGGAGATGGATTCACGCTCTTCCTTTCTGGGATACTCTTGCTAGGCGCGTTCTCCGGGTTAAGTTTGATTAGCGCTGTTAAGGCAAAATCTCTTCGTGGTCTCCTCTTTCCAGCCCTGGACGTCATACACATTGGCCTCTGGATAATAGGTCTCGCCTACGCCGCTAAGAAAAATGACAAGAGCCAGGGAACAAGCGAGCAACCATTTGCAAATTCACTCCTTGCTTTAAGGTAATAGAGAGATGGAAGATAAGATGGAAGAAATCGATAATTCTAACGAGAGAACCATCCCAGTACTTGCTCGTGTCGATATTGCACATATCTCAACCGTACGGCTTCGCGCTATTGTGCGGCCCAAAAAGCGGCTCAAGTTTCCTGGTATACTTTTGAATTGGGAGAATCTGGCTGTTTGGCGTCATTCTGACTGTTGCGTTTCTCTCTCGCCTGTATGCGGCATTGCATACAGGTTTGGAGGTCGACGAGCCAATCTACCGCGATGCCGCTGCTAATTTGCTACGCTATGGCTTTCCAACTATTCGGTCGACCTATCTCCATCCAGTAACGCCGTTCCTCTATCATCCGCCGTTTTTCTTCTTCCTATTGGCTGGCTGGTTCAAGCTGTGGTCGAACACCAGTTACTTCACCGGACGGATGTTTAGTATTATAACTTCGTGCCTCATGTTGTTGTTGCTATATCTCCTGGTCCGACAACAATCTGGGAAGACCGTTGCTCTCATTGCTCTGGCATTAGTTGGAAGTGATCTCTGGGTGATTTTTACCAATCAGGCCATCTACATCGAAAACTCGCTGATGATTTTCTGGTAATCCTTACGATCTGGCTCTACTGGCGTGCGCTCACTTCTTCTGCACGCCGACGCACATTGGGGTGGTATGCCCTGGCGGGCCTACTGGCCGGATGTGTTATCATATACAAGCAGATTGGCGGTTTTATCGCCTTGACGGTGATACTCAACCTTCTCCTCCAGAGAAAACACTGGCTCGGACATTTTGTGTTACTGACTTTGATGCTGCTTGTCATTACTGCCTATGTTGTGGGTATGCATCTAATATTTGGAAGTGCCTACGATGCGGCCACGATTGATCAGGTTCATCGGACATTCGGGATGAAAGCAGCACCTGGTCTCAATTATAGTCCGCTCCTCGCGCTTGAGGCCACCTGGAATCGTTACTGGATGTTTTTGGTCACTATAATCATGCTGCTCTCCGGCACGATGATCAGCTCGATACGCTATGTGCAAAACTTATTTCGTCGTCGGGAGATCACGCAATCAACCCTAAGTCGGAATATCTCACAATCAACTGTAATAAGCTGGGCACTCAGCGGCGTTCTGTTTGCATTCAGTATTTCATTGAAAGACCCTCACTATATGATTTTGTGGATTGTGCCTCTCTACTTAGTACTGGCCCAAGAACTTGGAGCATTCATCCAGCGCTGGAATTGGTATATCTTCTTTCCCTGGTCCAAAGCTGCACATGCGCGGGCACTTAGCTTTCTCATGCTTTTCTGTCTGCTTATTTGTATTGGTAATACCTTCGGATTTCGAGCGCGGTTCGTCGATACCCATGAGGATGCCTTACAACAGGCGGAGCTTTATATCGACGAAAACGTACCATCGACTGCCCTGGTGCTAACACAAAATTATATAGGCGTAGATCTGGTCCAACCTTTTCTAGATATTACCCTTGTCGATACTCCACTACAGATTGCTCGCCATCATGTGTCCTACATGGCACTCTATTGGAGCACAAGCGCTCAACTCTCACCTCTCCTTGGTCCAGTAAATCATTATTGTCCGGTTAAGAAAACTTTCTCCGGTTTTAAAGATAATGTCAGTGTCTGCCAGGTCAATCACTCTGCCTTGCAGGCTCTCATTACCACTAAATTATTCAGGCGGTGAACGATGGCAGATGCATACTGGGAAAAAATCTGGATGGTATTACTCTGTAGTTGCCTTTTACTCTCCGCTTGTTCTCAAAAAGAGGATCCTGTGAGTGAGTCGAAAATAAATACGGTCGTACAGATGCAGGGAATGCTCCAACCTCTTCCATTGCCTCTATCCAGTGATTTCATAGGATCCAGTATTGAAACCTCGCAACTCTGCGATATCCTATCACTAGATGGGCAAAACACAGGCAGATATGAGCAACTATATAAGAACCTTGGGTCAGGCACACTGCACATTGGAGGCCATTCAGCGGACCTTAGTATCTGGGAACCGGATGGTATTCCATACTGTAAAGCGAATGGAACGGTTATCACTCAGAGCCTCGTAAATGACCTGTTCGCTTTTGCACGCAGGATCAATTGGCATGTGATCTGGGGACTCAATTTGCTTGGATATAATCCGCAGATAGCCGCTTCTGAGGCTGCCTATGTCGCACAAGCAGGCGGGAGCAGCCTTATCGCTTTTACAATGGGCAACGAACCGGATCTCTGGGCAAAGCATGGGTGGAGACCGCCCGACTGGGGATATGAAAATTATCGCGCTGAGTGGGATCAATACCGGCTTGCAGTGCTCCAGACGGTGCCATTTGCCAGGTTTATCGGCCCCGAATTGGCGACAGAAACCTCCTCGTTCTTTGCGCCTTTTATGCAAGATGAAGGGTCAGGTCTAATTGCTGCATCACATCATTACTATACAACCGTGCGCACAACCACAGGTACCGATGCACCAAGTATTCCATTTATTCTGAGTTCGCAGGTAGCGCAAACGTTGGCCGAACGGATAGCGCAGTGGCAGCAGGATTCCGGATCGGTCCCGGTCGAGATCACAGAGGCAAACTCCATTTCAGGTGGTGGAACATCCGGTATTTCAGATGTGTTTGCTTCGGCTCTCTGGGCAACCGATTTACTCTTACAAGCCGCCGCTTCTGACATCAAAAGTATTGATTTTCAGAGTGCGTCCAAAGCCTCTTACAACGCCATCGATGATAATGGAACACCCAGACCATTGTACTATGGTTTGCTTTTTTTCCATAAGATTTGCCCACCTGGAGCAATGGTAACCAGCCTCCCTGTTCAGAGCAACCTAAATCTCACCGCTTATATAGATTCAGGAAAGTAAGGGGATACGCAGCATAATTCTGGTTAACAAAGATCTAAACTTTGATGCGATTACGACGGTGAAGCTTGCACAAAAATATCGAAGCGCTACCGTAAACACCTTGAATGCTCCGGCGATTGACGCGACATCAGATATCCAGCTCGACGGGAGAGCAATCTCCGCTGAGGGAACCTGGTCTCCTTCTAACCTGGAAACTATTCCAGTACACGGAGAAGTCGCTTCTGTCACAGTTGCACCGGGAAGTGCTGTAGCACTGACTTTCGATTAAAACATTTCTTTGTTTATAGAGCGCGCATATAATGATTGTTCGAGCAAAATATACATTTCTTTTGCTCCGTTCGTAGCCTCTCAACAAGCGTCTTATTATTGCCAGTTTTGCCTGCATAAACAGTATCAAATTAGTATCATTTTACTTATTTATATATTGTTTATAAAAATGGAAAATAGTACTACCCATTATTAAAATCAATGTGCATTAAGCTATACTGTATATTACAATATACTTATTACGATTGACATACATCGCATTTCAATTCACATGGTCAATTTATTTGACAAGGAAGGAAAACAATGTCTTGAAGAAATACCTTCAACACTCTCGCTGGGTAGTTGGTTTGATGCTCTTATGCGGCCTTCTAATGGCTCTGTTGCCTATTTTTCATAGCGGAGGTTCCTCGCTCGCTATGGCTGTGGGCACTCATGGACAACCTGCGATTCCTGGCGGGGTCCACCATAAGAAACTTCTACCGCATCGTACCAGCAAGGGAATCAGTCGGACAAGTTTACGCACACTACCCCTCGCGACACAACCCCGGCACGCACAGGGAAAAACTGCTCATACGCCAGGGGCACTTATCAGCTCAAATGGTCATCCTCAATCGACGACAACACTGTTTTTCAACAATTTTGAAAATGGTGCTTCCGGGTGGACCACACAAGGCGATGGTAATGTGACGCCGACGTATCCAAACGGACACAATCTCTGGAATCTGGTTCAGAACCCACAGACGCTGGCTGTGCCTGGTTCTGTTAATCCAACACTCGTTACTTATCCTGATAGCACTGGAGCGCTCCCGGCTGCCTTCAGTGGTGTGCATGCCTGGTGGTATGGAGATAATCCGGCACAAGATGCAGGCCTTTCTGCCTCGGCATCGATGACGTATATGGCCAATCAGCAAGACTGGCCAACGGAGACCAACAGCGATGGAGGCACCTCTAACGGCGCAAACTCCGCCTCGCTGATTTCGCCTGCTATCGATCTAACAACCGTTTCCAATGCTACATTGACATTTGCGACCTGGTGGGAAATTGAGAGCACCAATCCGGCTCATTTCGACATCATGTATGTCGATGCCTCTACCGATGGTGGCCATACCTGGACCTCTATTGGCGTACTTAATCCGACCAATAATCCGGCAGGTGGAGCCGATCCTTATCCCTATACAAATAATGGCCTGGATGTAGCTGCATCCTGGCAGGTAGCCAGCGTCGATTTGTCACACTATGCTGGCTCGCATGTACAAGTACGCTTCCATTTTGACAGCGTAGATCAGTATGATAACGGTTTCCGTGGTTGGCTGATCGATGATGTCGGTGTCTATACCAATACTTCTGCCACCCCCACATTAGGCAGTGTAACGCCAAATAACGGGGTTGCTGGTGATACAGTTACGATTACCGGTTCTGGTTTTGGCGCACAGCAGAACAGCAATACCGTCACATTTAATGGGGTTGCTGCCTCTGTCCAGAGTTGGGGTAATACATCGATTGTTGCTACCATACCAACGGGGGCAACAAGCGGACCACTCCTCGTAACCGTCAACGGCGTACAGAGTGCAGCAGTTAATTTCACCATCACAGCCAATATTACGCTCTCTTCGCCTACAGCTTCGCCCCTGACTGTAGATCCAGTGAGCGGGCAAGGATTTGCACCCAATCAGGCTGTTTCCCTCTATCTCAACGGCGTAGGCGGAACATTGCTCGCCTCAGCCACCACCGACGCAAAGGGGAATCTTGCCCTCCACTAATCTGAGTATTCCTGAGATACCGGCGAACAATTATCTGGTGCTGGCGATAGAGCAGGATAATAAGATAACAGCCGGAGCAACCCTATCTATAGCCCCTTCAATGACTTCCCCATCCTCAGCGGCTACAGTCATAGCTGGCCAGGTAGTAACGCTGAACGCAGTCGGCTTCGCAGCCTATGACCTGATTGAAGTCCAGCTCGATAATACCAGGGGATCTGCTCTGGGGTATCTGTCATGTAATGCCGTTGGCACATGCTCCAGTACAGTGACATTACCAGGCTCATCAGTTGTACAAGGCATGCACGTACTAATTGGAGGTGGACTCAATAGCGGCCTTGTGGCTGAGGTGCCTCTTAACTTCAGACCACAGATCACCAATACGGTGCCAAAAGGAGGACCTGGCACACTCATCTTGTTGACAGGCACAAGTTTTGCTGCCAATGAGACGGTCCAGGTCTACTGGGGCACAACATCGGGCACAGCCGAAGGCTCTGCGACAAGTGATGCACAGGGCAATCTGTCTGACTATATCAGCGCCCCAAGTCCTCTGGCACCAGGCAATTACACAATCACGATTGCGCGTACGCTGCAAACCATACCCACACGTACTACAACCTTTACAGCCCTGGCACCAACCATGACATCTACTGCTGGCATCCATAGCGGACAGCCAGTTACAGTCAAACTTTCTGGTTTCCAGGTGTATGAGTTTGTGACTGTGAACTGGAATACCAATAATAACCAGCAGTTAACCACACTCTTTGCAGATTCAACTGGGGCAGGAACGGCAACCTTTACACCTCCGTCGACTCCTGCTGGTGCTTATACACTCACGGCAATAGGCAGTACCAGTGGCCTGCATGCAACAAGTCATCTGAATGTTGGACCTGGTATCCTTTTAACGCCAAATACCTCGAATCCTGGGAGTACGATTAATGTTAGTGGTGGAGGTTTTAGCGCTGGAGAAACCGTCAATGTCCATTTCCAGACGACGACAAATGGCATTGTGTCAGCAAAGGCTGACGCCACCGGATCATTTACGGTTGCACTGACTGTACCAGTAAACTACAATGCGAGCACAGCATACACTGTTTACGCTGTCAATACCAGTGGAACAAATAAAGCTTCTGCTCCTTTTACTTACATTACTCCCGCATTTTATGCATATTCCTACTATACAGCATTTGGATCAAGTGAAACGCTTGCTGGATATGGCTTCGCCTCAAATGAGACGGTTACGCTGTACTGGGCCTATAAGCAAACAGGGCAAGTTAATCTGGGCACAGTCACGGCTGGTAGCGATGGCACATTTACGACCACAGTGACCGTACCAAGCGAGCCAAATCTGGGCATCTTAACGATTGCCGCCATAGGCGCGACGAGCAAGCTCACTGCAACCAATTCTGTGTATGAAAGTGCAGGTATCGTTCTCAAGCCCACCAGTGGTGGACCTGGGACGAAAGTCAAAGTGACTGGCGGCGCGTTCGGCAGTACAGAGACCATCACAGTCTATTATCAGGGAATAGCAGTAACAACGACCACAACCAGTACAAACGGAAGCTTCACTGCCAACTTCGTTATCCCGACAACGCAGGGCATTGGGTATACTTCGGTGAGTGCAACTGGTAACACAAGCGGCATTTCGGCGACTGCCACCTTTACTCTCACGCCTAAGGTCTCGATTTCACCGGCAACCGGGTCTACAGGCACGTCGATTGCTGTCTCCGGCAGATACTATAGCCCCTCAAGTTCTGTCTATGTGTACTGGTACGATCCCAATACAGGTAACTTCATCTTCCTTGGGACGTTCAATACGACCTCGACAGGAACATTCAGTACGACTATCACAGCTCCAGCAGGTCTGATAAGTGGTAACACCTACTACGTTCAGGCATATGATAGTCCAACAAATCTCATGGCACAAGCGGCATTCATCTCTCAGTAGCTTAACCGCACCGATGATGATGCTGCTTTTCTCATTTGGCATCATCATCGGACCTGAGAAAGCTTTATAAAAATTTACATAGAGGAGTTTACGCATATGATGCGCATTCGCCAATGGCGCACAGTCCTGATTTGGATTGTGTTGTGTGCGATAGTGCTTGGGGGAAGTTTCACTTCGCTTCGACTTTGGACGCATGGAAACGGAGCTCGGGCACTTGCAGCTGGAAACTCGACGAAGCCTTTCCCCTCGTATCAGCATAAAGTCTCATTTACTTCAGCTTCCTATTATGCATATTTGCATCCACAAAAGGCTGCATTGTTGAAGCCAGGTGCCAGGCCACCGGCAAGCATAAAGCATCCGGAAAAGTCACATGCAACTCAGGGCAAAGCACCAGATCAACTCATGCATCCACAGGTCGCTCCCCAGGATTTTGGTACCGACGTGTTTTCGTTTAGCTTCTTTGCAAATAACCCTGCTGACGCCACAGATGGTGCTGCGATCGAGGTATGTGTGGCCTCCGACGATGACGGCGCTGCCGTTGGCGAAGTGGTTTATCTGACAGCCGATAGCGGTGCCACCTTCGCTCCCAATGCTATTACGCTGGACAGTTCCGGCTGCGGCACATCTGGCCTCTATGCGCCGACTGCCGGTGCGGTCAATCTCTATGCGGCGATCAACTATATCACTCCTGCCTTCAACGCCTTTGGGGGCTACGATGAGTATGGTGAATACCCACTGCCCTCAATTGGTGCTGCGCAGATCATGATTAGCAATGCTTCCACCGCGATTCCCACCAGCAGCGACTTAGGAAATGGACATGGTTCTTCGCCGCAAGCAGGGGAGCCAGTCAACCTTGCTCTGGGCAATTATACTTATCAGCATACCGATCTCTCGCTGCCTATCCGCAATCGTTCCATTAATATGACACGTGCTTACAACTCGCAGGATACCAGCAACGGTCCTCTGGGGGTTGGCTGGAACTTTTCCTATAACCAGTCGCTTAGCTTCCCCAACAGTACTACGGTCCTGGCTAGATACGGAGACGGACATAGTGACCAGTATACACTGAATAATGGTATATATACACCCTTAGCCAACGTGGGGATTCTCTCTATGCTGGTCCAGAACTCTGATGGCACATTCACAATCACACACAAAGACCAGAGCCAGGATATTTATAGCAGTTCTGGCCTGTTAGTCTCTCAGATCGACCGCAATGGCAACGTGCTAACGCTGACTTACAACAGTTCTAAACAGTTGAGTCAGGTCGCCGATGTATCAGGTCGGGGAATAAGCCTCAGCTACAACAGCGGAGGCAAGATTCAGTCGTTCACTGACCCTCTGGGACACACAATCGGGTACACGTATGATGTCAACAACAATTTGATCAAAGTAACAGACGCGCTTGGCTTGGTGACAAGCTATACATACGATAGCTCCCACAACCTACTTAGCATTACCGACCCGATGAACAATGTGGTTATTAGCAATACATATGATACTTCTAACCGCGTAATCCAGCAGGTCAATACACTGGGTGGCATTACTAAGTTCGCCTACAATACTAATAGCACAACAGCAGTCACTGATCCTCTGGGAAATACCACAACATACGCCTTTGACTTTTTCTATCGCCAGACCAGCATTACAAACCCTCTGGGATTTGTGACCGATTACACCTATGATAATAACGGCCAACTATCTACTGTGACTGATGGCAATGGAAATACAACCCAATACACCTACGATACTCAGGGAAACCTCACCAGCATTATAGACGCGGTTGGCGTCTCTATTGCTAATCCTAACGGGCACACCACTTCCTTTATCTATGATAACCAGAACCATCTGCTAAATATGACAGATGCTAATGGCAATGTGACCTTGTACGCCTATGATAGTCATGGAAATTTGCTGACAACAAGGGATGGCAAAGGAGGGACAACTACTTCTACTTACAACCATTTTGGCGAGCGCCTCACTAATACGAGTCCAGATGGAGGACGACATGTCACTACGTATGGATATGATACAGGTGGTGATAGCATTACTCTCCGAGATGGGGTGGGCAATACAACAAGCACTGTATATAATGCAGATGGCCTGCCAACCAGAGTAATAAACCCCAACGGTGCTGTTATGAGTACGGGCTACGATGCGGACAACCGTGTCATTTCAGCTACCGATGCTCTGGCACATACAGTTTCTTATACTTATGATGCCGATGGCAATCGTATCTCGGTTAAGGATACCAACGGGCATATTACTAGCTATCACTATGATGCGATGGGACATCTTATCGGCGTAATCAATCCCGACGGTACAACTACCCAATATACCTATGATGCCAACGGCAATCTGGCGAAGCAAGTGAACGGGGCTGGGAATGCCATCACGTATACCTACGATGCCAATGACCACGAGTTAAGCCTTACCGACGCACTTGGCAAGGCCACCAGCTACACGTATGATAGCGCAGGTAACATTGCCACAAAGGTAGATGCCAATGGGCAAACGACTGCCTATGGCTACGATGCAAATAATCGACTTCTCCAGATAAACTATGCTGATGCCTCCTCTGTTTCGTTCAATTATGACGGTGTGGGCAATCGCATCAGTATGACCGACCCAACGGGAACCACGAACTATACCTTAGACCAGTTGAACCAGCTTACTAGCGTGACCGATCCTACCGGGCGTATGCTCAGCCTGAGCTACGATGCTGCGGGCAACCAGACACGCATGATCTATCCTGATGGTCGGATCGTTAATTATACCTACGACAATGATGACCGCTTGAGCAGCGTTACTGACTGGAACAACCGCACGGCAACATATAGCTATGATGCCATCAGCAATCTGGTCAAACTAAGCCTGCCCAATCACATAGTCACAACGTATAGCTATGACCTGGATAATCGCATGACAGGTGTCACTAACTCCGGTCCTGCGGGAGTCATCTCGTCCTTCCAATACACACGCGATGCCATCGGCAGTCGCACCAGCGTCAGCGCCAGTGGTAGCAATGTAGAAACTGGAAATACCAGCTTTTCCTATGACAAATTGGGACGATTGACCTCAGCCACATACCCCGATGGCTCAAAAGTGACCTATACCTACGACACAGCGGGCAACCGCAAGAGCATGGTGAGAGTTGCAAACGGAGTCACTACCACAACCAACTACACTTATAACGCCGCCAACGAATTGCTTACGGTCCTCTCTGGCACAACGAAGACGACGATGACCTACGACAACGATGGCAACCTGCTGAACAGCGCAACAGGCAGCAACACTACCAGTTATACTTACAACGCTTCAAGCGAATTGACAGGAGTGACTAAAGGCACTACGACGGTAAATTATACCTATAATGGCGATGGTTTCCGCGTAGGTCAAAGCGTCGTCAGCGGTAACACGACCAGTTCAACACAGTATGTTCTTTCACCCACCAATCTGCCGCAGGTTCTAGGGAGATTACGGCCCAGAGCACCACTGATGAAGTGTATGGAATCAGCTTGCTGGCCAGCGCTCCGTTTTCTACCACAGCTCAACCCTCATATTACAGCTACGACAGCCTTGGCAGTGTGCGCAACCTGACTGACAGTAGCGGAAATGTGCTGGGAACCTACGCCTACGATGCATTTGGCGCACTGCGCAACAGCACAGGGGCAAAAAGTGAGTTCCAGATGAACGGTCAGCAAGTGGACGCCAGTGATGGACTCGTCTTTATGCGCGATCGGTACTATGATCCGGGTACAGGCCGTTTTATCACACGCGACAGTACGACAGGCTCATTAGACAGTCCTGCTACCCAAAATCAGTATGCCTATAGCAACAACGATCCCATCAACCACTCCGATCCGGGAGGTAACTGGTTTGGTTGGGATGACGCAATCGCGCTTGTTGGCGGCGCGATCGTAGGTGGCGGGGCCAGCATCATCAACCAGACAATCCAGGGGCATGCGATCAACTGGGGTCAGGTTGGCTTTGATGCTGTGGTTGGCTCGGCGGCTGCAGAAGCAACACTATACACCGGTCCTGGAGAGGCTCTGGCCGCCGTGGGAGCTATCGGGGTTGCGGGGTTCGCAGGCGCTATCCAGGGAGCTGCTGACTATTGCTTCGATCATTGGGGAAAGGCCGACTTTAGCTGGGGAACACTTGCGGTCGATGCGGCACTGGGAGCAGGCACTAGTATCGCCTTTGGCAAGCTAGATTTGGGCGGTAAATTCAGAGATTTGATAGGGGATGCAGCCAATTTCGCTGCGGAAGAGACAGATGGAGCTACGCAGGCATTCCTCTATCGAATGGGCGCATTCGTCACTGGTGGCGATTTGCCCTCCTGGTTCCACGGATCAACCGATGCATGGAACAGCCTGATAGCCTCTCTTCCTGAGTCTGTTCTTGAGGGTATAGAAGGAGGTTATCAAGGAAAATCGGGCATCGATGATAAGATCAGGGAATGGCTTGCGGGTAAGTGCTAACTTGGCAGGTACAGCGTCACAGATGCTTCTCTATCGCATGAGCGCATTCGTGGTCGGCTAGATAGGAAATAAGAGGCAGGGTGCAGAGACTTCTGTATCCTGCCTCTTACCTCCGTAGTTTTGTATATGCTATACGCAAGCCTTCCAGGGGCAAATACTGGTTGACATATTGGATTTCTG
>CAWFFV010000085.1:0-13141 GCA_963814985.1 uncultured Chloroflexia bacterium | reverse complement strand
GTGGTGGCTCGTTCTGGTGTGGTGTGAGTTTTGTCGCCTGTGGTGGAGGTTGCGGCGCAACCTCCACCACAGGCGACAAAACTCACACCACACCAAATGGCTTGCGAAGCGCCTCGGGCGCTGAGGAATTTGAAAAAGGGAACTGAGTAGTCACCCTGTATCAATGTACGAGAGATTTAGAATATTTTTTAGATAAAATAGTCAAAAATTCGCTAAATTGACAGAAATAAAATGTTTAATATAGAATATCATTAGATCACTTTGTATCGCAGTTTTGTATATTGAGTACACTGCTAAATTACGTAATGGTAAGGAGAATAGTATGTCGATAGATGTTTTCATCTCATATTCTCATGAGGATCGAGAACTACGAAATGAACTGGCAAAACACCTGAGTGGTCTCAGGAATTAAGAAATCATCAATGACTGGTTTGATGGCGATATCATTGAGGGGAAGGAATGGGAGCAAGAGCTTACTGATCGTCTCAACGCAGCTCAAGTTATCCTTCTTTTAGTGAGCGCAGACTTTCTTATGTCGAAATTCTGCTACAATACAGAAATGAAGCGTGCGCTAGCCAGACACGACGCTGATGAAGCACGTGTCATCCCTATCATTCTCCGTCCAACCGATTGGAAAAACTTGCCGTTTGCCAAACTTAAAGCGCTTCCCACTGATGGTAAAGCCGTTACCCTCTGGCGTACTCGTGATGAAGCTTTTGTCGATATTGTGAGAGGCATCAAACGATCCATTCGCGACTTAGAGCAGCGGAGGCCACAGCCCAAAGGGGCAGATCCTTACAGTTCACAGCAGTTTGATGTGCAGGAGGAGATTCCCACCATTATCCTGCCGGAGCTACCGCCCCCCGACGCTGCGTCCAATTAGAAGCTCGCGTAGGATAGGAACAGAGACTCTTATAGGTTCTTTCGCATGATGAGTTACTGGACAGGAAGCTGGATCAATGTACTCGACTTCTCCCCAGAAGGACGAGTACAGTATTGACCTGCTCGATGTTGGCGATGAAGCAGAGATATTTTCCCTTATTTACCAATATTTTAAACAACTAAATTTCTTGTAATCTACGTTTTAATAAGAGACGTTGTCTTTGAGAGAAAAGAAAGATATATAAATATATCTATGATAAATAGCAAGGGTGGAAATTCTGGGGATGCAGTAAAAGATAAATTTTTGCTTTATATTGTGTCGCTTATATTGAATGTAAAAACATGTGAAAGTGGATATGTTATTTGATAAATAAAAATATGCAACTTTTCGACAAAATCATCGTATGTTTTGTAGTGTAGTGCCTTAGTTCAGGAGTCCCTGGGGAATAGTTCAAACGGAGGATAGTAATGGAAATGCCTTGTCTTGTATTTTGTTGTTATGCACGTAAAGATCAGGAGTTTCTACAAGATCTTAAGACGCAACTGAAGGCTTTAGAACGCGAAGGATTGATCACTGTAAAAGCAGATATAGATATCAGCCCAGGAGCGGAGTGGGAAACAAACATCATTCATCACCTGGAAGTGGCCGATATTGTCCTCCTTCTTATCAGTCCCGATTTTATAGCTTCAGATTATTGCTTTAATGAGGAGATGCAGCGAGCTCTAATACGACATGAGCAAGGAACTGCTCGTGTCGTTCCCGTGATCGTTCGTCCGGCCTCATGGTTGAAAATGCCTTTTGGTAAGCTGCAAGCCCTGCCCAAAGACGCTGCACCGATTTCTACATGGCAAGACAGAGATACAGCATTTCTGAACGTTGCTAAAGGAATTCGCACGGTTGTGCGGGAATTAACAGCCGGTATTGCTGTCAACCGGAAGTCAGAACTACCCGTGCAGCCATCCGCACAAGAAGACTCGTCATCCACTAGCGGTCAGGAAAGGAACAATATGGATACTAAGGATGACTCAAGTCAGCACCCTATCGTGAACAAGGGTACCGTATATGGTCAGTTTATCGGTGGGCAACAGGATCAGGTTATTATTGGAGAGACTATACATGTCACACAAATCCCTAACGAGCGGAAAAATGGAATACACGCCTTAGAAGTAGGAGCAAAAGCACTCTCAAACGAGGACTACTCATCCGCAAGAAGGGAGTTACGTATAGCCATTGAAAAATTGGATCAAGAGCAGCAAAAAAAAGAAGCAGCGAAAGCCCGCTATCTCCAGGCATTGGCTGTACTGGATGGTGAACGCCCCCGTGATAAAGGGATAACGGCCATGGGAAGGGTCAACGAGTTACTGAATGCGGCAATCCGTTTAGATCGATGCAACGCGTATGTTATGACAAGGGCAGTGATAATGGATTCCCAGTTGCCAAAACAGGCAAAGAGCACGAGCATTTCCGATTACGATAAGGCATTACTTGAATATCTGGAATGCTGTCAGCCAGAGCTCTACCGTCAGATCCACCAGGTATTCGGCATTTAATATATGAGTTAGAAAGAGAGTGTCAAAGGATGACAAATAGGATGGATCCCTTGCAGCCCGAATCGTCAGCGGAAGAGTCGCCACAGTTGCCAGAATTGCCAGTGGAAGAATTGGCCCAGCCAGACCAGTCGCCAATGACGGACTCATTACAGCCAGATCAGGTGCCAGCGAATGAGCCGCCGCAGTCGTCAGAATTGCTAGTGGAAGGGTCGTCACTGCAGTCAGAAGTACCAGTGGAAGAGTTGGCCCAGCCAGACCAGTCGCCAATGACGGACTCATTACAGCCAGATCAGGTGCCAGCGAATGAGCCGCCGCAGTCGTCAGAATTGCTAGTGGAAGGGTCGTCACTGCAGTCAGAAGTACCAGTGGAAGAGTTGGCCCAGCCAGACCAGTCGCCAATGACGGACTCATTACTACCAGATCAGGTGCCAGCGAATGAGTCGCCACAGTCGTCAAAATTGTCAGTGGGTGAGTTGGCACAACCACATCAGCCGCCGATGACGGACTCATTATCGCCAGACCAGGCACCGGCGGATCAGTTGCCAATGACCAGCCCATTACCGTCATACCAAGTGTCGGCAGGTCAACCACCCGTGCCGCCACCGCCGCCGATGACGAACCCATTACCACCATACCAATCACCTGTGGGGCAACCGCCATCGCCATATCAGCCGCCAATGACAAACCCATTACCGCCATACCCGCCGCTGGCAGGTCAACCGCCCATGTCATATCCACCTCCAGCGGGTCGACCACCCATACCGCCACCGCCGCCAATGACGAATCCATTACCGCCATACTTGCCGCTGGCAGGTCAGCCGCCTATGTCATATCCACCTCCAGCGGGTCGATCACCCATGCCGCCACCGCCGCCAATGATAAACCCATTACCGCCATACCCGCCGCTGGCAGGTCAGCCGCCTATGCCATATTCACCTCCAAAGGACCTGCCACTACTGCGCAAACGTTATAAGCCAGAGCAGATATACCTGTACTTCCACCCATACCCCGATCGTAGCCCTGAAATACGCAGGCTAAAACAACTGCTTGGGGAGTTGTACAAAAAGATATGGGGATTGGCTATCGCCGGTTTGATACTTGTGGTATTGCTTATAGGGTCCGCTCTGCAGGGAGTAACCTATCTCGGACTCTTAGAGTTTGTCTGTATCATTGGTATTGTGGTGCTAATTATCCGACTTGTGAGACCAGAATTGTTTCAGCTTCGTGAAAAGTTGCGCCAGGAAATTGCCGCTGATGCAAGAGAAAAAGAGATCACGAGAAGCGTTCAGCCTCCTAATGAGCTTCAGTACGATGAGTGGATCAGCGCCATAAGCAACGATATCCACAGCAAAGCACCAGACAGGCTATATCTGCCCAAAAATCCTGAAAAGTTCAGAGCCTCCTTATGTCTGGAAGGGCGAATGGAAAGTTCCGATGAAGCTGAAGAGAAACCTGGTCAGCTTGAGAAATCAACAACACACAACAAATCGAGAAGAAGGCATTACAGCATATACGAATTTACCGCGCTTTTTATCACAGAAAACTATGTTGCCATCTACACGAGTGTTGTGAATTTGCGCGATTCAACGCAAGACAGAGAAGAGTTTGAGTACTGCTATCACCAGCATCTCTCACATATGTTGCTCAAAGTCAATACTATGCGCAATGTCGACACACAACTGCAAAGTCAAATCTTTTTCAGCCTCTCGCTAACTTTCGATAGCGGTCGTACTATAAGACGAAATATCTCAGCGATCCATGTTGGAGATGAGTCCACTAGCGAGATCGCTAAGATCCATGAAAAGCTTACTTGGGCGTTAATAGACCACGAAATGAGCGTGATTGGGAGCATTCGCGAGGGAAAGAAGCTGGCGGAGGAAGGAGCCGCGTAGGGCTGGTTGCTTAGAGAGTTGGAAGCAGTTATAAAGCGCTATACCCTGTGCTTCTGGCTCGCTTGTAGCGGTATCCTCCCCTGGAGGATGCCGCTACTCCTTAGAGTTCAGGAAGAACTTCATCAAAATGTGACCAGTCCACAAGCGGAGTGATCTGCTGAATGCATCGACATGAGTTAAAGTACTTGCCAGGCGAAGACGGTGTACTTCCGTAGCCAGTCAGCAGAAACGACCTCGAAGGAATGTTCTGTTATGTGTTACCTGTTATCACCATCCCCATGGATTTTCCCACGTGCAAGCCGCGAAAAAAGCTTTTCTACGTTCGTCGTCGCTACTTCTTCCAGCGTGAGATCCAATTCTGTACAGATCTGGGTTAGATACCAGAGAACGTCACCCAGTTCGTACTTCAGTGCTTCGCGATCTTCTTTTGAGATCCGGCCACCTTTGTCGCGAAAGATTTTTTTGATTTTTCCTGCCACTTCACCAGCTTCGTTTACCAGACCGAGCGTTGGGTAAACGATGGGGCTGTCCATTGAGATTTCTCCCCATGTTTTTCGTGATTTTCTTGTTGATAGGTTTGAAAATCCTGAATATCCATATATGTAGTTACACCTTCAATATTTTGTAATTTAAGATTCTGATAGCGCATCCTTAAGTGCAGATAACAGTGAGGCCGTTTCATCTACCGACCCGGTGGGCATTGTCAGCAGTGGCTCATCAACGCCTGACTCGGCCCATTGATCAAGTTTGGCAACAACTTCTTTGGGAGTTCCAATGATGCTGACAGCATCGAGCAGACGTGGGCTGATAGCATCGATTGCTGTCTTCATTCCACCTTTCCAGCCTTCGATCACAGCCTGAACATCCTCCCCAAAACCATGACGCGTTAGCATCTGCGCATAATAGACGCCCATTTTACCAATATAGTAAGCCAGAGGCGATGCTGCAAAGAATCGGGCCGCCATGATATCCTGCTCATTGGCGCTTTCCGACAGAATAATGTTTGTGATATAGGGCGCAATTGCAGCACTATGGGGTGGGCGTCCGGCAATATGTGCACCCTCATCAAGCTGCTTACGCATCTCGCCCCATTTATGTGCAGGCCAGTAGATTGGTAACACACCATCGGCAATCTCCCCTGCTTGCATAACGTTCCTGGGTCCCATAGCGGCAATATAGATAGGCAGATCAGCACGAAGCGGAGTGAAACGCAGTTTAAAGCCGCGTTCTAAGTTGAAGAACTCACCGTGGTAAACCAGTTTCTCGCCTCGCAGGATCATGCGAATGATTTCAACATACTCACGTGTACGCCTGACAGGTTTTTGAAAAGGGACACCATGCCAGTGCTCAACAACGTTAGCACCCGATGGACCCAGACCAAGCATGATTTGTCCACCTGAACGCTCATCAAGAGTTGCGGCAGTGCTGGCAAGCAGACCAGGGGTACGCGAATAAACATTAGCAATGCCAGCCCCAATTTTAATATGCTTAGTAGCATGTACCAGGTCGGCCATGGAGGTAAAGAGTTCATAGCCCCATGACTCGCCCAGCCAGACCGAGTCAAAGCCCAACTCATCGGCAATCTTGACCTTTTCGATCACCTTATCCCATTCACCTGGAAAATTTGGTGAATTGGCCATAAAGCCAATACGATGGCGATATGCTTTCTTGTTTGTATCGGCAACTGTGCCAGGCCCGGTCTCTTGCTCCATACGTTGACCTTATCCTTCCATCGATGACATCGGTAGCGATATTGTTGTCATTATATCTTACATGTTGAGCGTCACAAAAATTTTAGGACCTCATGTACTCATTGCAGTTCTCCCAATAGTCCCCGGAGAGTAGACAGAAGTTCTATTACCTATGCTACAATACCAGACATGAAGCACGTTCCATATCAACACATGCTATTTACTACGGTGTGTCTCTGCATGCTGACCTTGACGGCCTGCTCTCGAACTACTACTACTACACCAGCGCCAACCAGAATGCAGACGTCTGAGGGATGTACTCCCACAGACCAGACGCACACCAGCATACCAGCTACCTCAGTTCCCGCTGTACAGGGCGAATGGCCCATGTTTCGTGGCAATCTGAACAGAGATGGCTCTCTTACCACAGATAACAAGAGTAAACTTACTCTTGCCTGGTCATATTGCATTGGAGGTCCCGTCTTCTCCTCTCCCATTGTCCAGAATGGGATTGTCTACACTGCCTCTACGGGCAATAATACCCTTGCCGCACTTGACATTCGTACCGGTAAACCCCGATGGCACATCCAGGTCAGTTCCCCAGTTTACAGTTCGCCCTCCATACAAAATGGCGTGCTCTATATTGCAGCGGTCGATGGCACACTCTATGCCATCGATGCTAAAACAGGGAGTGTACGCTGGCAAACTCAACTAGGGATACCAGGAGCAAAATTTTGGTCGTCACCAGCCGTTGCTAATGGGCTGATTGTCATCGGTATTGCCTCAGCGCTCAATGGACAACCAGAAATCTCTGGAGAACTCCTTGCCTTTGATGCAGCAACGGGCCAACTGCGCTGGCGTGCCTCGACACAGGGGAATGGTGTGCGAGGAGCAGGGATATGGAGTTCACCGGCTATCGATGTTGCACGAGGGATTGTCTATGTGGCAACGGGTGACCCCGATGATGGTGTACTGGCACTGAATTTGCATAATGGACAGCGCATCTGGCATTGGCGTTCTGTAACACGTGATGTTTCAGACACGGATGTTGGCGCTGGACCACTGCTCTATCATGATCAAAAAGGTCAGTTGCGCGTTGCCGTTGGTGGCAAAGATGGCTTTATTTATAGTCTGGATGCCTCAAATGGGAAAGTTCTGTGGCGTACGCGTGTGGGAGACCATGTCTTTAGCTCACCCATATTTGCAAATGGGACACTCTATGCCGTGGGTGTGCTTATCAGGCGATCCGTAAGTTGGGCGCTAGATGCTCAGACGGGCGCTCCACGTTGGCAGCATGCGATCCCTATGATTGTTTATGCTTCGCCTTCTATCGTTGGCCAGACGCTTTATATCGATATAGGTGACAGCTTTGGTTCTGGTGATGGAGGTGTTGAGGTCATCGATGCTCAAACAGGGCAACTGTTACAATATGCGGATGTGCGTAGTACAACAACCTCTTCACCAGCAGTCTTGCATTCCTGGCTGTTTGTTGGGGCAAACAATGGGAATTCGTATGCCTTCATACGGTAGGCATGAGACATCCCGAACTTTCCGACCAAAAGTTCCAAAAATGGGGTGCAGGGGGCACTGCCCCCTGCCGGGGTTCGGGGTGTCCCCGAAAAACTCCTTTTTCTTCTTTTGTGCGCCGCCGCAGGCGGCGCGAGAGGAGAGAGAAAGAAGCAGGGGACGCCCCTGCAACCCCGGCAAAGGGCGGCTGCCCTTTGCAATCCCGCTTCTCAAGCGGTTTGAAGGGAACAGAACGCATGTTCGAAAAATTTGGGATGACTCATGCCTACAGGGGATTTTCCCCTATTTTACCTCAATAGTGAAGGGAAACAGAGCAATATACATTGGGCACATCTGCCCCTTTTTACAGAGAGCCTGATTGGAGAAGTTCAGTTTGGTTGTACCAATACCTTTGGCAACAAAACGCCATATACAGGCGCTATCGCTTTGCGAAGCATAGCCGTAAGGCATCTGAAGTTCCAGCACACCTTGAGAAACGCCTGGTCCGTTCCACCTGTGACCAAAGGGTAAACGGATCTCAATCACATCACCATTGTGCGCAGTAATCGTTGTATTGACCTGAGCAGGCACTACGATTACATTTGCCCTGGCTGGTGCAGTCGTCACCACCGTATTACTGGGACATCCAGTGGCAGTATCGTAAATCCCCACAGGAGTTGAGGTAGATGATGGACTGGAAGAACTTGTTGCACCTGTACTTGTGTTTGAACCACAAGCTGTGAGTACAAAAACCAGTGCGAGAGTAAGTAGAGCAGAGTACAAGAGCAATTGTCGCCGTAGGAAAAAAGCAGTATTCATTACATGATCTCCTTTTTACTAGCCTTCACGAACAGCATACACCATCCAATATGGCTCTCCCATCCTTGAAACAAGAGAGATATCGTGTCTACCAATTCAGTTCACCGATGATGGCCAGCCCAGGAGGACGCGATACCTCGGGGTTCTCTTCTCCCCGTGGGACGTAGAACCTTTACCATCAAGACGTCCCTCCCGAGAGAAAAGTTCCCATACTTCTGCTATTTGTGACCTGGACAAAATTTTTGAAACTCTTCAGTCAATGAGAAACTAGCAAGAAGCCACGCTAGATACCAGGCGTGGCTGCTTGCTAGTTTATTTTCTCGTTAAATTCCCATAATTATGCGGATATAGTTTCTTGTCTCAGCTGGCAGATAATTCAGCCAGTTGGCTCCACCGACCCGAACTGCGTAGTCTACTGTTCCCCCCCCAGCATTGTAAGCTGCGAGAGCTTTGGCGTAGTCTCCACCATATATGCGTGCAGAGTTCGCCATCAGACGTGCAGCCCCTTTGAGTGCAGAGATCGGATCCCAGGGATTAATTCCCAGTCCAGCAGCCGTACTGGGTAAGAACTGGGCAATCCCGACTGCTCCCGCCGGTGAAACTGCGTTCGGATTGAAGCTGCTCTCCTGGTAGATCTGCCGGACAAAATAGTCCGGTGAGATGCCGGCATCTACGGCATCTTGTCGGGCAATTCCAATATATTGGCTCCTCGGCAAATTGAGGTTAGACAGGGCAGCATTTACGACTGGATTGCCGGTCATATGTCCAGCAATGGCCTGATTTTGTTGTTGTACACCCACCCATTCCATAACGCTAGTGAAGAATGAGAAGTTACCCTGTCCACCACCCAGAGGAGCCAGAGACAGCAATGTGGTCACCAGGACCAATAGGAGAATACTAATCACGAAACCGTAGCGCACACGAAGGCGCATACGCCGTGCCGGGGTTTTTGACCTGCTTGTTGTCTGTTCACGTTTCTTTACACCAGGAATGACCACGGGACGCTTCTGTGTCTGTTTTGTGGTCATCGTAGACTGCAAAGCGGAAACTAGTGATTGAGTGGTCGCTATATCGTGAATTGGTCCGGCAACATTTGAAAGAGGTTCTGTTGACAACGCCCGCTTATTTTGTGGAATTGGCGTAAACTGCTCAGATTTGTTAACCTGACGCGGCTCGAAGAAGGCATTCGCCGATGCGGAAGGAGCAAACGGTGAAGAAAAAGGGGCAGCATCCGAAAAACGGTTCTCTGTCCATTTTGCATCATCATCCGGGAAAGGCGGAAGATAGTTGGAATGTGGCATGGCCTACCTCGTCACTAAATCTACTATATTATTATAGAGTCTATCTAAATAGACCAGGATGAGTCAACTTTTTGCGGATAAAGGGGTGAAAAGTAATAGAAGTGTTTTGCTATCTTAACCATGAGGTATTTCTTGTGGCAAATCCTTTTTTACTCTGCCTTTTTTTGCTTTCTCAGCGCCTTTGGCACTTCGCAAACATAATGTTGCCGGTGGTGGGGGTTGCGGTGCAACCCCCACCACCGGCAACATTATGTTTGCAGACCACCTGCAAACTAGCCTCTTCGGGCCATCTGGCTCAACTCTAACTCCTGTTTGTGTAGAGCTGCCTTACGATTTACCTGTCTGCGCTTCGTCTGGCGTAACAGGCGTGCGGGTAAGTAAGGTTCCATTGCAAGTAATGCATTTAAATAGACTTGCTGCTGTTCGTGAATAACCCCATTGGCTCCCAGTTCCCACCACTCCTTTGGTGTAAAATAGGCAGAAACCTCAGCCTCAGGGCCACTTCGCCCATACCATTGGATCAGGTGCAGGTTATCGGATTGCGAGAGCCACATGGCAAGGTCGATTAAATCAGGATGTTCGGTGAGCTTTGCCATGCCATAGACGTGACCCATCAGTTGCAGGATCGTCTGCTGTGCGCTATTGCCCAGGAAAAACTCCATACCACCACTACCAGCCCATGTCGTTGGGAACACTGGGAGTGGCAGATTGTGAGCTTGTGTACGATGGCGTTCGATAATGGCACTGGCCGTATAAGTACTTACTCCACGACGAGTAAGCTCGTTGGGAAGAGCATGCATAAACTCAAAAATACCACTGTCCTGACGGGTGGTGTTCACCAAAGGTCTCAAAATCCCAACCGAGAAATAACAGATCGCCCCAGGTGTCAGCAACCCAATTGGCGTAGGTGTCTGCATAGAGCGGGTAACCCGACCAGCCCTGATTGGAGAAACGATAGCCAACGTCATCACTCAATGGCATATGACGGGTGAGCAAATAGGGACTGTTGTTATGCCCCAGTTCAGTAATCGGCTTACGTCCTGTTCGTCTAGTGCGAGTCCCTGCTTTAATTGGAAGAGCATAAGGGGTATCTTCGCGATAATAGTAGAGATGAGTACTCTCGCGCCAATCCATCACCCAGGGACGCCCATCCATGACGATACCACGAAACCCCGCCGTATCCAATGCATCATAAAGAGTCGCAGACATACACATCTCAGTGGTATCGGTTACGACCGGACGCTTCCCAAAAAGACGCTCTAATTCGTTTGCCATTTTCTGCATACGCAAGATAAAGGCCGGTAGGTCAAGAAGAAAAAGAAAACTATGATAGGGTTCGACTCCGATAAGCTCTACATTCTTCTCAGCTACCAGCTCACGAAAGAGATCCAGCAAATCCGTATCCCAGGCAGCGGCCTGGCGGAGAAAAGAGAGAGAGAAACCGATCGAAAGTTGCATTCCTTGCCGCACCAGATCTAAAAACATGCGTGCAGCTGGATAATAACTATACTGCGCTACTTTTCTAAAGTAGTGCTCATTCATACGTTCATCAAACAGACAGTGAGTAATATCTTCAACCGAGGCTCCACGTGGGATCGGCTGTGCCGGCAATTTTAAGCGGCGCGGTTGATGTACCACGGTATAGATTGCCAGATCTGCAACCATACTCTCTATCCTCTCAAACTATGCTGCTAGGTTCTTCATGCGCGGTTTGTCCGAGTTCAGATGCCTCTTTCAGCGCATCGACCAGAGCCTGGGATGGCAGGTTGATATGCTGTTTGCGAGCCAGAAACTCTAATTTCCCTACAAGATTTTCGATCACACGATCCCACAAGAACTGTTTGGCAGCAAGATAGCCATTTTGGCGGATGCGCTCCTGCTCCTCTGGATGGCGACGCAGGTGGAGCAGATATCCAACAATCTCATCGGGATCATCGGTTTCTGTGACAATGGTATTTTCAAACGAGACAGCATAGTCTTCCCCGGTGCAGCCTGTTATGGCGATGCCTTGTGCGGCCATGACTTCCAGAGCAACCAGCCCAAAAGGCTCGTGTCCACTATTTGCCAGCGTCGCATCAGCAGCAGCATAGGCCGTGCGTACAAATTCTTCGGGAAGGAAGAAGCGCAGGTTGTAGATATCGGCCGGGCCTGCCTGCTCTATGGCATCCAGACATTGCGTCAGGTTAGGCCGTTGCGCCACAACATCTCGGATACTCAGGCCAAGGTTATAGGCATGTTGAAAAACGTCTGCTCCGTGCGGTTCAATTCCACCGCGTACAAGGAGCGTAACAGGGTGGCCACTGTGTTTCAGGCGAGCTACCGCCTCGATCGCCATCATCCAGCGCTTATCTGGATCAAAGCGACCAATTTTGAAGAGGAAGAACCGATGTGGATCATCATGCCGAACAATAGCACGTAAGCGTTCCACTGCTGCTTCATCAGCAGGAATCAGGTGACGTGTAGGAATGCCATTAGGGATCACCAGAGGATTGACACCCAGGCTCCACATCTTGTGCTTCATGTATTTACTGACAGTACAGAGTGTTGCTACGAAGTTGAGACGTGACCAGTTGACGCGATGGAGTGACATTAAGCTATTCAAATTCCATAGCAGTAAAACTTTCTGACGCACCCCAAACCAGTGCAATAAATCTGAGATACGGCATATAGTTTCTACTGTATGCCAGTCTTCGCCCATAATAACGACCGTCTTGCCCTCGCGTACGGCTGGCCGCACTATTTCACTATAAATGTGATATGGGACACTTTCATTATAATCATACAGCTTCTGTTCCTCGCCATCATAGACACCATGAGTGTAGTATTTGCTCACCCATTGTGACCAACGTTTCAGTATCAGGCGATCATCCACACGTAGTTCCGTTGATGGCTTATAAGGGTCCCCGATAAAAATAAGGTGTGTGGTGTATCCTTGGACGGCCAGGGCCTCACTTAGTTCTGAGACGCGTGTCCCCAAACCACCGGCAGTGGAGTAGACATCTGGCCCCTCGAAACAGAGCAGGACGAACAGCGTGTTCTTGGCGATATTGCTCCATCTAGTTTCATCATGATTGAGTAGTCCTCATCGTTTGTTTTGGTGTTAGCAGGGAAGAAGTAAGCACAAGTCATTCAACGTGAGAAACATATTGAATAAATGAGTGTTGCTACTCTGTGCGTGGCCTCCACGTGAAACTTCATATCCCCACCCTAATGCCTGCTTGTTAACTTATGCCGCATACTTATCAAAAAGCCTTGGAAACTTCTCAACACCAAGTATTCGCATGGTATTCAGCACAGCCAGGTTTCACTCATAAGAGTATATCACACGGATACGAAGCAGCATTTAACGACCTTGTATAAGAAGAAGGCGATCACACAGAGAAATTTTGTTGTCGCCTTCTCATTGTAAACGCAGTGTCTTTTTGGGGTGTCCCCCGATAACTATTCAGGTACCCTCGCCACCGCAGGTGGCTCGCTCTTAATGAGTCATCCCGAACTT
>CAWFFV010000084.1:0-5396 GCA_963814985.1 uncultured Chloroflexia bacterium | reverse complement strand
GTGAAGGCGCTTCTGGTTTGTGTCGGCTGCGGTGTCGCTGACACAAACCAGAAGCGCCTTCACTACTATTTTAAATAGCTCTCACTTGTTCCGCGCTGCGGCGCTTCCTCAATCAAACTCACCAAAAATTGTAGCTTCTTGATGGTATGTTGTACGTTGCGTTTATTGCGTTCATAGCCGTCTGGCGCAAGTTGCTGAAAACGAGATACGAATATCATCTTCAGAGGTATCGTACCACTTGGCATCGGCTTACAAACGCAGATAGACACTCATCTGTGGGTCCTGCTTCTTACGGACAGGCCCCTGTGTTGTCGCACCTGCGCTCTCACGTTCATCGGCAGCCACCGCCTCGGCTAACTCCGTTGCTGGATATAATTCGTTGTAGAGGGCCTCTACATCGGCAGCACGGAAGAAAGCTTCGCGACCCACACCCCGGTGCGGCTTGATACGCCCTTCTTTGATCCATTGATCGAGCGTTACCCGATCAACTCCCAATCGTCGTGCCACATCGCCAGCATCCATAAAAGCGAAGCGACCACCACCAGGTTTGCTTACCATGGTTTGTTCCTCTCTAGCGTTGCTGCAAGGTAATCCCCAGACCATCAGGATCGTGCAACACGGCCAGTATTACACCAGAGGCCTGCTTCTGCGGAGGGAGCGAGAAAGGTACGTCCAGGGCTTTCAGGGCCTCGTAGGTCGCCTGTAGATCATCTACGACAAAACCAAGGTGTGCCTGTCCGGCGGGTGGTCGCTGTGACTGGAGAGGGGCGGTACTCTCACCCGATGTGTGCAACGCAACTGCTGTTGTGCCTGTGTTGAACTCGGTCTCAACCAGGAGAAGTAAACTTCAGGGGCAGACCCAACACATCCCGATAGAAGGCTGTCGAGCGTTGCATATTGCTCACATAGACAATCACATAGTCAGGCTTCTGTAACTGTATTGACATAAACGGATTTCTCCTTTTTGATTGGTAAAACATGAGTAACGTACTCCCGTAGCGCCGCTCATCGCTGAGTTCCAGGTGTTGACATGGGACTGCCGCAACCCCTCCACGCTCTTTAGGGTGAATCTGTACGATAACCAGCCCATTGCCAGACACCAGCGGCGAACTATTGAGGAGTGCCAGAGCACGAGCCGCCATCTCCTGGTATTGCGGTGGTGCTACGTAAATAATATCATATGTGCGTGACTGCCTCATGGGTATCGCTGTTGCGTGAGTTTGTAAAAACTTAAAGGCATCTCCTGACAGGGTTTCTGCGCGGTCAGCCAGTCCGGGTAATTTGCAGATTCTCCCGCAGTACTTTCAATACCTGATAATTCATCTCTATAAATGTTGCACGTGCTGCACCACGGCTCAGGGCCTCGATACCTACGCTACCTGTTCCAGCAAACAGATCCAGGAAGTATGTATCCTCTATTTCTGTAGAAAGAATATCAAAGAGAGCAGTTTTCACACGATCAATGATGGGCCGCGTCCCCATCGTTTTGGGAGCCTTTAACTTGCGCCCTTTCGCCTCACCGGTTACCACGCGCATAGCGGTCCTCCTCAATGAGTAACAGGACAGCTTCCACCTCGCTCATAAAATCATCCTCTTTGGCCCAGGAGATCAAAGCCTCAACCTGATCGATTTTCAACTTTTTTAATGCTGTAACAGCCCAGATACCCGCAATCAGTTCTTGCAATTGCGACTTGCTAATCTGTGTACTTACAACATTATTTAACACTTGCAGACGACTTGAGTTGGCCGCAGTGGTTCCTCGCGCCTCATGTAGCCGACTCAATACGTTCTTAGCTCTTGTACGTTCTTGCGGTGTCAAGTCGCGTATCTGTTCAAGATCTTCCAGTTCTTCCTCCTCTCCCAGGTCAACCTCCTCATCAAAGGCAGTAACGGGCATCCTTTCAAGGAAGCTCGCGGCATCATCTTGCCCAAACTCATTGGTCTGTGCCCTGATGGAATCATTGGTTGTGTTGACGACAAAGAGGAAGGAGGGGATGTAGCAACAGAGTTTAGAGGCATAGTCTGAGGCTCAGATCGCAACGAGGGCATCATCATCACACCAGGACTGACCTCGCGTGTTCTATCTGTATTGAGAGTGCTGCCCGTCGCCTCTTGTCCCACAAGTTGTAGTAAACGCTCCAAAGCTTCGCGCAAGTTTATACCAGAGAGTGTTTTGACTTTCAACAAACTCATGGCCTGTTTGGAGTCCAGTCCTAGATTTTCCTTAATATACTGAAGAAATTCTCGCAGGAGAAGATTCCTGTTGGTATCGCTGAATACATCCGCAAGTGGTATATTCTCTTCTAGATTTGGACGCCCTGGTGGCACCGTTGGTATCTCATCTCTTTGTGAGACAGGTTGCTCTGATGCCGTTTCTCGTACCTGAGAGTGGGCTGGTTGTGCCTGCGAGGGTGAAACAACGGTTCGGGAGGCTACCATCGAAGGAGGTTTGTTGTTGGTAGCAGGCTTTGATGGCAAGGGAGATTGTGGAGGTGCAGGTCGTCTCGTCCGAGTACTCCCAAGCATCTGATCTATACGTTGCTCAACGTGATGTGCAAGCTGGTCCATTCCTGCTTCAGCTTCGCACAATAGCAGTTCACGTGTCTCCGCACTTGCTCCCAGGGGCATAGGAATGCCCATCTCGATGGTATGGGTACGTGCATCCATCGTAAATTGCGTTGTATAGCGCAACCAGATGTATTTCTCTGTACCTTCCGACATATTCGATGGACTATCCATAGGCACTTTTTCTCCTGCTTTCTGCTTCCTAATTTTACTCAAGTGTGTACGTTTGGGGTCATGTCACAAACATAGATACATTATATCAAAAACGTCTCGTGTGAGTGAGAATATTTTCCAGAGGCTTTTTGTTTTTCTGAGAAAAGGATAGTGAATTAGGAACAGATTATGCGGGCTGATTATTGTTTCCACCTGGAAAGAAGATCCCTTCATATACATCTGCGACAGGAAAACGGATACCCAGGCTAACCAATTCAACATCAGCATCAGGCAGAAATGTTTGAAAGCTCCATAAGTGGCCTTTCTCACGCCTGAATAGTTCTATTTCCTGGTACGCGAAATTGATAAGAACGTATTCTTGAAAACTTGTGAGTGCTCGATAGTCCGCGAATTTCTGACCACGATCACGCGCTTCTGTACTTGGGGAAAGGACCTCTATAATGAGGCCAGGATAGCGTATAGCTTCAGGATCAGCCCAATCTCTTTCATCACAACTGACGGCTATATCGGGGTGGACATAGCGCGATGCGGAAAGACGTATTCTTACATCTGAGGAAAACACATGGCAGGAGCTACCACGAAGGAATGGCTTGATGATGCTTGTGATGTTTGCGGCAATCTCTGCATGTTGTGGACTCCCCCCTGCACATCTGATGACTTGCCCATCAATATAATCGTAACGTGCATCTGGGCTTTCGTTGTCGAGTCGAAGGTACTCTTCTACTGTCATATATGGATGTTGTGGGTTTGTTGCCATCTTTTCAGTCTCCTCCGGATTGGGCTATCGAGCAAAGCAAAGCCTGCCTATTTTATTCAAACGTGCAAGTTTGGGGTCATGTCATAAACATAGATACATTATATCAAAAACGTCTCGCATGGGTGAGAAGCTTTTCCAGAGGCTTATCATGTTCAGCCACGCTTTGCCTGCCGGTTTGGGACAGGGGTAGTTTCAAAATGAAAGCCATATTCAGGTAGAACGTTTTTCTCTATCAGCATTCTGAGAACTACCACGTTATTTACCTTCCCTGATGCCACGTTTGCCCACATAGAGTGTTGACCATGCTGTCTGATGGTGATAGCCCCTGTTTGTTTGTTTACGGTAAAATGTGCAACCTGGCTCCAGGGTAGCATCTTATTGCGGTAGGAAATCCCCTGAGGCGATAAAGAGACAGCTTCGAAGGAAACATTACCCTCTTGATATTTACGTAAGGCAGGAGCGTAAAGATGATCGAGTGTTGCCAGTTCAACCTTTTGAACTATCTCATCAGCAGCAAAAGTCTGATCATTTAGAGAGAGTGATTTCTTAAGCTTGCTAGAGTTAATGGTGTATGTATGTACAATATACGGGTTATAGGAAAGATATATGACCTTACGGTTACGGGAAATACTTTCTATCTCTGTCCAGGGAATGATTATTTCGTTTTTGCGTGAATCAGTGTAAATCATTCCTCTCTCATACAAGGAAATAGTCTTCTTGTTTTTGAACAAATCCAGGCCATGAGTAGCGTAATACCTGTGATAGCCAGAGCAAGCAAGAGATACTGAGGCCAAAATACCAAAGAAAGAAGAGATATATTACGGATGTTATAAGCCCCAAGACAGGATAAATCAATCTGCCAGTATTATTATAGCTCTTCTTCAATAACCCAAGTTCTGGATGCTGTTGATTGGATGATAATTGTGGATCTTGCATAGCATGCTCCTTATTGTGCCCTTCGAGACCATCGTCAGCGTTCTTCTAGTGCTCAGAAGTCTGGTGCAAGAAGTGTCACTACTAAATAACCAATTATTATAGAGTATACACGAATAAAATCAAAATAGATATCGGCTTTATCAGATTTAATATACACAATCATCTACCTGAGAGTAGACTCTTGAACCATAAGGCAGTCTCGCCATAAGCCCCTTGACATAAACCTCGTTATCAGTTAGTATATCGACTACAGATATATCCGTAGTCGATATACTAACTGATAACGAGGTGATATGAACAAAGCAAAGCGTGATCCTGAAGCGCTCCTTCCGCTCACGTCTGCCGTCTTTTACATTCTGCTTGCTCTTGCCGATGCTGAACGACATGGGTACGGCATTATGCAGGAGATTGCACTACGCACAGATGGAAAGGTGCATATGGGACCGGGAACACTTTATGGCTCATCAAGCGCATGTTAGCTGATGGGTTGATTGAGAAATCTGACGAGCGTCCTGATCCTGCTTTAGATGATGAGCGACGTCGCTACTACCGCTTAACCGAATTTGGGCAGCGCGTGGCACAGGCAGAGGCACAACGGTTGGTAGAACTGGTACATGTTGCCCGGTTCAAGCGGTTGCTAGGTGGTGCTGGATCGATAGGGGGTGGCGCATAATGGCAACATCACCTTCCGAACGGCTCTATCGTGTGCTGCTCTGGCTCTACCCAACGGAGTTTCGACGTACTTATGGTTGTGAAATGGTGCAGACCTTTCGCGACTGCTATCGTGAAAAGCAAGCGCAGAGCGATTCCTGGGGGATGGTCAAACTGTGGGGTCTTGTGCTCTCTGACCTGGTTGCCACCGTATGTACCGAACATTGGAAAGCGTCTCTAATGCTCTTCAAATCGTTATTAGGCCCCGAAAAGGAGCTTCCCATGACAAGAACACTACTCAATCTTGATGTTG
>CAWFFV010000083.1:0-9261 GCA_963814985.1 uncultured Chloroflexia bacterium | reverse complement strand
TCCTCAGGGGGTTCCTCCAGTACTGACTCACTCTGATGCAACCCCAGTTCCTTCTCACTCTTCTTGAAGAGGGAAATGAGCTTTTGCTGATAGAATGGCTGTGGTATTGCTTTTTGTCGCTCCCATCTGTTAATGGTAATTTTGGTTACCCCCAATTGCTCTGCAGAGTCTGGCTTGCGACAGGCCTAATTCGAGACGTGCCTTCCGTAACAAAGAATTTATTGGCATATGGATCCTTTCCTCTATTTAGAAACATGCCAGAACTGTTGTAAGGGTAACATTTGAAAATGATATCTCAAATGATACCCAAAGTGATATCTTCTGTTATCTATTTATTTGCCTATTTTACTTTATATATAAATATAGGACGATCGTCAACAATCCCACAACATAAGGGAGGGATACTTTCGTCAGGAATGTACAGATAGATCCTATCGTATGTTTGAGTTTTGTGGTTCTTCACAGATCATTAGCAAAACAAGCAAAATCACAAACAGCATTTTTGTGAAAACCTTGCCTGAGGATATCGGAGAGGAAGCTATTTACCCACCTCTCGCGATTAGCTCTATGATGGAGGAATCTTATCTATGTCTGTCATTGATGATACAAATCTGATGGTTTCTGTGAAGACATACTGTGTACCTGCCGATTGTCAACTGGTGTTGAATGTCACTGAGCAGATTGTGACGCTTCTCCAAAACGGGACAATTCTTGCACAGCGCCATTTTCCCGATTCCCAGGTTTCGCCTGCTCGTACTGTTACTGAAACTGCCTGGGGGAGCACTCCATGCAGAACTTCTTGCTCTCCTTTACGGCTCAGAGAAAATGGTGCATGCCGTGCTCGCAACTTCTTGTGAAAAAGAGGCCACAGATCTCATTCGTTCTCCTACACAACAGTGGCACACCCATCTGGTAAATGCATCACAACGTAGCCCAAAGCGAAACGGCGAGAACTTGCCGTAGTGCGCAGATCTATCACCGGCAGAGCTGGACTTAATACGCTCCTGCGTGATTTCGGCTTTGCGGCATACTCTGTCCACAATCAAGGATATGTGCTACGCGGTATCAACAGTTACCATCGTTGATAGACAAAGGTGGACAAAAGCTTTTTCTGCCGCCCTCAAGTCAGAACACACTGACATTCCCGCTATATGCCAGTGTGTTCTGACTTGAGGTGCTTTCGCGAGAGCATGTGGGTTGGAATGTGCCCCCTTGTATCAACAGTAGCCCCACCGCTTTGACGTGTATGCTCACTTGCATACGGGCCTGGGCTAGATCAATGGGACTGCCCTCCCCAGCTATTCTCTCATCCGACCTGTAGCCGGACAAGGCGCTCAGCTGTGATTACGGTACTCGCGGCTGCCAATGAAATTCACGGAAGAAGCTGTGATATGCATTGAAAATTAAGTGAGGTCACTTGCTTCTGTAAACACATGTGTGAGGGCCATGATGTGAGGAGGAACAGATGTCAGATGGTTCCCGCACGACCCTTCTCTCGCCGACTGTGCATGACCCTACCACTGTGCCTTGTTATCGAATCCCGCAATGGCTCTATCATCCGACAGAGAAAATCACACTATCACGTGCTATAATCCAGTCCTACGCACCATCATTCTTCTTTTCTCCCTCTGACGGTGTTTAAGATGCAGTTCCAAGCGCATAGACACACAGCTCCTCAAAGGAAACACCGTTTTCAAGTGAAATATCACGCAGTTTTTGGAAACTATCCATCACTTCGGGCGGAATCTGGCCCTCTCTCTCCTCCTGAAGCCATAATGCCTGATATTGAAGGGGGTGGACTTTGGCACCTGGCTCACCAATATAAATGTTGAACGGGGCTTTCTGGCCTCCAAATGAGCAAGGGATGGTAAACTTCTTCATAAAATTCTCCTGGCGTTTGCTGATCTTAACAGTACTTACAATATTCAACACATTGCTCCACTTATATAATGCCGGTAATAGTGATAATATCGCTATATAACTGCTGGTCTAACCGGCCAATATTACGCATAAAGATTCTTCCCTCATCTGTTTCCAGGACAAATACAGGGCATAATAAATCCTGGTGTTGGATGATAGTATTGAGCGCTTTGACAATTTTTTGTCGCTGCGCGTGCGGTGTCTTCTCATCGCGAGCAATACTGACCAATAACTTTGCAACTGTATAGACAACAGACGCACTTTTGTGTGCCAGCATGTCGATAAGTTTAGGGATTATCCGTTCATCCAGATAGCGTAAGTTTTGTACCATCTGGACAATAGCCTTCTGGACCTCTGCAACATCGTGTAAGCCGCTGAGCAATGCCTCATCAAACATTGCTGGCGTATGACGTAAATATCCCAGCAATGTTGCGGCACCGGCTCTTCCCCAGTATAAATCATGGTACATCGTTGCTTGTACAAGGGCTGGTCCCAGTTGGTTTTTTGTGAGCAGATTATAGATGGCCGCCGGTGAAAAATACGTAGTGGCACCAGCCAACTCAAGGAGGGTAGATGTGCGATGATACATAGTTGGAACATCGTCGAGATCCTCACTCAGCGAAGTTGCTAGCCATGCAAACAAAAGTTCTAATGATGTACTATTTTCACTGATAGTACGAGCCATATTCAATGCACGTTGCGGATCAGCGGTAGGATAATGGAATGCATGCTCTCTAAGCTCCTCAATCGATGAGTCTGGTAACCTTAGCGCACGTATTGATAATGATCTATTTAATATAGCGATTGCTTGCTGAAGCGTTATCCGCTCTTCCTCAATCTGCTGACTTACTGAGCAGAGAAGGTGACCAATAGTAAACAAACGATCAGGGATAGCCTTAATATTCTCCAGCCTATCTGGTGGAAGCTTCGAGACAGCCTCAACGACGCGCTTATTCATCGCCAGTGTGATATTTTGCTTAAAGTGATAGAAAGACAAATGCATCCACGAATGTATAAGCAGCACTTGCGTCTTTTCAGAGCCATGTTCAAAATGGTTGACAATTGCCTCTAAAACATCATTGTTACAATATGAGATTTTGCTAAGTAGACCTGAGACCCCTCCTTCGCTCCCTTCTTCGGCATTGGCACAATCAATAAGTTGCTGAAGTAGCGCAGGATCGTCGTAAACAATATTGCAACAAATCCAGCCTATAGGCGTGGCAATAGGTCCTCTTTCGAACTGAAGTCGTTTATGTGCTTGTGCAAGAAGGAGGAGCGATTGTAAACCAAGTTGAGATGTACGAAAATCACGTTTCGTATTTGTGACAAATACCTGTGGGCTATGCAATACAATACTGGCTCGGTAGCGTCCAATGTCGATACCATTCTCGATCAGTTCAAGAAGGCAAGGGATGGTGCTTGTATTCATCTGGCCTGCTTCAGCCAGTAGAAGTCCCGCGTAGGCCCATACCAGAGGATCTGGTGGATTCTCTACCCAGAGGCTAAGAGATGATAAAAGCGAAGGCTCAGCCCCACGCAGGTATGGGAGCAGCGAATAGAGCGTTGAAATTTCTTGAGCATCAAGCAGAGAACGAATAACATCGACAACATTTGGAGTGAGATGTAGACCTTCAAGGTCATTAGCAGCAGCGATTTTCAAAAGAGACGAGATGGCCTGTGTGCGCCGGGCAGGTTCAAGCAACTGGCACCAGAGATCTTCGCTGGTCGTTTCTTGTGGTTTGAGTGCTACAAGATCATCAATGAGCGAGGCTAAAATGACCGGCGTCTGTGACTGTGGCTCATAGAATTGATTATGCAAAGAAAGGATTTGGAGCGATAATAAGCGCTGGCCCTTAGAGCGATACCAACCACTCCGGAGTCTTTTTGATAATATCATCGTACTTCTGAATGAGTTGCTCGTTCTCTACAAGGTAAGGATGGAGCTCTTGAAGAGTATCAACGAGTTGTTGTTCGCTAACTATTTTTTTCGCCACCTGCAAAGCATCTGAGAGCAGTGACCAGCGTTTAGTGTTATTCTCGTAGAGTGCTAACCGTGCAAAAGCTCTGGCCCGATTGTTGGCATCGGTGATATTCCTGGCTGCCTTCAGGGCTTTCTCTTTCAATTGTTCTCTCTGCCACGATGGCACAGAATGAATAAGTCTTTCAAAGGCACGCGAGCGGCGCAGCGGATCAACAATCTGCTCTGCCGCCTCAATGGCGAGATTTCTAAAACTAAAGTTCTGCCAGTAGTAAGTGTATTGCCCAAGTCTCCATAACGCACGGGATCTAACCGCAGGATCTGTTATTGCCAGAACTCTCCCAATGATCTGCACAGTTAATTCGTGGACAGGGAGTTGCAGGAACGTCGCATCCAACGGCTGAATAACTGGTGCTTGAAATTCAGGTGGAATAAGCAACGCTGCGGCGAGTGCATCGGCTTGTAGATCAGGATAATCCTGATAATCGATCCCCATAAATGTCATCATTCCAGCATGGAAGAGGTATTTCATGGTCTCTGATCTGCTTTGATGAGCAACGGTCAGGGCCTCGCCGACGATATCCGCATAGGTATCATATACTGGTGGAATGATGAGAGGCTGCCATTGGGTAAACTCGTTATACTTACGATTATGGGCAAACTGTATATTGATCAGTGCAGAGGCAGATTGAAGATTTTTTCCGAGGGTATCTAATATCACTGCATAACTGTACAGAGGGTCATCACCCCTTAATCCAGATAACCACTCTGCCCAAATTTCCGCATTGAGGCGGGGAAGAGATGTCATTTTTTTCAAGAGGATCTCATCGTAATGCACTGGTTCGTGCATCACTGAGGTAAATGTACGATAAAAGATATCTACGAGATCACCCCATTGATCATCCTGTAGTTGCAATGGTTGCAGAGATTGACCGATCTGTTCTTTTTTGGCGAGAAAGAATGAGCACATTGGTCAGGGTGTGCTTCCGCTGCTTCAACTGGTTGAAGGCCAGGGTTGCAAGTGGAAAAGTGGCTGTATTCTGGAAACTGCGCGTAAGGGTATCAACTGCCTGCTGAGGATCAATAATCAGTAATGCCAGAAGCGCATGAACACGGAGCACGTTCTGTCTTGCAAAATTCCATTCACGCCAGAGACGGCTTTTGAGTGCTGATGGATGCTTCTTCTGGCGTAACGCAGTTAGAAGCATCGGGGTTAACGGTGAATCATTCAGGATAGCCTGCACAGTAAACTGGGGAATATGTTTGATGGCTTTTTCTGCATAATGAACACATTCGGTATCGAGATAGATAGCTAGCTGATGAACAACCTCGCTAATATCGTCCTGGTTCCAACTTTCCCTCCAATAGTCGCGGGTTTTCAGTTGATCAATATATTGTTGTCTGGAAGCACCTTTTAAATAAAAAACACGAGATAACTCATTGCGCTGGACAGCATAGGTAGCAAGATCATTATCGGAAATACCTCCATAGAGCAATCCCATCAAGCAGAGCCATGTGAGATTATTTTGAATATATTCAACGAGTTTAGGTTCTGCTTCTAAATATTTGCGCAATGGTAGCGTATCAGAAACCACAGGCAAACTATTGGATCTGAGAATTAAGGTGAGTGTAATGGGATATTCCCATGATGGATCATCATAGGGATAGGCTTTGATAAGTGCCTTGAGAAGCGCGTCATTGTCCCACCTATTTTCGGCAATAAGCGATGCTGATGCCAGAGCCAGATTTCTGTTGCCAGTTTCGATATCAAGGATGGTTGTTTCGAGATACTGCTCAACTAATTGCTGGTGAGGACTATTATAGAGGTTCTTAAGACTATTGCTAATACGTTCATGGAGCGTAGAAAATTGTCCCGCACCGTCACGATCGGCATATGTTCTTAATAAGCGACGGATAATTTCTTGTATGATATCTACAGAGATCTGAGCCATCTCTGGAATTGCCGAGATAATCAACAAAGCGCTACGAGGAATAAGATCGCCTAAATCGTCTGCGTTAAGCAGTGTTTTCAGTAACAGATGACGGGCGTTTGAACCCCAATAAATACTGATATGCCCCAGTGCCATCAGGATTGGTTCGCGCCAGCGTGGATCATCCAGTCTGGCAATGATTGCCTGTGGTGCATTTCGTTCATCGCGTATCAGATAAAGGGCAGCGAGATACTCCTGGAAGGTTAGATGAAGAAAACCATAGAGCCGTTCGCTTCTCTCTGAGAGCAAACCAACATCTTCGCGCACACGTTGAATAAAAGCATCAACTTCTGCCTCAAAGGCAGGAGGGAGATCGAGACGATCTCCTTGTCGGCGGTACTGAGCCAGGGCTTCAGTGATAATCTCCTTCATGTCAGGTTCTTTAATAGAACCATTGGAAGAATGCTGGTGTATATGGGCGGCAAGTGGAGATAGCACATATATCAGTTCTTTGGTTTTCATGCCTGTAATACGCCAGCCTTCAATAAGGATCTCCAGCGCTTTGCTATACAACTCAGTACGTTGCTCAGGAAGGCGTCTCTCGTTCTTACGATATACCAGAGCCAGAATGGTAATCAATAAAGGATTACTGGCCAGTTCGCGTACACGGGGCCTGAGTGGATCAAAAATAGCTTTTTTCAGACCCTCTGCTTCGGTGTCAGCCAGGCTTTGAATTGTCTCGACAGACTCCTTCGGGTAGAGCAGTTGATGAGTAGTAGCAAACGTCCATGCATCACAAAAATGCTCGACGGCAACCTGCTGCATGGGTTGGATCGTGACGTGTGCAACATGTCCGGCAATGGGTCTGACATGATAGCCAACAATACGACTGGTAATGATAATCTGATTTCCACCAGTTTTTGCAGGTTCTTTCTTTGCCAGGCGATGCCAAAGCGAGGATTTCTCGGCTGTGGAGATATTTTTCCCCTGGGCATTAATCCAATCATTAATGAAGACCTCAATGGCGCGAACGACATCTTCGCGTTGATTGGCAATGGTGATTTCATCCATGCCATCCAGAATAATGACAGCACGTCCCATGCGCAAATACTGTTTGATCATTGCATTGAGCTGTGGCTTCGGAAGATCGGGAGCCTGCCCTAGCCATGAATGCTTACCTAGAAAGTCTGCAACGGAGAGCGTTTCAAGATTCTGGCAGCTTTCTGGTAGGCTTCGGCAAACTCTGATACCCGCAATAATACAGGAAGACGGGCAGGACCGATATCGATAGTGGTTGGATCAGATTTTCCTACCTTTGGATCAATTTGATGGGCAGGAACAACAACGGACTCCTTGTCATCACAGAGAGCAGAAGCCAATTTGAGCGTAATCCAGCGTGCCAGTGTGGTTTCCCGCTACCGGGATCACCAAGAATGACCATCCAACGTTCTTGCCGGAAGGCATCTCCAAGTGTGATCAGAGGCGATTTTTTCTCACCAGGATTGGTGACCGCTTCTGGGCGATCACGCTCAACCATCGAGGGCATAAAAGGGTTAACAATGATGGCACTACGTTCTGCATGAAAGAGGACCAGAGCAAGTTCAGAAGGTGAAAGCTCCTGCTTAAGCTGAGAGATAATATCAGCCATTTCGGCCCGAAAGGAGTTCTTGTGATTGTTCTCGTTCGTAGGTGCTTGCGCGGTGGCCTTTCAGGGCTACGTAGACACTCTCTAATGGAATAGTTGGGAGACGAACATCGCCACCAAGTCCACGCAATTCCAGGTGACTATGTTGGTCGATCAGCCAGTTCAAATATGGCTTGAGCAGTTCATCAACATTCTCTGTTTCTAACGTTTCGGGGACAGCCTGTTGTGCTGGTTGAACGGAAGGAGCTTCTTTTCAGCAGTGCTTCAATTGTAGAGCAGAGATGCTCTTCGAGCAGTGCAGCAAATTGTTCGAGGCCGTCGTAGGAATGATATTTTCCTTTCAGCGTTGTATCAGTGATAATAAAGCGAGAGAAGAAACGCTCAACCTTTTGCCATTGATCAATTTTTTCGTACAGGTTTGCATCACCTGGCCGGATCGTAATCGACTGATTATTGCGATACAGCAGAACAGCAGGATGGCCCTGGTGGCGCCTAGCAGCACAAACTGCATCTTCATATTCCCATTCGGTCTGAAAATCGTAGGTGGTGCCATCTTCTCTTACGATATCATCAGGAAGCGGTGCACCCATCTGGGAGCCGAATATGACAACGACAATATCGCATTCTGATGGTTTTATACCTTCCTTAATGCTTTGTATCCAGAAGAACCATTGCTCAAAGATGTACTATCATCTGATGAGACAATAGAGATCTGTGCCTGTGCTCCAATGGCATCATCCTGGTTAAGCATTTGAACAACATGATGAACGATCTGCCGCTCTTCTGCCACATCGGCAGGCGAGGAAATGAAAAGTGTCAATTGTCTGCTCGGACCTTGTGGTTTTGGCAGGCTCCGTTTTCTCTTTGCCCTGACAATATTCTCTTTCTGTTCTAACTCCTTCGCGATATCATAGATACCCTGAGCAACATTTGTCCAGGCTTCATCACGCTGTGTCCAGGACATAACAGGTAAAGGACGGTTATCTGAACCACGTGGGAGGGCTTGAAGTTTGGCAAATTCTGCAATATCCCAGAGCACCTGACGCACAATAATAGGAATTACACGCGCCGTATTTGCGTTATGGCGTGCAATCGCTTTTGCCATCTCTCTACTTTGACAAAATGATGAGGAGAGAAAGTCTGCGCTGACGAGAAGAAGGATGATTTGAGCCTGATCCAGTTGTTGTTCAATCTGCGCTTCCCATTCAGTTCCAGGGCTGATATCGTTGTCGGTCCATACATTAATAATATTTTTATCTTTAAGAATGCTTAGATGCTTATCCAGTTCTTTACGCAGCATGATATCATCATGCGAATAAGAGATAAAGACATTGAAAGGCTTAGGCACTCAAACTTCCTTTCATCAAGAACTGGCTCCGATGCATTTCAATCTTCCGAAGACATATTTCATTCTCATCAGCAAAATAACAAAAAAAATTCAACAGATGCTATAGTTCAAATCATTGTTACCCACCTCGACACTTGGCATATACATATTCTTTTTAGAAAAAAGGAGCTAAGAGAGCTTCGGTATAGTATAACATATTTGCAAATATTTCAGCTATACATCTCTAAACTCCTATTTTGATTTATCCGTCTATCTTTATCAATGGATTTTCAAGGCCCTACCTTCCGTCAAAAGAGGAAACTCATCTCCTCATCAGAGAGCTGTTCCTAAAAGTTTTAAGGAAGGGATTGAGGAGTATCTGACACGAAATGTCTGGATAACTCCTTAATCCATTACCTACCCTATCTGATGCTGGCGGCCAGATCCTCTCACTCACTTC
>CAWFFV010000082.1:0-168029 GCA_963814985.1 uncultured Chloroflexia bacterium | reverse complement strand
CTTGCAAAAAATTCTGCTCGTAATAGTAACCGGTCGGGAGATGATTGCTCATAATTATGTGAGGTAATAACCCAGGTATCTAAACTCCTCCGCAGATGAGATTTTTGTTCGCGGTGGTCGCATGCTCTTAATTTAGATTAAGGGGGATGAGCGTCAAGAGTTGCTAAGGATGAATTTATCAAATATACTACCAAAAGCACGGATGTGGTAATAAGACCTTTCAATAAGGACGTGAGAAGAAAGGGATCGGACAAATCATGGCAGGCCTTCAAGATATAAATCCGACAAGCATTGGACTGCGCACATATGATACTGCAATTGGCTTCCGCAATGTAGATGAGCGCAATGCTACGGTAACGGATTTCAGTTCTACCCATACAATTGGAATGGCAGCAGTGCTTGCCGGTGCTATTAAAGGTAAAGACATTATACGAAATGCGAGAGTTCTCAAAAAGATTGCTGCCGATGTACTGAAAATAAACCCCTATGCATTTGACAAAGTGGTCCTCGAACTCGCGGAACTTGAGATAGTCCGGAGTATACAGTATCAAGGCAATGAGATAATATCTTTTGCTGAAAATGTACCTTTAGCTTATGATGATCTTCACGAGAAGCTTGGTATTCGCTGGCTTGATACACATCAATCGGAGCTGGAAGAACAGTTTCTTACAGCTCTAAATAAACTTGCGCAAACACCTTTACTTGCGCAAAAGCTTTCGTCTGAGATAGGAATAGATCCGATAGCAAATAAAAAATTGCGCTTTATCGGTGAAAATGCAGAGTTAATAAAATATTATCCTCTTCGAGACGGCACTGAGATTGCGGTGTCTCCTCTTCATGCATTTGAACACCCTAACAGTATTGCGATACTATTTGAGCATCATAATGCAGATCGTGTTCGCGAAGCCTTTGACAAAGTCCGTACTCATCCAGGATTTCCCATACTTATGGATAATTCTTATCCTATTGTTGAGGACATGGTACGTTTAGGACTCGTTCCAGCTCCAACCGTTAGAGGTGCAGATCACAGAGAAAGAGCTTTTGCTGTAATGCTCTATGGCCTCGACCCCGCCTATCTTACTTCGAAGAAACAAATACTTGACCGTGCTCTCGCATTAATAGCATGTGTTCGTTGTGGTCAAATCAGTGGAGGATATACGTCAATTACTCGGCCAGATGCTCTTCTTTCCGTCCTAATGAATCCCAATAGGAATTATACTTTAGGAGCACATTCAAGTACGCCCCGTCAGTATGCCCCTCTTATTAGTATGGGAATGATCAAAGCTATCTCAGTGATAGAAGACCGCTGGGCTGCGCGTCTAGTACCCACACAGGATAATTTGGAAGCAGTTCGTCTTGCGATCAGCTTACTGAAAAGAAAGGGTGAAGGCGAGCCGGAGCGTGGCGATGAAAAAGAAGCAGCACGGCTACTTTTTACTGACGGTGACTATCTTGCCCCACTCGAAACTATTGCATTGGTACAACGTAAAGTTCCATCTATGACTCCAACAGAAACGAGTGATCTTTGGGAACAAGCGCTTATAGGAGGCCTGTAATGACACGTCGCAACGAGTCAGAAAAAGATTTTATATTAAAATCCGAGATTCGTGCCATATTATGGGCACAAGGATACAGTACACGTCTTGATGTCCTATTGGCCTATGATAAAGATGCCCAAGGAAAAAGCAATTCTGGAAAAGCTGGAATTACAGATCTTGATGTTTTGGGAATACGACTTGACCCTGGTTTCCGTGTTCATACAGCTGTAGCTGATTGCAAAACGACTGCTGGTCAAGTCCCTGAAAGATTATTCTGGCTTTCGGGTGTAGGTAAATTTTTTGGATCAGATACAAATCTTCTTGTTCGTTCCCGACCTTTGCCAGAGCATGCATTTCCTTTAGCTAGAAGTTTGGACATTACGCTAGTAGGTCCTGATGACCTCACTATCCTTACCAATACGCATGTTGGCTCTTCCATCCAAGAACTATCGCCAATTTGGCAGAGTTTTTTTTCCCCCACACTTCTTAGCGATGCTCTTGAGAGATTATCACGTCTCCCCACTACCCTAAATAGAGTAGAACGATATCGCGAAACGCTCTACTGGATGGACGAACCCTATAGACAACTAAATCAAATTCTTGTTGCGTTGCAGCAAATGGCCAAAGAAGGTTCAAATGGACCAACATTCCACTTAGTATTTGCGGATTTTGTTTGGCTTTATGTTGTTACGTTATGGAAGGCATGCCAAGTACTCAACGCGAATGGGCTTTCTCGGCTTGAACAGGGGCTAAAATTGTACATTAGTGGCTATGAGGCCGGCATACAAAATTTAGAGAAGTGGAAAAAAGCATTTGAAACTATCGCTCGCCAGACACAAAAAGATATTAATCTGCCACTCTTACCTTTTTATTTTAGAGGTCTTCTAGAAGTAGTCACCCGTTGTGTAAGGCGTCCAAATGCAGTTGCAAAGATGGCTAGACGGGCAGAATGGGCAGTTATAGGGCAATTAGTCGGTAATTTGGGATCTCCTCCTTGGATACTCACAGATGATGATTTTATCAGCAGTAAACTACTTGGTGACATTGCCAAATTTCTGGTGCAGGCAAGTGGACTACAAAAATCTTTTCTGGATTCATATCTAGCTTTACTTCAAGATTGGGGACCAGAACAGGAAAGCGCTAGCTTGAAAGCTTTGGATGAAAACTTAAATGTATCAGAGGATTATCAGCGGCAAGAAGAGACGACACGCTTCTCTGAAGCGGAAGACCAAACGATGGAATTCATTAGAAAATGAAGGAAGCAGTACCTCTTCAGATGAATAATTTTAGAGCTTGTTCGGTATTTGGACTAGAATCTTGATAAAGAACACAAACAATCTTTCAAATGTTCATTCAATTGTTTGAGCTGAGTTGGCACAGGCAAAAAGCATTTATATGGACATTATCACTGGTTCAGTCCAGTTCCATCTAATAAGATTCTACCATTCTCAAAGTTCGCTTCCCAATAATTCTTGCCAAACCAATATTTTTCATGTTATATAAGTTATTATAGATTGCTATCGCTATACATAAAAATGTTACTCTGTTAGGGGGTTAGCGCGATTACTATAACATCATCGTCTGGAATGACAGAGCAGGATATAGAAGCAGCTCTGAGTGAGGCCTATGTGTATAGTGTCGCTGCAAGATTAGGAGCAATTACGTCAATTCATAGCCGCGATTATGGTATCGATGGAACATTCAGCGAAGTTATGTACATTGATGGTCAGCGTGTTCACTGCGGTGGAACTATAAACTATCAACTCAAAGCATCTAAAAGATGCATCTTAAAAGACACAGAGATTGTTTACAGTATCAAAAAAGATGCATATAATCGTCTTGTAGCAATAAAAAACAACTCAGCGATTCCCTGTATTTTGTTAGTTCTATCCCTTCCATCTGATTCTGATAAATGGTTTGAAATTAACGAGGATTATCTTCAGCTTCGTAAATGTTGCTATTGGCTATACTGGAAAGAAACAACCCCAATAGAGACATCATCCGCCAGCCTTCATATACCGAGAAACCAACAGTTTACACCAGACGCTCTTAACCTTTTATTTGAACAGTTTAAGAGAGGAGATCTTCGATGATCAACATTCTTGCAGAAGATCCATCTCTCCAAAATCTAAGCATTGACAATATCAGTACGTACCTACAACATATGGGATGGAAACAAAGAAAATATCCTGATAGTCGACTAATTTTTTTTGATGGCCCCAAAGATGACAGAGGAAAGTCCATAGTGCTGACTTTACCTACAGATAAAAGTTTTCATGATTCTAACGAACTCATAGCTAGAGCTATTAATCTTTTAGCCGCAGTTGAGCGTACTTCCCCGCCGCAGATAATCCAACAAATACGGGTTCCTCACCAGGATAGCATCTATGTACGGATGCTGTTATCAGAAGGTATTACTCCTTCACTTGACGCCACATCTCATATTATCCATGGCCTAAGGAATCTCGTGGTATACTCTGCTTGTATGGAGAGAGAACCTAGAAGATACTTTGAACAGTCCTTTCGGGAAGGAAGACAACAAGCACAACATTTTCGATTTGGGCATACATTCCAAGGAAGTTTTGGTTTTACTGTCGAGTCTGCTATTGTAGACACACTATGGTATCCAGTAGATGAAAGTAATCGGGATGGCAACATTTACTTACCTTTTGAGCGCAGAGTCATCGAGCGTATTGCACGTGGTTTTTTGTTGGTTCGAGAAGCAATCCAAAGAAAGGATTCGGCAATAATTAGCAAAAACTATGAAAGAGGCTTAAATGCAAATATGTGTAACGCTCTTGCTGAAATGTTCAAGGCGACAGATAATACCACAATAGAGTTTTCTATTGCATGGTCATCCAAACTGAAACCTTCTCAAGATATTTTTGCAATAGACTCCATCCAATTACCCGGTAATGTCTCTAGATATCTAGAGGAGGCTGCGCAGTATTTAGAGGCCATACATAAAGCTGAAGAAGGCAATACTATAGAGGGAGCTGCGCAGTATTTAAAGGCCATACATAAAGCTGAAGAAGGCAATACTATAGAGGCGACCACTGTTAAGGGTACAATTCAAGGACTCTCTTCAGATGGCCATATGAATAGAACCGCTCAAGTATTCTCAGAGGGATATGGAAAAGTTCTCATATCTATTGTACCCAACTCCGAATGGGATAAGGTAGTATGTGACGCATATAGAGATAGGAAATCAATTAGCGTCAAAGGTACACTAATAAGAAAAGGAAAAGGTGCATGGACTCTAGCTCATCCGCGTGATTTAATAGTGGAATGATTATGGAATAAATCACGGAAACCGTCTCATTTTCCCCGAGCTGCAATGGGTCATCGTCCGGTGCTACCGGGACAATTCTGGCTTGCGGATAGCGTGCACGCAGTTGTGCTTCTGCATGTGCGTGCCCCTGAGAGGTTGTTGCACGGAGTAAAAACTGCTTGCGGGTAGATGTCCCCACAATTTCTAACGCTATCGGATGACGTTCATCGAGTGCCAGACTTTGCATCGCCGCCTCTAATGCCACCGGATCCCGGTTAGAATTGCGTGGTGGGATCACCAATGAGAGCAGTGAGGGGGTTGGCTGTGTCTGTTTCAAAGTTCACCTCCATCTCCAAGAGCGTGCCATGCCTGTGTCAAGCGAGCGTAGCCATCACGTTGTGTCCCCAAATCTGCGAGGTCTTTGACCATAGCAATCTCAGGAAAGGGGCGCACATGACGCCCCTGAAGTTGTTTCGACAGATGAAGAGAGGCAAGGCGTCCTCGCTCATCCGCATCGTGCCAATCAATAAATGGTAGCCCACTGATTTCGTGCAGGTGCAGCAATGCTTGCAGTTGCCGACGACTTGCATGAGTTCCCAGAAGAGCCACACAGAGAAAGGGCAACTGCCATTCCAGAGCCAGAACATAATCGATTGCCCCTTCTACGACGAGAATCCCTTGAAGCGGTCGTCCAGACGGGTGTTGCAACTCTGCCAGGGCCGCATAATACCCTAACAGTGTTTTGGGGATCGCAAGGCCAAGGTACTTCTCGTTTGTCTTGCAGACTGGATGCAGCGATGTGGGAGGCACTCTTCCAATCATCCAGACACAGGTGTCACCTCGCAGATCGGGAATAATCAGCCTACCAGCAAGCCACTCTTTGCCATTACGGGTAAGCAGTCCTGCACGCCGTGCCTGCAACCATAACGGCTCGTTGCCTCTGAGTGAAAGACGCAAGGTGATCCCATCAGCATACCCAAGGACACAGCGACGAATTGTCGCCAGTGAAATGCCACGCGATGCAAGATACTCCTGAACAGGAGTCATCCGCAGTATCGTTTTGTGATAGGTGAGAAGTGCATGTGTGAGAAGAGCTGAATGATCGACAGGAAGTTCCTCATCAATAGTTGATGAGGAAACCTGCACTTTGCTACGTTGTGGGTACTGTCGTTTCTCACTTACTGGTGCGTTTCTCTGCCCTGGAGAGAGTCGATCTAAAGCCTCTTTGAGAGAACATCCATCAAAGGTACGCACAAAATCAATCACATCTCCTTGAGCGCCACATCCAAAACAGTAGTACCGTTGCGTCTGCACATACACGCTGAAACTGGGTGAGTGATCTTCGTGAAAAGGACAACAGCCTTCCAGGCGTTCCCCATTACATGATCGAAGGTCCATGCCTCGACTCTTGCAAACATCTTCAAGATGAACACGAGCTTTCACCTGTGCAATCTCATCACGATCTGTCATAGCTCGTCTCCCACATTCCTCCATCCGGAGCCGTTCTGTTGAGTCTGGCTTTGAGACAGATTGCCACGCTGAAATGGTAGCGGCGAAGTGGTCGGTTGCACCTGTGACAATGGATCTGCCAACGCTTTCAACTCACGGGGATCTGTTGTGGCGAGTGCATGTTCAACCTGGCTCGCTTCAAAACGTACAAAGATCCGCTTTTCATTGGTGAGGAGCAATGCATCACCTTTCCCACATGATTTGAGCACCTGAATTTCCCGTGCCGAGAGTTTGAAGATGTCAGCCATGAGATCAAGCGATGCGGCTTCCTGACCCAGAAGGATTTGCGTGGCACAATTGGATGGAATGGTGCTGTTGGAGAGAATGGCCGGATGCTGGGTTATGCCAGTGATACCAAGAAAATGTTTGCGTGCTCGTTGGAAAACAGTCTCTAAAAATCTCGCTCCTTCGCTATATTGGTACAGTGAAAGCAATTCATCAACAATCAACTGGCGCGGGATCGTAGAGCCAAAAGATGTGGTCCAAACGTAGTTGCTAATAAGGAAGAAGCCAAGAGGGCGAAGTTCGCTCTCTAAATCATGGACATCAAAAACGACCAGGGGATTGTCCAGTGCAACATTCGTTGGCCCGTCAAAGAGTCCTGCAAGGCTCCCTTTGACAAAACGATACAAACGCTGGCGTAAACCAGACGGATCAGGGCCACAGACCTCACTTTCAAGCACATCATACAGATCTCGTAGCAACGGCGCTGATCGATCATGCGTGTTTGGGTCAGCCGTAATACCAACTCGTCGGTAGACTTCATACAAAACCCGATCTAACAGCCCTTTCTCCTGGCTGGTGAGCGTCCCTGGCCCGGTAGGACCTCGATCTGTCAGCAGAATATCCAACAATGCTTGTAGATGCTGAACCTGATCAGCAAGCAGATCACCATGGATCATCTCTCCTGCTGGCAGCTTTGGCAGATCAAAGGGATTCATATGGTGCTGCGAACCAGGAGCCAGACGAACCCACTGTCCAGCAAGGGCCTCGGCAAGGCGTTTGTATTCACGCTCCGGGTCAATAACAATATGTTGATGCGTGAGAGTTGTGGAAGGTGAGCCATTGACCTGCGATCCAGCACAGGTCATCATGAGATGCGTACGTAGGAGATCCAGTTTTGTCTTGAATGACTTCCCTGATCCAGATGGTGCGACAATCAGGCGGTTAGCATTGCGCTGCGACGAGGCCCACCAGTCGAGCACAACGGGTTCTCCTGTTGGAGTAATACCTTCCAGGACACCATTGGACTGAAACAGGGTCGTGGATAGAAAAGGGAATGCGGTAGACACGGCGGCACTGGGCAGCAACAATGTCGAGTGCAGTTCATTGCGTGCATGAGGTTGGCAGGAGCGAAAACCACGGTCTTGCTCGAACAAAGCCGGACGTGTTTCCAGCAAGAGGTTGTAAAGCACAGATCGTACCCGTTCAAAGCGTTCATGCAATGCATTTTTTGTACTGCCATGAAGCAAGATGGACATGGACCAATCCAGCAGGCGCTCCTCACCACTGGCAAGATGTCCCATCAACGTCTGGATATCATCTTGAGTCACCTGCATTTCAGGATCAACCAGTCGTTTTTTCTCTTGAGCGAGCATAAAAGAAGAGGTTATTTCGAGTTGCCTGCGCCGGAGTTGTCGCAAGACCGTGCCTGTGTGTCTGGGCTGAATATGGAAACTGATCTCCATTGGCTCATCCAGTTCGATGAGCGGTTTGAGCCAGCCAGCAGAGACAAAACGTGGCAACTGAGTGACAACCAGCGTGCTTGCATACTCCTCTTCGATCTGGATGCAATCATGCTGAAGCTGAACACTTGCAGGTGCAAGCAAGTCAGCCAACTCTGCAAAGAGTGGAGCTTCAACGCCCTTGCCTGATTGCTGTTTTTTGATGATCACGGTGTCTGACTTCCTGGGTTCCTGATGGAGAGTACGACGCTTCAGATGACGGGGTCCAACGCGCTGAACAGGACGGCCAGGACCGGCAAGAAGCTGTGGGTGGAGGGGATGGTCAAACGCGTGTTGTGGTCTGAGACAACTATATTCCAGATTGACCAGTGCCGCCTGATCTAACCTGCGTGTAGAAAGTCCCATGCCCATAAGTTGTCTGGCAATTTCACTGCAACGCAAATCAAGTTGTTGTCGTGCTTGCTCAAACTCTTTGTACATCTGTTTGCGCCGCTGTCCCAAAAGCCAGAATGCCGTTAGCGACTGAGCACTGTCCGTGAGAGAACAGGGAACAATAATATAGAATTTCCGCTCTAGCAATGTCCGTTGGGAGGCGAGGCCACGAAGAAATTGCACCATTGCCCCTGCTAATGGAGAGAGAGCGTGTTCTGTGGATGGCAAATGAAACTGTTCGAGGTATGGCTCCAGGTTCAATGGAAGCACACGTACGAGAAGCTGGATCGGATGGCTCAGACCAGTCAGGAAAAGCTGGAACAGATCAGTGATGAGGCTCTGCTCCTCTTCAGACTTGAGGTGGTAGTTGACGCCACTCACCTCAAGAATAGCCAGATACTCACGCTGATGTGGCCCTCGTGCAGATGCGAGACAGAGCACATCATCCTGGACCTCTCGTGCAGCAACATAGGTCGCCTGAACGTAGCCTTTGTTTTTGTGTGCGATGGATGCAAACATCTTTATTCCTCACTTTCTGGGAGAGTGGACGGGAGAGAAAAGTCCTCTTGAGCATGGGACAGTGGCGGAAGGTGCCTCCACACATAGACTCTGGGTTGCCAGAGATAGCGCCAGATCAGGGTAATCCAGACGTCATAGCTTCGGCCCATGATACGGCCAAAGGCGAACGCGAGAGCAACCAGGACGGGAATCATTCCAAGCAGGAGACGAACAACCAGACCAGGAGTACCCAATTCCGTCAGTCCATGGCAGGCTTTCCAGATGTTGAAAGCTACATAACCGCCTATGAGCAGGATGCCTGCCTGACGTAACGTCAGATCAAGCGGACCAATACTCAGAATTTTGTCTTCTATCTCAAGGTGTGGTACCTGATGCTGAGCGGAATGGTGTGGCTGAGAACGAGAGTGCATATGAACTTCCTTTCAGATGTGGACACAAGAAGCGTGTTTTCCTACCCTCCCTGTGTCCTGACAGATTTACGGAAAAATTGCCCTCACAATTTGCGGAGCGAAATTGACGCCGACGGCAACGATAGTTGCTCCAATGAGCAGGTGGGCAATAGCCCGCTTCGCATGCATAGCTTTGGAGGCATCATCCGCTGCACCTATGTATTGAAAACCACAGAACATGGAAAACAAGGCAACGACGCCTCCAAGCATTGCTGAACCCAGCCTTGCCAGGTTAATAAAGGCATCGCTTACTCCCGACGTATCCGTTGGAGGGGCCATAGCCACCATGGCCAGGACCTGGAATCCGGTATGAAAGAGATGAACCATCGTAATCTCTCCTTTTAGTTGCTTGATTGCAGAATACTTCTGACATACTGTTGCGTTTCGCGTGGCATACAACTCAGCCAGGAGGCCTGTTGTAGACGTACGCAGGCTTCAACTGCCCCACTGCCAGCGTTGTAGGCAGCAAGAGCCTTAGCAGAGTCTCCTTGATACTGTTGAATCAGAGATGCCATCAGGTGAGCCGCCGCTCGGAGGGCATCGACAGGATTCCAGGGATCGATTCCAAGTCTGGCAGCAGTGGCTGGCATGAATTGTGCGATCCCTTCTGCGCCAGCCGCAGACCGTGCATTGGGATGAAACCCACTCTCCTGATTAATTTGCCGGATGAAGGTATCTGGGGAAATCCCGGCCTGTACGGCATTCTCCCAGGCAAGCTGAACATATGGGGTGTCCCAGGAGAGTCCTGGTGGAAGAACCTGAGTACCTCCTGCGGGACCACGTCGCAGGTACCCAAGCACCAGATATCCAGGCCAGGTACTTACAGAGAGATCGGGATGCAACGTCATACGGTACCAGTTACCCGGACTGGCACTTCCAGGAAAACGATTACCTGGAGCATTGGCCTCTGCAACGGTTACACTGCCATCATGCCCACCAACAGGCGGAACAACGTTAATGGCTACAGCCACATGTCCAAACTTACCGCCTTGCCAGACGACAATGTCCCCTGGCTGTGGCATTGCCTGTCCCGCAGAAATCTCGCTCCACCCTGGTTGATGCTGATAGAGGCTCCAGAAATCTATAGCATTTCCCCAGGTATGGAGTGGTTCACCTGCCAGGGCATATGCGCCAAGGACAAACATCACACACTGGAGTGAGCCAGATTGCATCTCCCAGCACCCATGACAAATGGAGTTCCAATAGGCAATGACCTCCTGGGGAAAATCACTACCGTACTGGTTAGCACGTACACCAGAAAGATGGTCTGCCATTGTGATAGCCGCCTGGACAACCGCTGTATTTCCACCAGCAAAGGCGAATGGGTTCGTAGCAGGTCCGATCACAGCGACAAAGAGCATCAGGACAAGCATCACAACGACGAAAATGCTTGCGAGTATTCCGAGAAATCGCATGTTTTCCTCCCTTTACGCTCCGATGAAACCGGCGAGACTTGCAATCCCCGTCAGCGCTGTGCTCGCGTCTCGATGTGCTGAACCAACAGAGGCGCGAAGAGCACCTGAAAGCAGCATGGTGGGGAGTTTGAAGGCGATATACATGGTCGCGATGCCAACGAGAATCACCACCGGGGTCGTGCTGGCAGTTCCAAAGCTCACCATGAGAGCTGTCCCCAGTGCAAGAGCCCCCACTTGAAGGACCTGGACGAAAAGTGTACAGAAGAAAGTGATAACCCACAGATGGAAGAAGTTTCGCGTTTGGGGAAGCGCAGCGCACATAATCCCAAGAGGGGCAAACACGATCAAGACATCCAATAACCCGATACGGACAAGTTGCTCGATTGTCAGGAGAAGAGCCACAAGAAAATCGATGACAACGAAGAGTCCAATCGTGAATGGCTGCCTGAGCCAGTTGATGGCTCCTAGCGGCAGCGTGAAATCACCTGCACCTGCATGCCCAAAGGCCATCCAGAGGCTCACACACATACTGTTGTTGAGTTCGATAAGCTGTGGCAGGACAGCGAAGAAACCAACATTAGCGATAATGGTCGTCAGAGCAAGCCTGGGCAGCAATTCAAGCAGCCCACTTGACGCAAGACCCAGGTGATGGCGCATGACCACGTTGTAACCGCCAATCATCAGGATGAGAGCAACCACTCCGTCGAGAATACTGATCACCCACTTTCCAGCATTTTGTATCGTCAGCAACTTATAGGTCAGTGCGGCGGGAGTAATATAGACAAAACCAAATGAGGAGGCCCAGTCAAGAAACTGACTCTTCACAAAGTCTGTCAAACCCCCAACTATTGACGTGCCAATGCTCGTCAGGATGGTAACAGGATCAAATGGAGAATCCGATAGCGTGTCGGTTGTACGGAAAAGCAGGTAGTGGTATCTGGATTCTGCGATTGCGTAAGACCAGAGGTCGTTGTCTGATTTGCTGGACAACTGGCCTGTGGAGTAGTCACGCCACCCGAAGCATTGATCGACTGGGGTGGATGTGATGGAGGGTTCTGGGCTCTCCGGTTCTCAGCAGAGGCGGAGGAGATGAGCACACAAACCACCAGGGCAAACAACAGCCAGAAGCGTAGAGGCCACCGGAACAAAACAGGTTTCGGTTTTTGTCGGTGCCGTTTGTTTTGCTCATCAGTATAGAGACACCGATATCTTGATGATCGGTCAACAGGTTTTCGTTGCATAACAACTCCCTTCAGAAAGGACTTTCATGGACAATGTTCCTGGGAGTAAGTGTAGCGGTGAAGGGAGTAAAAAAATCTCCTGTTAGCATCAGGTTTTTCTTGACTTGGTAGCGCAAAAAAGTGCGTCCTTTCCACTTGACCTTTGGTCAGAGAATATGTACTATAAGAAATACGCAGATGTACTGCGTCAGGAAATGATCAAAAAAAGGAAATTTGTATGACCAGGAGAGACAATAACAGGAAAGATTCCTCAGATTTCTCTTATGTCAGCAGATGGGAAAACAGCTATTAAAAGAAAAGAGGTAAGTGCAATGAGTAAACGTGTTAAGGGAGAAGGAAGTGTGTATCAGCGTGCAGATGGGAGATGGGTTGCGGTGATCCCTCTTGAAGATGGGAAGAAGAAATTTATCTATCGTAAAAAGCAGAGTGAGGCTCTCAAAGAGCTTCAGCTTGCCAACCAGGCAAAGATGCAAGGGACGTTCGTTACGACAGGTGATCAGACACTCAACATCTTTCTGACCTCCTGGTTGCAAGATACCATTCAGCATAATGTACGACCAAAGACATACATTCGCTATTGTCAACTTATCACCTTGCATATACTTCCGGCACTCGGAAAAATCCAACTCCAGAAGCTTTCGCCACAACACCTACAAAAGCTCTACAATACAAAACGTCAGGAAGGCTATGCACCACAAACAGTACAACATATCCACCGTGTGCTTCACCGTGCTCTCAATGACGCACTCCGCTGGAACCTTGTTGCACGCAACACATGTAACTTGATCGATACACCTCGTGTGCCCAGGAAGGAAATGCAAGTGCTGACGGGAGAACAAGCACAACAATTTCTTGAAACAGCGAAAGGTGACCCATTAGAAGCGTTGTATCTCCTTGCGCTTACCACAGGCATGCGACAGGGAGAAATATTAGCACTCCAGTGGAAAGATATCGATTTCACACATGGGATTCTTCAAGTCAGAAGAACGATATCACGCCTGCCCAAACAAGGATTTCAGGTGTCAGAACCCAAGACACCAAAGAGCCGACGCAGCATCCATCTTGCCCCAACAACACTCGACGCCTTAAAGCTCCATCGCGTACGTCAGCACGAACAGCGTCTTGCCGCAGGACCTGAGTGGGATGAACAGGGCTGGATCTTTTGCAATACACTGGGCCGACCAGTTGAGGTAGGAAATATGATGAGGCGGTCGTTCCGACCAATCTTAGCAAAAGCCGGGTTACCTCGGATCCGTTTCCACGACTTACGTCATAGTTGTGCAACCTTGCTTCTCTCACTGGGCGTTCATCCAAAGGTCGTTCAGGAGCGACTTGGCCATAGTCAAATTGCGGTAACGCTTGATACATACTCCCATGTCCTGCCCCATCTTCAAGAAGAAGCTGCCAATCGCCTGGATATATTGCTCACAAAACGCGGCTGATCTGATAGATGTCAAAACAGATGTCAAAATGAAAGGTGACACAATGATCAAAAAAATAAGCCCGCTCTACAAGCGGACTCATGAAGTGGGACTGGGCGGACTCGAACCGCCGACGCACGGTTTAGGAAACCGACGCTCTATCCACTGAGCTACAGCCCCAATATTTCCATTTTACCATGCTCGTCAATACATCCTCAACCCGCATGAGAAGCCTGTTCCCACTAAACCACATGCGAGTAAGTCACTCCATAAGTGAAAGATGTCTCCAGGCTCAGACGGCTAAAGATTGCAGGAAACCGACGCTCTTGAAGGACTTTTACCAGAAAAAACGCTCAGGCCTCAAAGTACATCATCAAAGTGTCTATTTCTTTTTATCCTAAAAATCTCTGCAAGCTGCATGCAATTTGTAGTGATCATATATAATACATGACATGCCGAAATGACGGTGTGAAAACATCTCTTTCCTCTTCCCACATTATCACAAACAGAGGTAGTGCCAGAATCCTGGCTCTCTCTTGCATGATAGAATAGAAGTTATATGATAGAGAAACAAACAACAACCGGGAGAGCAGCTCACGACAGACTCGCAGTTCCGCTGCTCTTTCTTTCCAGCTCAGACGCTGACTGGGAGGGATTGCTGGTGCGCGCCTTTCATGAGCCGATGGAGCTTGAAGGATGGACGACACCAGCGGTTCCGGATATAGCTCTGACCTTGCTGACCAGCGGTAAGATGCTCATCGAGCGCCAGAGCACAAATGGCTTATGGCAAGGATTTTCCCTGCGTCAGAATGATCTCATACTCACACCTAGCAGCAGTGTCATCGGGGAAGTACGCTGGCGGAGTCTGTCCGCCGAACCGATGCAGACACTCCAGATTCATCTGAGCAGCGACCTCTTCTCACGTACTGCTGCGGAGATCACAGATCGCGATCCGGCCCGTCTGACTCTCTACGGGCGCTCCGGTTTTCAAGATCCGCTACTGGCGCAGATTGGCCTGGCGCTCCAGCGCGAATTAGAGCAACCTACAACTATGAGCAAGCTTTACGCGCAAACCTCCGCCCAAATGCTCGCCGTTCATCTGTTGCGCTACTATACTACCTCGACTCCAGAGATCAAAGAACCCATGCACGGTCTGACGCCGCGCCAGATCGGCCTGGTGACAGATTTTATCCTCACGCATCTCGATCATGATCTCTCCTTATCTGCGCTGGCTCAGCAGATTGGCTTCAGTCCCTATCATTTCGCACGCCAGTTTCGCCGGACGGCTGGCGAGAGTCCACATCAATTTGTGCTCAGCCAGCGTATCAAGCACACCCAGCAGTTGCTACGAGAAACTGATCTACCGTTGGCTCAGATCGCGCTGGCCAGCGGCTTTGCCAATCAGAGCCACCTGACCCAGGCTTTCAAGCGTTCTCTGGGCCTCACTCCTGCAATTTATCGCAAAGAGCACAGGATTCGCGCACGTTTTTAATACGATGCGCAAGAATCGATAAGACGACCAGATCCCTTTCAGCTTATGATATCAGTACATTACTGCTGTGCAGATCCACACAAAACGAGCGTGTAGAAAAAATCATGAAAGGGAGAATATCATGTCACTACAACTGTATATGATCGGTCTGACCGTCCAGGATATGGACAAATCACAGGAGTTCTATCGCCGACTTGGGCTGGCCATTCCAGAAGATCAACCTAAAGAGTCTACGACGTTCATCGAGATGGAAGGAAAGTTTAGCTTATTCCTGGCTCCCATGTCGACCAAAAGCGAGAAAGCAGCGCCGGGTCAGGTGCCGGAGAATTATCGAGTGCTTTTTGAATACAACCTGAAGAGCCAGACTGCTGTAGAAGCAAAGTACGCGGAACTCATCGGATACGGCTACCAGAGCTATCGCGCGCCTTTCATCTACTCGAACGGCATATGTTTTGCGTTAGTCAATGATCCCGATGGCAACACGATTCTGCTTTCTGGCCAGCCAGAGAAGGCTAAAGGAGCGCAGGAAGATAAGCGATAAACTAACTCGACAAGGTAGGGTCAAGATGTTAGTTTTTCGGCAATGCGTTTCCCTCTTGATTTTGTCTAAAAACAGCCCCTACCCCCGTAAACCCAAATCCGACGATTAATGCCAGAAAAAGATCGACTAGAAAGGCAAAAATATAAATAACAAGTGTATCTTTGAGTGAGGTGGATCGTGAGACTGAGCCGGCTAAGATCACAAGATAGGAACAGCCATCGACAAAGAGAAAACAGACCAGAGCAATCAAGCTGGCAAACGCTGAATATTTACGGGTGAAGTAACCAATAAAGAAGTAGACTGGAGTACAAAGAGCAGTAACGATCAGGCTGATAATGATGTTTCCTTGAGACAGTAAACCGAAAAAATACGAGCCGGCAAACGTGCTGAAGAGCGCATTACTCACAACTGGATTGGTAAAAATGGCAGTGGTAACAATGACGATTCCTGCCAGGATAGCCCCGGCTAGAAACCCATGCTTGAGCACACTATTCAGATGTGAGTGTTGTGACGGAGAGTATCGGTAATCTCGCGAAGTTGAGATCATTGTCGGTTCCTCCATCTGATTGTCTTGATATTGCATACATATGCTCCTTTTAAAGGACCTCCTCTAGCCTTCAGGAGGGCAGCCGGAAGAGTCAAAGAGAATGCGTTTCCCTGCAATGGTGGGTTAGAACCGTACAGATAATATACAAAAATTTGGAGTTTTGCTGTTAACTACTTCACAATTTCGAGTATGCCTACAACATAAATTCCCGTGGCTCGCGTTGACCACCATCAGGATGTGCGATAATCGCAACTCCTCCACTCCGATGTACGGGCTCAACTCAGCTCATTGCGTGTTCCGTGGGCATGATCTTCCAGAATTGTACACCCTTCTCCCACCTTTACTACTTCGACATTAATCGCCTTCGTCGTATCTTCCAGTGCTTTAAAGTACGTCACTGCTGAAATACGATTAGCCTCCACTTCCCCAACTATCTCTATAAGCGCCTGTCTGTGTCTTTCAAGATTATCGTGCTTCACACGAATAAACTCGTGACGCGCAACTTCAGCATATCCATTCATAGCCATCTGCATAGATTGGGTCTCCAGTTCAATCAGCCTTCTAAGTCTAGCTACCTCACTCATACCATCATCCTCCCTCTAAAACTCTTCCTCTACAATGGTACCAGTAACAGGGTAGTCCTGTCAAGGCGTGCTACTGCTAGACTAATGAGTACTATATTGACGAGGTGACACCATGTTCAGGCTACGGGTAAAGGAAATAGCTGCTGAGAAGGGTATAAGTTGGCAAGCATTATCAAGGCGGTCTGATTTGAATTACAAGACGGTGGCAAAGATTATGCACGACCCCTATGCAGAAATAACGACGGTGACATTGAACAGGTTAGCCGAGGCATTGGGTGTAAGCGTGAAAGACTTAATTGACGAATCGTCCTTACCCTGACACCCAACATTGACCCTGCGGGTAAATGGTAGAAACGAAATCCCGAACTCCCTTACAGCTTCGAGATGGTAGCGCGGCAAGGAGTGCTAGATAATGACAAGTGAACCTGTGAAACTCTTCTATTCTTATGCAGGGGCAGATGAAGCTCTGCGTGATCAACTCAACGACCACCTGGCCTTGTTAAGACGGCAGGGTTTTATTAGCGAGTGGTATGATCGAGAGATCAGCAGAGCAGAAGAGATTGATGCCCGTTTAAAAACAGCCCATATCATATTACTGCTGATAAGCCCATCATTTATCGCCTCTGACTACTGCTATGGTATTGAGATGCAGGAGGCTATGCACAGGCATGAGGCTGGGGAAGCTCGCGTGATCCCTATTATTTTGCGCCCTGTCGATTGGGAGGCCTCGCCCTTTGGCAAGCTTCTCGCCTTACCAAAGAATGCCAAACCCGTTACCCAATGGCCCAACCGCGATGCCGCCTTTACCGATATTGTCAAAGGTATCCGTAAAGCCGTTGATGAACTCAATCACAACTCTTCTCCGGTGACATCACAAGTCAGCAAGAAGAACAACAAAAGTAGCGAGACACCAGCAGATCACAGCAAAGCAAGCATCTCCACAAAGCTAAGCGCCACAGCCCTCAAGAAGTCGATTGAGCGCTACCACAAGGAGCTTGATGACTATAAAGGGAAAGCAGACTATGAACTTGCGCTACGGTCAGCCTTTCAAAATCTCCTGGCTGATACTGCTCGCTCCGTCAAATGGACGTTGATACCAGAACAAACGATGGAAGGAGGTATCCGCCCTGATGGAATCTTGCGCGATGATGCCTATGATCTGCGTCGTGGCTTCTGGGAGGCAAAAGGGCCAAAGAGTGATCTTGAGAAAGAGATAACAAAGAAAATTGCTGATGGCTATCCTCTGACCAACACAATCTTTGAGAATACGCAACGGGCCGTCCTCTTCCAGAATAAGAAGCGCGTCTCTGTTGAATATGCTCTCCACAACCCACATGATGTAAGTGATCTTCTCAGACAATTCTTCACCCATACAGAGCCAGATATTGAGAACTTTGAGACGGCGGTAGGAGAGTTTAAAGAGCGTATCCCTGAACTGGCAAGAGCATTGCTTACCATTATCGACAAAGAATATAAGCAAAACAGGCGCTTTGTGGCAGCCTTTGAGAACTTTGCAACAATATGTCGCACCTCTCTAAACCCACAGATCAGCACAGAGACAATGAAAGAGATGCTTATACAGCACCTTCTGACCGAGCGCCTGTTTCGCACAATCTTTGATAATGCCGACTTTGTGAATCGCAATGTGATTGCTGCCGAAATTGAGAAGGTCATTCAGGCCCTTACCAGCCGTGTTTTCAATCGCCATGAGTTCCTTAAATCGCTGGATCGTTTCTATGTAGCTATCGAGGGAGCAGCTAAGGGGATAGAAAGTTGGTCCGAGCGACAGCATTTTCTCAACACCGTCTACGAACGTTTCTTCCAGGGCTTCTCTGTCAAGCAGGCTGATACGCATGGTATTGTGTATACTCCGCAGGAAATTGTGGATTTTATGTGTGCCAGTGTGGAAGAGGTGTTGCAACGCGAGTTCAATACGTCTATTGCTGAGCCAGGAGTGCAAATCCTCGACCCCTGCACAGGCACCGGGAACTTTATCGTTAATATCTTACGTCGCATCCCTCGCAGAAACTTGAAATACAAATATGCCAACGATCTCTTCTGCAATGAAATTATGCTACTCCCCTACTATATCGCCTCACTGAATATTGAGCACGAATACTACGGACGCATGGGAGAGTACGAACCCTTTGAGGGTGTCTGTTTTGCCGATACGCTAGAGCTAGCCGAAGGGCGAGCAATTGTCGTTATTTGTTGAGGAGAACACCGAACGCGTTAAGCGAGAAAAAGACGCGCCAATCATGGTGGTGATAGGCAATCCTCCGTATAATGTTGGGCAGAAAAATGAGAATGATAACAATAAGAATCGTAAGTATCCAGTGATTGATGAGCGTATTCGTGAGACCTATGCTAAGGACTCCAGAGCAAGCAATAAGAATGCGTTATCTGATGCCTATGTCAAATTCTTCCGTTGGGCAACGGATCGACTTGGAAATCGTGATGGTATTGTTTGCTTAGTAAGCAATAATGGATTTCTTGAAGGCATCGCTTTTGATGGTTTTCGTAAGCAGTTAGCAGAAGAGTTTACTCAAATCTATCACTTTGATCTTGGCGGAAATGCACGCAAGTACGGCGGGGGTAACGTCTTCGGGATTAAGGTAGGAGTCGGTGTTACAATACTGATACGACTTCGTAAAGATGTAGCAGCACAACACAAACCAGCTACTATTTTTTACTACAAAGTGGATAATGACCAAAATAGTGTTGAGAAATTAGCTTTTTTAAGATCTATGGGGAGTATTGCTAATGTGGAGTGGCAAGAGTTGCAACCTGACGAGAGATATATTTGGGTTACTGAAGGGATGCATTCGGAGTTTACTAAATTCTTACCAATGGGCATAAAAGAGCTAAAAGCCTCGCAAAATATAGATGTGCCTTTAATTTTCAGGACGTATGGTGGAGGGGTGAAAACTAATCGTGATCATTGGGTCTATGATTTTAGCTATCCTCTCCTCAAAGAAAAGATCAACAAGTTCATTGAGACATATAATAATGACCTTGATCGCTGGCGTAGACGGGGAAGCAGTAATACTATTCTTGATGATTTCGTGACGTACGATGATACTAAAATCAAATGGAGCGTGATCTAAAGTTGGATCTTCAACGTGGTCAATATGCTACATTTAATGATGATAAAAGTACGTCGATCTCATTGTATCGTCCATTTTGCAAGCAATATCTTTTCTTTGATCGTATTCTTAACGAACGCAGTTTATCAATTGCCCTCAATTTTTCCCTACCCCTGCCAGTGAAGCAGAAAATACTGTGATCTGTGTGCCTGAGGATATGGACGTAAACGACTTTGGTTGCTAATGCTCAAATTCAAATTGCAGACTTAGATCTGGTCTTATGCTGATCCGGCCAATGTTTCCCCTACTACACCTACGCCGAAGATGGCACCAACCGTCGTGAGAACATCACCGATTGGGCGCTCTCCCAATTCCAGTCCAGATATGGCCCGGAGGTCACAAAGTGGGATATATTCCACTACGTCTATGCCATGCTACACCATCCACAGTATCGTGAACGCTATGCCGAAAACCTCAAACGCGATCTGCCACACCTTCCCTTACTTCATCGTAAAGAAGCATTCGAGACCTGTGTACGTATTGGCAAACAACTCATGGATATTCATCTCCATTATGAGCAGGCTAAAGAATACGGGCTGGAATGGATTGAGAAAGAAGATGTACCCTTTAGCTGGCGTGTAGAGAAAATGCGTTTATCGACTGATAGACGTATTGTAGTGGTGAATGAGAGTCTGAGATTGGGACCATTGCCAGCAGAATGCTTTGAGTATCGGCTGGGCAATCGCTCAGCCCTCGAATGGGTCATCGATCAGTACCAGGTTAGCAAAGACCCACGTAGCGGCATTGAGAGCGATCCGAATAATCCGGATGACGAAGAGTACATTGTGCGACTGGTTGGGAAAGTAGTCACGGTAAGTGTCGAGACGGTAAAGCTGGTCAATGCATTGGCGCAGGCCATAACGGTTGAGGATTGGATGGAGGCCAGCATAGGATAGAGGGGGTAACTACTCAGGTCTCCTCGCCACCGTAGGTGGCTCGCTCTCATTTTATTGCTGGTGGCGGAGTTTGCGGCGCAAACTCCGCCACCAGCAATAAAACAGTCAGCGAAGCGCCTGAGGCGCTGAGGAATCAGGAAAAAGGGACCTGAGTAGTTAACTTGCTTTGACGGATTCTTGCCATGCTTGCAGTAATTGTTTCTCCTGATCTGGCTGCAAACCTGTACGTAACTCTTTATCGTTCCCCTTCCAGGCCAATGTATCTTTTATGGTATCCGCTAGCGCCCGGAACGCTAACCCATCATGGAGCGCTTTACGACAGTTGATTGTCTGGAAACCAATATCCTCCTGCGGAACCCATAGTGGTAATGTTACTTCCCTCTCAGAGAGGAACGACTCGCTCACCCAGACAAAGTGCGCATTACTGCCAGTAGCCGCTTTGCATTCGTCGAGAAAGTGTTGCATAGAGAGCGGGGAATCAGGTCCCGTGGCATTGTAGATTCCTGTTTTGCGTGCTTCTGCCATCTGGATGGTCCAGACAGCGAGGTCGCGTGCATCGATGAATTGTACTGGCTGCTCCGGTTTCCCTGGAACCAGTACCTCACCTCCCTGAGCGACACGGTAAGGCCAGTAGGTAAAGCGATCGCTGAGGTCACGTGGCCCAACAATCAGGCCTGGACGGATGATTAATACCCTGCCGGGCATAACCTGTTCCGCAGCCTGCTCACAAAGAGCTTTGAGAGGACCATAGGTCTCTTCACTGATCTCCTCGACACTCTCGTCTTGTAGGGTCCCCACTGGCAAGCTCTCGTCACTCTCTGACTGGCTAAAGTCTTCATAGACAGAGATGCTGGAGACAAAAATGTAACGCTCCACAGTATCAGCCAGAGCTTGAGACGACATACGTACAATCCGTGGCACATATCCGCAAGTGTCGATCACCACATCCCACTGTCGACCCTCTAACATCGTCAGAGTCCCATCACGATTTCCGTGTAATTGCTCAACATCGGGAAAAAGGTGAGGATTGCGTTGTCCCCGGTTGAAGAGTGTGAGCTCATACCCACGTGCAAGGGCTGCTTCAGCGAGATGTGAACCCAGAAAGCCAGTGCCGCCAATAATGAGTAGTTTCATTACGATGCTCTCCTAATTCTGTTGTCATGCCATTTCTATGATACTCGCTTTCGTCATCTCTTCGGAAGCCCGTAACAATGCTTACAGCATAGATGCTACTCTTCCCTCAAAAAGAAAAGAGCCAGACACCTCCGTAGAGATGACCGGCCTTTCTTTGTGCAGGTGCATGGGGTCTTGTTTACGATGGTCCTCATCAAGGTTTGTCTCTCACACTGATGAGTGCTGAGCAGACACATATTATCGGTAAATAAACGTCACTCCTGGCCCTGGCATAAAGCGCCAACGAGTCACGGACCGTGGCCTGGCTCCCCAATTCATGGAGCTGGCAATGACTTGATGATTGCCAAGGACCTGCTCGACGACAGCAACATGTCCAAGCCAGCCTGCTCCCTGGACTCCTCCCTGGAGGTCGATAATGCTCCCTACTACTGGTCGGCGGGAGACATGCCAGCCAAAATTATAAGCACGTGCAGTCCACTGCCAGGCGTTTGCGTTAACCCTCCACGGCACAAATACACCGTGCATCTGGTAGTACCGTTGATCAGCCCACCACGTGCATGATCCGTAAGGAAAAGGGTTGCCGTACCCGATAAGTCGGGATGTGGGAAGAGACATTTCTCGCACCACCAGAGTAACGGGTGTTTCTTCCTGTAGAAGTACTGCCACCCGAACCACGTTTGGAAATACAAAGCATCTGGTTGACGTATATCAAATTGGGATTGGCGATATAGTTATGTGATCTCAGCGTTGCCAGACTTACACCAAAACGCTCCCCGATCCTCCACAGAGTATCGCCTCTAACAACACGGTATATGCGATCACCACCAGGGCAAGCATGCGCCTGTGCTAGAGGCACATACATGCCTGGCATTGCTCCTAGAGAAAGCAATCCAAGAATTGCTACTACAGTTGTCTTTACTACAAAGCGTGCTACATTATGCTGCTGGAACATTTTCCAGATCTGTTGATGTGTTTGCAATGTATCCTCTTTCGAATATACAACTTGCAGACCCCCGCAATATGTCGTTCCTTTGCTAACTCATGCACATGGCTATGTATGTGGACATGACTACTCAAGCGCACATACTAACGTCATTATCCTGGCATCTGTCTGGAGAGAACAGATGCGTAATGGCACTATACATAATGTCTATTAACAATATATGTTGATACATGATCTGGATAGGTGGTATATATTACATGAGGTCGCTCTTATTTGAGAAGTTTTTGAGGGGGAAAGTAACTATTCAGGTCTCCTCGCCACCTGCGGTGGCTCACTCTCGTTTTATGTGTGGTTTTGTTCCCTGTGGAGGAGATTGCGTCGCAATCTCCTCCACAGGTAACAAAACCACACATAAAACAACCTGCGAAGCGCCTTCGGCGCTGAGGAATCAGAAAAAGAGACCTGAATAGTTGCGAGAAAAATGAAGAATTACAACTATAAGCGCTCTTTGTGCTTCCCATGTCGGAGGTGCTGCACATCAATTGACTCATCAGGAATGCCGGGATTGTCCATTTCCTGGTCATAGCCAATCATAACTACCTGCTCACTCCGTAGTAGATTAATGGGCTTCGTCCCAGGAGGAGGTGGAGTTGACCATGGTCCTGGCTTCGAGGTAGGCCAGTTGGGATACTGTGGACTGATGCTCTCCTGAACGGCTGTATGAGCATCTGATATATCTTCTTGTAGTGCTCGCAGGTGCTCCTGGATCACGCTCTGCTGTTGTGCCACATACTCAACCGGTTTCAGTGTCTGACTTTGAGTCATTGGTTATTTCCCTTCTTTTTCTCCTACCCCATTGCTGAGAGGCAGGAAAAGACACAACCAGATGTTCCTGGGCTACATGGATTATTTGTGAGTGGTAGAAGAGAGACTAGTACTTCAGGGTATCGGGCCTCTTCTCTTAAACGTCCACTCGTTGCATAAAAAGACAAGCAAACCTTATTGTCTATTGTCTATTGTACACTGATATATCCATGTAATGCGATGGAAGCCTGGAGGTATAAATGAATGTCTTAATTACTGGTGCCACTGGTTTGCTTGGTGGACACCTTATTGATCAATTGCAGCAGCGTGGTGAGCATATTCGGGCGCTAGTCTTGCCTGTCGAGAATACCGATAAGCTGGTCAAGCGAGGGGTAGAGGTGGTGCGGGGAGATATAACAGATGCGAGTACGCTGGGACCTGCCGTTAAAAATGTCGATCTTATTTTTCATCTGGCTGGTATGATGGGTGTATGGCGACCACTCTCTGATTATCGTTTAGTAAATGTTACTGGTTCTGTAAATTTGTATAAAGCTGCGCAGGAGGCAAAGGTACGCCGTTTTGTGCATACCAGTTCGCATACCGTCTATGGTCTGGGCCATGGACGATTTATGACCGAGAATGACCAGTTGCGGCCAGATCCCGATCCATATAGTCTGACCAAGGCTGAAGCAGATCGCCTGATGCGACGTCTGATGATTAATAGCGACGTAGAGACGGTGATTCTGCGCCCTGGTACCTTTTTTGGTCCTGGTGATCATTTGCATTTTGGACGTATGGCTCAGAAGATGAAGGACGGCAAAGGGGTTATTGTTGGGCGAGGGAACAACGCATTGCCCTTCTGCTATGTGACCGATGTGGTTGATGGCTTTATGTTAGCAGGCTATCATGAGAAAGCCCCTGGTAATGTATACAACATTACCAATGATCGTCCCCTTACACAACTTCAGATGTTCAATGCCATCGCTGATGCCGTTGGCGGCGTGCGACCGACACGCCATCTTCCCTATCTGCCCATCTATTATGGAAGTATCGTTGCAGAAAGGATTGTGGCACGTATTACTCGTACCAAACCGATTGTGACACAGCTCGGTGCGCTCATGTTTGGCTCAGATAACAAACATAGTGTGGAGAAAGCACGTCAGGAGTTGGGATATGAACCCAAAGTGGAACTGCTCGATGGTATCAAACTTGCGGCCGAGTGGTTTAATGCAGGTGGTATGGAACAACCAGCTGTGACTCAGGCCAGTCAGAGTGCCCCACTGGCCGGAGCGAGTAAATAGTCTATGGAAAGCAAAAGGTCCACCACTCGCAAGATCTTGTGAGTGGTGGACCTTTTGCTCTGGATAGCTAGTCTGCCGTCGTACAGACTTTTTTGCCTGCACCCTTGAACCCAAATTTTTTGATGGTGGCGTGTAACCAGTTCGCCGTAGGACCGTCATCAATCCTCTTGCTGGTTTCAAGCAGAAAGGAAGCTGACAGTGGGCGCGGGGTGAGTTGATTGGCCTGACGTAAAGTCGCTAACTCCTCATAATGCTGAAATGCCCAGTACAGATTGACCCGACATCCCTTACAATTCTTGCCATCATCCTCATTTAAGGCTCCACATTGTGGACATTCTGTCATAATTATTATCTCCTTTTATACACTTATTTAGATCAGGCCCATACGCATAGCTTCTGCAACTGCCTGTGCTCGATCCGTCACTTGTAACTTACGATAAATATCTTGCATTTTCCGTTTTACGGTGACCTCGCTCCAGAACTGGCGTGCAGCAATTTCCTTGTTGCTACATCCCGCTGATGCCAGCCGTACCAGCTCAATCTCGATATCACTCAAACCAGAGCGGATGCGCTCCTGTTCTTTCGTCAGTCGACTGAACTCGCTTAGAACTTGCGTGATGGCACGTGGCTCACCTATCACACGCTCTCCCCGGTAGATCGCCCGCAACGCTGCCAGTAGCTCATCAAGAGAGAGTGATTTTTGCAAGTATCCATGAACGCCGATGCGCATAGCTCGAAACAGGTGCCCCTCGTCGGTGAAACCAGTGAAGATCACAATGCGTGACTCCGGGCAGGCACGCATTAACTGCTGCGCTATATCCAGCCCATTGGACGCGCCTAACAGGATATCGAGTAAGATGATATCGGGTTGTAACTGGATGCCAAGAGTTATTGCATGATTGCCCGTGCCAGCCTGTCCTGCAACCTCAAAGTCATTCTCCTCATTGAGAACGGTACAGATACCCTTGCGAACCACTTCATGGTCATCTACCACCAGCACACGGATACGTGCAGGTGTTGTTTGTTGTGTTGACACCTGTGTCTTCGACTCTATCTCCTCCGCTCCAGTGCTCTCCTTCATTCTTTGTGCCGAGTCAGGTCTCGCCGTACCGCTATCCATTGTCTGTCCAGGCGGTGTCAGTGGGACCGCACAATGAGAAGGGAAAAATGCGGGTGTCATAGCAACTCCGTGTGTTCAAAGCCTATTTTTTTAGTTGTACATTCACGCATGCAATTTTTTGCTTACTCCTATTGAACGATATTTTATGGTCATCCTTCATATATATAGGATATTTTTCCTAGTGACGTAACAATATAGGCAGAAAAGGCGTACTGGTGATGATACTAATGGGCATATTTCTTTATACCGTTGTGGCTTGCATTGTAAAATGTAATCCATGATACTACGGTTATGATAGCGCTAATCTCATTGTAGGTGTATATTATGTAGTATAGGTAACAACAAGGAAATACCAGGAATGTCCGATATCGACGCTTTGAAATTAAATAGTTACGTCGTACCTCAAACATACGATGTGGTAACAGAGGAAAGTAACACTATGTTTGCATCGGAAAAAGCAGTACAAAGCGCTGAGGTCTTGTCACCCGAGCATGGGAATATTGCTTACGAAATCTTACTTTTACAACAACGTCTGACCGCCTACGAACAACTTCATATTGAGGAGATGGCAGAATTGCGTCAGGAGATCGAGCGTCTACGTCGGGTGTTCCTACAAGAAACCAACCCACGTATGCGCATCGTTTCTCCATCCAGTAATGTGCATGTTCAGGAATAAACTCTCCTGAAGAGTTACTTATCGCCATCCCGAACTTTTGTTTCAAAAGTTCGCAAAAGCAAGGGCGCAGGGAGCGCAGCATCCCTGCCGGGGTGTGGGGTGCCCCCAAAAAGCTCTTTTTACCCCTTTTGTGCGCCGCCTGCGGCGGCGCGAGGAAAAAAGAAAGTTTTTTGGGGACACCCCACACCCCGGTCAAGGGCTGGCCGCCCTTGACAATCCCGCTTCTCAAGCCGCTTGAGAGAGTGCGAACTTTTGTTCTAAAAATTCGGGATGACGCACGAAACAAACTGCGAAGCGCCTCAGACGCCGAGAAAACAGGAAAAGGGGCCTGAGGAACACAGTATTATGCTTGTGCCTCCACCTTTTTTTGCTCTGCCTCATGGACGGCATTAATGACCGGGAGATTGCGCAGTTTGGCAGATTTGCCGTTGTTACCGACAAGGGCCGCAGTGGCAGTTCCCTTTGCAACGTCGACCGCAACACTCGCCAGAGTGGGAGTGTGACAGAGCATATTAGTATAGGATGCGTTAGCCAGTGGACAATAGCACTCGCCAGCCTTAATGCTACGACGCAGTTCATCGGCCTTGACTGTACGCCATGTGGCACCAAAATCGTAGTTATACTCCCGCAGATTGCCGACCGACTCGGCACGAATGCAACAGGTCCACACGTCGCCGTTAGGTGCAATCTGTGCGGACGCCACACCCGCCATGCAGGGAATGACCTGACGCTTCTCTACCAGGGTACTCTTCACAATATCATAGTAGCGATCACGGAATGCCTGCGTAATACGTGAGACACCAGCAAATTCAGCTTTACGAATACCTTCCTGGAGACGCTCGATGACTGGCTGATACTTCTGAATGGGCGGTGTAATGCCCATACCAACGGTATCTAGCTCAACGCGCTCTTCCGCAATCTCACTGATAAAGGAATTGGGCTTGAGTTCGTCACGCACAAAATTGTAGATGTTATCAAATTCATCAACGTTAAAATTCGAGATAACCGTATGGACACCGAGGGTAAAGTTCTTGTAGCGTCCCTTGAGTGCTTTGAGACCTGCATAGGTACGCATCGCTCGCTCAAAATTACCTTTGACACCACGCACTATATCGTGTTTCTCGCCAATACCATCCAGCGACAGGTTGACAATCACATCTGAGGTCGGTGCTGCTTGCAGGACACGTTCAATACGACCAGGAATGATCTTATCCTGAATACCATTGGTAGGAATATTGATAATGCCCGGACGACAATGGCGATACGCAGCCTCTACCATTTCAGGGAGATCTTTACGTAGTGTCGGCTCCCCACCACTAAAGGTGAACCAATAGGCAGCACGACCAATGGACGCAAATGTCTTATCATATTCTTCTATAGTGAAATCATCATTTGGACGCTGCCATACATTACATGTTTTACAACGGGAGTTACAGCGATAGCTCACGCTGATCGTCAAATTCAAGGGAAGAGTGAGTGGTTTCCCAAGTGCATAAGAGGCCTGCATTTTCGCAATTTTAGGTAGAACTTCAAGCACGTCTGTTTTTCTCCCTACTACCAGACAATACAGTACATTAAGTGGACTCTCTCTATTTTGGTAAGTATGTAGAAAAATATTGAGAGTAATCAACCGTTTTTTATTAAAACAAAACAACATTCAACCTGCGGATATCTCCCGCATCCTTAGTGTATAAGAAGCATCGTGCCTGTCACAAGTGACGAACGTATAGCAGGATATGTACCAATCGTATCGTATAAACTTTTACCAGTTGCCACGCCAGCGACGAAAAGAATTGCCACGGAACCACCATAAACGCCATGGTACTCCCAGCATGCCCAGAATAATCAGTACCGGGATCACGAGTGCGACCAGGATTCCCAGGACAATAGTCAGCAGAAGCAAGATCCCACCAACCAATACTATCCCAACAAACGCGATGATGGGTAGGATGAACTTGATGAGCGCAAGCCCCAGCAGAATGAGGACAACCCAACGTAAGATAGGCTTATTGTTGCGTTGAGGGCGTGCCCATGGTGGTACCTGTTGCTGTTGCTGGCTCCTGTATGGTTGATAGCTGCTCTCAAAGGCATCCCCATCAGGACTAAACTGCTGTTGTTGTCGCTGCCGACTAGCTGGACGCTCTCTCTGGATTGGTGATTGCGTATCAGCTACGCTATCCTGCGCTCGATAGCTATACGGCGGAACCGAATCTTCGTAGGTCGATGGATGCTCACTTTTGGGCATATCACTGGTCTTCGACTTCTCTACCCTATAAGTTTGCCCATAGTTTTCTTCCTCTTCTTCCAGATATTGCTCGCTCTTTCCTTGCGATTGTGGGACAAATTCCTGTTGGCTCATTGTCTGCTCTCCTTGTGTCCGTAGGAACCACCACTATCATCTACGTACTCCAACAATGAGGGTTGCACCCCCTGATGGGAAGATAGCAAAAATGGGGAAGATTGTTAAGTACAGCTATCCTGCCACGTGTTACATAATAGGACATAAAGACATATGGTAACATGGTACCCAAACCGGAGAGGAAAGCCGCTTGCTTTGCAGCCTTATGGTATGATCGTAAAAGGGTATATACAGAAAGATAGCAGGAAACCGTAAAATCAGAATATCTCCGCATGTGGGGAAGGATTTAATATGTCTATCAATGAACTGAGTAATGATCAACACACAGAGCCTCGCATTCCCGTGTCCCAATCTAAGCCTCATGATCATGATCACAATGATCCAATTAGTCATTCCGACGATCATCCTCGTAGTTCCCATACTCCCATGCAAACTGCCAGAGAAATGTCTTCTGCCCCCGAACAGACACGTCGTGTTCACGTCAATCGGCTGATTCTGCGAAAACGTCGTCTTAATCGCCTCGACAAAGACCTTGCACCCCGGATAATAGTCGCTGCTGCGGTTGTATTGATCGTGTTGTCCTCCCTCATCTCTGGTAGTGCTGGTGCGGCCTATGCGTACTACCAGGCCCAATTACCATTACTGAATGGCATGGCTCAACATTCATTATTCCAGACAACCCATATTTATGACCGTAACGGCAACCTGCTCTATGACCTGTATGACCACCAGACAGATCGAGGGCGTCGTACCTATGTCAACTACAATGATATTTCGCCACTGCTCATTCAGGCTACAGTTGCCGCCGAGGATCACACTTTCTGGACAAATCAAGGCGTTGACATCAACGGGATCGTTCGTGCAGCTTTCGAGAATCTGCAAAACCGCAGTGTCGTTGAAGGTGGCAGTACTATTACACAACAACTTGTCAAGAATCAGTTTTTCACAGGCCAGCCACGTGACCTTCAGGTGAAAAGTGAAGAGGCTCTCCTGGCAGCCGGTCTGACACAGCAATATCCAAAGTCGAAGATCATGGAGATGTATCTCAACACAGTATACTATGGAGATCTGAATTATGGTGTTGAGGCGGCAGCACAGGACTACTTCGGCTTGCAACCACAATGCACAAAATTATCCTGCCTACCTGCTGTTAACCATCTCACGATTGCGCAAGCCTCGCTGCTAGCCGGACTTCCCCAGGGTCCTAGCCTGTACAATCCTACCGTCAATAAAGCGCAGGCACTCGATCGGCAAAATACAGTGCTTCAATCCATGGTTGACCTCGGTATGATTACTCGTCAGCAAGCAATACAGGCACATAAGGAGACAGCCAGTTATAATTTTATATCACATTCATCCATGCGTAAGATACAAGCCCCTCACTTTGTGCTCTATGTGATTGACCAGATATTAATACCACTGCTGGGCGCACAAAATCTGGTCTCTGGTGGCTACAATATCTATACCACGATTGATCTGGGTCTGGAGAAAAAAGTCGAACAAATTGTGTACAACCACCTCTACACACCACAGGTGGACCCTTACCTGGGCGGCTATGGAGCATTAAATATTACCCATAACGTGAATAATGGTGCGGCAGTCGTCATCAATCCGATCAATGGTGAAATTCTGGCCATGGATGGTAGCGCAAACTACAATACTAACACTCCCCAAATGCAGGGACAGTTCAATGCAGCCACCTCCCCACGTCAGCCAGGTTCATCTTTCAAGCCAATTGTGTATGCGACCGCCTTTGAGATGGGCTGGTATCCAGCGATGATCGTACCCGATCATCTGACGGTCTATCCAGGCAATGCGGACCCACCGTATTACTCGCCACATAACTATGATGGGACCTTTCATACAAGTTTTCCTATGACTATTCGTAACGCGGTTGCCAACTCGTTCAACATTCCAGCGGTTGACACGCTGATGTACACCGGCATTCCCAATGTGCAGAACATGGCGGGTCGCCTGGGGCTGACCGAGATTGCCAACCAACCTCTGAGCGACCTTGGTCCATCAATGGCACTTGGCTCAAAAGAAGTTTCGCTCCTGGATATGACAAGCGCATATGCCACCTTTGCTGATCAGGGAGTACGTGTCCCACCTACTTCTATCCTGGCCATTACTGATAACCAGGGAAAATCCCTCTACAAATACGATGAGGCCCATCCTTATGGACAACGTGCGGTTGGAGCAGATGTCTCTTTCCTGATCAGTAGCATGCTTTCTGACAAAACTGCTCGCTACCACGAGTTCTACCCAGGGAACCCGCTTGAGTTGGATCGCCCGGCGGCAGCAAAAACCGGTACAACCGATAGTTTCCGTGATAACTGGACGATGGGCTATACACCACATCTGGCAGTGGGAGTTTGGGCTGGCAATAGCGACAATAGTATTATGAATAATATTATTGGTATTACCGGAGCCGCCCCTATCTGGCACGATATCATGGAGTACGCCTCACAGCGCTATAACTTTCCTCCGGATGACTTTGTGCGACCACCAAATGTTCATGCAGGTACAGTTTCTGCACAGACGGGCCTGTTGCCACATCCAGGTGAGCCAGTCGTTACCGATTGGTTTATTGATGGAACCATGCCCACCGTTCAAGGAGCTTACTTCCCTCAGCAGTTTCCATGTCGAGGAAAGCACTGTCACCATGGAGGACCGTTCCCACCAGGTTTCCCATTACCACCAGGTTTCCCGTTACCACCGACAATTCCTATTCCATAGCAAGATTTCCTGGCATGAGTCATCCCGTAACTATTCAGTAGGGGGTTCAAAGGGGCCTGCAAGGCCCCTTTGGGGGGTGCGGGGTCTCCCCGCGAAACCTCTTCTCCCTGCCACCGAAGGCGGCGCACAAAAGAAGACAAAGGAGTTTTTATCCCTTATGACAGACACATCTAAGCAAGGGGATGCTGGTGTAGAGCCAGATGCAGGGTTTCGCCCACTCACACGCATGGAGCAGCGCAATCTCTGGCTCAAGGAATATAGTGAGCAGGATCTCGCTCTCCAATCCTGGGCACGATTAGTAGAGCAGCAAAATCTGGAGATCGAAGTGATGTTTCAGATGCATGGTCTGCTTGTTTTTGGTGTAATGGTGAGTACTGCATCCTACGCTCAATTTTACATTAATCTGCATGAAGCAATATATCGGCAAGAAGAGCCTACGACAGCAGACTTCTTGCAAGAGTACTATATGGCGCTTGTGCCACCTCCTAATCAACCCGAGATTGGACCTGAAGGCCTCCCCCTGATCTTTCGTTATGCTCACTTGCGCAATGTCACGATTATGAGTGCCGGTCACAAGATCAAGCTTCCTTACTGGCGAGGCAAGATTGGTGAGATAGATGGATTTGTGATAGGGGCAAGCGCTGGAGAATAGGCACTCTGGCAGAGGATGTCTGTTATTTAGCCAGAGTGCGAATAGACGGTATTACCGATTGATTTGTACGGTAGTGCCAATTGGTGCCCAGTTGTAGAGCCAGGCAGCGGCATTGAATGGCATGACAATACAACCATGTGTGCCTGTCATCCAGCCGTCGACGGGGTCCCGATGCCAGACATTGGTGCCAGGCCCATAGACGCTACGCCACCAGGCGTCATGTAAGAAGTAACCACCAGCTTTCCATTCCAATGCATAGTTGATATGAGTTGGTGGGTAGTAATAAGGTGAGCCAGGAGGCCACGGTGAATAGAATGTTGTGGGACTGAGTTTCAGAAAGACATGATAGGTACCAGTTGGAGTTGGCAGTGCGGGTTGTCCCGTAGTAATAGGTGAACTGTAAACCTGCTTGCCATTCTGGTAGACATGCATCCACTGTTGAGAGAGACTGATGACGATCTCTTTCCCTTGCGGCCCGCCACCCCCACTCTGGTTTAAGAGGATCAGACCCCCATAGATGAAACGCGCTCCACTCTGTGAGAGCTGAGACACGGTACCAGGTACTCGTACCCCAAACGTTTTGACCAGAAACCGCAGCATAGATAGTAACCTGCGTATTAGGCGCATCAGTGGTAATAATAGAAGATCTTGTAGTAGGCGCAGCCCGAACGTTAGCCCAACCTGTAGTTATGCCAGTCTTATTTGTGACCAGCGGTGACGCATACGTAGTACCAGTAAAGAATGGGCTACAAGCGAGTAGAATCGCTAATAGCAGAGCCAATGATCCCAGATAGTATAACCTCTTGATATGATTACCCATATACTCCCTCCGAATATAGTCAGAGTATGCCCTCTGACTCCGAGTATAGCCGAAAGCAGAGCAATGCACAAGTGCTTAATATCACATTTTGTTGATTGTGGATGTGGTTGGCGACCGGCGGTCGCCAACCACATCCACAATCAACAAAATGCTTGCGAACTGCCTGCGGCAGTGAGGAATTAGGAGGGGGTGCAGGGTTCTCCCTGCCGGGGCTTGGGGTGTCCCCAATTGCTTCTTTTCTTTAGTATTGCCGCTGGAAGCGGCGCAACAAAGGTACCTGAAGAGTTACATATATTTATAAATAGAAATTTATAAATATATTTCTATTTATTTTTCTTTCCCTAGCCAACTAACTAATAGTACTATTTAGCATAGACAATAAATACACTTTACGGTATGATACAAATGTTAAATAACCTACCTATGTGGTCAAGGGAAAATTTGGGGGGATACCAATGCAAGAAGAACAAAAAAATTCAACAATAACAGATGCATCTAGACAAAAAACGATTTTATTGATTGAGGACAGTCCTATTTTCGGCAAGATTTTGGCACGAGCAATAGCTCAATTTACTCCATATCATGTGATCCATCTGGGCGATGGTTCTCACATACTCCAAACCCTCAGCGAAAACAAACCACACCTGCTTGTACTAGATTATGATTTGCCTGGGATGAACGGAATAGAAATCTATGATCTTGTCCATGCTACAAAGGGATGGGAAGATCTCCCAGCCATCATGGTAAGTGCCGGCTTACCATACCAGGAAATCGAACAGCGTAAGATCCCCGGCTTAGCCAAACCATGTTCAACCAGTGAATTTGTGCGTGTGATCGAAGAGGCTATCGGCTAAATAGAGTTTGTGTGTGCTTTTTTCTCTCAGCAGGGAGAGAACCAGATGCTGTTTCATTAGTTTCATTAGTCTCCTCCATCATCTGGCATCACCTGTACCTGAACCTGGGGAGATTGTACACTCTGCCCTTGAGTATCGTTGGCTGTCGCTTCTACAGTAGCATCGATTCTGTAAGGCTTGAAAAAATAGAAGATGGACCAGAAATGGGGGACGGACCAGGAAAATGTTGCCAGCCCCCCAGGATCGCTGGTCTGTGGAGAGAGATCATAGGTTCTTTCGAGAACACTATAGGCCACATGGAGTGTCACAGAAACACCCGGTTGACTGGCTGTGACAACTACAGAGACGGTGCTACCATTTATAACTTGCAAGGGAATATTTGTGATTGTCGCACTCAAAGGTGCTGCTGGAGTGGGAGTGCCGGGTATCGGTGAAGGAGTGGGAGTGACAGGTATTGGTGAAGGAGTAGCTGTGGCAGGTATTGGTGAAGGGGTCGCAGTGGGATTTGCTCCCATATCATTTGTAGGAGGAAGCTGGCCTGTGAGAGGACTCGTAGGTTGTATCGCAGGAGTGGGTGTGGAGTTCATCACTGGCGGTTGTCCGCCCCTCTGCCTGGAGGGTATAGAAATGGTTTTCGATTGATTGGCAAACGAGATCGGCGGCGAAGATGGTGCATTAAGGAAGGACCAGAGGGCACCACCGCCCACACAAGACAGGCCTATCAGACCCGCGAGGACCATTCGTCGCGAGGTCAGTACGGGACCTGAATTGCGTTTTTTACTGGCCGGCAGGGAAGTTGCTCTCACTGGTGAAGCTGGATGCGCCTCTTGTGCCTCATCGTACATAAGCAAGGGGCCATAGACTCTGGTACAGGAGTCTCGATAACGGACGTACTCTGAAGTAGAAGATCTGTGGAGCTGTCTCTCTGAGCAGACGATATCTTGCGGCCAGATCCCTCAAACCTTGCATCAGAGCCTGAGCAAATTCGCCCGCCGTAGCAAAGCGATCTGCCGGGTCTTTGTTGAGCGCACGCAAGAGTACAGCTTCCGCTGGCTCTGGCAAATCTGAGCGAAACGTTCGTGGGGGAATGGGAGGCATGGTTACTACCTGCATTAACATCTGTCCCATCGGTGCAGGTGGAAAGGGCAACCGCCTTGTCACCAACGTATACGTCAGGATTGCTAACCCATAAATATCTGTCGCACTGCTCACCGGCGCTCCCTGCGCCTGCTCAGGGGCCATATATCCGGGAGTTCCAATCGCCTGACCTGATTCCGAAATAGAAGCAAGACTGCTGTCAAAGAGTTTGGCAATGCCGAAATCTACAAGGTAGATGTGATCCTCTTCATCAATAAGGACATTCGCAGGCTTGAGGTCACGATGAATCACCTGCTGACTGTGTGCATAATCGAGCGCTCCGGCAATCTGCATCACATAGTGAGAGATTTTGCTCAACGAGAAACTACCATTGATGAGGCGTTCTGCCAGGCTGCCGCCGCTGATATATGGTACCACCATATAGGCACATCTTGGTGCAGGGATCTTCGCCTGATGCTAAAATGGGTAAGATCGAGGGATGGCGTAAACGCTCTCGGAGGGTCAAAATCTCACGGATAAAGCGCCGACGACACTCAATGAGTTCTTTCGCTGAGAGATAGGTGGGAGGTAGTAAGACTTTGATGGCTGCCAACTGTTGAGGGGGGGTCATCCGTTCTCCCAGGAAGACCACACTCGCTCCTCCCTTGCCAAGAATCCGTTTCAACTGATAGTTACCTATGACATGGCCCACAAATGTTTCTTCTTCTGCTGATGACATAGGTTGTTTTCCTTTCTCTCGCGTAGAAAGTTTCGACGAAAGGCACAATTGCTAAACCATCGGGATGGCTTCTTGTATGCTGGCTTTCCTTGATATGATATGGGATTACGTCTGGCACACTCTTCCCGTAGGACCGGATCTGACCAGGGCACTTCCACTCACCATCAATATTTCCTCTTTTAATTATACTTTCTTCTCATGAGACGTGACAATGTTTTGAGCACATAACCCACCTAATGGGTTATGTGCCCTCTCCAATCTCCACCAGCTAAACATGAAAGGGCAGTAACCGAAGTTCTATTCCTACACCGCCAGCATTTTTATATGCGGATGGCGACTATACGTAGCCGTCGATAATCAGCAAACCAGTGCCCCTGTTGAAATAAACGGTCTCGTGTTATTTCTTCAACGCGATCTAATATGTGCTCTTGTAATTCAGCGGGGATATGATGAAACATAGTTCCACCGAACATACGTATCCAGTCTCTTAATCCTTGCTCACCTTCTAGCAGAGTGGGTCGGTCAAAAAGTAGGGCAGATTGTACCTCAAAGCCATGCTGTTCAAGCAATGGGCAATACTCTCCAATGGATGGATAATACCAGCCAGAATTCTACTTCGATCTTCACCAGCTCTTTGATCGACTGCTGAACTGCACAGACAATAGTTGCGACATTTCCTTTGCCCCCAAATTCAATAACAAGCCGACCGTTAGGTTTTATGGCTCTTGCCATGCACTGAACTGCCTTCTCCGCTTCTCGCACCCAGTGAAGTGTGGCATTGGAAAAAATTGCATCGAACGGGGTAGAAAAAGTGAAATCACTGGCATCCGCCTGTTGAAACCTCAAATGTGGATATGTCTTTTGTGCCAGCGCTATCATCTCCGGCGATTTATCAATGCCTATAACTGTTGCCCCTGATTTGGCAATAGTGTTCGCAAGGTGACCAGTTCCACATCCAAGATCGAGAATCATCTCATCTGGCTGAGGATGAAGCAAAGAGATGAGACTCTTGCCATATTCAAAGACATAAGCATGCTTCTGATCATAGAGAGTAGCGTTCCACTGCTGTTGATTCTATGAGTATTACTCCTGTGCTATCCTGGCTCCCAGAGCGTGAGTCACTTCGTATTAAGGATCACCTTCTTCACAAGTACTTAATAACCTCTGGACCTCCTCAATGTCAACAGGTAAACACAAACATCTCCTCAACACAAGTTAACTTAAAGCGCCTGATTCCAGGCCACAACAAAAAAGCTGACCAACGAGACGAGGTGAAACGTCGACATTTTTGCGTTATTATTTTGTAATTAAAGAAACATGGCAATAACTTTAATAAGCAAGATCCTTATTAAAGGAACCTTTAATAAGGACAAGCCGTTCCACCAGAACCCTTTAAATCCTTTGTGCCCAATCATTTGCCTCCAGGTCCGTCACTAAACCTCAGTGACAAAACCAAATGGCTAAAGTGATTAAGAAAATACTGGAGATTTTAGGCGGGTGAGATCACATAAAGCTACATTAGAAGACAAGTTTACTGATCTTAATATACCCTCTACTAGCCAGCTCCATGGACCCAACTGACAAGAAAACACCCAGGACCTCTACTCAATAATGATGTAGAAGCCCTGGGTATCTTTTTTCCTTCAATTCCTCGCGGATGCCCCTGGCCATTTAGACACACCTATCGCTACTTCTATGCGACACCATTGCAAGTTTCAATTCCTCGCGGATGCCCTGGCCATTTAGACGACGAAACCAATATTGGAACTGGTAGATGCATGGGTGTTTCAATTCCTCGCGGATGCCCCTGGCCATTTAGACTGATCCCGCTCAAGAAATTGTCCCCCAAGGCTCTGGTTTCAATTCCTCGCGGATGCCCCTGGCCATTTAGACTGCTACCCTTCTAGTCTAGCATAGGAAGCCGCTTCATGCAAGGGTTTCCGAGCATCTCTTTTTTGGGGAGGTATTTTACCTGAACAATAGGTTCTGCCCTCTTTCATCGTCGCGCCGCTTCTGGAGTGCTCCGAGAGTCTCAGCTCAAACCACGTCATCGCCGAGACTCTCGGAAATTACAAAAGTACTAAACAAGAACAGGACTTTTTTCCGAGAAATGGAAATCAGCCGTTCTCAAAGCCAAATTCCCTATTAAAAAGCTCATCCATAACACTTTTACAAATAGCTATGGATGAGCCTCTAGAGCCGCTTTATGGGTGGGCGATTAGGGATTCGAACCCCAGACCTACTGCGTGTAAAGCAGCCGCTCTAACCAGCTGAGCTAATCGCCCATAACAGGGGAAAAATGGGGCATCCAGTTTGTTGGATGCCCATGTGTATAAGTGCCCTCGAGTGGACTCGAACCACCACGCCTCTCGGCACAGGCCCTCAACCTGCTGCGTATACCATTCCGCCACGAGGGCAAACCCTAAGGGATTACGCAAAACATATTACACCCACAACAAAAATTTGTCAACTGTTTATTAGACCTGTTTTTCAGCTTTCTTCAGGAGAGAAGCAAGTTCGTACTCCTCCCCTGGAGTGTTATCAGTAGGCTCCCAACCGACTTACACCACCATAACGCCGTAACAGGCCTCCGGCCCGTTGCCCCACAGGCTCAAGAGTGCGCTGCCCGATATTGGAACTAGAGGGCAGATCTTCAGTGAATGGCCCGAGCGGCATCCTGGTCCAGCCCAGTGTTCTGCTCGACACTTTTGGGACCCTTCGAGGGCAACAGGACCACACGGCGAGGCGAATCGTGATATTGTGTCGGCAGATGACTACCTGTAGGAACAGAGGCGGCAAACGCAAACTGTGGAACCAGCGTCTCTACAGGTGTTGCTGCAGGCTGTTGCCATGGTGTGAGCGGCAACGGTTGCCACTGAGATCGTTGCTCGATCAAGGGCAAGACCTCGTTGGAGAAGAATGCGGGCAACGGTGTAATAGGGTCAATGTGCTGTGTTCGAACAGGTGCAGGGACAGTCAGTCCCATCTTTACTCCCAGCAAGGCAATCACAGCAGCCAGCAATAGACCAAAACAGATCAGCAGAAGCTGGCTTGTGGACGAGAAACCTTGCGTATTCTCAGTGCGTACTTGTATCGCTTGCACATGGTTGACCTGCACTTTTTGTACTTTGACCACACGCGCTGCTTCCAGCGATAGACCTTGTGTTTTATGGATGACCGTTGCGGTCACAGCAGGAGTAGGAATAGGTCGCTGGTGCTTCAGCATGATAACGTATCATCAGATTGACAACTTTTATCGCCCATGTGGAGGCACCGGAAGTACCCACATAAGGATAACTGATCGTATAGGCGGAGGTCAGCCCTCGATTGACATATCGATGCTCAACAATCGTAAACCAATCGAAAATCGCTGCCGAGTAGGATGGATAGATAGTATAGCCATCAAAAGCCGAGGGATAGCCCACGCTGCCACGTACACTGCCAGGATTGCGATCCGCCAGACCAACGCCAGCCGCACCATCATTGGTCTCCGCCCACCACACTCCCAGTGCGAAGGCATCATCAATATTTGTCTGGCGTGATGCCTGCTCAATCACGCTACCAGTACCCGCCATCGGACTACCCACACGTGCTAAAATAGCATTAACGGTTGCAGCAGGCAGAGATGGAGGGCCAACAACACTGCCACCATCAGCCCTACTCTGTGGCGCATGCTGCACCTGCCAGAGCAATGTCAGACCTCCCCCAATGAGGATAATGAGGGTGCTGAGCATCAGGAAGAGGTAGGAGCGCGATCGTGAACGTTTCAATTGCTTCTTTATCATAGATAAAACCAACCCAACTTGTCTTGCTACATCCTGCTTTCAGACCTCCTGGGAAATAAATATCCTGTGAAATCGGTAGGAATTTTTATTCTGCCATACCAGTAATGATGTAGAAGAGCGTTTTATAGAATGAACAGTACTTCACGTCGTATATGTATACGGCTCAACAACAATACCATGCATATTTTTCTAAATTGTACCACGGTATGTGATTCTGGAGCGTAAGTCACGTCCTTAATAGGTAGTATGTCCCACAGGGGTATGCTATACTGAGATGCACATATCGTAACCCGAACAGATGTAAAGAAAAGATGGGGGGTTTGCCATCAGCCAGCATAATGGCCAATGGAATATACAAACGGGGCAGCTAGATCGGCGTACTTTGCTGCACAAACGTTATCTGATCCAACGCACCATCGGGCAAGGCGGTATGGGTGCAGTTTATCAGGCTAAGGATCTCAAACGCCAGACGATATGTGCTGTCAAAGAAATGAGCCTCTCGATGGTACCCGCAGAGGAACGCTTACAGGCCATTCAGAACTTTAAAGTCGAGGCCAAGATACTCTGGGGGCTTAACCATCCCAATCTACCAGCCTTTACCGGATTTTTTACCGAAGGTCAGCGCTATTTCATGGTTATGGAGTACGTTGACGGTTCAACTCTTGAAGATCTGCTTGAACGTAACGGTGGACCTTTTTCAGAACGGCGAGTCCTCGGTTGGGCACGTCAACTGTGTGATGTCCTGGAATATCTACACAGTCAAAACCCTCCGATCATTTTCCGTGACATGAAGCCGGGCAATATTATGTTTATGCGCAACGGTCGTATCAAATTAATCGACTTCGGTATCGCGCGGTTCTTTCGGCCCACCAGTTCACAGGACACCCAATTACTCGGCACGCCAGGGTTTGCGCCACCAGAGCAGTATGGCAAAACACAGACTGATGAGCGCTCCGATATCTACTCGCTGGCAATCACCCTGTTTCAATTGCTGACCAACACTCTGTCCGAGACAGGTTTTGGCTTGAAAGATGTACGTGCTATCAACCCACAGATTTCACCTGTAGTGGCAAAGACACTGGAACGGGCCGCATCCCTTCAGCCAGAGAACCGCTATGATAGCGTTGCAACATTCCGTCGCGCACTCCTCGGCGTGGGCACCTTTGTCTTTGATAATGGCGACCATGCCACAACGGCGGGAGAATTAGCCGACCTCTGTGCTCGCTACCCCGAAGAAGCCTCCGATTATCTGGCCGCAGGAGAGATTGAGCTGTGGCTAAGCGAAATAAATGAGGCGGATCTGGCACGTGCCGCCCGTCAGATCCGAACGACGATAAGCGATCCTTACGAATCAACCGAGCAACTCTTGCAGGTCATCATGGGTTCTAAGGCACGCATTCGTAGTATCCCAAGATCACAAATTGCTCAGGGAAGCCGATCAGGGACCATGACCCCACCTGCTCAACCAGTATCCCCACAAAACAATGGCCGTAGCTGGCTCATACGCAAACCTGCCTCGCCACTCCAGGTCACCCCACGCACCATAGATTTCGGGCAGGTCTATCCAGGTATCTCAGCCCCGCTTACCATCACCATTACTGGCGACCAGGGTCAGCTCGTGAGCGGAACGATCCATACAAGCGAACCCTGGATTCTGATTGATCTGACGCAATTTGATGGTATGAGCACACGTGTCAATGTGCGTATCAATAACTCAGGACTACGCGGCTCTACTCCCTATACAGGAACGGTTGTCATTTCACCAGACGGTGAGGAGCTACAACAAGATATCGTTGTGACGGTAAAGGTCGAGATCCTTGGCAACCAGATAGTGAGTAACTGGCAGCAACGTAGAGGAAAGACCGTCGGGGCCGACCTGGACGATGATGAAGATGAGGATGTAGCGCTGACCATGGGTAGTATGACGGCGGTTCAGCAAATACCCAATACAATGCTACCCAATACAAAATCTGGTACGACAGGGAACAATATCGGCCTGCTTTCTATGGAAAAGGATCGAGATAGCGAGTATAAAAAGAAATATGGTCAACCTGGTACCAGTGACACGACATCCAGTAGCTGGGACCCTTTGCAAGTCACAGCGCGACAACGTCTCTGGATTCAGCGTGGTCAGACCTTTGCAGCAGCATTTATGGTTGCAAGCCTATTCTACACATTACTCTCAGCCTTGCCACCATCAATACATGTCTCACCATTACCGCCCAGTCCCTGGTTTATCCTCGTACTGGCGGGAATGGTGCCAGCGGCTACATTAGGGGCTTTACTGGTCAACTGGAATCGCTCCTCGCCTCTCAAGGATACCATCAACTATGCATGTACAGGCATGGGAAGTTCACTGGTTGTCTTAGCACTGGTGAAAACTTTCTGGCAATTGGTGATGCATCAGCAACAACCAGCATTGCAACTATTTGTGATGTTACTTGTTACTTCCGTTATGGCTACTGTTGGCACGAATAGCACAATCAGCGAGTATATTCTCTATGGAATAAGCTGGGCATTAGCACATGCGCGTATGTTAGTTTTGGTAACTACCATGGCGCTTGGGGGATTATTGGGCTTCTCCTTGACGGCAGATTTTGCCGTGAGTTGCTTTACGCCTTTTGGTGTTTTGTTGGGAATAGTAATTGCATTTACAGTCGTATTACGTGTTGATCATTTAATGAGACAAAATCATCCATAAAAGGATCGTCGTGGAGGAATTTTCAGGAGTATATCCTAATTTACTTGTTGTTCTTGGCCCAACCGCATCCGGTAAGAGCACTCTGGGTATTACATTGGCACAACGTCTACACGGAGAGATCGTTTCCGCCGACTCGCGTCAAGTCTATCGTGGGATGGATATTGGTACCGCCAAGATAACACCAGAGGAGAGGGCACTCGTTCCTCATCACCTGCTGGATGTAGTTGACCCGCAAGAGGTATATACCGTCTCACAGTTTCAACGGGATGCCATCGTAGCCATCAATGATATCCTGGCACGTGGCTGTCAACCCCTGCTCGTTGGAGGATCGCCGCACTATATCCAGGCCGTCGTCGATCACCTTGACATTCCCCAGGTACCCCCTCAACCTGAACTACGTGCACAACTTGAGACCCGACCCCTGGCTGAACTGCTGACACAACTCGAAGCGCTGGACCCCCAGAGTGCCACGACCATTGACCGTAGCAATCCACGGCGTGTGATACGTGCCTTAGAGGTAAGCATCATTTCAGGTAAGCCCTTTTCACAACAGAAAAGGACTTTGCAGCCGCTCTATCGTTGCCTGTTGTTAGGGATACAATGGCCAAGAGAGGTGTTGTACAGGCGGATCGATGTACGAGTTGATGAACGTATACAGCAAGGAATGGTGCAGGAGATACGTGATTTGCTTGAGCAAGGGGTGAGTCATGAGCGCCTGGAAGTATTCGGGTTGGAGTACAGATTTATCAGTCGCTGGCTACGAGGTGAGTTTGTCAGTGAGGCGGAGATGATACAGCGCTTGAAGTATGCCATTCACGACTTTACACGCCGACAGTTGACATGGTTTCGCCGCGAGAAGCGCATTGTGTGGATTGAGGGAGATGATGACATCGAAGATCAAGCTGAAGGGATTGTGAGAGAGTTTTTAAAGTAAGTCGGTAGAACAAAGAAAAAGGCGGGCGTCAATAGCACCCGCCTTACTAACAGTCCAATGGACCTCTCCTTTTCCTATTTATGTCGACGGTTCTTCTCAATGACCTCTTGCGACCCGGTACACCTACCTTGTTTATGTAGTGTAGTTGTAGTCTGTTGGACCTCGATATGATGTCCCCTGCGTTATTGCCTTGCTACTGGAGAAATCTCTCTATGCTCGAAAGCTCTCCTTTCTACTACATCAGACACTGATAAGTCTATGGATCTCGTTCATTGCGCGTATTTGCGTACCAAAGGCGGCTCATTTCGCTGGCCTTGCGTAACTCTGTGAACTTATATCATTCACGTAGAGTGTTGTGTCCTTCGATTACGCCATTCATTCGTCCCGATCTACCGTCCCTGGAGAAGTTTCGCTGTTCTATCAGAAATTCTCCTCTCTTCTGTACTTGAGAGGTTATCCTTTCCTCTCACACCACTAGTATAGGATCTGTCACTCACTGTTGCATCACAGCAAAGAGGAATTTTATCACGCAACGATCACAACATTGTGAAATATCACCAATATAGCATTGTAGGCTGGTCGGTATACTGAACTAACACATATTAAGGAACGTAAGGAGTTACTGTATGCAACAGGCTACCGTCGCTACCGAACCAACAACGCTAGATCTCAAAGCGTATCTTGACCAGATCTGGCAAACGTATTTCGCTGATCTACCCTGTGTTAATGATGTCCAGATTGCTTACAGCTATCCGTGGAGGTCTCGCCTCGGTCTGATCCGTCTTTCATTGGACAGGGCAACTTCGTTCATTGGTATCAACTCTCTACTTCAACTGCCGCAAGTACCTGGATACGTCTTGCTGATCACCATTGCTCATGAATTAGCACACTATGCTCACGGTTTTGGCTCACCGCTCCCACGTCTTTTTAAGCATCCCCATGCCAATAAAGTAGTAGATCGAGAACTGGAGCACAGGGAATTAGGTGAGCATCTCCATTGTTGTAACCAGTGGATTGACAAATACTGGTATTCATTCTATGATATACAGTATCCTATGATGTACAGTGTCAAGTATCCCACGGCAAAAGCAAAGAGCTGACAAACAAAATGCTTGTAAGCTCTTACAAACGTGCCAGTGACTAGCCTCGGCCAGAATTAGCAGAGAAGCGTAGTTACGGTGGGCCTGGGACACTTCACCCTCGGGTTCAATGAGAGAACACGATGCAGGAAAAGCCCTTGACATCTACTCATGCCTGTGGTATATTCGTGCTAGCTCCAAAGATATGTACCACATTACCCGATAATTTGACTGGTTCCCACATCTGTGAAGTTGTGTTGTACAATGTTTTTGGTCTATTGACTGGCACCTCTTACACACACTAAAGCTACTTGTTGCCACAGATCTTTCAAGCCGGGGGGTCCAAAGGTACCCTATTAGGTAAGATTTCCCGCCATACCACCCTGGTTCAACGAAGAAAGGAGAAAGGGCGTTTTCCTCTTAAATGTGCTTCGCCCTACACAACGTGAACATAGCTGAGTTAGAAATCAAAACTTTACCGGAGTTACGTGACCTTGCTCGCGACCTCGAACTCTCCGGGTACAGCACCCTCAAAAAACAAGACCTCGTCTTCCGACTTCTCCAAGCCAACACCGAACAGCAAGGAAACATCTTTAGTGCTGGTGTATTGGAAATAGTGGAAGATGGTTTTGGTTTCCTTCGGCAGGAGCGCTTCTTGCCCGGTAATATGGATGTCTATGTCTCCCAATCACAAATCCGACGTTTTGGTCTGCGCACGGGTGACATGGTTTCAGGACAGGTTCGTCCACCGAAGGATAATGAAAAATATTACGGATTGCTCCGTGTAGAGGCTATCAATGGAGTCGATCCTGAGATTGCCAAACGTCGTCCTCACTTTGATGTCTTAACGCCGATCTTTCCCCGTGAGATGTTTAATCTGGAAACAAGCCCATCGAATATCTCCGGTCGTATCATTAATCTGGTCGCTCCCATTGGACGCGGACAGCGTGGTTTGATCGTTTCACCTCCTAAAGCAGGTAAAACCATGCTTCTCAAATCCATCGCCAACTCTATCACAGAAAACTATGATGATGCCCATCTGATGATCGCTCTGATCGGTGAACGACCTGAAGAGGTCACCGATATGAAACGTTCAGTGAAGGCTGAAGTCATTAGTTCGACCTTCGACGAGCCAACCGAAGCCCATACGCGCGTTGCCGAGATGGTACTTGAACGGGCTAAACGTCTGGTTGAGGGAGGACGTGATGTGGTCGTCTTGCTCGATAGTATTACGCGTCTGAGCCGTGCCTACAACCTGGCAGTACAGCCAAGTGGCCGAACGCTCTCAGGTGGTCTTGATCCCAGCGCTCTCTTTCCACCCAAACGTTTCTTTGGGGCCGCCCGTAAGATCGAGGATGGAGGTAGCCTGACCATCATTGCTACGGCCCTGGTAGAAACCAATAGTCGGATGGACGACGCCATTTACGAAGAGTTCAAAGGAACTGGCAACATGGAACTCGTTCTGAACCGCAAGCTTGCAGAACGCCGTGTTTTCCCTGCTATCGACATCTCCCTCTCCAGCACCCGCCGCGAGGAACTGCTTCTCGACGATAAGACACTGCGAGCCGTTGTCGTTATGCGCCGTATGTTCTCAACTCTGGCAGACCAGCGTGGTCTGGAGGCAATGGAGGCGCTCTTACAGCACATGTCCAAAACAAATAACAACATGGAGTTCCTGGCGACCCTCAATAAGAGCATTTTATAATCATTTCAAACGGATACGTACCCGATAAACTTGACAGGTAAATACAATGCTTACCGTGGGGTAAGAGTTATGTTGTCAGGTGGGCATTGAAGTTGGAGACATTGTTACAATAAAGAGTAGTGGCAGTGACCAACATACAAATCTCTGATCGAGTACGTCACCCTTTTTTGCCTGAGACTACAAAAACCAGACGTAAGCCGTGAGGTATGATCTTGAACGCAACATACCATAAAATGGTAGAAGATATCATTTTATATGTCGTTATGTCCTTTACACGTCATTTCTAATGCTTTTCTACTTGACGGATACGTGAAAAGGCTTTATAACAACAGGTAACATAACTCTGTGTTCGTGTGAGGGACATCGTATGAAAAAAAGCGATACAGATAATACCTTGTTAAAATCTGCTCGTATGAAAAAAAGTTGGACACCAGCGTTTGTCAGTGAAAAAGTTGGTGTCAGCCTCCATACGTATCTGCGTTGGGAAACTGGTATACAAGTGCCGCGCCTCTCTTCTCTTAATGCGCTCTGCAAAGTCTTTGAGATGACACCTGAAGAACTGGGGTTTGCCGATCTTCTCTTAAGCAAGAAAGATACCACTACAAAGGATATCGCTCCCGAGAGAAGGAAGAGAAGATCGAGGATCTCCTCTTCCTCCTATGCAGAACAGCCAACCTTCCCCGAAACCCTGGCACTCTGGACGGCTGGTATTGCCTCTTGTTGGGAAGCCTATATGAGCGGTGGTGGACAGACAGAATTAGAGCAGCTACTGTTTACCTATCTGGCAAATTTAGCCAAGCTCACACTCTACCCTGGACCAGATCAGAAAGCCGCGGCACGTCTTACTGCTCAGATCTATCAACTCATTGCTTTACTCGAATTGCAGCATGGTGATTTTGTCACGGCCCAAACAAATGGGGTGCAAGCAATAATATATAGCCAGCTTGCCAACGATTGGAATCTCTATATTGCTACACAGATACGCTTAGCAGCTATTTTTATGGCACGTAAACGGATCGGGTCCGCTTTAAGCGCCTATAATGATGCGCTCAGGCGCATCAATGCTCATCATGATACTGTTTCTCCCATTGTGCATAGTTGGATTTTCGCAGGGCTGGCTGAAATACAGGCCACGATGGGGCGCGAGAAAGAGGCCTTGCAATTCCTGCAACTGGCCTCTGTGATTTTCCCAAAGGAGCCTGAAAGGGACCCATGTTTCTCCTATACACAGTGTGACCGTTCCATGCTCTTCTTGCATGAAGGGCTGGTCTTTCTCCGGCTGGGCCAACCTAAGCTTGCATGGGATGCCTTCGCACAGGTCGACGATTTGAGACCAAAACCCCCTGAGCGTATTCGTGCCGAGTTCTTACAGCAGAAAGCCTATACCTCTTTTGTGCTTGGCAACATGGTCCAGTGTTGCATTTACCTCGAAGCTGCCACGAAAGCCACACAGGCCATTCACAGTGATCTGGGCTTCGGTCAGGCCTATACTCTCTACGAGCATATGCTTGCTCTCTGGGGTCAGGAAACTCGTGTCAGAGGACTTGCCAGACTCTTCCAAAAGTGAAAGTAGAAAGCTTCCTGAACTGACATGGCTTCAAAGAGAGAAACCGCCCATTACACGCCGGGACAAGTTATCCACATAAATGTGGAAAAGCCGCAAATACATGTGCACAAAGCTGAGTTTATAAAGCATCTTCTTCCTCTTTTCCTGACTCCTCAGCGCCCTGGGCGCTTCGCAGCCCGTTGTGTGTGCGTTGTTGCCCGTGATGGAGGTTGCGACGCAACCTCCATCACGGGCAACAACGCACACACAAAACGGGAGTGAGTCACCGCGGGTGGCGAACAGACCCAAGCAGTGACCAGGGGATAAGATCTCTTCACGGAGCAAGCTCAACCTGTTGCAGGGCATCAAGTGCACCACCCATTGCCTCTGTTGTAAAGTAATCTTCTACCCCTGCCCCCTGTCCTGGATGTGTCACATAGATATGGAAATCCGGGGTCAGACGGTAGAAATAACCATGATAGGTACCTTCATAGAAATGATCGGTTAATACACTGAGGAGTTGTTGCTCCTGCCGGGTAAATTGTTGCAATTTTAATTGGTTATAGTGATGGATAGCCAGCAAAGTCAGACTTTGTCCGCGTGTCTCTTTGTAATCGGTAAGCAGTTTACCCGTTTGCATATCGAGTGCGAAGAAAAAACCTCCTCGTGTCTCATCCCAGAGGCCACTGCTGCCAAACAAGCTTGTGAGTATTTGCTTTGCCGCTAGCAGATATGGCTGGTGATGGGTGAGGGTATATGCTGTCAGTAAGGCATCAACTGCCTGCCCTTGCGTAGCGGACTCTGCTTTATAGTTTGCGATGCTATCTTGACTATTCGGGTTGACCGTCATACTGTAGTAGAAGAGGTGATAGTGCGAGTCCAGGGCAACTGAGAGTACATGGTCTATGGTCTTTTTCCCTGCAACGACCCAATCTGGCTGCCTCCAACGTAACCCGGCATCAATTAATGCTGCTCCACACATTAACGTATGATCAACATTATAATCACCAATCTCAGTAGATGAATGTGCACGATTGTAGACAAATCCCCGTTTGGCATCATACCAGTGTGTATAAAAATTACTGGCAATGGTATGAGCTTCGTCAATCAACGTGGCATTATGGGCTGTGATACCATCCTTCAACACATAAAAATAGATCCAACCTTTAGGCAGATTGTATTTTTGAAAGTCCACCAGAGCCACATTCATGATGCGTTGAAGATCATTATCATAGGTATGGTCATTCGGGTGGATTTGTTGGTACTCAAGGAGCGATGTAAGGTACAGGAGATCCACCTGCGGATCATGATCATGCTGTGCATTACCATCTGGCCCAGGATTAGTCACGTTTGCAATTGCAGGATTGCTCATTTGCCAGTTGATAAACAATCCTCCTGTGACGACATCGTGTGTCATTGCCTGGGGATTTCAGGCATGCAGGTGCATATTCATCAGGACCTGAGCCGTAATCGTATCCGTCGTGGTTAATTTTGTTGCTGCTACCCCATGAGTTGTGGCTATCGTTGTTGTCGTTGCGTCAGTCCAGGAACATCCTGTAATGAGTAGTGTAAGAGCTAATAGCAACCCAGGGTAGGAATGCTGTGACCGAAAATGATACATCCATGCTTCTCCTTCATCTTATGGTAAGGTTAGCTTCCGCGAAAATATACTGCTGATCCGTATCCCTCAAACACAATGTGAAAATCCGGCGGAAACTGAAAGCGTTTTGCGGCCTGTGCCTGATATACACCGTTATCTGAAATGATCCAGACACGTGCATGGGCAGACAGAACTGTACGAAGATCATCCTGGTTGAGCAGGGCTATAGCACCAAGAGAGGTATCAGTGATGTGACCATTACGCTCAAGCAGGAATAAAGCCCGATCCACAGAAATAAAGTAGTCAACATGCCCAACATAGTAAAAGACAGAAAAGTCCGGGGCAATCGCGATCACGATATCACCCTTCTGCCGGTGTTGTTGCATGTACTGTCCAACCGCGTCATAGTCGGGATAGTGGCGATGATAGGAGAAACCCACCAGCCGACTAACAAAGAGATTATAGTTACTGATTGGCAAAATTGGGGCAATTAGCACACATCCGCATAGGAGCAATGCAGTACAGGTAACCAGCCATTGTATTTGTGGTGAGAGATATCCACCCAGGACAGGTATTGTCCGACGTTCCGGTTGTTGCAAGACAAGGCGAGAGTGAGCAAACGTCCAGACCACTCGTAAGATAACCATCAGTGCATAGGACCCGATCAAATAGTAGACTGGGAGCAATGCATAGAAGTAGCGATCCGCCTGCATGGTAAAGGTCAGCACCAGGGTGCCAAAGGATACGACGAAAAATAATACACAATACTTTACGCGCAAGTTAGTATCACGCATTGCCCAGAGACAGCCGGCCATAGCCAGGAGTGAATTGATTGTGATCCATGGGAGAGTACCATTCGCAAGAACTGATGGGAAGAATAGTACGTCGAAGTAGAACGGAATGTTGTTCGTCGTTAGCTGTACAAATGGTCGCTGGCTACTATCGGTACCCAGGATAGGAGGATGGGTAGCTTGTGTCAGTACCAGTTGGATAGCGATAATAGCACCACCTGCAAAGGCCGCATACCACCAGTGCTTTTGATAGAATATTGCTGGCAGAGGGCGTCGAGCATCCTTCGTGACCATCATCACAGCAACGAGCAGTCCTGGTAAGATAATAAAGGTCTCTTCGTGGCTGAGGTAGGTTACAACGAGGCCAAGCATGGCAATATAGACAAAACGGCCACGCTGGCGCTCCTGTAACGCCCTGAAAAAGAGAAACATCACGACTAAAGTGAGCAGTTGCGCCTGCTCATACATACGCATCTGGCGTCCCCATACTAGCGAGGTTGGTGAGAAGGTCAGCATAGCAGCTGCCAGTAAAGCAACACGACGCTCAAAAAAGTAGCAACCAACGATATATAGGACTGGTATGCTGACAATATACTCCAGTGCACTGATGAAGCGAGACCCCTGTTCCCCAAAAAGCAGAGTCCACAGAGCAAGGAGATACGAGTACAATTCTGCTTTCTCATAAAGGAAGCCAGAGGGGAAGAAAGGTAACCCATGTGCTAGAATACTATGAGCGGCATAGTAGCTCGACAGTTCATCTTGCCAATAGGGTTCATACTGAATATTGTAACCAATCAGCGGAATAGCTATAAGCACGAGTGGAATGATAGCCCAATGCAGACGGAGCCAGGCCTGGATGCGTTTCCATCTGTCAGGGTACTCTTTCTGTGCATCGGGCTGTATTTCATGAGAGTTGGCGGAATAGAGTTTGAGTAGTCCCATGTGTGGGGTTATGACTTGCACAAAATTGCCAATGTTACTTTTAACATGTTGTGTTTGTGCTGTGCGTGCATTGAGCCAGAGCAGGAGATAAACCACCCCCACAATGAGCAAGAGAATCATTCCCCACCACCACGTATAGGGAAATGGCTGAGGCATCTGTGGTTCACGAGAAAGTGCCATGAGCATGGCTTCACAGGCCAGGGCCGGTAGATAAGCCAGACTCATTGTTTCAAGAGCTGTTCTCCATGAACGATGATAGCAACGCATAAAGAGTAGCGACATCAACAACCAGAGGCCAATAACTCCTGCGCTACTAAACAGGATAATTTCTCCCACCGGTGAGAAAGGGAGAAATTGTATATTGCGCGATGTAGGGGTTTCAGGCAGATAGAATGTGTGACTGGCTCCTGGGCGACCAATCGCGAGTGCTGCCGGCCAGTTCAGCGTACCATTACTGGCATTGGACCACCCATCAACCGATCGAGGGGACGCATGCCAGTTAGCATCGGGAGTCAGCCAGCTCTGGTGACCTTGAAAATCACTAATCAGTATATCAAGTGATAGAGCGGCATCCAGACTGTCCAATCCAACTTGTGCTGCACTTATACCCGGAGCCTGAACCTGTACGGCGATGGTATTCAAGCCAGGATAGAGATAGGGCGAAATATTATAGATACCAAGAACCAGACCGCTTCTATACTGTACAGAGGCTTCATCGTCACTCAAGTAATCGGCTAAATTCTGCCTGGGCACTGCGGCCTGACCATTCCAGCTCATCAATAGATGACCATTGATAAAAATATGAGCGGTACCAGTGGCAGCCAGGCGCAACCATATGCCAGTTACACCCACAGGTAGCGAGATTTGACGGACAAAATAGGCGTCATGGCTGGCTCCGGCGCTCATCCAGCGTGTAGCCATGGGCTGCTCATAAAGCAAAGGATTAACAGTTAACATGGGAGTAATGGCCGGAATAATCCCTGTAAGCGCTACAGGCCAGGAGCTGGCATCAAAACCACGAGTGGTCCATCCGTTCAAGTTCGTCGTATAGCGAGGATAGACCATTGCACTCTGTACTGTTGCCTGCCAGCCATCACCTGATCCATCATAGAAGAGGGATCGCCCTCTGGCAATACCGAAGCTTACACGTGCGCAGGGAGTTTGTTGGTCCACATTAGCCACACGCAAAGCAATCACGTTGGGACCGGTTTGTAACAACGAGACCACATCATACATATATGCTTTTGGAAAATTCCCCTGCCCAAAGTCAACGGCATTTGAGCCAACTAAGACGCTATTCACATACAAACGGAAGGTCTGACTCGCCGCAACTGTGATAAATGCTGCATCAGGTATGGCATTGAGACTGGTCACGTGACGAAAATAAGCTACGGGAGCCTTTCCATCTGCTGCCTGAACCCAGTGGGAACCTTCCCAATTGGGAGTAAAACGTGCAACCTGTGGTACCAGAAAGCATTGATATGAGAACCAGCTTGCTCCTGCACAGGCTGCGAGCAGGCAGACCCACATCATGCGACGTAAGACAGACATATTCCCTGATCCTCTTCCCCTCATGTCAATGTAACCCCGATAGTTCTTCTCTAGCAGTATTATTCTGATAATTCGGATCAAGTGCTACCGCTTTGAATAGTAAATCTCGCGCATTTGCATAATCCCCTTGACCGGCAGCACTCAAGGCCATGTATGTATAGGCTGATGACTGGATATCAGCATCAGAACTCAGGTAAGCACTTGAGACATCTGTTTTTGGCACTCTGCATAGTTATGCAAGTTGTACTGGATACGTCCCGTCATATATAAGCCATAGATATTGGAAGAGTCTATGCTTGTTATCTGTTTTAACCAGGGCAGGATGCTATCGTCATTCTCCGTACGCTGGATAAGTAACCCTCTGGATGAGGGAGTAAATTCTGACATTTTTGTAAGGGTCAGGCTCATCTCATCTATTGCCCAGGGAACAGTCGGGTTCTTATTCAGTACTGCTTGCTGTTGTTGGTATGCATCCAGGTAATCTCCCAACTCACTATATGTGGAGGCGAGATAAGCACGGCTATCATCCGTCAATTGGCCTGGGGATAGGAAGTAAAGTGCCTGTCCTCGCTCCATGTGATAGTAGGCTACTTGCTCAAGATTGGGCTGCAAGAACTGTGCTACATCGAGCATCTGTAGAGCCTGCGTATAATCTCCTGATGATAGGGATGTCTTTGCCTCATACTCACATACCATACCAGCAGGAGCACGCCCGAATACGACTAGCAGGAGCAGTAATCCCAAAGCATTTCGTACGGGATGGCGGCGTTGCTGAGGGATAACAGAGGTGGGTAGTATCCTGAAGAGTCGCCGATAGTCCAGGACCAGCCAGGCTGTTATACATGGGAGGAGGGGACCAAACGATAGCTGATCTATCAAAAGTTGTAGTCGCCCCCAAAATGTGGAAACATTTAGTGTAAATGGATCAAGCAAGATAAGTTGTCTGGTCACAGTATACCCAAAGTGCCGCTGTATCAGTAATTCCTGGGTCTTGTGGCTCGCCAGTCGGGTGATAGCCTGTACATCGATGCACAGATATTGTAAGAGAAACAGCGCAACAGGCAACATACAAAGTAAGCCAACAATCGTTTGACGCTGTACAAAGTATGTGTGACCACGAAAGGGCCGCCAATTAGCATAAGCCACAAGCAAGGCATAGATTGCACAGCAAAGGCAGAACAGCCCATAGTTGAGAATACTGATACGAAACTGCCAACCAATATCAATCGGTAAATTCCAGGGAGTATAGACCGCACCCAGAGGATCTTTAAGCCAGGGCAAGAAACTGGCACACAACAGAGAGCCGCCAGCAATAGCCGGAACATAGCACTGAAGAGATCGTGAATCTCGTTGTAGAAACCAGAGTTGTCTTAAAGCAAGCATCACATCTTCCCTCTATCTCCACACCTCAAGAGATCTAACCCTCAGTAGACCTTACACTTACTGCCTGTCCATCTCGTAGAACATCTATTCCCACTAACGCCAGTTTATCACCGGGAGACAGACCCTTATTGATCAAGATCGTGTCACCCGAACGCCCTACCACCTCCACATGTTGGAGATAGGCATGCTGATTCCGTACTACGAAGACCTCTGCTCCCATATCGGGGTCAAGCACGGCCAGACGTGGCACCACAAAGCCTTGATTTGACGTATGAATGCGTACAAAAGCGCTCATCCCTGGTAGGAGTGCCTTCTTCGGATTAGCGACACTCACCCAAACCTCAAATGTATCGGTCTGCGGGTCTGCCTGGGGAATGATAGAACTGACGGTGCCATGAAAATTGAGGTTGGGGAGCGCTGATGGCGTGACAAGTGCATCTTGACCAATACTCACCTGTCCAAGATTGGCAAGCGGAACTTTCACACGTACAATCACAGTTGACTCATCCATAATTGTTAGCAGAGGTGTGTCCGCAGTAAAAACTTCACCGGGGTCTATGTTGACTGAAGTTACCACACCATTCATAGGTGAAATCAGATTGCCGTCATGTACTAAAGGGAGAGAGGTTTGGGCAACGAGTGCATTGTATTTGTTCTTCGCAAGATTATATTGTTGCTGGGCCTGAGCAATATTGATGGAATTGCCACTTGCCGAAACGGTATCAAGATACGCCTGTGCAGCAGCCATGTTGTCGGCGGCTTGTTGAACCTGTGCATTGAGTTGCGTGGGATCAAGGCGAAGAAGAGTCTGGTTAAGAGAAATCTCGTCACCAGCTTTTACAAGTACATCAATAACGCGTTCTGCAAATGGATAAGAAAGATCCAGCTTCTGCTGTGGAAAGACAATACCGCCCCCTCCCACATATGAGGTGGCATTTTGAGCACTAACCTGATAGAGCGTAATCTCTGCCCCACTTTGAGCAGTTCTCCAGACAACAATTGCAATCGTGGCTAGCAAGAGAACACTGGCAAATGTCGCGCTCATAATCACACGGCGCTTCTTTTTGTCATCTCGCAAACCTGGACGAATAGGGACAGCCAGCGGTAAGGACACTCTTTGCGGCATCCCAGGCATCGAAGGAGGTAAAATAAACTGTCTGGCAGGTTCTTTTTCTGGCGACAACTGAGGCAACATACGAGAAGATAGTTCTTGCGGTGGAGTAGAAAGCTCCATCGTTTCTCTTTCATCGAGGAGAGAAGTTCCTGAATGGGATACCGATAGCCGTGGTTGAAATTGATAACGCGTATTGTGATTATCCATTGATCATAAACCCCCACTTACTAAATTTTGCTCCCCACTCCCAGAGACTTCCATCCCTGGGGGGATTTTGGAAAAATGTTTTTGCGAGGACACTTCGCACTCCGGCAGGGATGGCTGCCTCCGCACCTTGCTTTTCCCCAGCTTTGCCATTTTGATCTTATTACCCATTGTCAGATAGACACAGCCACCAATAGCGCCAAAGAAGAGTGCCTGCGCATCCAATAAAAGAGCTAGAAGCAGTGCCATTGTTGAAGAAGTGTGAACAGCCGCAAAGACATAGACATAGGCACTCTCGCGTAGTCCAAAACCGTTGATAGAGATAGGTAAAAATGAGACCAATGCTATTAGAGGGACAGCAACGCAGTAAAAAGTGAGTGGAGCGGCTATACCCAGGGCATCTGCATAACAATAACAATTGAGGATTGCAATCACCCAAAAAGCCAGACCATATGCAATTGCGATACCCATAGTACGGGGATGGCTGGCACTCATCTTGATAGCTTGCCCAATCCGTACTGCTGAAGCTAAGATACGATATCGTGCCCACCTCCCTTTGAACCATCTGGGGAGCAGTATTGCAGAGAGAAAAGTCCCGCCCATCATGACACTTACCAGAAGGCTGAGTAAGGCAAACCATGTCATCAGACCAGATGGAAACTGCTCATGCCAGATGAGTAGTACAGGCAGTGCAACAAGCAACATACCGCAAAATCCTGTGACACGACACATAACAACTGCACAGGCTGAACCAGCACTATTGTTTGCTTCACGCCCCACATGGAGTGCCTTCACAGCATCGCCTCCCATCCCAGTAGGGAGAAAATGGCTGAAAGCGACACCTACCATATAGAGGTTTATCAGATCTGCGAGGTCAATGCGGATGTGCTGTGCCCGCAAAAGGCTACGCCACTGGTAAGCACTTAAAACAACCCCGCTTGCCCCAACTACTACTGCTACCAGAATAATCCCGTGGCGAACATGCGTTAGCATCGTCAACAGTGTTGTCCAGGATAATGACTGCAACAAAAGTACAAGCAGTATAGTGGTAAAAGTCAGGCGAATAGCCAGTTTGATCCATTTTTTTGGTGCTATCTTCCGTACTTCCACAACAGGCAGGTGGTTTTCCTCCCGCTGCTGATCTCTGCTGACAGAGGTAAGCGGCATAGGAAATGGAGTCATACTCGCAATAGCAACTTTTTGTGTGTTAAGAGCAGAGACATCAACCTGAAAAGCTCCAAAATCACGTAGCCGTGTGTGATGTGTTCTTTCTTGGGGTGAGATATCCATAATCATTCCTCCTCCGCCTCGTGCCCTTCAGGCAGGCACATTACCGTACTGGCGCTGCGAACTCACTATAAACCTGACGATTCTTCTCTAAAAAGACAGGCCAGCTATAGTGTTCTTGGGCAAATTGCTGCCCACATTTTCCCATGGCCTGTGCTCTATATGGTTCTTGCAGCAGTTCCAGCGTCCCTTGTGCCAGGCCTTCTGGCGTGGGTGGAACCAATTGTGCTATGGCAGAACTAAGTATTTGCGTATGTGAAAGGATATTTGTGGCAAGAATAGGCTTGCCGGAGCGCAGGTAGGTATATAACTTGAGCGGTGTATGTGTTCCCTTGCTACGTGGACTCAACAAGACATCTGCCAGTGCCATGTAGTTCGGCATTTCCTTCAATGGACGTTGCTCAACAAGACGAACAATGTTGATAATGCTTAATTTTTGGGCCAGCAGGCGTAATTTGGCGATCTGTCCAGGCTTGCCGCCTACAATGACATAGCGTGCCGCAGGAAATGTTTGATGTACGATATTTATACTCCGTAACAACACATCCACTCCCTGATATTTTTCAAGTGTCCCGGTATAGAGCAGTATCGGCCCATTCTCAAGCTGCAACTGCTGCCGTAACTGTGCTACATCGCTCTCCTGTGCTGCTGGTAACTCTTCATCAACGGCTGGAGGCAAGATCATGTGGACCAATTGTTTGGGAGCCATGCGTTTAGCGGCTAGAGCAATTTCAGGATAAAAGGCAACTACTGCATCGGCCTTGCGTACCATGAATGCCTGCACAGCCTTCACACAGCGTACAATCAGTGGATTCTCTGAGATCAGTTGGGCAAGGTCACAATGCATATAGTACAAATGCTTACAGCCAAAGATGGAGGAAAGAAAGACTCCCATTAAAGCGGCTTCTTCATGCGTATGAAGGTAACGATAGCGGTACTGGCTCAGCCTCCAAAGCGCTGTAAAAAAAACGAGCAGATCAAGCGGAAACTTGGCGAACGATAATCCAGGCTTCACAGTACGAATGAAGGGAAGCGCTGGTGTCCGGTAAATTCGCAAATTTGGCAGATCGACATGCTCTCCCATGGGATACGTGACAAGGTCAACCTCATAACCCAATGTAACGAGCGCTTTTACATGCTGATACACACAAAATGGTGCACCACGCGGCTCGAAAAAGGGCTGAGGGGCAATCATTAATACTCTCACTTCCACAAATCCTATAGAGCGTACTGCTCTCCCCATATTCTTCTAAGGCAATACGTTGAAGTGTTCTTCACGAGATTCTGACGTAGATGGGTACTTAGCAACAATGTTCCTTATGACGTACGTTGATTTTCCCTGTGACTCATAGTAGGTGCGCATCAGCAGTTCTGCGAGTAGCCCCATCATAATGCACTGTATACCGAATCCCGACAAATTAAGAGAGATGGGTAACAAAGGATTACGATGTACACGTACATAAGGTGGAAAGCATTTGCGACCCAATACAATAAGTGAAAAGCCGCCACCAATCAGCAGCCCCAACAGGCCAGGAAGCCCAAAAGCGTAGACTGGCTTTGTGCCAAAACTACCCAGAAACTTGAGTGTGACCAGATCCAGCAGAACTCGTACTGTACGTGAAATTCCATATTTTGAGGTCCCAAAGCGCCTGGGATGATGTGTGACCTCGATCTCTGCAATTCCTGCCCCTGTGAGTGCTGCATAGGCAGGGATGAAACGATGCATCTCCCCATAAAGGCGAATGTGCTGGAATATCTCCCGTCGATAAGCTTTTAATGTGCAACCATAATCGTGAAGAGAGACACCAGTAACCTTAGAAATAAGGCCATTTGCCAGTAAAGAGGGAAGCTTGCGGCTCAATTGTGCATCTTTACGCTTTTTGCGCCAACCACTGACAACATCATAGCCCTCATTTAACTTTGCCAGTAAGCGCGGGATATCTTGCGGATCGTTCTGTAGATCACCATCCATGAAGAGGAGTACACTGCCTGAGCTATGAGTAACACCGGCTGAAATAGCGGCAGTCTGCCCAAAATTGCGACTGAGTTGAATGATTTGTACATACTGATCATTTAATACGAGTTGATGGAGTCTTGGAAAGGTTTCGTCGGTACTTCCATCATCGACATAGATGATTTCATATGTGAACCCCTGGACTTGAAGTATATGGCGAAGACATTCATGAAGGGGAAAGACATTGTCTTCTTCGTTGTACAGAGGAACAATGACTGATAAATATATTTGTGTATGCATCTCTATTCTCCTCACTTCCATTTTTCCCATCCTAAACTAACTAACGTTTACTCTGCACTCTAGTAACTGTAAATTTAACATATCTGAATATTTTGTCATAGTATGAATTTATGAATTAAAATTAATTCACTCCATAAATATTAAGAGGATTCCATACAACACACTGCATTTTTGACAACGGCTGTAGGCCATACCTCCACCAGTTGATGGACCCGTTCCTGTCCTACCAACTCAATGGCTCGTTTCATGCCATAAGTGATCGCGGGTAGAGATCTGTGCAAACCATGTGCATCAGAGGCCATGAAATGGACAAAACCTTTTTTGAGTAAAAGCTCGGCACAATGACGTGCGGTTGTGCCATGCATTCCGACCAGACTATTGAGGGTTAATTGAGTTAATACACCTTGCCGTTGCAAAGCAGCCAGGCGATCCGGGTTTTTCTGAATAATACGATGGCGCTCTGGATGGGCCAGAATGGGAATAATCCCCTGTGCCCTCAGTTCAAAGATCAATTGCTCTGTCTCCAATAGCCAGGGGGTATTCCAGAACTCCAACAGAAGGTAGCGGCTACCATTAAGTGTCGCGAGGCTGCCTGTCTGGATATCATTAATCAGACCAGGTCTGATCGAGGCCTCGTGGCCTGCGAAGAGACGTAGGGGGATGTTATGGTAATTTAACTCGCGTTGCAGTTCCTTGACACGCCAACAGATCTCAGATGCTGATCGTCGAGCAAACTCATCATTGAAATGTGGCGTGGCTATAGCAGCCTTGACACCTTCCTGGACCAGAACTCTAGCTAATGCCAATGATCCCTGAAGGGTTTGTGGCCCATCATCGATACCAGGCAGAATATGCAAGTGTATATCAATCATACCAGTTACTTTCTGCAGATAATGCTTATTTCACATTACTACTTAACCTGGCTATTGCGTTGATGATCCAATGATATTGGAATGATCGAATTACTCATACCGGCTATGCTCCGTCCTTTTTTGAAATGACGGTGCTTACCATTACTGCGGTGCTTGCTACTAGGGTAGCCATAGTAATCGTAGACTGCATGTCTACGTTTGCGTGGTTGCTTATTGACAACGCTCCCAAGCACACGAGTACCTGTTTGCGAGAGCAATGTTTTCACCTGCTGAAGATTGTCCTTTTTAGCATGTGTGGTATCAACGACAACCAGTGTACCGTCTACCTTAGATGCCAGAATGCTAGTATCCGATAAACCTAGCATAGGAGGGGCATCAAGGATCACAACATCGGCTCCGCTCCCTGCTACATAGTGTAAAAGTCGCTCAACTACTTTGGAGTCCAGCAACTCAGGAGGATTGGGTGGTAAAGGCCCTGAAGGCATAACACGCAAGTTTGGTACACCCACAGTATGCATATAAGGTTCCATAGAGAAAGTGCAGGGGTTTGATGCAGATGAGGGCAGCAGTGGCAGACGAGAAAAGGTCAGAGCTGCGTTACTCAATCCTAGCTTCTCAGATGAAATTCCAAATTTTTGATGTAATGTAGGACGACGCAGGTCTGCATCGATCAGAAGTGTGTTTTTCCCGCTTTGGCCATAAAGATAGCGAGATTGGCGGCTACCGTACTTTTGCCTTCGTTAGGGACGGCGCTGGTCACGACCAGGGAGCGTATGGGCTTATTTATGCCAGCAAAGCCAATACCTGTACGTAATATGCGATATGATTCTGATATTGGCCATATGTCCTTTGGGATTGATGATTTCCTGCTGCTGTGGCGCATCTACACGCCAGACAGTCGCCAGTACAGGACACTCTAGCAGCTGAGTGAGAGCTTCCGGTGTATGTACATGTGTGTCTACCAGTGCAAGGATAAAGACCAGGATCACGCCAAGGGATATGCCAGCTAGCAGACTTATTAGCAAGTTAAGAAGAAGCTGCGGTTGTATGGGAGTTGTGGCGGGTTGGGCAGTCTGAACTATGATGAGAAAGTTGCTATTTTGTGCTTCTGTCAACTCTAGTTGAGCAAGGACGGTTTGCCACTGACTGTAGTGCTGTTGTAAAATATTGAGCTGTGCCTGTAAAGAGGCAACCAGAGCGTCCTTCCCCCGCTGTTGCTGCAAGCTGGTGATCTGGTTGGCAATATTCCCAATCTGGCTATGTGCAGAATTCAGGTCTTGCTGAATTGTTTGTTGTGATTGATCGTTATTCTGCTGTACAATGAGGGTTTGTTGTGTGATAAGCGTTGTCGCGATGTCATTTGCCAGCGCCGCCGCCCGTGTGGGACTATCATCCTGTACAGTAATCTCAAAGAGCTGGGTATTAAGTCTGGGTGTCGCTGTTACCTGCCTGGCAAGTTGCTCAACGCTGAGTTTCTTATAATGTAAGGTCACATTGCGTAAGACGGAGTCGCTGACGGCCAGTTGAGCCTCTGTCTGTACCAGTTGGTCACTGGCAAGCAAATTTGTGTAATCTGTCTGATTGCTGATTGAACCAACTGCAACCTGTACCAGCGTTGATGATCGATAGATGGGGGGAATCAAGTTACTTACCAGATATGTTGCCAACCCCACCACAACTACGCAAATGCCAATAATTCGCCATTGTTTTACAACAGTATTCCAATAATGTATAAGTGTCACTTCTACCTTTCCATCCATTCCACCCAATAATTTTGTTTGCAATATTTTATCAAAGGTACTAGCTCCTATAATGAGCACCAATATGCATTGTAACATGAATTTTTGATATTGTAAATCGAATATTATCAATGTATTTTGTACCTATTCAGGCCCCTTTTTCCTGATTCCTCAGCGCCTGAGGCGCTTCGCTGATTGTGTAGTTGCGTGACGGAGTTTGCGACGCAAACTCCGTCACCGGCAACTGCAGGATATTGTACTACGCGCCTTGTCTTCTCACGCATAGGTACACATATCCACCACCTGCTCCCCGGTTGAGATCGACATTAATCTTCTCGTAACCAGCAGGAGTGGGGGTATTTTCCCCTTCAAGAACATAAAGATCCTGAATTGGAGCACCGTAACTACTTTTCTTAGTGAAACAAGCGTAAAGGTAGGACCCTCCTGCCCCCTGGTTAAGATCGGTATCAATCTTTTTATAGTCGGCAGGCGCTGTGGTACCCTTTCCATCAAGGATGATGATATTCGTAATAGGGTTCTCATCTCCTCTACGGGAAGCAAAATAGAGGTAGGCCCCTCCTGCTCCCTTGTTAAGATCGACAGGAAGCAGCTCGTAGCCAGAGGGAACGGAGGGATTCTTACCCTCAAGAACGATGAGATCATTAATTAGTCTCGCCATATTTCATCTTCTTTCTTGTTGTTGGGAAGAGTGCGTGTACACCTTCCACCGCTCAGTGCTTCATTGAATACAGGAACATTTTCTAGAGTTAGTATAAATAGTCAAAAAATATAACTGTTTATATGCTAATGCTGAAATCTTATTTTTGGCAGCCGAATAGGAGATATTCTAGTAACTACTCAGATTTCTTTTTCCTGATTCCTCAGCGCCTGAGGCGCTTCGCTGGCCGTTTTGTGTGGATTGTGAGGGTTGCTCTGCAACCCTCACAATCCACACAAAACGAGGGCTCACCACCGGCGGTGGTGAGCCGACCGGAGTAGTTACTAATATTCTATATAAAGTGAACTGGATTGCTTAATAGTGGTAGGATGAGGAGGCCGTGTACGATGTGAAACCATGACAATGTGGGGGATCATGGTAGAGCAGGGTATCTCCAGGCTCCCATAAAAATTATGTTCTCTGAGACTCAAACATGCCTGCCGCCATTGTAATATGGATAGTCCCCTGTGCGGCCAGCTCTTGTCGGATGAGGTTGATAAATGACTCACGCATCTCTCCGGTGAGCAGTGAGCCGATTTTGAGTGAGAACGCATATGCCGCCAGCGGCTCGGCCTCTGTGACTTCGAGGGCATTCTCGTAGAGATCAAGCGTGATCGGAGCAAAGAATGGAGCCAGTTTCTCCTGCCCATTCTCCAGAATAAAAGGAGAGCTTTCCCCTAATCCTTTCCAGGGACTATCCGGCCAAAGCTTCCAGACCAGTTCATCCAGTTCGCGCATATGCTTGCGACCAAATGTCGTAGCATAGAAGTGTCCCGATGGTTTGAGTACACGCCGGATTTCGCTTAGCGCCCGTGGCAAATCTGGGATGTGATAGAGCATGTGATTGGCAATCACGGCGTCGAAGCTCGCATCCGCAAAGGGCAACTCCTGGGCGTCGGCCACCTCGTAAGCAAAGCGTTCCTCGCCGAGATGCTTTCTCGCCTCCTGGAGCATCCCCGGCGAGAAGTCTGTAAGCGTGATTTGCCAGCTTGCCGGGATGCGCTTGAGGTTACCCTGCCAGAGTCCGCCGGGTCCGCAGCCCAGTTCCAGGAGTTTGCTTCCCTCATCGAGTTTGAAATGGTCAAAGACCCAGCGATGGAATCCGTATTTGTTAACACTAAAGCGTCTGTGCAAATCGACGCGGGCACTGAAGTTTGTTGCATCCTTATACTGGCTATTCAAGAGGTATGCTTGATCGTGATATTTGTCCATGTTTGTCTCCTCTGGTAGCTTGCATATCCTGGTAATGGTTCACAGAAGAACAGTTGCCTGCTCAAGATTGTACTGACAGAGATAGAGATTCACACAATCCTCATGCATTACCTACGATTTGGAGAAGATAAAGTTTTACGAATCAGGTGAGCCAGACCCAGGCATGGTTCGTCTTTCCCGCAACGAAAGACCAGAGTTCATCCAATTCCAGGATTATCGAAGCTGGACTGGTGGCATCAGAAGCCATCACGGTTTCACTCAACGGAGCAAGCATTGCCGCTTTTTGGGGATTCGACCTCAACCTCTTACTACTACCCAGTCAAACGTCATTGAGTTCACAGGAAGTGGACCCCGAAAGGGGTAGGGACCCCGTTAACGGCGTCTAGCGATTCATCGCGCATATCTCTTGAAAAAAGCATGAGCCGAGGACTCTCCACCTGATTGAAGTGTTTTCTTGAGCCTCGACAGTTTTAGAGATCAGGAACGGTATATGCGCGATGAATCGCTAGACGCCGTTAACGGGGTCCCTACGTCCGTCAAAGATCATGAGAAATGCTGCTCCTTCTCTCTCCACGTTCCCATTGAAATTCGACAGAGCACTACTCTACCATAATCATGCTCTTTTCCACCAGGACTCCCCAAGCTATCTCAAACGAGATGAATGCCCTCTGGCGACCGCCGTGAAAGCGGCGATTGTTGCGAAGAGCTACCGGTTGCAATCTCAAACGAGATGAATGCCCTCTGGCGACATCACTGGCGATACCCTGCGCCACACTGCCACGGTGTTGTTGCAATCTCTTACGAGATCCATGCCCTCTGCCGACAAGAGGAGTATGCTGCAATAAAGAAGTCGAAGTGGTGTTGCAATCTCTAACGAGATCCATGCCCTCTGGCGACAAGAGGAGCTGCGTGATGCGCTGAGTGAGGCGATGTAGTTGCAATCTCTAACGAGATTAATGCCCTCTGGCGACCAGGGCAAGCGTAGCTGGCAGGGCAAGCGCAAATGACGTTGCAATCTCAAACGAGATGTAATGCCCTCTGCCGACGAAGCTCTTGATGCTTATCACGTGGGCGTTGAGTAGTTGCAATCTCTAACGAGATGTAATGCCCTCTGGCGACGCTATCATTGCCAAGAGTCCAGCTTACTTTGACGAGTTGCAATCTCTAACGAGATCAATGCCCTCTGGCGACGTGATTGCCCAAACTGTCGCGGCCTCTGGTTCTCAGTTGCAATCTCAAACGAGATGAATGCCCTCTGGCGACGCCTTGGATGTCCTGAAGAATGGCGGGCTTCTTCTCAGTTGCAATCTCTAACGAGATGAATGCCCTCTGGCGACTTCCACACCCTGGCTCGAAAACATTCCCACCGTCAGTTGCAATCTCAAACGAGATGAATGTCCTCTGGCGACGGGCGCTGCCTCGCGCCGCTTCTCAAGCGGGCTGAATCGGCGTTCCGCGACCCAGAGCTTTTTTGGGACTGTACAAACGTGCATTTCAAAGCTCTCCCCCGTACTATACACGAAAATGGATATTTTTGCAAGGGCCTGTGGAGCGACATCAGACGGTTTCCTCCTTTGCCGCGAGGCAGCGAGCGTGGAAGTATGTCCACTTCGTCGCTTGCGACAAAATATTGTTTAGAGCAGGTAGATATGGTCTTCTTGTGGGGTCTCTCCATGTCCAGGAACCTCAACGTTGGTATGGCAAGTTCCGCATAGGCCGCCGATCATTGGGAATATCATAGTTTACCACATAGAGCGTGGTATCCTACGTACCATTTGCCTTCACTTGTTGCTCACCGTACGTATAAAGGCAGGTATCCGGTATTTCTTTGGTGAGCCATTTCCCCAACAGCCGCACCTGGAGTTCGATGCAACGGCAATAACCGGTACGATAGCCAGAGTAGTTCTTATTGCAAGCACTCCTCAAATTTGGTATGGAAGGTCTTGCGTGCTGCCGGTTTGAGTAGTACCACCCCTGGCTCCTCCTCGAAAGCATCAAAAACACCATGAAACATCCAGAATAACCACGCTCATGATGGAGATACTGTCTCTTGTGCCTCCTGGAGGAAATAGCGTATGATCTAAGCTAAATAAATTACTTCTGGAGCCAAAGGCCATGAACGAAGAGAATGTTGGAGCAGTATCGGGTGCCTCTATGCCTGCTTCCCATAGCTTGCCCTTAGTAGTCGGTGTGGACCTGGGTGGGACGCAAATTCGTACATCGGTACTACGTGGTGCCACCCTTATTTCACGCATAGGATTGCTCACCGGAGCAAACCCGACGCCAGAGCGTATTATCCCACGCATCTTTCAATCGGTACAACAGGCTATCGATGAAGCCGGGATAACACTGGATGCAATTGCAGGCATAGGAATTGGTGCGCCTGGACCACTCAACCATCGCACGGGAGTTGTCTTTGCTCCTCCCAATTTGCCGGGCTGGGATCGTGTTCCCTTACGCGATATTTTCCATAACCAATTCCAGATACCTATTTTTATCGAGAATGATGCTAATGCTGCCGCACTGGGTGAGTATATGTTTGGTGCTGGTCGCGGGAGCAGCGAGATGGTGTATCTTACTATCAGTACGGGTGTGGGCGGTGGCGTGATTACTGGCGGCAAGATTCTGGAGGGCATTTCTGGTACGGCGGCTGAAATGGGACATATGACGATCGATTGGCATGGCGTACGTTGCAATTGTGGCAATATCGGGTGCCTGGAAAGTATCACCTCTGGTACCGCCATTGCACGTCGTGCCAGTGAAGCAATTGCCAGTGGGAAAGGTCAAGAATTGCTAGCCTTTGCTCAGGAGCATCCAAGCCAGGATCGATCAGCCGATACACCAGAGGATCTTGCTTTTGAGGAAGAAGAAACGATAACACATGTGAATGCTCGTATGGTGGCACATGCGGCTCAAGCCGGTATTCCACTGGCCTGTGAGATTATTGCAACAGCAGCGGAGGCACTCGGTGTTGGGCTGGTCAACCTCATTCATATTTTTAATCCGGAGGTAATGATTCTAGGAGGCGGGCTGACACAGATGGGCGATTTGCTGCTGGAACCTGCTTTGCGTATCGTACAACAGCGCACTATGCCTGTTTCGCGTGAAGCTGTACGAATCGTTTTAGCAGAACTGGGCGCAGATGTAGGATTGGTCGGCGCAGGCGCTCTGATTTATTATCATCGGTAGGCTGGAAGGTAGCAGGAGTCAGGAGTATGGCTGCAAATAAGGAACGACTCGATGTGGCATTGGTACGGCGTGGGTTAGTTTCCAGTCGTGAACGAGCACGCGCTCTGATCATGGCGGGTCAAATCTATGTGGGAGATCGTCAGGTAGATAAAGCAGGTACACTTATCTCCATCGACGCTGATTGTCGTGTGGCCGGGGTCTCGCCTGAACTCAAGTATGTCAGTCGGGGCGGTCTGAAGCTTGAAAAGGCACTTGACACCTTCCAGCTAGATCCTGCGGGACTGGTTGCCATCGATGTTGGAGCTTCTACGGGAGGCTTTACGCAGTGTCTATTAGAATGTGGAGCACAACGTGTGTATGCAGTTGATGTCGGTCATGGTCAATTAGCATGGACGCTACGCAACGATCCACGTGTTGTCGTGATGGAGCGTACCAACATACGCCATCTGAAGACGTTGCCTGAGCCTCCCGAATGTGGAGTCATCGACGTTTCATTTATCTCATTGCGTATGGTACTACCTGCATTAGCTCCGCTCCTTGTACCTTCGGAGAAGACATGGGTTGTTGCGCTGGTCAAGCCTCAATTCGAAGCTGGTAAGGCTGAAGTTGATCGAGGAGCAGGGGTAATCAGTGATCCAGAGGTGCATCAGCACGTTTTGCATGATTTACAGGAGTGGATACCACAAAATACACCCTTTCTTGTGAAGGGTGTAACCGATTCACCCATTCGTGGGCGTGATGGGAATCGTGAGTTTCTTTTCCTGTTACGTCTGGACAATCAATAGGAAGAAGGAAATTGTATGACAGAACAGGAAGGCCGATGGGAGACCCTTTCTTCCCGGCAAATACTCAATACCCCACACTTAAAAGTGCGTTGTGAGCAGGTCATGTTGTCTGCTGGCGTTCTGCTTCCAGAATATTATATTATTGAAGATCGTGGCTGGGTAGGCATTGTTCCTGTGACTGAGGATGGTTATTTCCTTATCAATAACGAATATAAGCATGGGATTGGTCTGCACGTTTTACAATTTCCAGCGGGTGGTATTGATGACGATGAGGATGATCCGCTTCAAGCAGCTACCCGTGAGTTAATGGAAGAGACTGGTTATAGCACTGAACCACACAATATAGCAGTGCTGACCGAGATGATCGCCAATCCTACGGGTGCAAGAACACGCGTCTGGTGGTATTTAGCACGCAATGTGCGCAAAACAGGGGAACAGAAGGTTGATCCAGCCGAAGTGATTGAGAACCGTCTGGTGACGCCCGCAGAATTATTACATCTGATTCATACAGGTCAATTTGCGGTCCAGGGACAAATTGCAGCAGCATACATGGCATTAGAGCATCTGGGATATATGAGAGAACTACTTTCTAGCCAGATTTGCCTGGCAAGCTGCCCAAACCTGAAAAAAGATCACAAAAATTTTACATAATTTTTAAATCTTTTTTGAGTTTCCGCCAGTATACTCTAGACAGGTAAGGTAAGCAAAAAAATGAAAATTCTCGTTATTGAAGATGAAGCAAATATTATCCAGATTATCCAGCTCTACCTGGAACAGGCAGGATATACCATCCTCACGGCCAGTGATGGTATTGCTGGCCTGGAACTGCATGCTCGCGAACAGCCTGATCTGGTCATCCTTGACCTGATGTTACCCATCCTTGATGGGATGGAGGTCTGTCGGCGTATTCGTGCCTGGGCCAGTACACCCATTCTTATGCTCACAGCACGTCAGGGTGAGGAAGACAGGATTGCAGGCCTGGAGCTAGGAGCCGATGATTATCTTGTGAAGCCGTTCAGCCCTCGTGAACTGGTGAGCCGGGTCAAGGCTATCCTGCGCAGGAGCCTCCCTTCTTCATCCACCAGCACACAAGAGGCCAGACCAGACAAAGAAGAGACCAGGAGAGAGAAAACGAACAAAGAAGAGATACGTTTTGGTAATCTGGTCATCAATATTCCAGGACGCCATGTGACAGTCAAGGGTCAATCTATCACTCTGACAGTCAAAGAATTTGACTTACTGGTTACGCTCTCATCTGCTCCTGATCGCGTATTTACTCGTGATGTACTACTTAATCAAGTGTGGGGCTATACTTATCTTGGCGATGGTCGTACCGTTGATGTTCATATTGGGACATTACGAAAAAAACTGGAGGCGGTCGCAGATGCGGCTCATCATATTCAGACCGTTTGGGGAGTAGGCTATAAATTTGTGCCCTCCCCTGCAACTTCTCCTGCTGGATCACAGGGAGAGCAGAAATGATGGAAGTGTTCAACTTCTCAACACTGAGCCTGCGTGCAAAACTTATCCTGAGCTATCTGACAGTAACCCTGGGAGCCATCCTGATCCTCTCCTTTGCTGTCCTGCTAGCGGTACAGAACTATGCCACCAATGCCCAGGTTGAGAGCTTGCGCAAGCTGGCAACCTATCGGGCACAACGCCTTGAGTTTGCCTATCATCTCACTGGTGATACCTGGAGCGATGCTACCCTGGGCAGGGTACTTTCCAATGATCCTGTCTTGATTGTGATTGTAGATAAAACAGGGAAGCAAGTGATGGGAAGCCAACCTGGCGGGGTGATCATAGGAGACGATGATACTTCTACTCTAAAGCAAGCTTTGACAAAGGCACTGCAAGGACAAATAGGAAACGGTTCTCTCAATGCCACATTCCAGGGAGCCTCATTCTCCTATGTGAGTATGCCACTTGAAGATGGCGGACAGCAGACTAATGGTGGGCAACAGATCATCGGAGCCATGTATCTAGCAGAGCCGTTTGCTCTCGATGGTGATTTCCTGAAACTGATCAATCAGGCCATTTTTGTTGCAGGTTTTGTCGTGGTACTGATTGCCATCCTCTTCAGTCTCTTGCTGGCTCGTAATCTGACCCGTCCTCTGGAGTCTCTGACTCTGGCTGCTGAGCAGATGAAGCAGGGCAAGTATGCTCAACGGGTGATACCTCCCAGGGCACAGGATGAGCTAGGACGACTTGCACTTACCTTTAATGAGATGGCCGACACTATCGAAACGGATGTGAATGAACTGCGCCGTCAGGAACTGGTTCGCCGCGATCTGATTGCTAACATAGCCCATGATCTGGCTACACCTTTAACGGCGATTCAGGGCTTTAGCGAAGCGCTGGCCGATGATATGATTCCTGATACCGTTGCACGGCAGGAGACAGCGCAACGCATCGGGCGTGAAGTGCAACGGCTCCGTCGTCTTGTGGGAGAGATGCAACACATGTCTTCTCTGGAACTGGGGCATGCGCGACTCGATCTGGCTCCTCTGGACCTGCATTCTCTGGTTGATGAGACATTAGCTGTTCTTGCACCTGAATGTGAGCAGATGAATATTGCTCTCCGCAACGAGATTCTGCCCTCTATGCCGCCTGTGCTCGCCGATAGTGATCGTGTCACACAGGTCTTATTGAACCTGCTGGACAATGCACGTCGTCATACACCCGAAGGTGGTACGATTCGCGTTGGGGCAACTCCTAAAGAGACAAGCTTACACATCTGGATCAGTGATACAGGTAGGGGGATTGGCCCTGCCGATTTACCCCATATCTTTGAGCGTTTCTACCGCGCTGACCGTTCACGCACCGGGACAACCGGCGGTAGTGGTCTTGGTCTTTCCATCGTCAAGGCTATTATCACTGCTCATGGGGGTGTCATCTGGGCACAGAGTACTCCTGGGCAGGGTACATGTATCACATTTACATTGCCACTGGCACAAGGTGTCACTTCGCAGGCTCCTTTTTCCTGATTCCTCACCACCTGTGGTGGCTCGCTTTTGTTTAATGTGGGTTTTGTGGCGTGTGGAGGAAGTTGCGTCGCAACTTCCTCCACACGCCACAAAACCCACATTAAACGGATTGTGACGCTGAGCGCAGACTTAAGGGGTGCAGGGTCCTCCCTGCCGGGGTTTGGGGACACCCCCATAGGCGCGGATTAAGGGGTGCAGGGTCCTCCCTGCCGGGGTTTGGGTGTCCCCAATTACTCTTTTTTTATTATTGCCGCCTTCGGCGGCGTAACAAGGAAGTACAGAGGATTCCCCTTTGCTAAAGTCCGCGCTGAGGGGGATTACCACAGAGTTAAAATGGTCATGCCATTATCACCACATTTGACAGGTGGTGTTTGCTCTGTTACAGTTGGAGAAATATTACTTGACAAGAGAAGAAGATAGTGACAGAAACACACAGCATATGCATGATATAGATGATCTTACCAATATACGTGAGCTACGCAACCTGCTCTATGCAAACAATATACGGCCAAATAAATCTTTTGGACAGAATTTTCTTGTTGATCGTTCGGTTCTGCTGAACATCGTTAACGCTGCGGATATCAACCCTGACGACGAACTCCTGGAGGTTGGTGCAGGGACAGGTGTCTTAACACGTGAATTGGCACAACGTGCAAAACGAGTTGTGGCTGTCGAACTAGAACAAAATATGCTGGCATTGCTGACAAAGACAACCCATGGTTATCCGAATGTCGAGCTGGTGGCACGGAACTTGCTTTTCCTCGATCCAGTTGAGGTTTTTGGAGAAGCACCATATAAACTGGTGGCAAACCTGCCCTACTACATTACTGCCCCCACATTCCGACATTTCCTGGAGAGTGCAAATCCGCCACGTTTACTGGTGGTGATGGTACAGCAGGAAGTTGCACAACGCATTGTAGCCGAGCCTGGTGATCTCAGTCTCCTGGCTGTAAGCATACAATTTTATGGGCGTCCTCAGATTGTTGCACGAGTACCTGCAAACGCATTTTATCCCTCGCCCAAAGTCGATTCTGCCATCCTGCGTGTGGATGTACACCCACAGGCTCCCCTCATGCCAGGAGAGCGCGAGAGCTTTTTCCGTGTTGTTCAGGCAGGCTTTTCAGAACGGCGCAAGCAACTACACAACTCGTTGACACACGGGTTGCACCATAAAAACGAAGATATCCGTACATGGCTTACGATAGCATCGATTGATGCCAGCCGTCGTGCAGAAACACTGAGTATTGAGGAATGGTTACGGTTATGGCGAGTGGTGGAAAACGCCAAACACGCCGACAAACATCATGTGTTATGATATGTTAGATGGGCCTCAGGCCTCTCAGGTGTTTCCCATAGCTGGTTTTGTGATCACCATCTATCAAGCACAACATTTATAACGTTAATTTTATCCTTTGAAATAGGAAATTGTGACATCTATGGCAACGCAGGAGCAGTTCTGTGAGCAATGTGGAGCAGTAAACATACTTGCGGCGCGATTCTGTCAGTACTGCGCCGCAGAACTCCCATTTAAACACACAACAGGCGCATTACCAGAGCAAACCCTGCTCAATGGCCGCTATCAACTGGATACACGCATTGGTCAGGGTGGCATGGGTGCCGTCTATAAAGCTATTGATACCCGCTTCAATAACCGCCCTATCGCGATTAAAGAGATGAGCAAAGCAGGTCTCTCCGACTCTCGCATTGAAGAGGCAGAGAACGCCTTTGAACATGAAGCACGACTCCTTGCCGACCTGCTACATCCCAATTTACCACGCATCTATGATCACTTTTCGGAGAATGAACGCTCTTACCTCGTCATGGATTTTATCGAGGGTCAGACGCTGGAGGAGTACCTGGAGCAGGCAGGAGGTGGTCCCCTACCCTTAGAGCAGGTTATTGACTGGGGAGGACAACTCTGTGATGTACTCAGTTATCTGCATAATCATCAGCCACCTATCATCTTTCGGGATCTCAAACCCTCCAATGTGATGATTAGTAGCAGTGGGCACGTTTTTCTTATTGACTTTGGTATTGCACGTATCTTTAAGCCGGGTCAGTCGCATGATACAGTTGCGCTTGGCTCTCCAGGCTATGCTGCTCCAGAACAATATGGGAAAACCCAAAGTACCCCTCGCTCCGACATCTATAGCCTGGGTGCTTTAATCCACTGCCTGTTGACCGGTACTGATCCAAGTGAACAACCTTTTTTCTTCAGGCCCGCTTCCCAGTTGAATCATGGGGTTCCGACCCAGCTAGAAACCTTGCTCCAACAGATGCTGGAAATGGATACCGAACGTCGTCCAGCCAACGCTCAGGATGTCCTCAAAATCTTGCGCCAGGTTGATCAGCAACGTATAAGTGGTATCTTATCTCAACCGACACCGCAAAATACTCCTCCTGTGAGCACTTCTACCTCAGTCAGCGTGATACCAGACACTCACCGCTTACTGCAAAATGCCTACCAACTCTATACCCAAAAACGTACCAGGGAGGCTCTTGCCGCCTATGATCAGGCATTACAAACCGATACCCTGAATCCACAGGCCTGGCAAGGGCGTGGCTTAACTCAGGCTTCGAGTGGACAACATGCCGAAGCCCTTAAATCCTTTGAACGAGCCTTACAATTAGACCCATCGCTGGTCACTTCCTTGAATGGCAAAGGTACCGCGCTCAACTTACTGCACCGCAACCAGGAAGCTCTAGAAGTCTTTGATCGCGCCGTGATATTGGAACCAGATAATGCCATTTCCTGGAATGGCAAAGGGGCAGTTCTTAGTGCTCTGGGACAAAACGAACAGGCTCTGACAGCCTTTGATGTTGCCGTTCACTTCGATCCACGTATGGCCCTGGCCTGGAGCAACAAAGCACTGGTTTTGAGACTCCTGAAACGCTACTCAGAAGCATTACAGGCCTCTGAGCAAGCGCTTACCTATGATCAGAATATGGTGTCCTACTGGAATAGTAAGGGACTTATTCTCTACGAAATGGGACGATTCAAAGAGGCTCTCCATGCATTCCAGGAGGCTCTCAATCGCGATGCAAACTATGCCCCCGCCTTCTACAGTATTGGTAACGTCTACTATGCACAACAGAAACTCAAAAGCGCGCTTGACAACTATGATCGTACTCTTCAGCGTGATCCCAAATTTGTGAAAGCCTGGAATAAACGTGGCATTGTTTTGGGTGACATGGGTAGACTGGGACCAGCACTCGATTCCTATGAACAGGCTCTGCGTATTGATCCACGCTATGCTCCTGCCTGGAATGGCAAAGCGGGCATTCTGTTGCAAATGGAACACGCCCAAGAAGCTCTCGACGCCTACGACAGGGCTTTGCGTCTCAATCCTAACGCACTGGCCTGGAATGGCAAAGGCAACGCCCACTATCAATTGCACGATTATCTTAGAGCACTGCAAGCCTATGATCAAGCCTTACGTTTCAATTCCAGAATGGTCTCTGCACTACACAACAAATCCCTGGTGCTCAAGCAGCTCCATCGCTATGAAGAGGCCCTTGCTGCTGCCGAAGCTGCTATCAGGCTGGCCCCTAATGACCCTGACAACTGGCAACGCAAGGTAGAGGCACTCAAAGGATTGCGCCGTCGTAAAGATGCTCGCATAGCGGAGGCGGAGGTCGCCCGCTTACGTGGGGAGGTGTAGCGCTTTCCATAAGGCGCATCCATCATTTTTTGACTCCCCCAAACAAAATCTATATAACTTGCCCACAATATAAAAATGGGAGAGCAATGGGTGCCCACAAGTTTTTGTGACTGGAAGCCTGCTCCACGGTCCTGGCTCCTACGTGCAACTGGTCATACACCTCGACGAGAGCAGTGATGCAATCTGTTGTCTCGATAAGGGCCTCTGAGAGGATCTGATGGGTCTGAGCATCCTGGTGTCTCTCGCAGACAGCTCTTGCCCCCCGGATCAGCTTTATCAGACGCTCATGATCCTTGATGAGTTGCTGCACTATCTCCATCGCAAGTAAGTCATCGTCGCGATCAGTTGCGATCAGTCGCCATGGGCGTTTCTTCTGGCAGGTATCTATGGCTGTGCTCGACAGGTGGCGCACACGCTTCAGCAACCGATCGATGATGGCAGAAAGTAGCATCGCTTGAGCGTTGAACCCCTGGTGCTCGTTGTGACCTCCATTGCGAGTGAAGTACCAGTAAAGACATTTCATCTCAGCATAGAGGGCAAACGCCTCAGTAATGATCTCTTTGAGGGCTTTCGCAATGTGCAACTCTTTCTGTCCTCCTGGATCACTCACATGAGCGGGGAGAGTGTAGGCAAAGAAGGACATCTGCGATCTGGTCTCGACTTGCTTTAAATACATAATTCCTCTCCTCTTAGCTTTTTCATCTCCTGGGGAATGGAGTATCTGGTCCACTCTCGTTTCGATCTCAGAGGAGGTGTACGAGCAGGGACTTGAGCAGGGTCCATCCGGTTATCGAGGGGGCAGGCTGAGTTTCCTCGGAAAGCTGCTCTGTCAACCGTCCTGTAGTAACTAACCACCGCGCAAACAGGAGGCGGTTGGTATCAAGGGATGGTTGATCCAGCTCGCTTTTCTGGTAATCTCGGCGAAGGCGATAGAGCCGGTCAATTTCTGTCTCGACAAATCCCGCCTTGTGTAACACCTGAAAAGCCTCCTGGTAGGTTATTGGGTTCATGGCGTTCCTCCTGGACTTCGCGACAAAGGCGTACGCTGATCCACACAATCAACGGATCAGTGGAGTATCTAGAGAGAAGTGTAACCTCTTCTTATTACAAATCTATCACAATCACGTCACTGCAGCTCACAAAGGCTTTACAACAAACCCGTCCTCTCGTACCAGGGCAGGTGGCATTCGTTGCCAAACTCTTTGGAGTGATCGCCTAAGACAATTGAGAGGGAGGGTTGCTCACGCTCAAAAATTTCTTCCTCGTTTTTGCAACACAACCACCACAATTGCTCTCTTGCAATTCCAGAACCCACAGCAAGTCGGCAGGCCGTGAGGAGATGGGCTTATCTTAAGCCCATCTCCGTTTTTACTTCCACTATTTTACCCCGCGGATAAAGCGCACCGTGACGGTGCCAATGAGGCAATAGACGATGGCCATACTGAAGAGTACTTGGTAACCCAGCACCGGGTGTCCCGCCTGGATAAACGCGTCTCTGATCGGCCCACCCAGCGCGGGCGCAACCACCTGTGGTAGAGAAGCGGCAACGTTCCAGATGCCCATATCGCGGGCGAGGTTCTTACGGGAGGGTAACACATCGGTCGCCAGTGCCCAATCAACGCTCAAATAGGCTCCATAGCTCAGACCAAAGAGCGCGCCGGATGCAATCACGAGAACAAACGAATGGGTCACGACGAAAATCAAACCCTCCAGAGCCATCACAAAGCCGGAGAGATAGACCATGCGTTTGCGTCCGAAATGATCCGAGAGCCAGCCAACGACGAGGGCACCCACAATCGAAGTGGCGGAGACAAGAATGATAAATTGAGTTGTGGCTGCCTCGGGATTAGCCACCCCAACAGCATCGCGCATATAATATTGCAAGAACGTCTAAATCGTATAGATACCGAGCATCAGCACCAGGCGCGTGGCCAGCACCCAGGCAAAATCGGGGTCACGGCGGGGATTGAAATCAAACAGGCGCAGAATACCTACAGTGGCCAACACTTCCAGAATAACTTGCTGGACAGTACTACTGATCTGGATTCCGGCGATATGCTCTGCATTCCAGAGCACCATTATTCCCCAGGCCATCAGGACAACAGACAGAGTTCCCGCGATTGTGATCAGCGTCGAGCGAGAGATCCAGAATTGTCGTACCTGCCCCTCAACAACACCTCTGATCTGTTTTTCACCTTCAGAACTAGCTTGTGCAAATGTGAGTGCCCGCTCATGGACCGAGAAAATCGTGACCAGCATCAAGGTGATCATCACGATCATAACAATGCCATAGGTAAACCACAAACCTTGTTGGTACGCAGCAAGGGGCTTTGAAGAATTGACAAAAAATCCGGCGACGATGACGCCGCCAATGGTGCCACCAGTACCTAAAAATCCGAGAATTCCAGAGGTCAAACCACGCTGCTCGGTAGGCACGATATCAGGTAACAGCGCGTGAAAGGGTGCCTGGGCCGCATTGCTGAATAACTGCACCAGAGCGTACCCTACAGCAAGTGATGTAATATCACGTGCAGCGGCCATCCAGACCAGCACAGCAACATTGAGGAGGGTACCAAAGAGGATATATGGACGGCGGAGGCCCCAGGCGGCGAACCTGCCATGTGTGCGATCGCTCAGCCAACCAAACATGGGATTGGCCACAAGGGAGACAAAGGCACCAGGTACGAGTACATAGGCCAGCGCCGTTCCAGCGCTCCGATCGCCCACGATTTTGAGAACCTGACTGGGCAGAATAATTGTGCCAAGAGCCGCCCAGTGGAAGTTGAACGCGAACGCAAAAATACTGATGGAGAGAATCTGAGTCCAGCGAACGCGGGGACGGTCAACAATGGAAGGCTGTGGAGGATGAAGCTCTGCACCTTCCTGGTTTAAAGTAGCCATCTCGCTCTGTTTCCTCTCATAACGTTTCTATTACTATAGAGCATATCGATTGGCATTGCTGAGTCAAGCATCTTGCCCAGGGTATCGATTGCTGGGTGGCTCCTGCCAAACTTATGAGCTTATTATCAGGATGACGGAAGGAATGGGCAACAGGATCAGGAATCGCGGAAAAACGGGATGAGTTGCCAGCTTGTTCATTCTTGCGATGGCAGAAGAGAGCTTTGACATGGGTCCTTCCTCTCTTGACAAAGAGTGAACAAAATGAAAATGAAAATGAAGCGAAATAGCTTCTGGTTCCCTTGGTTCTGCCCGCTTCGGAGCACGTCCAGGCTTATCGAATACTCCTCTAGAGTACCATAGAAAGAGGTTTTCATGCAACGCATTGCGCCACTTGGCCAGGGCTTTTTAGTTTACCCGAAAGTCTCGAAGAGAGGACACGCTGGAGATAGGTGTTGTCCCAACCGTCCTCTCGGACGCAAAAACTTGACAGGATCCTATCTTCATCGTATACTTCCCTCTACAAAGAAATGAGAATGATTATCATTATTAGGATACCCTAAATGAAGGAGAACATTACACTTAACACGAATGCTCAGGCTGTTATGGATGTCTTGCAAACTATGAAGCAGCATCCTACAGCGCTGGAAGTCTATAATGTCGTCCGAGATAGACGACCACATATTGGTCTGGCGACGGTCTACCGTATCCTGCATCAACTAACGGAGCTGGGCTTAATCAAGGCATTGGGGCGAGAGAGCGAGTGTCGCTATGATACTCACATACAACGCCATGACCATGCTATCTGTACAGTATGTGGGACTTTGCTTGACATTCCTATTGACATAGTTTTATCGAGTGAGACTTTGCGAATGGCAGCACAGGCCACTGGATTTGAGTTGAACTCGTACGAAGTTAGAATCTATGGACGTTGTACAACCTGTCAGAGGGATAACACATGAGCACCGATAAAGAGAAACCACAAACCGCTGCTTCAGCTAACACCGTTAACAGCATAGAGCTTACAGAGGCAACGAAACGTGAACTGATTGTAGCTCTCAAGCAAAACTGGCAACGTGAGATGGAAGGTGTACGCACCTACCGGGATCTGGCACGAGGCGAACGGGATACGGCACGGCGTACCATTCTGGAGAAGATGGCAGATGCAGAGCAGCGCCATGCCCATAAATGGGAACGCAAACTCTTAGAACTGGGAGAGCAACCTCCTCAGGAAACACGTACCCTTAGAATGCGCTTCCAGGGCTGGTTACGCCTACAACTGGGAACAGAGGCCGCTCTGCGTCAGATGGAAGGTGAAGAAGATAAGGATATCGCACGCTATGAAGCGCAAGCACGTAGTATCAATGACGCTGAAGCCCAGGAGATGTTACACGAGGTAAAGCGTGATGAGCAGAGCCATGGCCGCGTTATTCGTGAGATCATCGCTCCCATCGGACCACAGGGAATGCTCGACGTTATGCTACATCGTGAACGCTGGCACAAGCGAGGTGGCGGTTGGCTGGGTGATGCTATTTATGGTGCCAATGACGGCCTTGGTGCAGTCTTTGGCATTGTGAGTGGTGTAGCTGGCTACACAGGTGCCAGTAGCAGTAGTCTGGTATTGATCAGTGGTCTTGCAGGATGTCTGGCAAGCGCACTCTCTATGGGATCTGGCGCATTTCTGGCAACCAAGAGTGAAAGCGAGGTTTACCAGGCTGAGATTGAGCGTGAGAAGCGTGAGATGGACGAAGACCCGGAGGAAGAGAAAGAAGAGTTATCCCTCTTCTACCAGTTAAAAGGGTTTACTGAGGAAGAGGCCAATGTGCTGACCAACCGTCTGGCACAACAGCCCGAACAGTTCTTACGCACAATGGCGCATGAAGAATTGGGGATATCGCAGGAGAGCTTTCCCAATCCCTGGGTAGCCGCCATTTCTGCTATGCTCTCCACCGCCATCGGCGCATTTATTCCAATTATTCCCTTTTTCTTTATGCAAGGTATTTCGGCGATTATTGCAGCAGCCCTTATCAGTCTGGTTGCCCACTTTGCAGTAGGAGCCGCCAAAACGCTGGTGACAGGTCGCTCGTGGTTCAATAGTGGTATGGAAATGACCATTGTAGGGGCCATTGAGGCTGTGATTACCTATATGCTTGGCGCAGCATTTAAAGCTATATAAGCTGTTTTGTTGCCGGTGACGAGGATTGCGTCGCAATCCTCGCCACCGGCAACAACAACAGCTTATGCCAATAATTCTTCTTCGCTTAAAGGACCCAGGGTAGTTAGCACTTGCTTCTCGCGTATGGGGAAGCGACGCAACACACGCATCACATCCTCCGAAGTCACCTTCTCGACACGCTCAATTTCCTCTTCGACACTCACCAGACGACCTTCGGTGACCCAATCGCCCGCCAGCGAACGCATACGGGAGAAGGTTGATTCGCTGCTGAGCACAATAGCACTAATCCATTTATCCTTGGCGCGGCGCAACTCCTCTTCATAGATCCCATCATCGAGCAGGCTATTCAGTTCAGCACGGAGCAGCTTGAGCACCCGTGGAGCTTCCTCAGGCGTCGAGTTCGCCTCCATAATGATCACACCTGTACCCTCCAACACCCACAACCCACAACTTGCCGATTCTGCCAGGCCTCGCTGGTGAATATTCCAGTAGAGACGTGAGCCATCGCTATCACCCAGGATACTGCTACCCAGCACTGCCGCGTAGTAATCGGGATCTTTCACATCCACTGTCGGCATCGCCATAATCATAATCTGCTGCTTAAACTTTTTATCAACCATAATATTGTTGATAGGGTTCGCTGGCTCATAGGGGGAGACATCACGACTGGTATCACCTGTACGCCAGTCACCACAATAGCGTTCAGCCATTTGCACGATATGGTCCCAATCGAAATTACCAGCCACTGAGAGGATCAGGTTATTGGCGCTATAGCGACGATTCCAGTAATCGCGCATCTGCTCAACGCGCATACCACGAATGCTCTCGCGCGATCCCAGGACATCATGTCCCAAAGGATGATCACCAAAATAGGTCTGCATCAAACGGCGATAGGTGATGTTATAGGGCTGGTCCTCGGAGCGTGCAATCTCGTTAACAATGACCTCTTTCTCGGTCTCGAAGTCACTCTCTGCCAGACGTGGATACATCATATCGCTTAACAGTTCAAAAGCCTTATCCAGATATTCACCCAGCACACGTGCATAATACACCGTAGCCTCATGCGAGGTAAAGGCGTTGAGTTCTGCCCCAATCTTATTGAATGCCAGGGTAATCTCTTGCCAATCGAGTGTTTTGGTACCCTTGAAAACCATATGCTCTAAGAAATGGGAAACGCCTGCGACACTGGGATCATATTCATCACGTGAACCTGTACGGACATAGTATGAGACAGCCACCAATTCAAAGTCTGGCATCGGCTGGCCGACAATCTGTAAACCATTATTGAGACGATGAGTATAAAACACAGTGCCATTCGCTGTGGTATCTGTCATGTGATTATCCCCTCCAGTAGACAAGGCGTGAGACTTGATTTTTTAATCATGCGTAGTGTTGTACTTACCATGATAGCTCTCGACTAGAGGCGTTGTCAAATCGTAACCTGCTCACCACCTGCGGTAGGCTGGTTCTTGTTTGATGTGATGTTGTCGCCTGTGGCGGAGGTTGCGACGCAGTCTCCGCCACAGGCGACAACATCACATCAAACCGTAACTCCTCCGCAACTGGAACCCAGACCGGCGGTACAGCCAAAGCAATGCGGCCCAACTTGAATGACTCGTTCAGTCAGTTGCTCCGAGATTGCTTCAAAAATTGTCCGGGTATAATTTGTACCCAGGCCAAGATCAAGCATCTGATTAAAGTCACAATCAAAGAGCCGACCATCCCAACCAACGGACAACGTAGTACGGCACATCAACCCATCCACTGCTGCCGGATTAAAAGCATTCACCAGTTTCTCCATGTAAGCTTCAAAGTTACCTGAGCGCATCAGGAAATCCAGGTAGCGACTGATAGGCATGTTAGTAATCGTATATAGATTATTAAATTCTATCTCATAGCGCCGCTTGAGTTGACGCTTCCACTCCAGTTCCAGCGAACGCTGATTACCTGGCAGAAATGCCCCAACCGGATTAGTCACCAGACAGAGCCGTAATCCTGTTCCTTCTTTACCATAACCTAACTGGTTGAGATGCTGAAGCGCCAGGATCGAAGTCTGCGAAGACACCATCTCCGCGTTGTGTATCGGTCTGCCTGGGCGCATATGATGGCAAAGAAGCGATGATTTCAACGCGGTGCGCTGCCAGAAATTCAGGGAGATAAGCATAGTTTGGTAAGCGCGTAATGGTCAGGTTACAACGATCGATGACATGCCGCCCAAGAGCTGTCGCCCGCTCGACAATCTCCCGAAAGTCTGGATGCATCTCAGGTGCACCACCCGTGATATCACACGTTGGAATAGCAGTCTGCTCAAGGAAACGCAGACATGCCTCCAGGACATCACGTTGCATTACCTCTGCGCGATCTGGACCTGCATCGACATGACAATGAGCGCAGGTTTGATTGCAACGCCTCCCAACATTGATCTGCAATATCTGAATACCACTGGCTCTGAGTGGTCGATGACCGGCACTTGCCGTTGCCTCTGCGAATGAGCGAAGGGGTAATTCTTCCAGGATCTGCCGTTGCCGCTCAGTCATTGCAAGAGGATGAGCCTGCTTTTTGAGGGTTGGGATGATCTTCGCCATATAGCACCCCTTGCAAGCTACATTGAGACTTTATGGACGTGATTACGCATCTGAACGCCATGTACCAGCGTGGCACCACCACGAATAGCGGCGGCGACATGAACGGCTTCTGTCATCTGCTCAATATCAGAGCCTTTTTCCAGACAGGCTGTGCTATAGGCATCAATACAATAGGGACATTGTACGGTATGGGCAACAGCAAGTGCGATGAGCGCCTTCTCACGCTCGGAGAGTGCTCCTTCAGCAAAGACAGCCGTGTACCAATCCATAAACTTTGTCCAGAGTTCGGGTGCGTCTTTGCCAATATCGGGAAAATGTGTCAAGTCTTTGGGATCGTAGTAAGTATCCACTCGGGCCTCCTCTTAATAATCTAATTTCCAGGTTACTTGCAATATAAATTACCTGGAAATGTAGCATTACGTGTGTGAGGATGTCAACAATATTCTCCAACAGACCCGGGCTTATATGTGCTAAAACATGAGCTCTCCCAATAACTCTTCAAGTCTACTCACCACCTGCGGTGGCTCGCCCTGGTTAAGTGTGGGTTGCAACCTCGTCCACAGGTCACACAACTCACATTAAACCGTTTGCGAAGTGCCGAGGGCGCTGAGGAAATCTGAAAAAAGGGACCTGAAGAATTACATCATGTTGTTTACTGCCCCTACAAGGCGCTCTTTCTTTTTGAGAAAATCGTTGTGAATACGCAATAGAGCACAAATGCGATCACGAGTGTGATTGCACCTGTGGTCAGGGCCCCTGTTATTACGCTGCTGTCGCTCAGTTTTCCCCCAGTTGCCAAAGCAATAATTACGTAAATGACTCCTGCACCCACGCCCGAAAAGACGCTGTACAGAGCGGCTCGCTTTATAAGCTGACTATTCATATGAAATTCCTTTCACGTATACAGGTTTTTGGGTCCCTGCCATTACTACTCTATGATTTTCGTAGGAACGCCAATAACTGGGAATTGTATCTCAGTAACAGGAAGCACCTGTCCCTCAGGCCAGCGTAAGTAGATTTGTCGACACGGACCATCTATAGAGTATCCATTGACATCTATCCATGCTAACAACGTAAAGTACGCCTGTAAGATAGTGTCATAGGTTCCATGATGGACGACGCTTGCCATAAACCCGTTACCATCTAATGTTCGAATAGTTGCTTTTGCTGAGGAATACTGCACTGGTTCTGCCGGTAGAGGTTGATCTATGGGGATAGCCATTTCCACATCGATATCGTGCTCCGTGTATTCATCATTGTGGTAAATGCTCAACCATGGACCAAGGGGTTTGATCTTGCCGGATATGAGAAAAGTTTGTATCCCTTTACTGAGATCCTGGCACGTTTCAAACATCTCGTCGGCAGAGGGGACTACAGCCCGCGCGGATGCAATTTGCTGGGGAGCAACCTGTTTCAAGACCACTTCATAGTCTGGGTAATTTCCTTTCTGTTCAATCTGCTTGAGCCGGGTTTCAATGCGTGTGAGCCGTGATTGCTCTCCCTCGATATATTGCTGCATTTGCATTTGCTTGAGACGTAACATGCCGCGAAATTCTTCAGGAGAGATCTGTTCGTCTCGTATTGCTCTGATCTGCTCTAGCGAAAATCCCAAGTCTTTGAGGGCAAGAATGCGATTAAGTTGCGATAACTGATCGACTGAGTAGTAGCGATAGCCAGTGAAGTTATCCACTTGAATGGGTCTGAGAAGCCCGATCTCATCATAGTGATGTAAAGTTTTGACCGATACATGGCTTAGTCGAGAAAAATCGCCAATTTTTAACATGGCCGCGCTCCTCTAGATCTGGTTTCCTTAAGTATAGAGCCTCCGGTTACCGGAGGGTCAAGCCCAAAATGGGAGTCACCATAACTGTTCAATTCCTCAGTGCCTTTGGCACTTCGCAAACAGTTTAGTGTGGATTGTGTGGCCTGTGGAGGAGGCTGCGTCGCCACCTCCTCCACAGCCAGCAAAATCCACATCTAAACAAGAGCGAGCCACCGCAGGTGGTGAGAGTGCCTGAAAGAAGAGTCACTTTATATGTTCTTCGACAATCTTCACAATTTCATTACAATACTCTTCGAAGCGAGAACGATCATCTGCCGTGATATTTTGTACGCTAATATGCATAATAGGATTTCTCACATGACAATTGAGTCTCTCACGTGGCTTCCAATATGATTTTGTCTTTCCGATCTTTCTCAAAAATTGGCTTAAACACATCCCAATGTTTTTCAAAAATTATATCAAATAGTTGACGCAAATACGTATAATCTAATGGGTTATTAGATTGATGCAATTTTACCTTCTTCGTGCTCTTATCATATCTATTAAATGCTTCTTTATAATTTTTATTTTTTCTTAGTTCTTGCTAGCCAATTATCTTTATCTTTTTTATACAGTTCTTGCGTATCAAAGTACGTAATGCCCGCTCGGTCTCCCTAGGGGAAGATAATTCGCCAATTTTCTTCCCAGATTCACTTAAATAGTGTTGAAAACTCTCTGAAAAGCAGATATAGGCAGGGATATGTTTGTGCCCTGGAGAGATTTCTTGCCAGTATTTTCCTTGATCAGCCCATAGAATTTCAGATCATTAATATCCTTCTTAGTAATATCAATTCTGGGACCGAAGATCACTTTGAGGAGAGTATTGAGATTCTGATCTTTCTTCAAACGCCGAACAATATTAGCAAAATAGCGGTCGCGTGAAATCTGGCTTTCCTTGAAAATTTCTTCAATGTTTATCTTGCGTTTCTGATGGAAGGCTTCGACAATTTTATATCCAAGCATTGCAAGCAGATAGGGATGGCCTCCATAGAAAGAGCCAATTCGCTCTCTCATCTTAGGTGTAATTTCTATGCCAAGAGATGAAAATATCCCAAAATACTCATCCAACTCCTGATTATCAAAAGGTAAGAGATAGAGTCCGTCCGCAAAGATGGCTGCAAGCGTAGAGCCAGCTCCCGTCTGTTTTTCTATATCTTCAATAAACCGTCTGGAAAGCGTAATATAGCTAACATCACACTCCTGTGAAAGCTGTCGCAAACGTTCAAACCCCTGATAATCTTTGGCAAAAACTGTACGAGCATGGTCAAACTCTTCCAGGATAAAGAGAATATAGATACCAGCCCGGCGTACCTCTTTGAAAAATTTTTCAAGGACATTGCGAAGTTCCACCCAGAAGGATGTTTCCCGTGGCTTGTGCGATGAGAGACGTTGGATAGCAGCACTATCAAGAGGATATTGAGCATCAATAATTGCATCGAGAGATTTTTGCAAAAGATCACAGAATAAACTCCGAGAATCCTCATAATCTTTTAAGTTGATCGTAATCACTAAACGATTTTTAAAATATATGTCATATTTATTTTCCTCATTTAAATCAAATACATTTTTAACCAGACTGGTTTTCCCAATACAATGCATGCCAATAATAGAGAGATTATTTATTCGCTCTCCCTCTGGTCGGTTCGATGAACATCCTGAATAGTCTGTCAATCTCCTTCTTACGACCAATAAAGCGATCACCAGTAACAATTTTTGTATAACCAGAAAAGGGGTTCTTAAAATCATCAGACATAGAGACTTCTCCTTATCGATCAGAGCCATTGGAGCTTACAAGCTCTTCAAGAGCCATTCTTTATAGAGCTCTACTTTAATCTTATATTTCTTCTGTCCATCTCTCCCAATTACTTCGCTTTCAATTACATCTCTATTTTCCAGGTCGTTCAAAATATCATCAAGTTTTGCTCCTGTTTGATATTTGATATCATTGCGATGACAGAAGCCGTCGCTGCTATTTAGAGCAATTTCTTTCAAAACAGCTTCGATATCTTTTTGTGATATAGCATCAGACGAGGTATCTCCTGACATAATAATATTATTAAAGTGCCAATCTTGTGGTCGTTCACTACGAAGAATTTCGTTTTTGAGATTTATCACATCAGCCTGGGTGATCAGCTCTATTTTATTTCTATTCATATACTGAACAAGACGATCACATAATTTCTGAATGAAGAAAGCGCTCCCAGCCGTTAACTTGATAATATAATCAACGGATTGCTCTTTATAGCGACTCTCCCCATTTATCATCCTGATGGGATTTTCTATGAGCATTTTGGCAGAATCCCGACTCAGATATGTAACACGAGACTTCTCTGACACCGCCAAATCGTTAGAAAATCGGTCGATAAATTTCGGCATGGCATCAGTGCCAACCAGAATTGTACTGAAGAGATTTTCTTGCAAAATGGCCTTCCAGTAATGCATAAATTCACCCGGAAGATCCCCCTTGATAATATATTCGTAGAGATAAGTAAACTCGTCAATACAAACAATGATTTTTATTTTTTGCCAATCTTGAGTCTGAGAAGCTCTTTGCAGAAAGGTTTTAAACAAGCTAATAAAATATTGACCCACAGCGGGATGCCCACAAAATTCTCTCAGATTTTGAGGAAGTTCCATAAAAAGAGGTGAAAACCCATTCTCTACTTTTTCTCTGATTTCTGCTTGTGTTTCCTCAAGGATTCTCCACAAAATCTGGCTAAATACTGAAGCTCCTTCTTCAGGGAAAAATCCGCCCATGCTATTCAGATAGACGACAAGATATTTTGAATTATATTTTGGATTCTGTCTGAGATCTTGCATCAGATGAAGCAGGATAGACGTTTTCCCGGAACGCATCTGTCCATAGATGGCAAAAGATATATTTTGTGTTCCAGAGTCATTAATTGTATTTATCACATGATCAATAAACTCACGCCGGCCAAAAACATCTCTTCCTTTTCTACAGGCCTCCCACCAGCATAAATGCTATAGGGATTAGGGATATCCTTGAACTCCCCTGATGAATCAAGTCGAATTGAAAATTTAAACGGGCCATTAAAGCAAGGTTCCTCTGATAAATTTGTGCGATATTGAACGCGAACCGACAATGAAAACGCTTTCTCATTGATCGCTTGATCTGTTAGAGTCAGCGGAACAGTTAATATCTCAGACTTTCCGCCACGCAATAACCCTTCATATCTAATTTCCTCCCCGCCTGGATCGACGAGAAGTTTTGGTGTAACAGCGGCCCTGCGACCTGCTTCGTTCTCAATGACAATTTGCACACGTATGTTGCGGTCTTCGACTGTTTGTGAACGTTTCCCATCTGGCAGACGTAATGTCACATGAGGCATAAGTTCCTGCTTAATATGCTGATGGTACTTCTCTGTATCTTGCTGAATCCTTGAGACAAGGGAATGAATTTTTTCTATGGAAAGAATAGTGGGCTTCAGTTCAATATCTCTTAACAAATCTTGACAAGCCTTATTAATATCTCGACAAGAGTCATTTTTTCCGTCAAAGTCGGTCTGTTTACAGAGGTTGCAGACAAAGCTCAAAATTGTCTTAAGCTCTCTTAAGAAAGTAGCATCCTGAGGGAAATCGAGACTTGGCTCAATTTTATCAATTCGTCTCCGGCAATCTTCTACAGAGTCGAGACTGGCCAGCTCTACTTTCTCGATTGAGTTAAGTTGGATATAAATTTCTTTGATTTTTTCTTGAAAATCACTTGCTGGCCGTTGCCAGAACTTGTGAAAATCCGGCTCTGTCACCTCGTCGCCCGTAGGAGTGTATATTCCTCTTTTTTGTAAATACTCCAATGACTTTTCTCGTATTGATGGCTCGTACATGATATTCAGCATTACTTCAGCAGCATATTTACTCCGGGCAATCAGATAAACAATCCTGCGAAAAATCTTCTCTGGCTCATCATTGTAATCCGCAAGAAAAGACTCCAGTGTATTTGGGACTTCGGCATCATTTTCGATCCACGGAATATCTTCATATTTTCCTGCACTTGCATAGATGAAGTTTACCAGGGCAAGAGACCTGGCAGTGATGCCGTCATTATTCTCACGCCCCTTGTCTTCACCATAAACTTTGAGCGCTTCACTATACCACTCGCAGGCTGCGTCTAAATCCTGTTTTTCGGCAGCAGCATCCCCCCGCGCGATAAAACTACGGCAAAGGTCTTTCCGTCCCCGATCAAAAGTTTCATCGCCAAATAAGTCTTCTACCTCAAAACAAATCTTTGCCGCCGAAAGATATTTTTCAGCACGTTCTAATGGACGCTCTTTCGTTGCATCGTTGGCCCTCCACTCCAAATCTGTAACATCACCTTTATCAAAGATTTGAAGTATTCTTTTGCTGTCACGCGCTCCCTCATACTTACAACGCTCAAGGAAAAATAGGCTATATGGAGTCAACTGATCATATACTAATCTTTGATTTTTATCGCTTTGCATCGCCTGGCTTGTGGCCTCTGTGACTCCTACATTGTTAATCTTATCAAGCAATTCCGCAGCTTTTTCATCGGAAGGAAGATCTTTTAGCTTCTCTTTTGCGCCCTCGATGTCTCCCAGATGTATCAGACAGATCGCAATATTTCTTTTTGCCGCGCTATAATCCTCTTTGATCTTAATAATCTTTTCCCACCACTCTTGTGCTTTTTTAAATTCTTGCAGGTGCATATAGCAAGAAGCCATCTGCTGGTACCTATAGACTCTTTTAGTCTGTGGGGCATCCTTAGGAAGGTCTTTGATGGCCTCCGTTAGAGGTTCGATTGTCTTCTGATAATCCTTTTTCTGCCAATATGCTTCAGTTAAGGCATTGATCCTTTTACTACGACTATAGTCTACATGCTTATATGTTTCAAGAAGCGAGATAATCATATCATGCTCGTTCAGTTGAGAATAGTATGAGACAAGTTGCCCAAGGGCCAGCCCAGGATTATCGCCTTTTTCTATCGCTTCCTTCAATAAGGAAATTGCTTTTTCTTTCTCTTTGCCTTTATCCAGGATGTCTTTTGCCTGTTTATAGAGACCTGGTTTCGATGGTGCAGAATAAGCCTTTACCGAAGAATTGGGTGCCGACTTTGCTGGCAGATTGGATACTGGCTTCGCTGGCGGATTGGATAGCGATGGTTGCGGCTTGACAACAGGCTCACTCTTCTTTCGTTCGTTTGCTATACTCTGCTCTAAGCTGGTTATTTCTGACAGAATATCTTTATAAGGGTTATATGTCGCATCTCCAAAATTGCTTAATGCGTTCTCGATCAGAGATGGCATGGGACTTTCCTGATACCAGGATCGTATCAGAAGAGAAGCAGCATCTTCTTTTCCTGTTCTCTTGAGGATATAGATGCATGTCTCAAGAAAAAGATCTTCCTCATCTTTTTCCAGATTAGCCTTTACTGAGGCATAGAGACGTTTCAAGAGAAAATAGTTTTCAGAGGATTTTATCAGTTTTAGATAGATATACCATTCCGGAGATTCGCGTTGTAGTGGTGAACGTGTAAAAACCTGTTCTAAGGCATAACATGTTAAGAGGATGTCATTCATTTTGAGTGCGAGCGCGGCCAGATTATACCAGTCATTGGCAGCCTGCGTAATTAAGCAGAGCTCTTTATAGCTTTTCAGTGCTTCAGGAAATTTTTCCGCTATATATTGGAAATAGGGAAGAACTCTTCTTAAACTCTTAAGAGATGGATTACTTTGAATGAGAAGCTTAAGATCCGCAATGATCTCTGGCAATCGTTTGATATCATATCAATGGCATAACGATAGCTCTGGTGAATACTATCCCATTTTCCGTGTAAGTCGCGATGGCTGGTGCTCTGTTTCATTTCATCTGTAGGAGTATGCAGGTCTGGTGACTCTATCTCACAGCGGACAGCTTGCACCTTACTATCAAAAAAAGCATCTATTTCGACCAGCTTTCGCTGTACTTGTCTCATTGAAGAGCATTATTTACTGCCGGGATAATATTTGTCGCGGAAATTGCATGCTCGTTGTCTGTAAGGATGGGGCAAGATAGCCTTCTGTCGCCCCAACGTTTGCTTGCTGATCTGTTCCATTTGTCTCCTGGCTCAGGAGGAGCCAGCCATCAACCTTGTCCATTGGAACACGCGCTGAGATGGCTCCTGATGGCTGTTTAAGTGTCAGATGGGTTGTACTGATCTCATCAAGGATTCCAGAGACTTCCTTCCCATTTTTCAGCCAGATTTCAACATTGCTACCAAGAGGGACTTGCCTCTGGAGACGCAAGGCGTTTTCATTCACCATATATCTACCTCTTTATTAAAAAAACGTAGTATGACTATGAAGGCTATTGGTTTTTTATTTCTAGGGAAATTCTCTAGTTGTAGATTGTTGTAAGTGTATACAAAATTCTAATCTCCGCCTATAGTACCATAAGAGCAAGTTTATTGCAAAGCTTTCATGGCTTTTTCTGATTCCCTCGAATTTTTCAAACAAAAGTTCGCTCTCTCTCAAGCTGCTTGAGAAGCGGGATTGTCAAGGGCGGCCAGCCCTTGACCAGGGGTTTGGGGTGTCCCCAAAAAAGCTTTCTTTTTTCTCGCGCCGCCTGCGGCGCCGCAAGTGGTTAAAAAAGTTTCTGGGGACACCCCAGACCCCGGCAGGGATGCTGCGCTCCCTGCACCCTTGCTTTTGCGAACTTTTGAAACAAAAGTTTGGGATGACTCATGCAGAGTGGGCCGCGTAGCGGCGAAAGAGGAGGAAAACTAAAAGTAACCCTCTTAGCAAAAATATTTTCAGACCCCAAAAATCTCATCTCTAGAGTTGAATATCACAGGGACGTATGATATGCTAGACTTTACAAGAATTTTGTGAGAGTTACACGCTTTCAGCCCAACTATATTCCTGCGCTTCCTAGCGCTTTCTGCTAGAAACGTGAGGAGCACCACATGTCTACCTCTACTACCGGAGGGCTTGAGCCATATGCTGATGAGTTTTACCCATCGGCATTGTTAAAGTACCTCTTAAAACAAATGATGGTTCAATTTACGGCGCAAGGTGCCTGCATTGCATTATGCGATGAGAGCACTGGTGGTCTGATGAAAACCTATATGCATGTACGCTTGCGCGGTACCCATACAGCCACATCATCTCTAAGAATAGGATCAGGTGGCATAAGGGTACCTAAACGTCACAATCCCGTACATCTGGAGAATGATACATCGCCGTCTCTTCCAGCCGTAGGACGAACAACGCAGCCCCTCGAAGAGTTAGACGAAATCACGCCACAACAGAGTGAGCTTTTTCCTGTAGGTGCTGCCGTACCACTTGGAGAGGACATCATTGGACGTAGTTGGCTCAAGAACGAGTCTTATATCATGAGCCATGAAGAGTATCTTGATGCATTTCATAAAGGACGCTTACAACCAATTCGCACGGATGTTATTCCCGACTCTTACCTCGTCGTGCCCATCCAAGAAACAACACCTTTCGATGGCATCGAACGAAAATATTCATCGAGTGTTCTAGGGGTGATTGTCCTTTACCGGACGACCTCCGGCATTGGATCCGGTTTTCAGCAAAAACAACGAACAGAAGCATTACAATACACCGAACGCATTACCCTCTACCTGCAAAATTATCGCCTGCAACGCTCGCAGCAGCATACCAGTGGGTATCTCCAGCATTTGCAAGAGATTAGCACCGCCTTTCCAACTTCACTGAAGTTATCAGATCTTGTGGAAAATATCTACCAATTTGTAGCACACATGGTCAATGTCTCCTCGATGCTCTTCACGGTCTATGATCGAGATACGGAGAAGATCTACGACGTGTTCGCTATACACAACGGCGTACGCGTCAAAAATCTTGCTGAGCAGCCCATCATTAAGCTCAAGAGTGACTGTCCGGTCTGGTGGCAGACTGTCCAGACAGAGATGCGCACCTTACAATTCTCACCAATACAGGAGCCTGCCAGGGCGCTTGAATACAAGGAACTGCTCACAGGTACCTGGGGTGATCAGCGGCAAGCCAGATCCTTTTTGCTCCTCCCGATGAAGATGTTTAACCGGGCAACTGGTTCGCTTTGTCTGACTACCACACATCCCAAGGCTTACCATCAGGAAGAGATTCTGGTTCTGGAGACGATGATGCAGATCGTTGCAGTTAGCACCGAAAACGCAAAGCTCTATGAACAAGACAGGCTTTTACGGCAAGAAGCAAAGCAGCGTGAAGCCGAGGTAGCAGGGATCATCAGTAAGCTCCAGGACATTAGTTCGGTACTTAACGTGGCAGAACTCCTCAATAAACTGGTTGAGGAGGCTGCAAAGTTGGCCAGGGCCGACCTCTGTGTCTTCTTCCAACCCTCATCTACAAAAGAAGAACTTATTGCTCATGCCATCTATTCTCCAACCACCTTCAGTATGGCAGATGATGGGAGCGCGCTCCCAGCATTGATGCCCCCCCGTAACCAGGAGGAACATGATAAACTCATTAAAATGATACACTTGCAAGTCAAAGGGACCTCTCTGGAACAATCCATGAACGAACTATACTTCATCCTGGATCAACCTAAGTTAGAAGAAATCGCACAAGCGAGTGCTGAGGGGGGAGCCATCTTTCTACGCGAGACATATATTAAACAAATGCTGATGATTCCCATGTTCAACCAGGCAGAACTCATTGGTGTTCTGGCAATACCGACTCCAGGAGAGGGTCGCCAACTTCAATCCGAAGGATGTTGTTACGCTTCTCGCGATCTGTGCTCAGGCAACAAGCGCCATTCGGAATGCGCAGCTCTATGAAGAGCGCGAAGTGGCCTATGCCGAGCTACAACGGATGGATAAGCTCAAGGATGAATTTCTGGTCACTGTATCACACGAACTACGCACGCCGCTCACTGCCGTCAGTGGCTATTCGAGCTTGCTGAAACGGCAAAGTGCACGTATTTCCCCTGCACAAATCCTGAATTTCGCGACGGCGATTTCTAATGCCGCCCAACAACTTACCGATCAGGTGGGGAAGATGACAGAAGCAGCACATGTTGGTGCAGTGGATAAACGACTTGATTCACTGCAAATGTCTCCTATACAAGTTCTTGCAGCAGCACAAATTTCCACCAATATGCTGAGTATCAACAATGAACAGAAGATTGTGTTGCAGGTCGATCCTAACCTGTGGGTGCAAGCTGACGCGGTACGCTTTCGTCAGGTGTTGACAAACCTGCTGGAAAACGCCACCAAGTATGCTCCATTTGGTCAAATCATGCTCTCGGCCTGCAGTATAACATTGGCAGAAGTTGCTGAAATATTACCCGATGAAGTTGATCATGCATTGCTGGTTGAAGAGGGAGATACACCAGTCGTGTTGATACGTGTACAAGACAAAGGTGAGGGCATCATCCTCGAAGACCAGAAACGTATCTTTGAGAAGTTTGTTCGCGCCCCACGCTCAATCACGACACCCGTACGAGGTTCAGGGCTGGGCCTGTGGCTTTGCCGTTGCTACATAGAGGCCATGGGTGGCAAGCTCGGTCTGGAAAACAGTATTCCCAATGAGGGGTCTACTTTTAGTTTTTACCTGCTACGTACCGATGCACTAAAACAAACCGGAGAACAGGATGAGAGCGAGTATCAAACCTCATAAAGTATTAGTGGTAGACGATGATCCGGCTATTCGCAATATGATGGTGGATATCCTTGATTTTGAGGGATATGCTATCCAGATAGCACGCAATGGGCGTGAAGCACTGGAGAAGTTGCGCGGAGACGAGAGTTATCTGGTCTTCCTTGACCTGATGATGCCCATAGTAGACGGGCGAGAGGTCTGTCGACAACTCAATGCAGACCCACAACTACGCAATCGCCATATCATTGTTTTAATGTCGGCTATGGATAATCTGGATCAGACAGTCTCCCTCAATGTGGATGTGACTATGCCCAAACCCTTTGTGGTTGATGACGTGATACGCACTCTTCAACCTTATATGGGATAAATTTCGCCCATGAGGAAAATCTATGGATAGTCTGCAACAACCCATGTCCACTGATAACCAGGAATTGCTCTATTTTTGGGCGATTGGTGACATGCATTACCGCACCATACCTGCATGGCAACAGGTTCACACGCAGCGTTTTGCCCCAATGTTTCAAGACCTGCACACACTCTGGCAAGAAGGGGAACGGCCAGCTTTTTGTGTTTCACCAGGTGACCTTGTGGAGACATGTGCCCTGGAGAATTTCCTCCTCGCACGCACAGAGATTGAGTCACAATTGGGCGATATTCCATTTTATCCAGGAATTGGTAACCACGAGTTCTACCTTCCAGCCAGAGAAGATCCGCTATACACAAAAGAACTCTTTACCACTATCTGGAAGAAACCTTTACGCTATATCTGGCAGGCCGGTGATATCGTGTGCATTATGCTAGACTATCCCGATCCTGCAACGTTACAAGATCCCGCATATGTGTTCATCTCGCAGGAAACATTGACTTTTTTGGAAACGACACTGGCAACCTATGCGGATCATCCTGCGTTGATCTTTCTGCATTGTCCTCTCCATAATACTGTCCTGGATCGTGATATAGAACGCCACCGTGACTACCACTCGCTCCAAAATTTTTTCGCACCAGAAAATTCGCAGGAAATACGCAATATTCTTGCTCGTCACAACAACGCATGCCTCTGCTTTAGTGGTCACACCCATTCAGGATGGGAGGCTCCTAATCTGGTCTGCACTGAACAACTCGGTGCTCATGTCGTTACCTTTGTGAACCTGATGTCGCCCTGGTATACGGGAAGACACACAGGCCCACAACTTAGTGCTGACCATTCGTCAATCACATATCGAACAGATGATCCCGATGTACTTCCCTCTTTCGCTATCCGTATCTACCGTCAGCAAGCTCGCATTCGCGTGCGTGACCATCAGACACAAAGCTGGCTAAAAGAGTGGATTGTTCCTTTTTAGTTGAGCTACGACTTTGGGGAAGTGACTCTTCGCTATGGAGTCTACAATCTTTCAGAAGAGCAACAAAAGCTGAACAGTTAAATAGAAGAAAATATAAGAAAATTATAAGAAATCCCTAATTATACAAGAATAACGTTGACAAATGATCAACAATCTTTTATGATAAAGCGGAGCCAGGCAAACACCCTCTCTCTAAGATTTATCCATTTTCGGCGTTGACTGGCATCGATCCAGGCAACGCCTTATTTTGTAACTACCTGGGTCTGCTCGCCACCGTTGGTGGCTTGCCCTCGTTGTGTGATACATGAGTCATCCTGAATTTTTGAAACAAAAGTTCGCAAAAGCGGGGGTCCAGGGGGCGGCAGCCTCCTGGCGGGGGTTGGGGTGTCCCCAAAAACTCTTTTTACTTCTTTTATGCGCCGCCTGCGGCGGCGCGAGGAAAAAAAGAAATGTTGCGGGGACACCCCAACCCCCGGTCAAGGGCTGACCGCCCTTGACAATCCCGCTTCTCAAGCCACTTGAGAGTGTGTGAACTCTTGTTCGAAAAATTCGGGATGACTCATGTACTGCTTGCAAAGTGCCGAAGGCGCTGAGGAATCTGGAAAAAAGCCTGAGTAGTCAAATTCTAGAATAGAGAATACTCAATTATATATTTTTACAAAGGAGAATAGCACAATGGACTCTGATCTGACAACTGACAATAACAGACGAGGAACAGAATATGCCAAGAGTAGGGACTACCAGCATGCTCTTGCTGAATTCAATCACGCAATTATGTTGAAACCCCATGATGCTGCCGTTTACTACAATCGTGCTCTTGTTTACCGAAACCTCAATGATTACCAGTATGCACTTAGCGACTTTGAGCAAGCCATTAAACTTCAGTCCAAGTACATTCTGGCCTACTATCAGCGGGGTCTCACCTATTACCTGCTAAAAGAACATAGACGGGCCATTCAGGACTTCAGTATGGTCCTTGCCCTCCAACCGGACGATCTCCAGTCTCTCGTCGGGCGGGGGCAGGCTTATGTGGCATGCGAAGAGTATGAGCAAGCCCTTGTGAATCTCAACCACGCCATCTCACTCGATTCTGAGCAGGCCGGAGTCTATGGGAGCTTACGGGAGTCGAGGTCAAGCTTATGCAGCCCTCAAAAAACGTGAACTGGCTATTCAGGACTTTAACATGGCTCTGCTCCTCAAACCCAACGATATTGTGCTGCTGAACAGGCTTGGTGCAGCCTATACTGATAGCAAACAACCTCTCCTGGCAATTGAAAATTATAATAAAGCTGTAGTTATCAACCCTCAGATAGCATTTACCTATAATAATCGAGGGGAAGGATATCGCCTGCTTGGCATGTATAAAGAAGCCATCAAAGACTTTGATCATGCTCTTGCCCTGGACCCTACACTTGCCATGGTTCACTACAATCGTGGCCTCGCTTATTACAGTCTTGAGCAGCACCAGCAAGCATTGGCAGACTATAACCGTACAATTGAACTCGATCCCACTTTTGACGCCGTCTACAGTGACCGGGCAACGGCTTTGCATCACCTCAAAAGATCCTGGGAAGCTATTGAAGATTACAACCATATCCTGACCAAAACTCCCGACGATGCCATTGCCATCTTTAGTCGAGGAGCCATCTATTTATCTCTCAATGAATCCCAGAGTGCAATTGAAGATTTCAATCATGTCATCGATATGTATCCACATTTTGCCTGTGCCTACAACAATCGTGGTAAGGCCTATCTGCGTCTGGGTGATATTCATCAGGCTCAGAAGGATTGTCGCTATAGCTGGCATCTCGATGTAACACATGTTGATCATGGCTGGATGACTCAGTGGATTGATATGTGTTTGGGACAGCCCGATTCTGGTATGGCCGAACGTCTGGAGAAGATTGCTGAGGCTGATCCCAATGATTACGATGCCTATCTCTGCCGTGGTGTATCCCTCTGGTTATTGGACTGTGTCGAGGAAGCTCTCAGGGAACTAGAACATGCTCTCACTCTGGAACCAGAGAATTGGGGAGCATATTTTTGGAAAGGCATGGTGTGTGCCTCTCTCAGACGTGACATGGAAGCTATGGCAGACTTCGAGCAGGCTGTAGCTTTGAATATGCCGGCGGCTCTCCTGGAACCATTGCGCTGGCTCCAGCAGGATAGGCCTGATTTCTATAGAGAGTATGCTCTACCGTTCTTGTCCCGCCACTAAGGGAGAGATGTTCATGTAGGGGATGCAAGACAAAGCATTGCATCTCCAAAGCTAAAAAATCGGTAGTGTTCGCCTATGGCTTCTTGATAGACTTTCTCCATCAATTCCTTCCCCAGAAAAGCGCTGACAAGTAACAGCAAGGTTGAGCGCGGCAGGTGGAAATTGGTAATCATGGCATCCACAGCCTGGAAATGATAACCAGGTGTGATAAAAAGGCGAGTATGGCCCTGGTATGGCTCAATATGCCCATTGTGGAGATTGGCCACGCTCTCAAGGACACGCACAGAGGTTGTACCAACAGCGATAACACGGCCTCCTGCTTTGCGTGTCTCATTGATCAATTCTGCTGTAGGGACATCTAGCTCGATCTGTTCACTATGCATTTTATGCTCACTCACGCTCTCGCATTCGACAGGGCGAAACGTATCCAGTCCAACATGCAATGTCACAAAACCTGTGCGTACACCTCGTTGCCGCAACTGCTCTAAAAGTTGAGGCGTAAAGTGTAAGCCAGCTGTCGGTGCAGCAGCGGAACCGCGAATACGTGCATAGACCGTCTGATAGCGCTCTGGATCTTGCAATGTTTCGTGAATATAAGGGGGAAGCGGCATACGTCCCAATTCGTCGATAAGCTGGCGTACAGTCAGAAGAGTAGAGGGATTCCTGAGGGTATCTCGTCCGTCCACAGAGAAACGTACAATCCGTCCTCCGGCCCCGGTTCGTTGTAATATTTCAGCCTGGAGCCAGACATCTTTTGTTGGATCTGCTAAAGATAATCTGTGCTCCCTCGTGCAAGCGGCGTCCTGGACGCACCAGCGTTTCCCAGTGATCATGCCCAAGATCCGAACGTTCTGTCAACAGCAAGAGTTCGACAGCCCCGCCTGTTTCGGCCCGCTTACCAAGTAAACGAGCCGGGATAACACGGCTCTGGTTGGCAATAAGCAGATCACCAGGACGCAAGTAGTCTCCGATGTCCCTAAAGTGTCGATGTTCCAACGATGCAGAGGTACGTTGCACCACCAGCAGACGCGAGGCATCACGAGGTTCAATAGGCGTCTGCGCAATTAATTCTGTTGGCAGCGTATAATCAAAATCACTTATCTTCAGGGTGTTGTCCACAAGCCCGTTCCACTTTCTCCGCCTGGTAGCGTTAATCCAAGGTGTTGATATGCCGCACGCATCGCAATGCGTCCACGTGGCGTGCGTGCAATAAAGCCCAGCTGCAAGAGATAGGGCTCATACACATCCTCGATCGTCTCCGTATCTTCACTCGTACTGGCGGCAAGAGTATCGAGTCCAACAGGGCCGCCATTGAATTTCTGGATGATGGTTAACAGCATGTTACGATCGGTCTGGTCAAGTCCAATCTCATCGATCTCCAACGCATCAAGGGCAGCCCTGGCAACATCCCTGGTGATGACACCACTGGCCTTCACCTGCGCATAATCGCGTACACGTTTGAGCAAGCGATTGACGATACGCGGGGTACCGCGTGCACGGCTAGAAATCTCTTCAATGCCGCCCTCTTCTGACGGAACTTTGAGAATGCGTGCTGAACGCGTCAGAATCTCCTTCAGAGCCTTTGTATCGTAGTAGTCCATGCGATAGATAGCTCCAAAACGATCGCGCAGTGGAGCTGTCAGTGAGCCTACACGCGTTGTGGCACCAACCACGGTAAAGGGAGGTAGTGAGAGTCGCAACGATTTAGCGCTTGGACCTTTACCAATCATAACATCAAGTGCAAAATCTTCCATCGCGGAATAGAGACGTTCCTCCACGGCACGTGCAAGACGGTGAATCTCGTCGATAAAAAGGACCTCGCTCGATTGCAGGCCTGTCAGAATAGAGGCAAGATCGCCAGCATGCTCAATAGCTGGTCCCGACGTGGTTTTCAAGCTTACGCCCATCTCGGCAGCAATAATATTACAAAGGGTCGTTTTGCCCAATCCTGGAGGACCGTAAAGAAGAATATGATCAACCGACTCGCTACGACGACGTGCAGCTTCCAACAATATACTTAAGTTCTCTTTGATCTTATCCTGCCCGATGTATTCAGCCAGACGACGGGGACGGAGGCTTCCCTCAATAATTTGTTCCTCTTCGCTCAGATGTGGCGAAACGAGGCGGTCCCTCATGGCTCACTCCTGCATGAAACTATGTTCCACAGTGTTGTGATTTCATTATATCAAAATTAAGCGCATGCGTCGAGTAGGGGCAGCATTCGAGAGAGTGATCCATTCAGATCTGATGCAAAAAACTTGATGCGTTGAGTCAGTTAGTGCTTGCACATTCAGGCTGTCTCCACTAGAATATACTCAGAATTCTGAGTATCAGGAGAGGAGATTTACGCATGTCGCGCATTCCTCCAGAAGAGGGGGCACCAATACCAACGGAGACGATCTCCGGTAGCGCCACGATGTCAACTCTTTTCCGTATTATGGCACATCGTCCAACGATCATGCAACACGCCGTGCAGTTGCTAGAGGCTACGATGCGCACGGGAACTGTTAAATCCACACTAAAAGAGTTGCTGGCAATTCGTGTTTCGCAGGTCAATCACTGTTTCTACTGACTGGCTGCCCATACTGCCTTGGCAAGGCAGCTAGGAGTGAGTGAAGAGTTACTTAATGCGCTGTATCATATTGATGAGCATCGTCACCTATTCTCGACTCGTGAGTTGGTAGCGTTACGCTATGCTGAAATTGTGACCACAAGCGCCCGTGAGGTGGATGAGGAATTGTGGGACAAGTTACAAACTTACTTTGACGATGGTGAATTGGTAGAGATTACCACGGTTATCGGCTTATTCAATTTTTTTAATCGTTTTGCCGATGCTCTACAGGTCTCTCCCCCTGTCATAGAACCCGACATAGCAAAGGACTAAAGCCATGCCTACCAATGAAGAAAAGTTGACTGCTCTCTTACAGGATTTACGTGAGTTGACCATCTATCTGCACGGTCGAGGAGAGAAGACTCAGGCCCTCTCGAAGCGGTTTGCGGAGCATGCCACAGTCGACGCTTCACAGCGAGAGTTTGACCTCAATCAGTCCAGAATGCTGGATTATCAGCACCACGTCTGGCACGAAATTGGAAACGTCGTGGAAAAGCTGGTCAAGCAGTATGAGAGATAAGATGGCAACAAACAAGGAACGGTCGCTGGTCTCTGCGAGATCAGCGACCGTTCCTTGTTTGTTGCCATCTTATCTGATAACTACAGGTTTCCTGTACGTGCATTGCTGTAACGTTCAGATACGTCTTCTTTTGTACGGGTATATAACTCACGGCCCTGACTCAATGCTTCATTGGCACGAGCACGCAGTTCTTCATTCCAGACACCAGAACGCAACAAAACGCCCTGCTCAGCTAACTGCGCACGTGTCGCCTCGCCGGATTGTGGTGCCAGCAGCAACCCAACGACAACACCAAGACCCATTCCGAAAAACAAGCCAAGGAAGAATTTCATAGTTTTTCTCTTTTTCTTACAAATCCTTAAAGTACACTAATATATGGGAAAGCGGTCCGGCCAACGAAAGCTGGATGTTAATGCTCTGATTTCTCGAGCAGTTCCTCTACTTTTTCCAACAGAACACGAAGTTCAAATGGTTTGCGTAGCAGACAGACGTTGTGATAATGCGGCGGGCTGCTTTCTATCAATCTGCTTACCTCTTCGGCCTCAAGTACTGCCGCAGTATAGACAATAACAGGGATATCGGCAGTAACGAAATCGTTTTTTAACTCTTTGAGTATATCTTGTCCGGACATATCGCCCAATTTCAAATCGAGTATGAGCAGATCTGGTAACAAATTTTTGACTCGCGCACAGGCATCTCTACCTTCTTGCAAGATAGAAACTTGGTACTCTTCATCTTCTAGAACTCTTCGCATCAGGTGAAGAAGTTCATTCCTGTCATCGATAACAAGTATCCGTTTTGTCACATCCTATCGGTGCCGTCATACTTCGCCAAGCTAGCACCGCCTCCTGTTATTGCTGTCATCTCCCATCACATCTACAGTGTGTTGTGAGGTACTAGTAAGAGTATCTTGAGTGCCCTCAGTAGTGTATCACGTTAGCGATAATCTCACAAGGCTATTTAAAACAATGGGTACGTGTCGAATATTTGAAATGTCCTGGAAGTCTTGTTTGTGTGGAAATAGCTTGTAAGCTCTCTTGAACTTCTTTACGATGACGGAGATAGATAACTCACTCAACCCTATAAATTGTATTGGTGAGCGTGGAGGGGATCGAACCCTCGGCAACCCGATTAAAAGTCGGATACTCTACCACTGAGTTACACGCTCATCACCATTAACCTTCGCTATTGTAGCGTATTTTCCCCGATTTTGCAATAGGGAATTTAGTATTTCTGTGTGGGTATTGCCACTGGCGACAATACCCACACAGAAATAAGAACTTTTTTGTAAGAGAGCAAAACTCATCGAAAAAAGTATTGACAGGTCCAGAAGAGCATGGTAATATACACCATGTCAAAAGGAACCGCCTGTATGCGCAGGTGAACCGGTGATAATAGCGAAGAGGGTACACCCGTTCCCATCCCGAACACGGAAGTTAAGCTCTTCAGCTCCTACGATACTGTGTGGGCAACTGCATGGGAAAATGGGAAATCGCCGTTTCACCCGCTCACACAGGCGTTTTTTGATTTGACACACGGGCTTGTAAACCGCGCCCCTACGGAACATCGGATAAGGGTCCCACAAGTAACGCAAAATGGGATATGGGGATGATCACATGATCATCCCACCTGTAAACCCGAGTGCCAGGATTTACAATTTAACCTGATCGATAAGCTTTTCGGCATAATCACCAACAATTGGCAACTTGAAGTACTTGCCCTGGAAGCCATTGATCATCAAAACAATCCAGCCAACAAATTCAACAAGATCCACAAGGTAGGTAAGATAACTTAATCGAAGGGTAAAAATCCGAGAACGATTGATAGTACGGTAAGGCCTCCAAAGAAGAGGAGAGATTGCGCCGCATGGAAGCGCACAAAACGATTCTGCTTCTCTATGAGGAAGATAACAAGTCCTGAGACCCAGGCAAAAACATAGCTCAAGCCCGCCGCTGTATTCTGGGACATCCCTATAGATGTGCCAGTGCCGCCAGTATTACCGGGAGTTCCATACGGTTGCTGGTACCCACCTTGCTGATACCCACCTTGTTGACCATAACCCGTCTGACCGTACGGCTGTTGATAGCTATCCGGGCCTGGCTGCTGACCATACGGTTGTTGATAGCTATCCTGACCTGGCTGCTGGCCATACGGTTGTTGTCCACTATAGGGATCTGCAGGTTGCGACTGGGGTGGAGTATATCCACCGTACTGCCCTGAATTTGGGTATTGGCCTTGATTTGGATATTGGCCTTGATTTGGGTCCTGTCCCTGATAACTCATGATAATATCCCTCTCTTTTACGAATATAAGACCGCTGTTGCAAAGAACATACTGTCTTCCCTTGCAGAAAATGCTGGAAAGAGAAGCCTTTACTCGTACACCTCGGTGGGAGTATCCTCGCATTCACGCCGTATATCTCTATATATACGTAGTATCTTGCCCAAAGTTGTACCTGACGAGTGCGTAGTGTTTCTTGCATTACAGCAAGGAAGGCAAGAAGCATTATCTCAAAATGCAACCTACCATACCTCTTCACTACTATAACGAATCAGGCAGACATTTATCCAACATTATCATCGCCACTTCCTGCCCGAACTCTTGGATAAACATCGTGTGTAACGGGATCAGGTGAAGGGATCATGAATGCAGGTGGATCATGCTCCTCGGTCTCATGTTCACCCTCCTCGTCGGCAGGCATACTTGTACGACGTAGATTTTGCTCATGCAAAACGGGCACATGCTCTCCCAGACGCAATGGGCGAGGTTCTGTTGCTCCCTGCTCGCCTGGGTCCTGTTCCTCCTTAGCCGGGGGAGGAGCATCAAGCAAGGCATACTCGATCACCTGATCCATATTATGGACACTGATGAACTGGATACGTTGACGAATCTTTGCAGGGATTTCAGAGAGATCTTTGTTGTTCTCTGCTGGAATGATCAATGTGGTAATGTTAGCCTGTTGGGCTGCCAGAACCTTTTCTCTGAGACCGCCAATAGCCAGGACACTTCCCAGCAGAGTAAGTTCACCTGTCATAGCCAGATTGCTCCGTACAGGACGACGAGTGAGAGCCGAGACAAGAGCAGTAGCAATAGTGATACCAGCGGATGGTCCATCTTTGGGCAGAGCATTTTCCGGCAGGTGGATATGCAGATCAGTAGTTTCCTGAAAATTTGGATCAATCTTGAGTTCTTTGGCACGTGAACGAATGTAGGAGAGCGCGGCATACGCAGACTCACGCATCACTTCACCCAATTGTCCAGTGATCAGTTCTCCCTTTCCCACCATTGTCACTACTTCAACAGGTAATAAAATCCCACCTTTCTCGGTCACAGCCAGGCCCATCGCGACGCCGATCTGTATTTTCACCAGGGGAGGGCCATTGTTATAGCGGGGTGTGCCAAGATATTGTTCCAGACTATTGCTGTGAGTCTTAGATGCGAATTTGGGCTTTTCCATAACATTCTCTCGCTGCCTTACGACAAATGGTTGCCAGTTGACGTTCGAGATTGCGCACACCAGCCTCTCGCGTGTAGCCAGTAACAATCGTTGCATGGTTGCCTGTGGAATCTTTAGCTGCTCTGGAGCCAGGCCATGCTCTGCATTACTGCGGGCAAGAGGTGGCGCAAACCAATATTCACTTTCTCCTCAAGCATATATCCTGGCAGGTCAATAATATCCATGCGATCAGCTAGCGCGCGTGGAATTTGGTATTTCACATTGCCTGTACAAATGAAAAATACCTCAGATAAATCAAAAGGCACTTCAAGGTAATGATCGGTAAAGTTGCTGTTCTGCTCAGGATCGAGAACTTCCAAGAGCGCAGCAGGCAGGGTCTCCACGGTACTCAGCGGAAAGTTTGTCAATCTCATCGAGCAAAAATACCGGATTGCGCACGCCAACCGTTTTCATTGATTGAATAATGCGACCGGGAAGAGCGCCAACATATGTGCGGCGGTGACCACGTATTTCGGCCTCGTCATGCACGCCACCCAGTGAGATACGCGCAAATTTACGTCCGAGAGCTCGAGCTATCGAACGTCCTAGCGATGTTTTACCCACACCGGGAGGACCAATGAAGCAAAGTATCTGTCCCTGGCTCTCTCTGCCTGGAGTATCCACCCCTGGCAGCGAGTTTTTGACGCAACTCTCGAACTGCCAGGAACTCAATGATACGCTCTTTAATTCCCTCGAGACCGTAGTGATCTTCATCCAATACTCGTCGCGTCAAATCGATATTGAAGCTGTCCTCGCTGCGCTCAGTCCACGGTAAGGCCAGCAACCAATCGATATATGAACGCATGATCGCGATCTCGGCTGACTGAGAAGGTGTGCGCTCCAGCCGATCGATCTCTTTACGTACCCTGCGTGGCAATCTCAGGAGGCATCGATTTTTCTTTTAACCTGGCAAGTAATTCTCCTCCTTCGCTGGAACTGTTCCATTCCCAACTCTTCCTGAATTGCGCGCAATTGCTCACGTAAGTAGAACTCTTTTTGTGTACGATCTACCTGTGAACGAACCCGATTGCGAATGGTTGCTTCCAGTTCAAGTATTTCAATTTCGTTACCCATAATGACACAGATCTTTTCGAGACGTGCTAACGGATCGGTTGTCTCCAGCAAATCTTGTTGTTGTTCAGGATCGGTCACGAGATGTGCTGCCAACATATCTGAAAGACGGGAGGCAGACTTGAGGGCAACTATCGAATTGATATCTTCTACAGAAAAGCGACGGTTTAGTTGTGCATAGCGCTCGAAGAGGTTAGTGGCATGACGTACAATTGCATCAGCCTGTGTATCACGAGTGTGGATTTCACGGGGAGTAGTTATACGAACACGTAAATAAGGTTCCAATTCATCGTACTCTTCAATTTGTACGCGACTGATTCCGCTTAAGAGCATTTGAAAACTGCCGTCCGGTTGCCGGTGCAATGTTGAGACTTCAACCAGCGTACCCGTAGGGTAAATATCCTTTGGCTGCGGATCGTCAATTTCGGGATCACGTTGTGACGCGGCAACGAGCAAATGTTCAGGTCGCGTCATCGCTTCTTCAACAGCAAGCACCGTCTTCTCGCGTGCAACAGCTAATGTCATACGCGTACGCGGAAATACGACCATATTTTTTAACGCCAACAGCGGATACGTTTCGCTTTTAGTCGTATTTAGTTCCTGGCGTTCCTGTTCGCTCACCTATTTCCACCTGCCTAGTACATATCGCAGGGAAGAATTTCAGGGACATTCCCCGTTCCCCGAAGGAAGAAATCGGTGGATCACTCAATCCAACATCACTCCTTTTCTGAAAAGACTTCAAGTTGCTAATAACCACATCGAAATCTATGAGTCTGCATCAAGCAGACTCATCTTCAGAATATGCTGTTGTGCGCTCAGTACGCGTAATCAACAATGGTTTGTTGCGTCTGAGTAATCACCTCGTCGTTGATGATCACTTTCTTGACATCAGCACGCGATGGGATCTCATACATTATTTCAAGTAGCACATCCTCAATGATACTGCGCAACCCTCGTGCTCCTGTGCGCTGTTTTAAGGCGCCTTCTGCGGCAGCATCAAGGGCATCCTGGGTAAAAACAAGCTCAACACGATCAAGCTGTAAAAATTTCTGATACTGTTTGACTATCGCGTTTTTGGGTTCAGTCAAAATGCGGATCAATGCCTCTTTATCCAGGCTATCCAACGAAACGGCAACAGGTAAACGTCCTACAAACTCCGGAATCAACCCATACTTCAGTAAGTCATCTGGAATAAGTTTGGTGAAAACTGATACGTCAGACTCCGTCAGTAGCGAGTTCCACTCGATCTGCAACCCCATGGTCTTGTTGCTGCCAAGCCGTTGCTCGACGATCTTATCAAGTCCCTCAAAAGCGCCACCGCAAATAAACAGAATATTGGCCGTGTTGATCTGAATAAAATCCTGGTGCGGATGTTTACGTCCACCTTGTGGAGGAACATTAGCAACTCGTGCCCTCAATAATCTTCAGTAAGAGCCTGTTGCACACCTTCACCTGAAACATCACGGGTAATCGATGGATTATCCGATTTGCGAGCTATCTTATCAATTTCATCAATATACACTATGCCTCGCTCTGCACGAGCTACATCAAAGTCCGCAGTCTGGATCAGGCGTAAGAGAATATTTTCGACATCCTCACCAACGTATCCAGCCTCTGTCAAAGCAGTGGCATCTGCAATGCAAAAAGGCACATCCAGTACCTTTGCAAGTGTCTGTGCCAACAAGGTTTTTCCACAACCGGTTGGCCCGATCAGCAGAATGTTGCTCTTGCCGAGCTCAACGTCATCGATCTGCATACCTACGCCAATACGTTTGTAGTGGTTGTATACAGCCACCGCGAGAGTCTTCTTGGCCCGTTCCTGCCCAATCACATATTGACTGAGTTGCTCATATATTTTCTTAGGTGTAGGGATCTTGCCTGTTTGCAAGCGCGGCTTTGTGACGGTGGCCTGCTCCTCCTCAATAATCTCTCGACAAAGGTCGATACACTCATCACATATGTAAACACCTCCAGGGCCAGCGATAAGGCGCTGAACCTGATCCTGACTCTTGCCGCAGAAAGAGCAGCGGTAAGTGGTTCGCATATTTTTTGAATTTGCCACGTCTGTAACCTTTCCCTGATAGGCCTCAGCATATATCTACTGGTGCGCATCCTTACTTTCACGCCAGCAGAAAAGTATTATTCTATTTCTGAACCAGTTTGTCTGATTTTAGCATCGCTGGCTTCTTCGACTTCTTCAGTCTTATCATCGGAACGAACTGGCTGAGAGTCTTCCCCTGCCTCTTGTGCATCTCCGGCCTCGACTTCATCAACGAACTTCTTCTGTTTCGAGGACTCGACTGGTGTTTCTACACTCTCATCTTCCTCATCGGATTCAATTTCAGGCTCTGTTGTCAATTCAACCAGGCGTGTAATGGCCTTTTCGCGACAGCAGGCTTTGCGCAAGCGCCCGAATTTGCCCCTCGGTCTGGGGTAGACTTTGACCCATTTGAGCATAGGCACGGAAAGAGGGCTTCCACCTCTTCAGGTGCGACACTGATTTCTTCTTCTTCGAGCTACTTCATCCAGAACGAGTTGACGTTTTACACGCTTTTCAGCGTCGGGTTCGAGTTCCTGCATATATTCTTCGCGAGTCTTCTTGCACCAGCATCAGGTATTGATCCATGGACATACGCTGTTGCTCAAGCATATGCGAGAACTGGTGCAGCAATCTCTTCTGCTTCCTCATCTGATCATCACGGGATGAATTGTGAATTGCGGATTGCTCGATAATGGTATTGATAATTGTTTCACGTAACGCATCACGGATATGCACGCTGCTTGTTTTCGAGTAATATTGTCGCTGACTGCTTTACGTCATGATCTTCCATCGTCTGATATTCTCCTTGCTGACCTGCATCGGCGAATGCATCATCGAGTTCCGGGAGTTCTTTGTCTTCTACTTTATGCAGTGTGGTGGTATAGTGAGCTTCTTTTCCCGCAAACTTCTCGTTGCTGTAATCCTCGGGTAATTGTGGTTGTGAATGACTTGCTTTCACCAGCCTGCATGCCAACTATATGCTCGTCCATGCCAGAAAAAAGGCCAAATCGCTCTTCAGTTAGTTCAAAAGGATTGTCCTTCAGATCGGAAATGCTCTCGCTCATCCGACTGTCAGCTTCAAATCCATCGTCACGCGATCGCCAATCTGGCAGGGCGCTCAACAACTTCCCAGTCTGCCTGTCGATTGCGCTGGAGCTCCAATTCCTGCTCCACTTCTTCGGAGGTCACAGCTGGCTTCTTCTCGATCAAAATGAAGTGAACGATAATCACCCAACTCAACTGGTGTGACAATCGGTACTTTCAGGCTAAAATGGTAAGGCTTCCCAATCTCAAATTCGGGAGCATCCATTTCCGGTTGAGTAATGAGGGGTGAGCTCATGCTCTTTTAAGGCATCGCGATAGGCCTCTGACATAAGATCGTCAAGACCTTCCTGGTAGATATACTCTTTTCCCAGTTTGCGTTCTACGAGCGAGCGTGGCGCTTTTCCACGTCGAAAACCATGTATATCAACCTGCTGCACCAACTTACGGTATGCCTTATCTGAAGCTTTTTCTATCTTCATCCCAGGAAAAATCAAATTCAACTCGTGCCTCGCTACCTGGCAACTTTTCAACTGAGACCTTCACATTTCCTCCAACAATTATATCATGCTGCATTTCCATCTGTTGATGGTCAAAAGGTAGCCCCAGATTTTTCTACTTTGATTATACCCCAGGCAAACTTCAAATGGGAAGTATTGAGGGGCAAGCTCCCAAATGACCACCTCAAAACAGAACGAGCAGTTGCAATACTGCAAATACTATGAGGAACGACTTCATCGCGTTGTGTAGCCTACCCTCTTCTGCTTCAGATAAACCTGGAGCGGGAGACGGGGATCGAACCCGCGACTTTCTCCTTGGCAAGGAGATGCTCTACCACTGAGCCACTCCCGCATCATTGCGTTTTACCAGACAAAGATTCAGTACCTGCAAGCTTTATCCGAGTGGGCGGTGAGAGACTCGAACTCTCACGACTTGCGCCAACGGATCCTAAGTCCGTCCTGTCTACCAATTTCAGCAACCGCCCGTATTTTCTTGTGGATGATACTCTTCCACTTCACGATGATACATCAGCGTACAAGCTTACTGTCAAGACACTTTTTCTGGTTTGCACATTCTGGCTATTCTCTGGCCTCACTCCTCAAGTGAGAAAACACGGTTCTGTATAATGGAAAAGAAGTGGGTAGTAATATATCTACTTCGCAACTCTATCTCAACCAAATTTTAACCAAATCTTAACCGATCATTCTTGCCAGTTCTGCTCTATTTCCTTTACTCTTAAGTATGGATGCGTATTGCCTCTATTGTTGGTATTGCTAGCTTCAGTAAGAGTTCAAGAAGCTAAATTTCCTATTAACGTACATAAGAGGATAAAAAATCAGCCGTCCAACGTTCCTAGTTTATGACGACATCTCAATCATGTGCGTTGTTATCCACACTCAATTAGGGAGATTTTTTTATGAAGGCAAGTAAGAGACAGGTCAAACTTATCACAGTTGTCCTGACAGCATTGGTTATGCTGGGATTGATGGCTGGCTCGTGGTTTTTAGCTGTCCCTCACACAAAGGCGGCGTCCGCCTTTATAGGACACAACGTTATAGTAAAACCTACCAGTAAAGCACTTGGCAAACTTAGCAACTTTGCTACAAAGAATGGTAAGGTTTTATTCCCTTGCCAGAGCAACAGTAACCCTAACCCCATTCTCTGTTATGGCCCTGATCAGATTCGTCAGGCCTACGGCGTAAAGAAACTCCTCAATGAACATATCACAGGCAAGGGAAGCGCCATTACCATCATTGACGCATACGGTAGCCCAACGATTCAGCAGGACCTCAAAACTTTTGATACAACCTGGGGTCTGTCAGATCCAAAATTCAACGTCATTGCCCCTTTCGGCATCAATGGTTCTGATCCAGGTTGGGCACTAGAAAGCTCATTGGATGTAGAGTGGGCACACGTCCTGGCACCTGGCGCTACGATTAATCTGGTTGTTGCCAGTACAAACAATGATATTGACATCCTGAATGCCACACAGTATGTTGTCGATCATCACATCGGTGATGTGATCTCACAAAGCTTTGGCGAAAATGAATCCTGTGTTGATCCTGCTCTCCTGGCTACAGAACATAAGGTCTTCGAGGCTGCTGCCAAGAAAGGGATCTCCGTCCTGGCTTCTTCTGGTGACTCAGGTTCCGGGCAACTATCTTGCGACGGTACAACACTTGTTCAGGCAGTCTCTTCTCCTGCCAGCGATCCGATGGTGACAGCTGTAGGTGGAACTGCGCTGACAGCTGATGCGACGTACCGGCCAGTACATTGGCGAGACAGCCTGGAATGAGTCCGCATCCTTTGGTGCTGCCTCTGGTGGTGGTGTCAGTGTGCTCTACAAACGTCCGAGCTATCAGTCAGGTGTGGCAGCCCATGCACTGGGCCGTAGCGCGCTTGCCAGTGGTTTGCCAGGCCGTGGTGTTCCTGATGTTGCACTCAATGCTTCCATTATTGGTGGTGTTCTTGTTGTCATCACCGACCCAACCTCTGGACAGCCAGTCGTGTATATCGTAGGCGGAACGAGCGTGAGTTCACCAGAGTTTGCAGCGATTGTAGCTGATGGTGTTCAGTTAGCGAAACATCACCTGGGCTTCCTAAATCACGGGACTCTACAAAATTGGGAAGAGTGGTGTCTTCAATGATATTACCTCAGGCGACAACGTGATGTTCGAGTCAGGTGTCCCTGGCTTCACTACTGCCAAAGGCTGGGATGCCGTTACCGGTTGGGGTACACCCAAAGCGGATCGTCTCTTACCCGCACTCATCAAGTCGTTAAGCTAAACTGACACGATTGGCCTCTAACATCTTGAAGATAGCAAGGTCAAATGTTTTAAAGTTTATTGTCACGACGGGGTATTCTTGCAAGAATACCCCATTTTTATTGCCCGTGACTCCTGAGTGTTGACCTCCCCAGCAGCTTAAAGCTGCTTTGCGACGTATTGGCATCAATGATAAAATACTGTTACTGACAGGGGCATTCGAGAAACTAGGATTATCCAAACTATGGATCAAAAAACACCACCAGAGCCTTCGGCCTCATATTTGCAGCGGCCCGACCTTTATATTAATCGTGAGTTGAGTTGGATCGAGTTTAACCGCCGCGTTTTCGAGGAAGCACAGGATAGTCGCCATCCGCTATTAGAGCGCATAAAATTTATCTCTATCTTTGAGACCAATCTGGATGAGTTTATTATGATCCGTCTGGCTGGCCTGAAAGATCAGAGCGTCTCACGTACGGCGCACCGCAGCCCCGATGGACGTACGGCAGAGCAACAGTTAGCGGCAGTTCGTCAACGTCTGGCTCCGCTTGTTCAGGAAGTACGTCAATATTGGCGCAATGAACTTTTACCTCAGCTCACGCAACAGCATATTTATATTCTAGATTATGAACAACTCGATGAGCAACAATATGCTGCAATGCATCTGTACTTTGCAAATGAAGTGTTTCCGGTCCTTACACCATTGGCGATTGATTCTGGTCATCCTTTCCCGCATATCTCTAGCCGGAGTCTCAATCTGGCCGTAGTCATTACCAGCACCTCACAGGAACCACTCTTTGCACGAGTCAAAGTTCCCCCGAAATTGCCCCGTCTGGTACCAGTTCCAATCTCATCGGAAGAACCTCAGGCTGTGGCATTTGTCTGGCTGGAACAATTGATAGCCGCGAACCTGCACTTGCTCTTCCCCGGTTATGATATCTGGGAAGCATACCCATTCCGAGTGTTACGGGATGCCGATATTGAATTGCAAGAAGATGATGCTTCTGACTTGTTAGAATATATTGAGCAAGAGGTACGTGAGCGCCGTTTCGGCATGGTTGTAGATCTGGCGGTGAATCCTTCGATGCCTCCACGCCTTCGGAGTCTTCTGCTCGACAATCTGGAGATTACTTCTGACGATCTGACTATTATTGATGGCCCTCTGAGTCTAGACAGTGTAATGGAGTTACATAACCTGCAACGCCCAGAATTGAAGGATCAGCCTTTCACGCCTCGTGTACCCTCCATTTTGCGCAGGGGAATGGATCTCTTTTCTGCTATCCAAACACATGATTTGTTTGTACATCATCCCTACGATAGCTTTAATAGTGTCGTCGATTTCATTCGTGCCGCCGCTGATGATCCGCACGTCCTGGCCATCAAACAGACCCTCTACCGTGTTGGCACAAACTCACCCGTTGTCAGCAGCCTGTTACAGGCCGTCGAGAATGGCAAACAGGTAGCGGTACTGGTTGAACTGAAGGCGCGTTTCGATGAAGAGAATAACATTGGGTGGGCCAGGGAATTGGATCGTGCCGGGGTCCATGTGGTCTATGGTTTGATCGGGCTGAAGACGCATGCCAAGATTGCCCTGGTAGTACGCCGGGAGGAAGCATGGGTTGCGCCGCTATGTTCATCTTAGCACGGGGAATTATAATGCCACAACAGCCAGAATTTATGAAGACCTGGGCTTGTTCACCTGTCAGCCTGACATTGGGGCCGATGCTACGGAACTCTTCAATGCGCTCACGGGCTATTCTCGACAAAATAACTATCGTAAATTGCTGGTTGCCCCTGTTGGTTTGCGACATGGTATTATAGATCGGATCGAGCGAGAAATTCGCTTCCATAAACAATATGGCGATGGCTGCTTGATTTTTAAGATCAATGCGCTCACTGATCCAGATATTATCCATCATCTCTACCGGGCATCACAGGCGGGCATACGAATTGATCTGATCATTCGTGGAATATGTTGTCTTCGTCCTGGCATTGCTGGTATTAGCGAGAATATTCGCGTACGCAGTATCGTTGGACGCTTTCTGGAGCATAGCCGCATCTACTACTTTGGCAATCACGGCGACGAGGAGATCTACCTGGGAAGTGCTGATATGATGCAGAGGAACCTCAACAATCGTGTCGAAACCCTCTTCCCCATTGACTTGCCTGTACTACGCAAGGCAATCCGTGAGCATCTATTGGGACCTCTCCTGGCCGATACTGTCAATGCTCATACATTGTATCCTGATGGAACCTACCAGCGGATCTCTCCTCCAAATGAAGAGCCAGCATTTGATTGCCAATCCTGGTTTATTACCCATCCGCTCTTCGAGATGGAGGAAGAAGAGGAAACAGCCGCAACGACCATCAATCCTCTTCCCTCAAGTGCGTAAGAAAGAGCAACAAATGAGTGACAAAAGTAGGGCGATATCACACCCCACCCATAGGCTTTCAGGCGTAGATAAAGGTTACGCCGGGACCAGGTGCAAACTCCACATTTACCACTTGCCGGGAGTTCACCCCCCAGTTCAGATTGCTGGCTATGACATGGCCATTACTGAGAACTTTCTCGACAAAGGCCACGTGCCCCAGTCCGTAGGCACCCTGTACCCAGGGTTGTAAATCTACTATCGCTCCTGCTATAGGTTGCGTAGAAACTTGCCAGTGAAAGTCATGTGCGCGAGCAGACCACTGCCATGCATCGGCACGGGTTGTCCATGGCACGTACGTGTTATGTAGTTGATGATATCGCTGATTCGCCCACCAGGTGCACTGTCCGTAGGGGAAGAAATTGCCCAGACCCTTGATGGCTGGAGGCCCACTTATGACAGCAGTGTTGCCAGCCCCAGGGATACAGATATGCTGAGCCACATAGATCATGTTGGGATTGGCAATCTTATTGTAAGAGGTAATCCGTTGCCATGTCATGTGGTAGCGAGAGGCAATTACTCCCAAAGTGTCACCGCTGGCCACAATATAAGTCTGGTCACCACTAGAGCACGAAGATTGTGCGAATGCCCCCAGGAGCGTGTCCCCAAACATACTACCGAGGAAAACTGCTCCTAAAGCGGTTACTACGATGAGATGTCCTGTAATAATACTTGCAACCCTGTGTTGCTGAAAATACTGCCAAATTCGTTGCTGACTGTGCATATAGACGCTAGCCTCTTCTCTACTACTTCAAGACAGGCCCATTGCCTGCCTGTCTGACACATTTTAATAAATGTGTATTATCAGGCATATTAGCGCACTTTTAAATGAAACGCCCTGAAACACAATAAGATCTAGGAGAAAATGGCTAAACAGGGATAATAATTCTGTTGGGTGAAAAAAGTCCTGATTTGCCCTGACGGAGGGCTTGACGTACACAGAAAGGCATGTTATAGTAAAGCACACAAACGCCAAGGTAGCTCAGTCGGTAGAGCACAGCACTGAAAATGCTGGTGTCGCCGGTTCGATTCCGGCCCTTGGCATATCTACGTACCGTAAAACCTTTGTAGGGGCACGTTTTACAAGCCTGTACCAGGTATGGGCTTGTAAAACGTGCCCCTACGTGTTCCACCTTTCTGCAAAAACTTGACGGATATCCTCTTTTTGTCTGTGAGTGAGCACACTGTTCCTCACTATGGTATACTCAACACAAAAGCGTGTTGAGCATGAGCATACTCTTCCCACTTCTTCCCATGAAGGTTTTTTCTGGGAGAAACCGATAGATCTTCTCATCACGACTATCTCATGTTAAAGGAGATCCAGTATGGGAAACCTCCCTTTGTTTCAACATCAGAAGCCTGGGTCGTCCACTGCTTCACCCTCCTCCTCTGCTCGCCCTGCTCGTCCGTTTGCTCCTATCCCCTCACCTTTTCACCAGCCTGTCTCGCTTGCTAAACAGGATGTTCCTCAAGCAGAGATGGATTCCCTGGCAACAGAGTCAGTACAAACGGAGAAGAGGGCACGCCTGGAAGGGAATTTTGCTCACATCCCTCTGTTTCCTGATCCAGCAACACTTCCCCCTCCCAGGAGTGGAACCTCGGCTCTGGTGGGTCAGCAGCCACCAAAACCTCGCTCAGATGTACAACCTGTGCCATCAGCATTGCATCCCTTTGCAATCCAGGTGATGCAACGGCGAGAGAGGGATGAGACCCAGGAACAGAACATTATCCCAAAGAAAAATACGACGGGATTGCCTGATCCCCTGAAAGCTCGTGTTGAAACTCTCTCCGGGTTCTCTTTAGATGATATACACGTTCACTATAACTCTTCCCAACCCTCCAGGGTGCAGGCGCTGGCATACACACAGGGCACCGAGATCCATGTGGGACCGGGGCAAGAGCAACATCTGGCTCATGAAGCCTGGCACGTGGTTCAGCAGAAGCAGGGAAGAGTACAACCAACAATGCAAGCAAAGGGAATAGCAATTAATGATGATGATAAGTTGGAGCAAGAAGCGGATGTGATGGGCAGACAGGCCGTTACGAGAGGACGGTCGGTGACAGAGCAGTTGATGCCATTATTATCAGCTTCAGCCAGGAGTAAAAACTCAGGTGCTCAAAAACCGATCCAGCGTAAGATCTTCCTGGCAAAGAATATAGAAAAGAACCCTCAGATCCAGGAGTTACGGCTGTTGAATGCTTTATACAAGCATCTTGATCAACAGAAGGATTTCAGCATCTATATCAGACAGGTCCCCGGAGAGACAGATACTAGAATTCGTTTGAATTACAACTTTAAAGAGTTCGATGGTCATATTCCAGAAGATTTGCTCAAAGAGAACATCAGTACAGGATTGATGTGGGCAAGGATACGTTGGAGAAAGGAGGGTTGCAACAAGAAAAGCAACGCTACCTGGAACCCTTCCAGAGCGACGCTAAAAATGAAGACGATGAACTTGATGATTTCCTTGAAGAACCAGAGGAGACGAAAACACAGAAACCGCCAGATCAATTGAGTTTGTATACGGTGCTCGTTCACAGAGTTGGGAACACATATTGCAGCACGTCAACTCCGGTCGCACTTTCAGTAAAGGACAAGATGTATCCGACGCCAGGATAAAAGCCCCACCCAAAATACCTGATAACCTGCTGAGTCGAGTAAACGATGCACTTAAGAAGCAAGATCAGAAAAGCCCGGTCTGGTTTCAGCTTGTAGATTTTGCATATGTCATGGGATTCTGGCTAGAAGCTGTAAGGGATTATTTTCGAGACAAGAAAATCGAAGCATTATTTAATGATGCAATCAGGGCAATTTATCTTGGAGAAAATGTTCCTGCGATCGCACGTGTATGGCTGGAGTATGGTGCCATCATCGATTTTGAACACTTAGAGGCACAGAGACGAAGGGAACCAATCCGACACATCCATGGAATTGAAGCGACCACCATCCCGAAAGAAATGGAAACCAGGCAAAAGGAAGAGGTGGAAACTGAGCCAAAAGAGGAGGTGAAAACCGAACAAAAGGAGGAAGTGAAAACTGAGCAAAAGGAGACAGTGGAACCTGAGTTTGTGAAAAAGAGAGTAGAGCTCATAGAAAATTTAGCACAAAAGAATTTGCAAGCCAATCCCAAGGACCTGCCGGCACTGCAAGAAATTATGCTTAAGAACGCCGTTGAAATCACATTGCCTCTAATACCCCAATTGGAGGAATATTTGAAATTAGTCGAGAAATTGATCGAGAAATCGAGAGAAGAAGTAAAGCAATAAAGTAGTACACTGTGTCATTTTCGAGGAGATCGCGATGAGCATGTTCAAAATTATGCAACGCCAGAGCAAGAGCACACTCTCGTCTGTGGGTCAGGTTGCAGTGCCGAACAGACGTGTACAGGCATCCTCAGGTCAGACAATGAAGACCTTTTCATCACAAAAGAGAACTGATGCCAGACCTCATCCAGGCCATAATTTCCGGCACATCCGCATCTTTCCTGATCCAGCATCAATGGGACCAGCGGATGCCATGACGGCGTCGCCTTCCTCGTTGGGACACAAATTGAGCTTGAAAGCGCTTGCGGCTCGACCAGATGTAAGAACAGCACCTCTTTCGTCAGTGTACCCATTCACCGGGATAATCCAGCAGGCTGCTCGGGAGGGTATAGATTCCCCTTTAAGCACTCTTCCTTATGCCAGGCAAATCCAGCAATCATTCGGTCGCCATGATATCAGTCGGGTTCAGGCACATTTAGGACCAGAGGCTACCGCGAGCACCAGGGCGATGCACGCATCTGCTTATGCGACAGGAAGCCATGTCGTATTTGCCGGGAGGCCAGATCTCCAGACTGCTGCACACGAAGCGGCGCATGTGATACAACAACGCGGTGGCGTACAGCTTGAAGGTGGCATCGGGAGGGTTGCAGATGTCTACGAGCAGCATGCCGATCTCGTAGCACATCAGGTGACGGCGGGACGATCGGCAGAAGCACTGCTGGATCGCTTTGCCGGGCGGCAGAGCGAGCCTCTTCCTCCTGAGAGTTCTGTCTCCACTCCCATAGTGCAGCGCAAAGACCTTGGACAGCTTCCTCCTAAAATAGCAGGTCTTGAATATGCTATCAGTCTGTTCCCCAACATGAATACCTTAGGCTCTGATCGTGAGGGATTGGTCTTTATGAGAAGCGATCTTGCCGATAACATTTTTCAACAGCTAAGTCCCTTTCTCTCTACGCCAGAAGATATTCATGCTGTGGCTGAACAGGTTAACCAACAACAAGTCCAGGCTTTGCTCAATAGTGTTTCTCAGGCGGTCCGAGAGCGAAACTGGTCGAAACTGTATAAACCTGGCTGATCTCTATCATCTATACGTACCCAAAGTGACTATTCAGGGAGTATTAGGAGATTCCAGATTAGATGAGCAGGAGAAGTTAAGATTTCTCCAGTTGCTGGACAAGAGAAATGAGTCGTCTCCTGTTCCTGACAAAGAGGACGATATCCCACTGCAAGATCGCGCCCTGGATCCTCTACCCCCTCTTGGAGAATATAATTTTCAGGATATCGCAGAAAATATCGTGCGTCCCATCGGAGATTTATCTATCAATCCGGCGCTTGTCCATCCAGCATTCGTTCAGAACGAACTCCTTCCACAAGAAACTGCATCAAGAATAGGTCTGGAAATAGAACCAGGACTGGGTTTTACCCGTGGTAAAGCAACCCCTGAGGACATACAATGGATTACGGCACACTGGCACCAGCCCGTCACCATCGCATACATACAGAGCCAGGGGCCTGAAGCAAAGGTGCTCGATATCACTTTTGATGGTGAACCTTCAGCCCCTGCGATTGAAGTAAGAACAGAACCACAACTCCCAGAAAACCTTCTTTCAGCGTCATTGATAACAGCCATCGTAAAAACGATGAGAATGGATTCACTGGGCAAAGCAATCCAACAAAAAGTGAAAATCGACAACACAGAATATAGCGTACGCTGGGAACCTCAAAGCGGATGGCCAGAACATATTCAAGGTTTTCAGCCGACAAAGGTGGGTTCTATAGCCATAAATATGCAAAGTTGGAATAATATCCACGTATCCCATACAATCCCGGTCGGAAATTTTCTTAACCTGGGTGTAGCATCACAACAGACCCTCATTCCCCACCTTCCTTCCAATGGCGTCAAGAACGCAACACAATTCTTTGAGCATTTCGCAGAAATAAATAGCGGAAAAGTAGATACGAAACTGAGGGACGCAAGAACACCCAACATAAAAACTCCGCTTGATACCCTCTTCCAGGTTTTCCCTTATCATACTGAGGAAACACCTGGAATACAGAGTAACCTGCAAAAGCGTATAGGTTCACAGGGGCTTACTAAAATTCCCAACCTCACTCAGCCGAGAAGGTCCCAAAATTTTATTGCACCGACCCCACAACAATTAAATGACCATCACCACCTCTCGATTGAGGAAAAACCAAGGCGACCATTTTTCGATCCGCGTCTAAAGGATATAAGGCTTCTGGTAGAGCACAGAAATAAACAGCCAACACCATTTTGGAAGGCAGTGCACGAGGCAGTCATGAGTGGCAAGCCGCTACCAGAGAAGATCGTACAAATCTTTAAAAAGCTCGATAAGCGGTAGTAGGGCGCGGTTTACAAGCCCGTGATCCTGTAAATACATCTCAACAGCGTAAATTATGATTGCATGTCACATTGTGATTGCACGTCACATTGTGATTGCGCGTCACATTCGCGTCACATGATTGCGCGTCACATTGTGATTGCGCGTCACATTGTGATTGCGCGTCACATTGTGATTGCGCGTCACGGGCTTGTAAACCGCGCCCCTACGATTATTTCCTGGTAAATTACTGTCACTTTGGGTGGAACGTTGTCCATCGTTGATAAAAATTATCTGCTGATCTTGAATATGCACAATCAGGTCAGGCTTACCATCACCATTTACATCTCGTATTTCTCCAGTAACAGGCTGCAAATCCATGCCATCGCCCAACAAGATCGGACCAGAGAATAAGCGCGTACGCCTTTCATCACCGCCAGGAATTTCAATAATTTCTACATGTCGATTTAGATTGATAAAGATAAAAAGAGTCGGGTTAGCAGGACTGTCCCCATGACCAACGACAGCCTCTATATGTGAGGTACGAGGGCGACCATAGTGCAAATCATCTTGATACACCCGCCACCATGAGCCAAACGCCCCCAGGATCACCACAAGGAAAGATCATCATCACCATTCCCAGCAGCACAGGAATAAGGTGCACCTGTTGCGATCTTGTCTTGAGTGACGTAACAGCATTTGACACGATCCCATTGGTATTCTTTCGGGCCAGAGCTAGGGCGTCGCCGCTGTATCAACGTCCCTTTTTCCGTCACAGGCTCGTTAGCTATATTTTGTTGTATTGGCTGGGACGGTCTATATCGTCGCGCACTACTAGGTAGACGTACCGTATAGAGAGCATCATTATTCTCAACATCATACTCTACCGGCCTGGGTTGATTCCTTGCTCGCATCGTCTCCATTGCGTCTTCTCCGTTCCCATGAATTAGAACAAAATTTCTATCAAAGTATACCAGAAGCAATGAAAGAGTCAAGAGGGCATAGGACAAATAGAAGAGAGTGTGTGGTTTTGTTGCCTGTGGAGGAGATTGCGACGCAATCTCCTCCACAGGCAACAAAACCACACACTCTCTTCTATTTGTCAGCCGATGTGTTCGAGAGCGCGTGTTTGCCCAAGCATATGTACAAATTTCGTGACGATCGCCTGTACCTCGTGGAGATGTCCCTGGAAAAAGTGATCCGCCCCCTGGACGGCGATCATGCTTTTGGGAACCGCCACTTGCTCAAACCATTGGGCAACCTGATCATAGGGGACAATTTCATCCAGCGTACCATGAACAATCAGTTTAGGTTTGTGACAACCTCTCAGCGTATCTCCGTCAAACAAGCGAACAGGTACGCCCAGACCAATCATGGCCTGGACACGATCATCAGCACTGGCAGCGCGTAGCCCCACATAGGCCCCAAAGGAGAAACCAGCGAGAATCACAGGGATACCTGGATAGCGACGACTGAGAAACTCCAGCGCAAAACGTACATCCTCGACTTCTCCGCGCCCTTCATCGTAAGTACCTGTACTATGCCCTACACCCCGGAAGTTAAAGCGTAATACAGGAATATCTAATGCCTGTAAGGTCTGAGTAACCTTGAAGACGACTTTATTATGCATCGTACCACCATACAAGGGATGTGGATGGCAGACAAGCCCGGTATAGCGAGGAGGCTGTGACCCCTCTGCTTCAGGCTTAAGAATCCCCTCCAGATGCCCTTGTGGAGTGGGTATATTTACATGCAAGATCTGATTGCTACCCATTTTCTTGTTCCTAATCTTTTTGTACACGCCTCAACCACTGTGAATAATACTATCATACGTTTTTCTTGAAAGAAAGACGAAGCTATCGGCATTGGTTCATATATGCATGTAATAACATATACCTATGAATGATTTTGCCCCCCTCGCCAAATCGTACCAAGTACACTATGTACCTTGCTGAAATGTGTCAGGACATGCTATACTTTCTCTGTAAGAGACTTTTCTCTAGCATTTTTGAATACCCGCGGTTGCCGAAAGCGTATCAGCACTGAGCTGAGACACCATCGAAGGTGTTATCACTGGAGAGGCACGACAACTGTTTGGGCAAAGGAGGTGAGGGACATGGACGCTGGCCCTAGTCATAGTAGATATGTGAAACATACATATCTACTTTCGGGACTGTTCTTCTCCTCATCGGGTATTATCACCGGGCACATCACCCATTGACCTCGGTAAAACTTGTCTTATTCGATGAGCATACATCACCCCCATTGATGTGAATGGTGTCGAGTAAGAATTATCCCACCTGCCAGTAAGTCCTTTGCTGCTCTTGCAGCGTCCTCTGTATCAACATGCATTCCTGCCAGGAACTCGCGTTTCTTCTGTTGAGAAGAGCGTAGCCTCAGTATGCGTGTTTTCTATGTAACAAATGTTACATAGCTGACTAAGTTTTCCACTTATTCACAGAGATATGATTTTCAGAATGGCGGTGATAGCAATGATCTTCTTGAGCACCCTGCTCCGCGAGAGCGTCTATGATAAGGACAATCGTCGCATCGGTACCTTGCGTGATATCTACGTCACACTCAACGAAACTTTTCCTGTCGTCACGGCTCTGATAGTCCAACCCCCAATGAACACAGGAAAACTAATTATTCCCTGGTCACAAGTTCAGACACTCGAAGATTCGCGCATTCAACTCACAGCACAACACTCACAAATAATAGCTTACGAGCCTCATCCAAATGAAATATTACTCAAACGCGATATCCTGGATAAGCAGATCGTCGATACCCAGGGGATTCGCGTGGTCAAGGTCAACGATCTCAAGCTTGCACAGATCAAGAAGACAGCACGGCTGGTGGGTGTTGATATTAGTCTGAGTGGACTGTTACGCCGCCTGGGCGTGCAGCCGGTCATCGATACCCTGAGTCGCATCCTGCCAATTCAGCTTACAGATCGTATTATTACCTGGAACTATGTTGAGCCAATTCAGATGGTCAGGACTACAGATATTACAGAACAGCAGTTAGTCCCAGCATTAGCAGAGGTAGGTGCCACTGTCGGCGCAGCAGCGATTGTACCCCAGGTCCAACTGAATGTGAGTCGTACCAAACTGGCAGATCTGCACCCGGCTGATATTGCAGATATTCTAGAGCATCTCGATCTTGAGGAAGCTGGTGCCATGCTGGAGCGCCTGGGTACCGAGATAGCGGCAGACACACTCAATGAGGTGACATACCCTCTCCAGCACGAGTTATTGAGCGAACTCGATCCTGAGCATGCCTCTGATCTTCTAGAAAGGCTGGCACCAGATGACGCAGCCGACATCCTGGCAGATCTTCCACAGGTTGAGGCCGAGCGCCTCCTGAACTTGATGCCAGCCCATGAGTCGCAGCCTATTCGTGACCTTTTGCGCTATGGTAGAAAAACAGCCGGCGGCATCATGACCAACGAAGTGCTGGCTCTTTCACAAGAGGCAACTGTCGAGGACGCCCTGGTCTATCTTCGGCAAAACTCTGCTCATCTGGAGATGATCTACTACCTCTACATCCTTGATGATGAGCACCACTTAAAAGGGGTTGTCTCACTACGCCAACTGGTAACAGCAGAACCAACGGCACGCATGCAAGACTTGATGGACCCTGATGTGATCAAAGTGCAAACCGACACCAACCAGGAGGATGTAGCACACATCATCGCCAAATACGATCTGATGGGTGTACCGACGGTCGATGCAGAGAATCGCCTGGTGGGGCTGGTCACAGTAGATGATGTGATCGATGTAATCCATGAGGAGCAGGCCGAGGATTTCTCTGAGATTGTGGGTGCCGATGTTATAGAATTGAAGGACGAGGAACGCTTTTCGTGGCAAACGGCTTTCTCTCGTTTCACCTGGTTAGCAGTGAATGTGATCGCCGGCTTTCTCTTGACGTTGGGCCTCTCCTCACTCCTCACTACCAAAACCGTTTTTGGTAGCGTCACCGGGTTGGGTTTGCGTGGAGTACTCATCAGTATGATCTGCCTGATACCCATGCTCTTGCTTACCAGTGGGAGTGCAGCCTCACAGACGCTTGGTATTGCAGGCTGGCAACTGCGCTCGAAGAGTGGACGCGATTTCTGGCGCAGCTTTTTCCGCGAGCTACAGATAGGTACAGTTGGCGGAACCCTGATCAGTCTGCTGGTAGGAGTACTGTCATGGGTCCTCTTCCGCTCATTGTGGTTAAGTGCAGCGATTGGTCTGAGCTTTGGTCTGAGCTTGCTCATTGCCTCCATCTGTGGCCTGGTCTTACCGAACCTCCTCCAACGTCTACGTTTGCGCGGAAGTCTGGTGACTGCCCCTTTACTTGATCCGGTGATTGCCGTTGTCAGCCTGAGCACTTTCCTGGTGATAACACTCCTACTCATTGAAAGATTCCATGAGTAAATGTCTGCTCACCACCTGCAGTGGCTCGCTCTCGTTTTATGCCTCCATCCTTGCAGGTGATTTTCGGGAAAAGAGTTTTTGCGAGGACACCTCGCGCTCCGGCAGGGGTTGCCACCCCTGCACCCGCTTTCACCCAGAAGGAGGGAGAGTCCTCGTTTTGTGTGGATGGCAGGACTTTTTAGAATTTTGTCCAAAAAGTATTGACGAAATACCACAAGTAGTATATACTGCAAGTGTTCTTAAGGAGAACACTTTCCTCGATAGCTCAACGGTAGAGCGGCCGGCTGTTAACCGGTAGGTTACAGGTTCGAATCCTGTTCGAGGAGCTTGAATCAAGGACCACCTGCATTGGTGGTCCTTTATTGTGTCAGACAGAGAAGGAGGATGGTGATTTCGTTTGACTGCCAATAATCCCCAGATGTACATCAACTATCGACAGTTCTTCAACAGTTTCCTGGAGGCTCTTCCCCTACCAGCCTTTGTAGTTGATCGCGCTTTATCTATCCATTCAATCAATCAACCTGCACTCCATTTCTGTGAGAGCAAGGTTCTCGTCCACCATACCAGACTCGACCAGGTTCTCCAGAATCCTGAGATCATTCAACTTGGTACAGGAGTGTATTCAAACAGGCCATGCACAAAGAGGACAATACGAGAAAGGCTCCTCGGGTATCGCGTGGAAAGTTACGGTGACTCCTCTTGAGCACCACGTTAGAAAACCAAAGCCCGTTGAACCGGCAACTCAGCTTTATCACTATTTCACCGTCATCATCGAGGATATGGCAGAATTACGACGCCTGGAGCGGGTGCAACACGACTTCCTGGCAAATATCTCACACGAACTTCGTACTCCCCTCTCCTCTGTCCGTTTACTAACAGAAACGCTGGAAGACACTATTGATACAGACCCTGAGAAAGCTCAGGAATTTGTAGAGAAGATTGAAACAGAGGTCCACTATCTCACGGAACTGGTCTCAGAACTGCTCGAATTATCACGCCTGGAATCAGGACAGATGCCACTGACCATTGAACCCGTAGAAGCAGAACAACTGGTACGCGAAGTGATGGCACGTATGTGGACATTAGCCCAGCGCCACCGCGTCAAGCTACGCACTGACATCCAACAAGGGAAAACACGAGTTGCCGCCGATAGCAAACTCATCACACGGGTGCTTGTTAATTTGATACATAATGCCATCAAATTTACCCCTTCTGGGGGCACAATCGTGATTGGCACAGCACTACAAACAGATCACCACCTTCAACGTTTTTTTGTGCGCGATACAGGTATTGGTATTAGTAAAGAAGAGCTACCGCGTATATTTGAGCGATTTTACAAAACGGATCGTGCCCGTTCAAAAGCAGGCTTCATCGGACCAGGAGGAGGAGGAAGGGCTGGCCTTGGTCTGGCAATTGCCCGGCAGGTGGTAGAAGCTCACGGAGGTCGTATCATGGCAGAGAGTGCTCCAGATCAGGGAAGTACCTTTACCTTTACCCTTCCTGTGGCTACTATGTAATGAATTATAGCGTATTACCATTAAAATGTTATTAAGTACGATAATCCCTGAAGGTTGTAATTTATCATCTCTCTATGATAGTATAGTCTCAGGAGAACTCGCCCTTATTGGTGAAATTCCTCTGGATGGGGTGCATCGTTGATAAACGTAAGTGCAACAGAGGTTTAATTTCTGGGCATAGCAGTTGAAAAGTACCTCGTCTTGTATATGTACGCAGAAGTTGGGTACAATGCATGGTAGTGAGGATGAGAGAAAGAGGTCAACAGCATGAGTAAACTTGTTATGGTCATTGATGACTCAGCCACAGTACGCAAAATCATCGAGACGTGTCTGGGTCGAGAAGGTTTAGAAGTCAAAGGCTTCGCCGACGGCGTAGAAGCAATGCGTTGGTTAACCCAACCTGAAGCCAAAATACCCGATCTCGTTGTACTGGATATTAACCTTCCCAAGGTGGATGGCTATGAGGTAGCGCGCCGTCTGAAAACCAAGCCCCAATTTGCTAATACAGTGATTATCATGCTCTCCCGGCGCGATGGGATGATAGATCGCCTGAAAGGTCGCCTCGTTGGTGCCAAAGATTACATCACCAAGCCATTTAAGACACAAGATGTTATCTCCATTATCCAATCACACTTAGGTCTTTCAGCAACACACTAGAAATTGATCTGAATGAACGAGTATTCCACCCAGATAGCAAACTACACCCAGGTCTCCAACCTCAAGCAAATGAGTGATGAGGAGTTTTGGGACCTTGCCCAGAGAATCGCTCATGCCACTCCCGACACGCAGGCCCACTCCGAGGAGTTTCTGCTCTGTGAGTGCGGACAAGTACACATTCTCCTTTCTCTGACAGTTCTGCGTGAAATCATTCCTTCACCTCATCAATTCACGCTCCTGCCTGATATGCCATCATGGATGCTGGGCTTAACAGCCTGGCGTGGCGAAATCATAGCGGTGGCTGATCTGGAAGCATACTTGTTAGATAGTACAGCCATCAATACAACTACCAATATCTCTAAGGGGGTATTACTTATTGCTCAGGGGAAGAATGCCTCACTTGGTTTCTTCGTCTCAACTATCGGCTCAACAACCACTGTGGAAAGAGGGGAGATACACCCCTTACAGCCAACATCTCCCTGGTTTTCATCTTCGCGCATAGGAGCGATAAAAGGCATCTATGAAGAGTCATTGCTCCTCGATGTTCTATTCATCCTTACAGATGTACATACTATAACATAGCAGGATACTTATCAGCTATGAATGAAACACCCCATCTTTTTAATAACGATGAACTCACAACCGACGACTTAGCAGTGTTACAAGCCTTCGAGGCAATGGAGGATTGGAATACGGAGGAGCCGGCATCGCCTCTATTGTCTTCTCCCACTACGCAAGACAGCCTGGATACTTCTTTGGATGATATGTTCTACATCTTTGTATCCGAAGCTGACGAAAACGTTACCATCATGCGGCGTGCCCTCAACCAGCTAGAACATGACGATTATATCAATCCCTCGTGCATTGTCGCATTACAGCGTTCCTCCCACAAGATGCGAGGCACAGCAGGGTCCCTCGAATACCATAGTATGGAGAGGATCGCCGCCTACATAGAAGTGATAGCCGAGCAAATCATTGCAGGAGACCTCTATCTGGTAATCGGCAAAAATGCATTCCCAACAGCTGTCCAGGCCCTTGAGACGACTCTGAAGGATCTCATCACCTCTGGCAAAGAGAGTGACAGGCCTCTCTTACAGCTTGAGGAGCAACTCCAAAGGCTCGATCTCGATTTAGCACAACTTCTCCTGCCATCCGAAAAGCTCGTAGCAGCAAATGACCAGAGTGAAGTTGTTCTATCATCTGATGAGCAAGTAAAACAGCTTCTCAGTGTGTCTGAGCCACACCAGCAGAACTTATCGGTTGATACACCTACAATTAATATAGATTTGCGTCGTGTTGAAACCTTAGTGCTCCATTCCCACCATTTAGAAGAACTACGCACGCCCTTAGAAGGTGCGCAGGCTCAGGTGGAAAGAGCATTACAAGAATTATATGCCGCACAGGCACGTTTACAGTTGCTTGGGCCATCGGTCTCTTCACTCTTTACATCTCCAAAACATTCAAACAAATTAGATGAACACCCCACCTCATCGCTCATAGCCCGTATTCTTAACGAGGCTTCACAGAAAAATGATACCCACCATCCACGCAAAACCCGGTCGCGGGCACGCACAGCCAGAATAGTGACAGCATCACGGTGGGATGACCTGGAGGTTGAGCGATTCTCCGAGCAAGATATTTTGATACGTTCCCTCAATGAGACCATTGTAGATGTAACAATAGCCACCTCACGAGTGCGTCTCGCCTTTATGAACCTTAAACTGGCACAGCAGGAATATGTGGCTCAGGCTTCTACCATACGCAACGATACCCTCCTTCTGCGTCTGGTTCCCCTGGCAAGCAGAATACCACTCTTACAACACGAGATCACGAAGTATGCGGCAACACTTGGATTGCAGATACAACTCGAGGCCGAGGGTGAGATGACGGAGATTGACCAGGATATTCTGGACACGCTCACGGGACCTCTTCATCCAACTCCTGTATACATGCATCCAGGACACTTTCTCGACTCAGGATGAAACACAGAAGAAGGAAGCCTATCGTATCTGGCTACATGCCCAGGAACTTGGCAATGAGATTATGCTTGAAGTAGGGTTTCCTCTGACGATCCATGTTGGAAACCTCGATACCATCCGCGAGTCCATCCAGCGTTTGCATGGCACGATCTCTTTACAACGTAACGACGCTCACGGTGTGAGCTTCCATCTGCGTCTCCCACGTTCACGCGCAATGGTACGACTGTTTACAAGTGCGCATCGGAAAGCAACATCTTCTTGTGCCTTTCTCACAGATCCAGCGCATAGGTGATGGCAAGCAGGAGAAGATTGATGTCTTCTACCGTTTGAGACAGGCTGCTAAATTTCCCTGGAGATCCTCCTCCGTCTACAGGAATTGTACCGATCTTAGTCCTGCTCCAGGGAATATCCCGTATGGTAGTAGGAGTCACCATAGACGAAGTTGTGGATGATGTTGAGCTGGTCATCAAACCGCTGGCGCCCCACTTGCAGCGTCCAGGTATCACAGGAGCTGCTATCGACGGTAAGGGAAAAGTCTTACTTATGGTCGATCTCCCCGAACTGGTCAGACACCACAGTATGTTCCAATCTGACAAGCCAGCCAACGAGGGTTGCTCCACTCTCACGACAACCCAGGAAATCAAAAATTCTCATTGCTGATGATTTCGTTTTTCTACGGCAGTTATTGCTGCAAACACTCCAGGATACGGACTATACAGTGACAGAGGCACGTGATGGTCTGGAGGCACTGGAGCTGTTGATGGAAAGCACACCAGATGTGTTCCTCCTGGATGTCGAAATGCCAAACCTCAACGGCTATGACCTGCTCAATATTATGCGTCTCTACCCGGAGCTTGCCAGTGTGAAGGTTGTGATGTTGACTGCTCGCTCTGGGGAGAAGCATATACAGCGCGCACGAGAATTGGGTGCCCACGCCTATCTTACCAAGCCCTGCCCCCCGGAGGCATTGCTAGAAACAATCCAGAACTTACTCACACGCTAGAGGTAAGTTTTGGGTACGAAAAGCAAGAGTGCAGAGGGATCCTCTGCACTCTTGTTTACGTAGCCCGTTATAGCGGCTAATGAGGTATTGGGGACACCAGGGTTTGGTAACCCGCAAACCCGGCAGGAGACCCTACGCCCGAACGCGCCTATGACGGTTACCCTACACCGGCTTCAGGACGCTGGTGCAGCGTCAATGGCCCCGGTTTCAATCAGAATTTCGCGCAATTGTTTGGCGTCAATCGTCTCATGTAGCCGCAACGTCCTGGCAATGTGATCCAGGGTAACGCGATGCTCAGACAGTAGGCTGACAGCCCGATTATGCGCCCAATTCACGATACGATTGACCTCTTCGTCGATAATACTGCAGTTCGCTCACTATACTCGCGTGAGCCTGTGGCTAATGCAGTACCAGCAAAGGGATCTTCTCGTTCACTATAGGAGATCGTGCCAAGCCGCTCACTCATCCCCCAACGAGTAATCATCTGTCGAGCAATGGCAGTGACACGCTGAAGATCGTTCTCTGCACCAGTAGTGATCTGACCAATCGCCACCTCTTCTGCGGCACGCCCACCCAGTGCAGTCACCAGTTGTGCCTCCAGGTAATCCCTGGAATAGTTGTAACGATCATCCAATGGGGTATACTGCGTCACACCCAAAGCCTGACCACGAGGGACGATCGTCACTTTCGTCACAGGGTCCACATTCTCTTGCAAGAGACCTGTCAAAGCATGACCGCCTTCGTGATAAGCAATAACATTCAAATCTTCGTCACTGAGGATCAGCGGACGCTCCGCACCGATGAGAATCTTGTCGAGGGCCTCATCGAAGCAGTTTTGTGTCACAGCATCCAGATTACGACGAGCCGCCAGCAGCGCGGCCTCGTTCACCAGGTTCGCCAGGTCGGCACCAACCATACCCGGAGTACCACGAGCAACGGTAATCAGATCGACATCTTTTCCCAGTGGAACATCATGGGTATGAATTTTGAGGATCGCCAGACGACCATTCCAGTCAGGACGTTCTACAGTGACACGGCGATCAAAGCGTCCAGGACGCAGAAGCGCCTTGTCCAGTCCATCCGGGCGATTGGTAGCAGCCAGGACCACAACAGCCTGACGGGTATCGAAGCCATCCATTTCAACGAGTAACTGGTTCAGGGTCTGCTCACGCTCATCGTTGCTATTAATACTAGAACCACGTTGACGGCCTACAGCATCGATTTCATCGATGAAAATGATGCTCGGCGAAGCCTTTTTGGCCTGATCAAACAGGTCACGTACACGGCTGGCACCTACACCGACCAGTACTTCGACAAATTCAGAACCGCTCATTGAGAAGAAGGGCACATTAGCTTCACCCGCAACAGCACGTGCGAGTAGCGTCTTCCCTGTTCCTGGAGACCCCACCAGCAATACACCACGAGGTATCTTTCCACCTAAGCGCTGAAATTTCCCTGGAGTTTTGAGAAATTCGACGACCTCTATCAGATCATTTTTGGCCTCATCCACACCCGCCACATCGGCAAAGGTTGTCGTTGGCCTATCCTCCAAAACTAACTTTGCCCGGCTCTTGCCAAAGCTAAAGATATTCTGCTGGCTCTGCGTAGCCCGGCGTGCAATTAAAATGATGACGCCAAACACCAGTATCCACGGCAGAAAATTAAAGAGGATATTGAATAACACGTCATTATCAGCGACTAACTTGGCCTGAAATTTCACATTATTCTTAATGAGTAAAGCCGTCAGCGTTGGATCACCATTGGGCAATTGTGTGAAGTGGTACTGTATACCAGTTTTGGTGCTACCATTAGCATCAACGAGAGTAACGGCTCTCTTAAAGTTGCCCGTTACATCCTGGCCCTGAAAAACCGCCGAATCAACATTCCCATCCTGGACCTGCTGATAGAAGGTGCTGTATGGCACCTCTATGACACTTGGACCACTGGTAGTACTGTTACTGCCGGTAAAGTATTGGATGATAACCCATGCCATCAGTACAACCACGATGATAAGGATTGCGCGGAAGAGGAGTGAACTCCCATTCTCTCGTGGACCGCCAGCATTATTGCCATTTCCACTATTGTCGGGACGCTGTGTCCCCCGCGACCCCTGGTTATTCGGGTTGTTCTGATACATATATCTAGCCTGAGCATCCATTGGTTCAGACCTGCTTTCTTCGTCTGTCGAGGCATCCGCAGGGATTGTTCCTAACAGAGTATAAATGTAGGTAGACAGAATAGTTTCTCTGTCATATTACACGAGACTCTCTACATTCGTCTACAGCTTACCCATTTCCCTCTATTTTATCACGGCGATTACCGGAAGGGCATACTGGAGATATGCTCTCATTACGCTTGAGAGTCAAACAAGTTGCAAGAACCCGGAGGTCTGGCAGGCCAGAGAAATATTTACCCTCTGTGGCTATTCGCATGAGGAGCTGTGCCGATATTGAATAGAAGGAGGTCGTCCTTTCTCTGGTCACAAATTCCCCCGAAAGGACGCCCCTCTCTTTTGTTTGGCCTGCATGCGACACGACAAAAAAGAACAGGTAGAGGAGAACCTACTTGAAACGCTTCGAATGTAGACAGCTTGCTCTAGCCGTGTAGAAGCACAGGCATGGTATAATTTGCATACAACGCCCCCTCACAAGGGCTTATGGTGAGAGGAGCAAGGCGAAGCGAAAAATTTCGCCGAGAGTGTATGTTTCGTAAGATTTTGATTGCTAATCGTGGTGAAATTGCATTACGTATTATTCGTGCCTGTCGGGAAATGGATATACGTAGCATTATCGCCCACTCCGAGGCTGACCGGGACTCGCTGCCAGTACGCATGGCAGACGAACGTATCTGCATCGGGGCTGCACCAAGCGGAAAAAGTTACCTAAATATTCCAAATATCATTAGCGCTGCCTTTATTTCCAATGCGGAAGCTATCCATCCCGGCTATGGTTTCCTCGCAGAGAATACCAGTTTTGCCGAAATTTGTGCTGACGTGAATATCCCCTTTATTGGCCCTTCCGCCAGTGTGATCGCCAGGATGGGTGATAAAGTGGCTGCCCGGCAGGCTATGATAAAGGCCGGACTTCCCACACTTCCAGGTACACCTATTTTGCGCACTCTCGGAGATGCACAAGAAGCAGCCAGGGACATTGGCTTCCCACTGATGCTCAAGGCTGTTGCAGGTGGAGGAGGACGTGGCATTCGTCTCGTCAAGCACCCTGATGAATTTGATCGGATCTTTACTGTGGCCCAGAACGAGGTTCGTGAAGCTTTTCGTGACGATGGTATTTACCTTGAACGCTATCTAGAGCGTGCTCGCCACATTGAAATCCAGGTTCTTGTTGACCACTATGGTCATGGGATTCACCTCGGTGAGCGCAATTGCTCTTGCCAGAGACGCAATCAGAAAGTACTGGAAGAGTCTCCAAGCCCTCTTCTCCCACGTGAACTCTGTGAGGAGATTGGTCTGAGAGCGATACGTGCCGTACAAGAGGTAGGATATCGCAATGCCGGTACGCTAGAATTCCTGGTCGATGAGCAGAATCGCTACTACTTCATGGAGATGAATACCCGCTTGCAGGTTGAACATCCCGTAACGGAGATGGTAACAGGCCTGGATCTGGTCAAAGAGCAAATTCGTATCGCTGCGGGCATCCCCTTAAAGCTACAACAGCAAGATGTGCAGTTTCGTGGTCATGCTATCGAGTGTCGTATCACAGCAGAAGATGCGGATGCCGATTTCCGACCACAGACGGGCGTCGTCGAGCAATATCTCCCACCAGGTGGACCAGGGGTACGTGTTGATAGTCATCTTTTTGCCGGGTACGAGGTTCCCCCACACTACGATTCTCTGCTGGCAAAACTCATCGTTTGGGCTGAGACTCGCGATGAGGCAATTGCACGGATGCAACGTGCTCTTGATGAATTTGTGATTGAGGGGTTAACTACAACGATATCCTTCCATCAACGCTTACTCAAACACGAAAAATTTATTCTCGGGGACGTTTATACCCGATTTTTACAGGAAGAAGCCGTAGCACTCGGCATCTAACCCCACAACATATGGGAAAGAAAGGCTTGCTGGAATAATTTGATGAACATAGAGGAGGTGAGTGTATGCCTCGCGTAGTTGTAACCGGATTAGGATTGTTTACTTCAGTGGGAAACGATCTGACATCTTCATGGGAAGCACTCTGTCAGGGAAAATCTGGCATTAGCGAGATTACGGCTTATGATACCAGCCAGCACCGAGTTCACTTCGGTGGACAAATCAAGGACTTTGATCCTACACTTTACATGGATCGTAAAGAGGCACGCCGTAGTGATCCCTATGGGCAATTAGCCCTCGCTGCAAGTCTGCAAGCGCTCACACATGCCAATTTAGAGATTACCAATGATATTGCGGATGATGTGGGAGTCTATATTGGTAGTGGCATTGGCGGCCTGGTAACGATACATGAACAGTTCCGAATCCTTCACGACAAGGGACCGAGTCGTATCAGTCCCTTCTTTATCAATATGATGATTGTCGATGGCGCTCCTGGTCTCGTCTCGATTATAACGGGAGCAAGAGGCGCAAACTGGGCTGCCGTCTCCGCCTGTGCCACCAGTGGCAATACTCATTGGCGAGGCATGGGAAACCATCCGCCGGGGTGATGCCAGGGTGATGATTGCTGGCGGATCAGAGAAGGCAATCGCATCTATCTCGATGGCCGCCTTTGACAACATGCACGCGCTCTCACGCCGTAACGATGACCCCCAGGGAGCCAGCCGCCCCTTTCGATGCGACTCGTGACGGTTTTGTAATGGGTGAGGGAGCGGGTATATTAATCCTGGAAGATCTGGAATTTGCTCGTGCACGTGGGGCGACCATTCTTGCCGAGATGGTGGGATATGGTAGCACAGGTGACGCTTACCATGTAACCGAACCGGCTCCTGGCGGTACTGGTCTGGTTCGTGCAATGCGCCGCGCCTTGCAAAAAGCTGATCTACGCCCTGACCAGATTGACTATATCAATGCCCACGGCACATCGACTCTCTATAACGACCGCATAGAGACACAGGCTATTAAGACCTGCTTTGGAGACGATGCCTATCATGTAGCAATTAGCTCCACCAAATCCATGATTGGTCATACTCTGGGAGCATCGGGGGCTATTGAGGCGGTGATTGCCATTCAAAGCATTCTTACGAATATTATTCCACCAACAATCAACTTGCATCATCCTGATCCTGAGTGTGACCTGGACTATGTACCCAATGAGGCGCGGAAGGCTAAGGTAAATGTTGCAATGTCAAATTCCATGGGATTTGGCGGGCATAACACCTGCTTGATCTTTCAACGCTATGAAGAGTAGAACAAGACAAGATGAGCATACAGAAAAAAGTATCATGGCTGGCACGCGTCGAAGAGATTATTGAGGTGCTGAAAGGGAGCACAATCGGTGAACTGGAGTTGACCGAGGAGGATACAGAAATTGTTATCCGACGCACGCCGGCAATCATGGCCTCAGCCGTCTCTTTCTATGGTGACGTGGAATTCGCAGTGCCACATCAATCAGGCACACAACGTGCCGTTCAAACACATGAGGGTACCCCGATTGTGGCACCCTTAACAGGCATCTACTATTCAGCGGCTTCTCCGGCATCCCCTGCATTTGTCAATATCGGTGATGTCGTCCAGGTTGGACATGTGGTTGCCATTGTAGAAGCAATGAAGGTCTTCAACGAAGTTACAGCTGAGACATCTGGTCGCGTGATTGCCATTGTCGCCACTAATGGCAATATCGTACAAAAAGGTGATGTACTGCTACGTATAGCACCTGTTTGATCAAAGCAGCAGGGTAACTATTCAGGTTTTCTCACCACCGCTGATGGCGAGAAAACCTGAATAGTTACCTGCGCTTTGATTTAGTAGAGTGCCTGGGCCTCTTCCACCATATACCCGGCAGCGCGTAGATGGGCTAACAGTTCTTCACACTGTTCTCTATCACGTGTCTCCAGGGTGATAGTCTCCTCACGTTGCATAATGGGCAGGAGACTGGAGATACGCTGATAACGCACATCAATCACATTGATGCGCATCTCAGCTATGATACCTAGCATGCGCATCAGCTCACCTGGACGATCAGTAAGGCGGGTGTGGATCACAAAATAGCGACCAGCAACAGCCAGACCATGTTCTATAAAACGGCTAACGAGATTGATATCGATATTGCCACCCGTCAAAGGGACAAGAACTTTTTTGCCCTTGAGATGGATCGTGCCACTTAACAGAGCCGCCAACCCCACCACGCCAGCACCTTCGACGACCATTTTGCAGCGCTCCATCAGAAGCAGGACCGCGTTAATAATGGCCTCATCATTGACAAGTACCACCTCATCAACCAGACGTTGAATAATGGAGAAGGTTAAGGCACCTGGCCGTTTCACGGCAATACCATCGGCAATCGTCATAATTGCGGGCAGTGTCTTCAGTTCACCAGCATCCAGCGAAACCCGGCAACTGGGGGCACCCTCAGCCTGGACACCGATGATCGTAATATCGGGTTTCAGCGCTCGTGCAGCAATGGCAATACCCGAGATCAGACCTCCACCACCGATGGGGATCACAAGAGCATCTGCATCGGGTAGATCATGCAACATTTCCAGGCCAAGTGATCCCTGTCCAGCGATCACGTCAGGATCATCAAAGGCATGGATAAAAGTAGCGCCTGATTCCTGCTGCAACTCACAACAATACTGGTAGGCATCATCATAGGTGGTACCACGCAGAACAACATTTGCGCCGTATCCTTGTGTTGCTGTAACTTTTGCCAGTGGGGCATTTTCAGGCATAACGATGGTACAAGGTATGCTATGTTGAGCAGCAGCAATGGCTACCCCCTGGGCATGGTTGCCCGCAGAAGCGGCGATAACGCCTGCACTACGTTGTTCTTCGCTGAGCCGAGAAACTTTATAGCCTGCACCTCGTACCTTAAAAGATCCGCCACGTTGCATATGCTCTGCCTTCAGATAGATATCGGCTCCTGTCAGGTCACGCAGGGTACGCGAGGGCGTAAGAGGGGTATGGTGCATAATGGGTTTGAGAAATTTATACGCTTTCCAGATGTCAGCAATCGTGACCTCTGCTGGCACCTCGTATGTAGTTTCAGCAGTTGTATCATTTTCTAATATACGCATAAATGCGATACGACTCCTTTCAGTCCTTCGCTGGACACGACCACCGTCGTAGTGGCAACATCTTCCCATGCTTCATCGCCTGAGTGTTATGCAAACGATTATAACGTATGTCACCAGTGGTAGCAACCACCACCTGTTACTATTGACAGTGACACTGTTACTGATTATAATAACACTATGCAAGAAAACGAACAGGTATTCACTGTTGAAGAGTTAGCAGAACTGGTGGGTATACCCGTACGGACCATTCGCTTCTATATCACTGAAGGTCTCTTACCCGGACCAGAAGGACGCGGGAAGACAACCACATATAGTAGTGAACATTTCGTACGCCTGTGTCTTACTCGTCGTCTCTCTGAGAGACACGTACCTTTAGCCGAGATACGTACCCTTTTAGCCGGGTTATCTCTCGAGGATGCACGCTCCCTTCTTGTCGAAGAGGATCAGCGAGCCACAAACTTACAACAGGGAGATCAGAAAACATCACCCAGAGATTATGTCGCAACTCTCTTACAGCATGCCCAGGCATCATCAGGAGCAATTCAGACAACCACTCCTTCGCTGCTGAAAATATCACCGTATAAAAAGGATACCAGATCAGCACAAGCATGGCTCCGCTGGGAGCTTGTCGCTGGTGTAGAACTGCATGTAAAGGCTGATGTAAAGGAAAAGTACCTCCTGCTGATTACTCGTCTTCTCCGGACAGCAAACGTCCCCGAAAATTCCATTGATTCGTAAATTCCTAACATTATCCATCGCAGACGATAGTAAAAGGAGATACCACTGTGGAAGACAGCACAAACAATTTTGACAAAAATCACCTGACAGATACAGCGGCAACGATAGCTTTGCAGGTTCACCCGGAACGCAGATTCCTGCAACGCCAGGGAAGTTCCCTCCACATCCATTTTCTTGTCCGCGTTACTTCTTCGCCTGTAAGCAAGACGGTTGACAGGGCTGCATTGAATCTGGCTTTAGTACTGGATCGAAGTGGATCGATGCAAGGAGAAAAGATAAAGACAGCCAAAAAGGCCGCATTGAGCGTCATAGATCGCCTCGATGAACACGACTCGGCGGCTATCATTGTCTTTGATGATCGTATCGATGTTATTCAGCCTGTTGCGCCTGTCACAAAAGATTTTAAAGCTGCCGCACGTAAAGCTCTCTCATCCATTGAGGCACGTGGCGCTACTGCGTTGCATACAGGCTGGCTGACGGGCTGTAATACCATTGTGGCAGACAACATTCCTGCGGGAGAACACAAACTTTCGCGTTGCTTTCTGTTGACTGATGGGCTTGCTAACAGAGGGATCACCGATTGTGAACAGATTGCAACAGAAGCTGCGGGTATTCGAGACCATGCAGGGATCGCAACCAGCACTTTCGGGATAGGCTCCGACTATGACGAGTCACTCCTTGGTCCCATGGCAGTTGCGGGTGGAGGACAGTTCCACCATCTACGAACTCCCGACGAAATTACCAATACGTTTACCGGAGAACTGGGCAACATGTTTTCTGTAGTCGTCTCTCAGGTACGGCTGGAATTTGAAGGAGAGGAGGGGATGTCTATTGATACAGTCAGTGCATACTGGACGAATCCAACTGGGAAAGCTGCCTGGTCTATTGCCATTGGTGATTTGTGCAGCGCTGAAGAGCGTCCGCTGGTTGTCCGTCTCGCCATTCCTGCACAGCAGAAACAGGAGACTCGGCAAATTCGCGCACGTCTTGTATGGGTTGAGGAGAATGTTGAAAAGCACTCTGATTGGCAGACTGTACAATTCCTCTATGCAGAGCAGGCAACATACGATGCCGAGACGCCCATCCGTGATCCTCAGGTTATGCACTGGGTCGGTTTGCACCATGCGAGCCGTGCCCGCCGCCAGGCTGTAGAGTTAAATCAGCGGGGACAGCGACAGGAGGCCAGTGAACTCATCCAGAAGGTCGCACAACACATTTTAAAGTATGCGGGCAACGATACCGAATTGCTCGCCGAAGTAAAATCGTTGCTCAGTTTGCAGTCGCAAGTTGCCATGTCACCCATGGCACCAGGAATGGCAAAAGAAGTCTACTATTCATCACAAAGTTCTGTGCGCAAGCAGACAGATTATCGCAGTTCACAGCCTCCGCAGCCTCCCGATGAAAAAAAGAAAAAATAAGTGTAGTATGGGGTAGCAGGAGCGGCGATTGCCACTCCTGCTACCCCATACTACACTTATTTTTCAACAGACTATTAATCTCGTGCGCGGAAGATCTTTACGCGACGATAGGGCTCTTTCCCTCGACTACGTGAAATGAGATTATAGCGTGTTGCCATCTGATGCTGTAAACGTCGGATATAAGCATTTGCAGGAGCCAGTTCTGCTGTTGTCAGACCCTTATTCAAGACCTGATGAATAGCATCCTCGGTCTCCAGGAGTGCCTGTTTTGTTGGATCGTCGAACTCAGTGCCCTGCTCTGTGCTCGACTCCTCCTGCTCTTCTTCTGGAGAAGTCTCTACAGGAATATCGAAGATGCGAGCCAGAGCATGCTGCATCTGAACAATAGTATTGTTCCTCAGGATAATGATTAATTTACGATCCTGCTCCGCCTGTTGCAGGCGCTCCGGTTGACGACGATAGTAGTTTTTCAGTGTCATGACGGCATCAGCATCACCCTGGTTATTGGTGATGATAATGGGTACGCGCAGATGGCGTGCTGACTCTGCCAGCCGATCACGGTTTACGCCAAATGGGTAAACACGCAAGGTTTTGACGGGAGACAGTTCCGTCCCAACGCTGGTTGCTTGATAGATCTCCTCAGGAAGAGCTGAACGACTGGCTGTAACCAGCGCTGCACGAGGCTCGACATCCGCAGGAGATGTCCCGGTAGGAGCTAAAGCCCTCATTGGCGGTGGAAGCTGCGTCGGTGCCTGCTTACGACCACGTACACGCTCGCCTGCCTCATTGCGATTCGTCTGAGGTCCGACCTGACGAATTTGTGCCCACCCGCTGCCAGGATGGTCACGCTCCGAACGATTTGTCTTTTCAGGACGCTCAAATGTACTGGCAGAGAAGCCCTGACGTCCTCCCATGCCTGCACCCCCCAGATTGCCAACCCCCCAGGTTGGTACATCCATACCTCCAGCAGTGACGCGACGCATAGTTACACGACCGCTCTCCTCGTCGCGAGTGCGCTCCTCAGCCGCAACAGGCTGTCCACGGAGCATGTTGTCTACCGTATCAGAGACATCTCGATGAATGACCACTTCATCCCAACTCTGCTGTTCCACCACCACATCAAAGGTTGGGGGAGCTTTACGCTCCAGAATACTCTTCTGGGTATGTCGTCGTCGCGCCTCCTCATCTCCAAGAGTGACGGTCTGAATGCCACCCACCAGATCCGAGAGTGTTGGATTGACGAGCAAATTCCCTAGAGAATTACCATGAGCCGTAGCAACAAGCTGCACGCCACGTTCCGCAATGGTACGCGACAGCAGCTGCCTCCAATTCAGTGCCAATCTCGTCGATCACGATGACCTGTGGCATATGGTTTTCCACAGCCTCAATCATCACGGCGTGCTGTTCTGCTGTACGAGCTACCTGCATACGGCGTGCACGTCCAATACCGGGATGTGGAATATCTCCATCCCCGGCGATCTCATTCGAGGTATCTACCACCACCACACGTTTATTGGCTTCGTCCGCAAGGACACGAGCTATTTCACGCAGCAGGGTGGTTTTTCCCACACCTGGGCGACCAAGAATCAAGATCGATTGACCCTGTTCGACAATGTCGCGGATCAACGCAATACTGCCAAGCACTGCTCGACCAATACGACAGGTCAAACCGACGATTTTCCCCTTTCGATTGCGGAGTGCACTGATACGGTGCAGTGTCCGTTCAATACCAGCACGGTTATCGTCACCGAACTCACCAATACGCTCGACCACATAATCCAGGTCAGCGCTAGGTTACTGGCTGCGTACTAAGGATCACCTCCCCTTCTGGGAATCGGCCCTCGGCACAGCGTCCAAGGTCCATTACGATCTCCAGCAGTTCGCTTCGGTTCTCGAGCCGATTAACCGCGTCGTGGATACTGGGCGGAAGCGTAGCCAGCAGAGCCTCAAGATCGTCAGTGATCACATGTTGCATAGGCAGTTTTATCACCTCGTTGTTTTTGGCGAGAATTGACTGTCCCCAAGCCCTTCAAGCCATAGACCGCTCGATGTTCCAGTAGCGGGGACTGTGCTTTGCCTCATGGCAAGTAAAGCCATGTGTCGCACAAGCAATACCTTGCTAGAGATCTGCTCAAATCCACTGGACGTAAAGCGGTGATGACGAAAGAGTCGTACTCGCGCACCAGGCAATAGATGCGCCGTACGTCTGTCTCCAGAAGCCTTCTGATACCAAACTGCAGAAGCGGTTCAGCCAGTTCAGCATGCTCAGGATGAACATTCAAAATGATGCGGTGGGGTGCCAGGCCATGACCAGGACACAACCGCAACCATGCACCTAAACGAACACCGACATCACAGATGTAATTCTCATTCCCTTTGAAAAAAGGGAAGTCAATGCACGCTGTGAGCCGACGTGGAGTTTAGCATATTCGTCGCAATTCTCCAGTATCTCGGCCATTTGCACCCGTTGTGGAGTGACCGAGCGATAGAGTTGGTGCAACCCCCACACATATGACGATTCCACCGGCGCAGTGAAGGATGACCGGGTTCCGCCTGCAACTGAACTGACCCAGGTTGAAGACATAAGTCAATTCGCGTGCATAGCGTTGAAATCCGATACGTTGGAATAATTCTGACTCCGGAATTTCATCCTCAACCTTCGCAAAAACACGCAGGATATTATGGTCCAGCCGCCATCTCCAATGTGTACTCAAGGAACCAGCCAGGACTTCATCGCTAGAGACGCTGCGATTGACCATAGAGGCCAGATAGGATATTCCCATGCAGTATGCGCTGGCCGTTCACAGCACCTGGGCAAAGCCAAGCATACGCCAGCGATCTTCACATATCCAGGTACGAGAAGCGGGTTAAGCGGAAGGATATTTCTCAGGATAGGGGATGGAGGCAGATTACTCTCCACCTGCTCCAGCCAGCACACAAAATTTGCAAACTCGTGCTGCTTGCTACGAGCACGGCGATCAATGGCGTAGATGATGCCCGGCAAGTCGACATATAGTACCGGTCGTATCATCCAGTGCTCCTGCGCGCGAGGGGGTGCCACTAAACCCGACTTCGACCCCTAGCTTTTGACGCTCTGTACTATGCGAAGAAAGTAGTGGTGGAAACGTGGGTCTCCTGCAACTTCCGGATGAAATGCTGTGCCTAATAAGCTTCCTTCCCGGACGGCAACGATTGTTCCATCGTCGAGCGTTGCCAGCACCTCTACTTCGGTCCCGCTGTTTCTATCGCAGGTCCACGAATGAAGAAGGCGTGGAATGGCGCTTCTCCTAGAACAGGCACCGACAGATCAGTCTCAAAACTTTCCCGCTGACTGCCAAATGCATTACGACGAACACGAATGTTCATCAAGCCAACAGTGGCTGACCTACGCAGTGCGTTATCCGTCTCCTTTGCTAATAATATTAATCCCGCACATGTTCCCCAGATGGGGAACCCTTCCTGAATTTTCCTCTGCAACACCTCATGGAAGCCATACACTATCATCAAGTTTACCGATAGTTGTACTTTCACCACCTGGAATAATTATACCATCTAAATTATCCAGTTGCTCAGGCCGACGGACAGCATTACCATCCGCTCCCAGTTCCATCCAACATGTCGAGATGGGCTTCAAAATCACCCTGTAATGCTAATACGCCGATACGCAGGTTTGGGGTTGTGATTTTTCATGCCACTACCATCCGCGTCGTGCCATCTGTTCTTTTTCAGGCAGGGTGTCCACATTGATGCCAACCATTGGCTCTCCCAGGTTACGTGAGACTTCCGCCAGGATTTGTGGGTCCTGATAGTGCGTGGTAGCTCGAACAATGGCCTTTGGCACGAGCCAGGGGATCACCCGACTTGAAAATGCCAGAACCGACAAAGATTCCTTCTGCACCCAGCCGCATCATCAAAGCTGCATCAGCGGGAGTCGCGACACCACCAGCCGAAAAGTTCACAACGGGCAATTTACCTGTTCGAGCCACCTCGCGAACCAGTTCATAGGGAGCACCAAGGTTTTTCGCTTCGGTCATCAGTTCCTCTTCGGGTAATATTTGCAGGTGGCGGATGCCATCCATAATAGCTCGCATATGACGTACGGCTTCAACGATATTGCCTGTGCCAGCTTCACCTTTGGTGCGCATCATTGCAGCACCTTCGCCAATGCGCCGCAGTGCCTCTCCCAGGTCACGTGCGCCACACACAAAGGGTATAGTGAAGTTGATGCTTATTTACATGGAAGCGCTCATCAGCGGGAGTCAAGACCTCTGACTCATCGATGCAGTCTACACCAATGGACTGGAGAATCTCAGCCTCCATAAAGTGACCGATGCGACATTTTGCCATCACGGGGATAGTCACTGCTTCTTTAATCTGGATAATAAGCTCCGGATCGCTCATGCGGGCAACGCCACCCTGAACACGAATATCGGCCGGCACACGCTCCAGTGCCATCACAGCGGCAGCGCCAGCGTCCTCAGCGATGCGCGCCTGCTCCGCATTGACGACATCACAGATAACCCCACCTTTGAGCATCTGTGGAAAATTTCGCTTGACGTGTATTGTTCCGATCTGCTTTTGCATGCCTGATTCTCTCCTGGCGTGTGTATAACGTTTGTATTAGATTCTATCACATGTAGAGGAGGCACTGCTAGAGCCAGTCTTACTTCGTCTGTGGGTGGAGGTGCGCTTTTAGCGGTAGCGCCGCTCAGACTCTTGAATAGGATAATCATTCGCGCTCATATCGCGCCGCCGCATGAGTCCCTCTTCATCAAATTCCCAATGTTCATTTCCATGCGTCCGCATCCACTGTCCCGTGTCCGCATCGCGCCATTCGTACTCGAAACGTACCGAGATGTGGCTGTCAGTGTAACACCACAGTTCTTTCATCAGGCGATAGTCCAATTCTTTGGCCCATTTGCGATGGAGAAAGGCTTTGATCGCCTCTCGACCCGTAAAGAACTCCGTCCGGTTGCGCCATTGAGAATCTGGGGTGTATGCTAGTGCGACCCGCTCCGGGTCACTGCTATTCCAGGCATCCTCTGCGGCTTTCACTTTCAGAAGAGCCGTTTCTCTCGTGAACGGCGGTTTCAGCGATGATTGCATGATCCTATCCTCATTTCTTTGAGAAGCGCTACTCGTTTCTCTCTCGATAATGGAAAAGTGTCCTTTATACTGGATTGAAGGGAGAGGAGGCAATGAGCTGACCGCGCAGGGGGCAGCCAGCAGGAATCTCCCATCCTGCATCAAGCTCAAACTCGATCAGACGTTCCACTCCCGCGAACAGGTCACGGCGTTCTTCCTTCCAGATCACGCGAGCTCTTCCCGTCAATTGTAAGACGTTGCCGTTCTCAAAATCGATGAAGAGGAGGCCAGCACGAGGATCAGTGACGAGATTGCCGAGTGTTTGGAACATTGTATTGCCGGCATAGTCAGGAAAGGCGAAATGTCTCGCATCGAGAACTTGAATAAAGCCTGGTAAACCACCACGATGAGAGGCATCTGCTCCCCTCTGTGTATGAGCGCTGGCAATGAAAAACGTGTCGGCTTGTTGAAGCCACGCTTGAAGGCGAGGAGAAAGATGATAGATGTGAGAACTTTTTTGCGGCAGCGCTTGTTCCTGGGGAACTATTGTCAGATGACGGCTCTGGATATACTTTGGACAATTGAAATAGACCTGTTCAGTTCGCATCACAATGCCCCCCTTCTGGATTGTTGCCTGTCCATTCACACGAATGCGTTTGCGAGCACCTGGATCGATAGCCAGAAGTCCCAGCGGCCCTCCTTGCCGGATATTTTCAGTGAGTGGATCATCCGGCAGGGGGGTAGCAGTAATCACAAGGGTTGTGGTATCAATGGTTTGCAAAAATCCAGGAGCGCCAGTGAGCAATGAAGCCCACACCCGACCATCTCGACCAACGGTGCCAGCCACAGCCAGACGTTGAGCCAGGAGGAAAGTTTGTGCGACCGGTGGAAGGATTGACATCATCATATTGGCAATTCGGGATGCTTCCACGCGTACTCCGGCTCGTGTTTGTACCTCGAGTTCTCCTGAGTGGTATGGCGTTTGCATATCATTTCTCTCCATTGTTGTTGGTCGTAACTTAGCTTATATACATATCAAAAAACTTTTTGATATGTATATAAGCTAACATAAAGAAATGTACTTGTCAATAGTGTTTTAGCACTGTACAATGGGGGGAGGATAAGAACGCTGCTACCATGAAGGAAAAATAGTCGCGATGACGAAAGAGAGAACAGTGAGCGAAACGAAAGCCAGAGAAGCAACCAGCGACGCCCTTTTTCTGAGTGGCTCGCTGGCGCTGGATCTGGTCAATACAGAGATGGTCGTACGAGGGAAAAAACGTGATGTGCTCTCGTCGCCAGATGACCTGTCCCACTGGTGGCAGGAAGCGCTCGCGCACCACTCTGAACATGAGCGTGTAGAGGGAGAAGAGTTGGCAATCAACTGGACTCTCGAATTGTTGGAGGCAGTGAAAAAGGTTCGGCAGACGTTACGGACGTTGTGTACCCATCTGGTAGAAGAGCAGGTCGCGACCGCAGAAGATCTGGAGGCGCTCAACCAGGTCCTTTCCCTGGGGTATCAGTCGTTACAACAAACCGCCCAGGGAGCGATTATCGCGGTCTACCGAGCACATGATCAGCAAAAGGGAAAAATCCTCCTGCCTATTGCCCTGTCCGCTTTTCGGCTTTTGACGGAAGCGGAGAGAGTAGCGATTACATAGATGTAAAAATGAGCGCTGTATCTTGTTTTTCTATGATACCACTAAAAGTGGGACACGGCATTGGTGCAGCCTGGGATGCATGAATCGGTCCCGATCCATACACCATTATAAGCAGACCAAAGAGCAAACTCTCCAGAAGCACAAGAAGATGACACGCCTGAATGGCCTTTAACATAAGACAATCTTCACAAGGGTAAGTTCAGACTCAGCCGGAGTGCAAGATCGACGCGATGCAACTCTTCGGCGCTAATAGAACCCCGGCGACGGATCAAACGCGATTTTTCAACAGTCATAATCTGTTCACATTTGACATCAGTGTAGTCGTTGAGTCCATTCTCCTCACTGGGAGCAATGCGCACATGTAGCGGCAATTCTCGTTCCGTCCGACTCATAGATGCAACGATCGTTAATGGATATGTCGCTGAGGCATTCCCACGGTCATTTTGAATAATTAAAGCAGGGCGCAGACCCTGTTGTTCTGCACCACGACCAGGAGACCAGTTCACATCCCAAATTTCACCTCGCCGGGGACTTGGGGGGAGAGGGTTCGTTTCACTCATTATTTCTTTAGTGAGTTGGCGCAGTTTCCCCTATTTTGGGGCAGAGAGAGCGCCACACCTTTCTGATAGCTCTGCTATCTGCTCTAGCATGTCCAGATGGTATTTATTCCAGATAGTCTTCCGTCAGTCATTCCCATCCACCAGGTACCCAGGATACATTCCTTCTTTGTTATGTAAAGGCACACTCTCTCCTGGTACATCGTTGTTCCCCTAATAGACCTGTACCAGTATGCACTTTGACAGGAGGCTATGGACGGACGGTACCTCTAGCCAGGATGGGTCCTTCTCAAGCTTGTTTTGCACAAGCTGTGAGAAGTCTCTGAGCCAACGTGGTATTAGTTAAGCAACCATGCCTTCGCGCCCAGCATCAAAAAAGAAGAGGGCGTCTTCAAGAGTTTCAGGGATTGAACCGAGGTAGGCATAGGCTTCATCAAGAGAGTGGTTAAGGGAGGAAAGTTCACATTCGCGCTTTTGGATAATTGCAGATTTTAACTGTTGATAATTATCTTGTCTCATGAGTTCCATAATAGTCTCCACTACATCCCCTAGTGAAGAGTCCAACTCCACTGCCAGAGCCTTAAGCTCCTTATGTTGCGTTGAGGGGATCTGTATTGATTTGCGGACGAGGTTCTCATGACGATAAAAATCAGTATGTACGACAGCCATGAAGATGCCTCCTAGTCATTACACAACGCCATCTCTTTTAATTGTACTTGGCTCTTCCGAAATTGTCAATGAATGTGTAGGTTGTTTGGTCGGAAAAATGCGAATTTGCAAATTTTCAAAAAGCTAATCGTAGCTCTCTCTTCTCGCTTCGCCTGCGGCGGCACATAAAAAAAGTAAAAAGAGTTTTTCGGGGATACCTGGGTTTGGCAACCCGCGAACCCCGCCGAGGAGGCTGCCGCCCCCTGCACCCCCACTCTGAGAAGTTACTACTAAAATTTGAAGACACTAACTTGTAAAACACATCGATTTCTGCTACTATATCACTGTAGAAGTTGCGGAGCTGATAAAAGTATCTCATATAAATCTATGGATTGTAAAGATGCACATAAAACAAAAGATACATCCCCTATATTTCATTGCCCGTAAATCTGTTGTTAAACGCTTTTCCGCCATAACTCCCTCTTCTTGCCATTTATCTCAGGAAGGACTTTAAGCATGGCGAATTTAGTAGGGAAACAATTTGGGAACTATCATCTGCTACAACACGTTGGCCATGGTGGCTTCGCTGATGTGTATCTTGGTGAACATCACTATCTCAAAATGCCGGCGGCTATCAAAGTGATGCATACCCGTATGTCGCCGGAAGATTTGCAAGAGTTCCTCAAAGAAGCCCAAATAATTGCAGCACTCAAACACTCGCATATCGTGCGCATACTGGAATTCAGCCAGGAGAATAATATTCCTTTTCTCGTTATGGAATATGCCACTCAAGGGACGTTGCGCCAACGTCACCCAAAAGGAACTATATTACCCGCTGCCACGATCGTTTCTTATGTAAAGCAAATTTCTAGCGCCTTGCAGTATGCTCACGATCAAAAGGTGATTTATCAGGATATCAAACCAGAAAATATGCTGCTAGACAGTAACGGCGAGATCCTGCAGAGCGATTTTGGCATTGCAGTTGTCGCTTATAACACAACTTCAATGAGAACGCATTTACCTTCAGGAACTCCCTACTATATGGCCCCTGAACAATGGAGTGGCAGATCTCGTCCTGCCAGTGATCAGTATGCGCTTGGAGTGGTTGTATTTGAATGGTTGAATGGAACACCTCCATTTCATGGCAATACACATTCCTTGCCATATCAACATCAAACAGGTATTCCCTCGTTTGATAAAACCTTGCAGATCCCTGCTCCTGTTGAACAGGTAGTCCTTCAAGCGCTTGCCAAAGATCCTGGACAACGTTTCCCAAGAGTTGAAATGTTCTCTTCCGCATTGGAACAGGCCATTCAGCTTGTGCTGGGTCCTCCCGCGCCGTCGATTCTGGACAATCCATCTACAGGACCATCCACGCCAGTAGCCATAACTATCCCTCAATCTACTCCACTCATAGTACCAGGAGTAATCACTCCTCAACCCCTTGCACCAACAGTAGTGGAAACCCCCTCCCCCTTCCCCTCGGGTCGACAGATCCGGGTCTCGACACGCTTTATAGGGAAGGGGTAAAAGCACGAGCACAGGAAAATTTAGCGGAAGCCGCTGATCTCTGGCAGAAGGTTCTTGACCGCGATCCACACTATGGCAATGATCTGCTGCAACAACAGATGAAGGAACTTCTTCAGCAACGCCTCGATGCCTGGTATAAGGCAGGAATAAAAGCGCGAGCGCAGGGGAATATATCGGAGACTGCTGATCTCTGGCAGAAGGTTCTTGACTGCGATCCACACTATGGCAATGATCTGCTTCAACAACAGATAAAGGAACTTCACCCGCAAGTAAACAAAATACAGGTAGAACAGCAACGAGAGCTGGCTGAAACTGCCTATAAGCAAGGTGAGTGGGATCAGGAAATTCAGGCGTGGACACAACTACGCAAACTTCAACCTGATGATTCCCAGGCTTCGGAACGCCTCTCGGTAGCCAGACATAATCAACAACATGCCTGGATGTATGAGAATGCCAAAAAATTTGTCGCCGAGGGCGATCTCTCCTCAGCCAAGCAGCAACTCACCTCGCTCTGGCAAAGCGCTCCTTACTATGGTGATCCGCTGGACCTGGCGAAACGGGTTCGTCTGCCAAAACCTCCTCACTATGAAGAAGCGAAGGTCAGGAGCGAAAAAACCAGAAAGACATCGGAACGCCATGAAAATCGCAGCAAGTTCATTCGTATTCTGGAAACAAATACTGGCTTTTTATGCTTTTGCATTTTTTGTCTCCTTGCCGGTCTGGGAGCTACAGCAGGCATTACCATTAATGTAATCAATGCAGCCCAGCATACACAAAATTTCATTGAATCCTTGATCTGGGCAACAGCCACCGTCGTTCTTGTTGCGCTTCTCTCCTACATCTCAGGATACCATAAGGCAATCAATCTCTTTACAATGGTTTGCATGACCATCGTGAGCATAGTTGCTGCCTGTGGTGTAGCCTGGTATACATTAGCGTGGAATTATACTATACTCAACATCAAGTAGTCCAACATATCTGGTTGCTTGGCACACGCACGTTCATGCTTAGCGGGCAGACATGGTTGGGTCTTGCGCTCGCCCTCATTTCCTCACTTGCCATGGGTGGTATGGGCGCAATAATGATTGTGGAAGAAGACTACGATCTTCTCGCAGGCATTGGTATGGGTTTGATCTGCGGCATAATAGTCTACGTTGCCCTCTGGCTCATATGTGCGCTTCTGGGCCTCTTATTTAATTGGACCTTCGGCTTTGGTCCCGAGTGGCAGGTCTCTCTTTTCTATGGATTGGCGCTTTGTATGGTCAGCGGCGCTGGCCTGGTAAGCATCTTTTCCTCTATACAGGAAGCTTAGTAACTACTCAGGCCCCTTTTCCCTGATTTCCTCAGCGCCTTTGGCGCTTCGCAGGATGTTTAGTGTAGATTGGCGTAGATTGTGTGGATTGCGCCGCAATCCACACAATCTACGCCAATCTACACTAAACGAGAGCGAGCCACCGCAGGTGGTGAGGAATCAGAAAAGGGGCCTGGGCATTACGCTTAAGAGCAACCATCAGGGCCAGCCTTGTGCTGGCCCTGATGGTTTGCGTTAGTATCGCTGCGGGTCTTTAACCAGACGTGCATAGACAACGAGTTGTTCGGTGAGTGGAATCTTTACCCAGGTGTCGTACAGGTCAGCTTTCTCCTCCACAGAAGTTGCGGTCTCTTCGCAGTTGGCAATGGTGGCCTGAGTAAGGGTCTCCACAGCATTCGTTGTTGGGACATAGATAAAGAATTCCTTGCCGCATTCAGTGGTCATAGCATTGTCCTCCTCTGAAATGTGTGTTGGGTCCCGACCCTCATCTCCTTTATCTCTTCTTATAAACACACAAAAAACTGGAAATTGCGGATATTGCAAACAGAGATACCGCTTCTCATACATTTCCCCAAAAACAAAAGCAGGCAGTTCCGCTCTCTTACTATAAGACGCAAAACCACCCGCTTTTTTAGCCGTGGATTATCCGACTGCTTCCTCACCAAAGAGATGGTGACTGGCATGAGCCGGGGAGAGATATTTCTCGACTATTGTGATGAGTACATCAACATCAAACGGCTTTTCCAGAAAATCGTCAGCTCCACCCGCATCAGCGACTTTACTTGCATCGGAATGCGCAGTAAGCATAATCACTGGAATATGTGCGGTTGTTGGATTTCTCTTGAGCTGCTTGCAGATTTCTCGTCCATCGCATCCCGAAAGCAAGACATCAAGGAGGATCAAGTCCGGCAAGTCGTCACTAAGATGCTGCAAACATTCTCCATTCAGGCTCGTTTGTAGACGATAGCCTTCGCCTTCCAGAACAATTTGTACGACTTCTAAAATACTCTCATCATCATCAACAAGCAGGATTGTTTGTTCCATGCCATTTACCTCCTTATACAAAAAATATTGCTGTTTCCTCATATGTTATTTCAATAACAACATGTTTGAGTTCTCTTATCATGCAGACGGTATTACAATGCCTCACCCATCGCCTTTAGTCTGGAGGTTATGTCTTTCGGCATTCAGATACGCATTCATCGATCTCATCTCTTTGAAATGCCATATGCTATTATATCATATGACGATAGATGAGAAGCACCGTTCCCATTATTTATTCTTCGGTTGGTGGCTCTTAATAACCTTTTCGTTTGCCTGCATGACCTGCTGTGCATCCTCTCCCTTTGCCACAACCTGATAGCCACCAAAGAGAAATGGTTGTATAAAGAAATCCTGTGCGAGGATATGATGAATGCCATAATAGGGATGGCGGTGGTGAATATCGCACAGCACCATAATATTTTCTTCGGAGTCGATAAAGGCTTCCAGGCTCTCGTGATCCTTCACTTGTGGGAAGATGACATGGACTTTACGCGGGTCACACGCGTTGAGCAAACTACGCTCGATAGGGTAATGGTGAGTTTCGATAGCGCTGGCATGAAATGGATTCTCCTTGGGATCAGGCAGGGTTGAGTTTCGTACACCGCAGATAGCACACGCGGTATCTTGCGTATAGACCATATGATGATGTGTACGCATATAAATGGGTGTATTTTCACGTGGTGGATGAGGTGGCGTCATTTCAACTGCTGCGACCTCCACGGTGGTTGCATGAACGTGTTGTAGAGTGGTTGTTACGGTTTCATTGCCACGTTCTGTCTTTTTGATATCTATATCCCTGGTCATATGCCCATGAACTTCTGTTGTTTTGTGCCCTCCTTTGCTCTCTATTCTGATATTTTCTTTGATATCGTCATGGATGTGGGCCTCTTTTACTTCGTGCGTTGAGGCATGCGTTCTATCAATCTCAATCTGCTCTTGAACATGTACATAGTTTTGGGAACGAGCATGGTGGGCCGCCTGAGGTGTGAGTTGTAGGTGGGCCATGCCGGGAATCGCTTTAAGCATGCTTTGAAAGCGTAGTGGTTTAAACATAAATTTTTCTCCATAAATGAATATAAGTTCTTTTTTCCTCGCGCCGCCTGCGGCGGCGCATAAAAGAAGTAAAAAGAGTTTTTCGGGGGCACCCCGAGCCCCGGCAGGGATGCTGCGCTCCCTGCACCCTTGCTTTTGCGAACTGTTGAAACAAAAGTTCGGGATAACTCAGCGGTTTTAGCGTGGGGTGACAGAATTGGCCGCTGGCGGCCAATTCTGTCACCCCACGCTAAAACCGCTGAGCTTTTCGGCTGGTCAGTATTATAAATTCCGCTTCTTTCCTTGTCAACAAAGAGTGATTAACGATCCCACATGCTCCCAAGGTGGGCTAATCGCTCACGATACTCGATATGTTCCACCCAGGCGGGAGGCCATGCAGCCAACCCAAGGTACGCGCCTGCAAAGGCTCCCGTCAGGCAAGCAATCGAATCTGAGTCACCTGAGGTTACAGCGGCCCGTCTGATGGCAGCCACTGGATCATCAGGAAACAACAAGAAACACAGTAGCCCTGTAGCAAAAGCTTCTTCCGCTACCCATCCTTCCCCAGTTGCCCGACATGGATCACTCTCACGATCCATCTCCGTCAAGGCTACATCCAGTCGGTCCAGTACTGCAAGACACTCATCCCATCCTCGTGCCATAAACTCCTCCGGAGTATTTACCATAGGGCGTTGCCAGAGAGGGCCAAGCCAGTCAGCATGATAGACGGTACGTTGTTGTAGAGCATAGGCACGTAGCCGCTGCGGTAAACCAGCGGGTTCCCCGCCTGCTACAAGATCTGCGATGGCCGTAGCAGTCAGATCGGCGGCTGCCAGACCCGTGGGATGACCATGTGTGAGGGCAGCCTGAAACTGGGCAATAGCCGCTCGTGTTGTCTCAGTCACGCCATCTTTTCCAGATGGTAAGAGTCCCACCGGAGCCACGCGCATATTTGCTCCACATCCCTTTGACCCGGCAATAGTCGCCTTATACCAGGGGAGACCAATGGCGAGGTATTCACAAGCTCTTATACATGTCATACCTGGAGCACGATTGTTGTCGGGACTCTCGTTCCACGCGATAAAAGCGTTACGCAGTGGCTCCTCTACGGTGGCAGCAGTGTAAGGTTGCTCAGCAGACAGGAGAGCCTCACTGACCGCAAGGGCCATCTGTGTATCATCAGTAACACGAGCCGGATTACCGGTCGGCTCCTGTGGGCCATGAGGTGGGAAACATTGAAGGATTGCATCGACATGCAGAAATTCTGTATTAGCTCCAAGGGCGTCGCCAAGGGCAAGGCCGAAAAGACAACCAGAGGCACGTTGGGTTGTTTGCATATTCGTATTCTTAACTCTCCTCAGTTTTTTCATATTTTTATGATATATTATTACTTTAGTGTAACATAGGGGTGAACATCAAGACTTGTAAAGGGGTCCAATCAATGATCGAGATGACAATAGAGAGCGTACGTATCAAACTGGCTACGCAACAGCGAGTAGTCATATTAAAGACGAAAGTGGGTGAACGTTACATATTTCTCTGGATTGCTCATGCAGAAGCCTATGCTATCGCTGTTAAGCTACAAGGAACACACTCGGTACGACCTCTCACTCATGATCTAACGAAGAATATACTGGAAGGATTAGGGGGCCACATCGTAAGAGTCGAGATTACAAAGCTGATTGATGAGATCTTCTATGCACACGTTATCGTTGATGTCGCAAGTCAACAGCTTGAGTTTGATGCACGCCCCAGCGACGCATTAGCACTCGCTGTACGTGCCGGAACCCCCATTTTTGTGGCAGAGAGCGTCCTGGAACAATGCGGAGTAACGCTGAGTGAGAGCAAAGAGCAGAACACATCAACCTCTACAGCAGAAACATCAAAGGAGACAGGACAAGAGAGTCAGGATACTCATCCAGCAAAGACATCCTCGCTGCACCAGGAAAATGGTGTGCTCAAACAACAGCTTATACGGGTACAGGATGAACTTGCCAAAGCGCAGCAACGTGTCACTGAACTGGAAGGCAAGCTCCCACACGAAGAAGGCGGATGATTCTCCTCTCAAGGAGGGAGACACCTACGAAATATTGCTCATTATGTCCTCAAGCCATCGATCACCGAATTTCTGTGCGCCATAGAGCAACAGATTCGGCTCACCTGTTGGCGAAATATTCCCATGGTGACTCACGATAAACTCGCGTAAACTCTCTTCCGTTACTTGCAGTGAAAGTAACTGCTTGATCTCATCATCTTCGGCAGTTCTATTGTGCATAACCTCATCTAACGTTATATTGAGACATGTCAGAAAACATATTTCAGCATGCGGCGTCGTCAGATCATAGACCACACCCAAACAATACTGCCCGTGAATATCGTCAGCCTGTATCCCTGTCTCTTCGCGTATCTCTCGACGCATGGCTGCAAAAGGATCAGGCCGTGCTGTTTCAGTGATAACATCGCAATTGCGCTCGAAGAATCCGCCGATAACATGATAACGTCCCACGTGGACATCAACCCCCTGACGTTTGTCAAGCAGGATAGCGTGATCGCTCGTTTCTACGACCGAACAAACTGAGAGAGCATTGCCCAGTTCCTCGCGAGTATGCGTTCTGCTAAATTCGGGAGTACGCGTTGCCACATACTCTTTATAGCCAGTGTCACCCAATACCAGATGCAACCGGACATCTTTCTCAGAGAGCACAACGGAACTGGCGCTGACCAGACGAAATAAGGGTGCATCAAAGAGTGGTATTTTCTGCTCCCTGGCTATGATCAGTCTTTGCTCCCACAAATTGTCCATCCACTCCTGTATTTGTGGCGTGATAGGCATGCATAGGCCAGGATGATAGTCGATGGCAAGCTGGTTGGGACGATAGAGACCTCGTACCATTATTTCAAACTCGATCATGATCCTCTACTCCCATTCAATGGTAGCTGGCGGCTTGGAGGTGATATCGTAAACGACGCGGTTGACCTCGCGTATTTCATTAACCAGCCGATTAGCGATACGTCCTAACAAATCATGTGGGAGACGTGCCCAGTCGGCTGTCATAAAATCGCCCGTTGTCACGGCACGTACAGCTACGACATTAGCATAGGTACGCTCATCGCCCATCACACCAACGCTCTGCACTGGTGTCAGAACAGCAAAAGCCTGACCTAATTCGCGGTAGATACCCGCCTGACGGATCTCATCCAGGACGATTTTATCTGCCGCTCGTAGCGTTTCCAACCGTTGTTCATCGACAGCCCCAATGATACGAATTGCCAGACCTGGGCCGGGGAATGGATGACGCCAGACCCACTCTTCTGGTAAATCAAGGGCGAGACCAATTTCACGTACCTCATCCTTGAAAAGCATACGTAACGGCTCTACGAGCTTCAGCGACATCTGTTCCGGCAGGCCACCCACGTTATGGTGTGTTTTGATGCGGGTGGCGGTCGAGGCTGTATCGTGGCTGGTACTCTCGATCACATCAGGATAGAGCGTGCCCTGAGCCAGAAAGGCAATCGGTCCATGGTGCTGCTCCAAACGTGCCGCCTCTTCTTCAAAGACACGAATGAATTCTTCACCAATGATCTTACGCTTCTGCTCCGGGTCAATCACATCAGCAAGACGAGCCAGGAAACGTTGGCGTGCATCAACGGCTACGAGGGGTATATGTAGATGATTACTGAAGGTCTCAACGACCTGCTCTCGCTCTCCTGCTCGCAGGCAACCCGTATCGACAAAAATACATGTAAGCTGATCTCCAACAGCACGATGTATCAGCAGTGCAGCTACAGCGGAATCGACGCCGCCAGAGAGTCCGCAAATAACGTGTTCGTCGCCGACACGCAACTGGATTTGCTCAACCGCCTCATCGATCACAGATTTAGAAGTCCAACCTGGTTCGCAGCCACAGATGCGAAAAAGAAAATTGTGGATGATCTCTTTACCCTGGGGTGTATGAGTAACTTCGGGGTGAAATTGGAGTCCGATCAAGCCCTGTGGGTTGGCAATAGCCGCAATGGGATTACTCTCACTACAAGCCAGGACACGAAAACCGGCCGGGAGCTTATCAACGCTATCTCCATGACTCATCCATACAGGCAAACGAGGCATGATTGGGAAATGCGGAAGGCTAAGGTGTTCTGTTTGAGCAGGAGAAATACCAATACCCTCAAAGATACGAAAAGTTTGGGTATCTCCTGTTGCCTCAGCCAGCACTTCAAGGGTTGCTGGACCATACTCGCGTAGCCCTTGAGCAGGAGCAACATGCCCGTCCAGTTGCAATGCTAATAACTGCATTCCATAGCAGATACCCAGCACGGGCAAGCCACTATGCAGAATTGCGGGATCGCAGAGTGGGGCATTTTTGTCATAAACGCTGGCTGGCCCACCAGAGAGAATGAAGCCTTTAATATCAAGATGTGGATTCTGTTGCAGTTGTGCCAGTGTAGTGTTTGCTGGAACAAGTTCGCTATAGACATGACACTCCCGCACACGACGGGTGATCAGTCGACTATATTGTGAGCCAAAATCGAGAACAATGATCGCCTGTCGGCGCTCCAAGGAATGCATAAGGTCCCTCTCGTTATTCTTAATCACATGGTTGTGAAAATCATTTAAGGTTACTAGCACGATGTGCAAGTTTTTTTCTTGACATGCCGCCTTCGGCGGCGTGAGAGAGAGGGGAGAAGAATTTGGGGACACCCCAAACCTCGCCTGGGGCTGCTGCCCCTGGACCCCGCCTGGAAAAATTTGGGAACATCCCAAACTCCATTGGGGGCTGCTGCCCCTGGACCCCGCCTGGAAAAATTTGCACATCAGGCTAACTACTCAGATATTCCCGCCACCGCAGGTGGCTTGCTCGCGTTTTATGTGGGTTTTGTTGTTCATGGCAGAGGTTGCGATGCAACCTCTGCCATGAACAACAAAACCCACATAAAACGGCCTGCGAAGCGCTTTCAGCGCTGAGGAGTCACAAAAAGGGATCTGAGGAGTCACCACTTGAGTATATCACAATCAGAATAAGGTGCTGATCAACTTCCTCGGAAGTGCCACCAATACCTCTGTCTCACAAGAGTTGTACGTGTATATATAATAGAATCAGAAAAGAGCACCATATATCCCTTGTTTTTAAGGAGAGGGAAGAAATATCAGGGAGAAATACTCACCCATGAACCGTCCTTCTTCTGCCAACAGGCCTGTACGTCCTGGAAGACCAAACTGGTGGCACAAGGGAATACAGTGGTTAGAGCAATCTACCTTTACGCCAACCAGGTTACCTGGTTGGTGCCGCCATCAGTGGGTCGGCTATCTGACTACGTTACTCCTCATGACCCTGTTTGCGCTCATCGCGCTACTTTTGAAACGCACATTCCCAACCATTGAGCCGTTCGGTATTCTCGAATTCTGTCCAATTGCACTCGTGACCCTGGCCTGGGGAATCAGACCGGGTTTCTTTGCAGTCTGCCTGGGAGATTTCGAGATCAATGACTTGCTCCATTTCCCTAATTCTAGCTGGTCACTGAATATTCCTTCCGCCACTGCGAATGCGCTCTTTCTGGGGGTCGGACTACTCATCAGCGGAGGTATCAGCGAATTGGGACGGGCTTACTATCATGCCAGATCCCTTGCTACTGAACTGACGACGGAACATGCACGCCTGGAAGCCATACTGGCATCGGCTCCCGATGGGATTGTTGTCTATGACCAGAGGGGTATCGTTACCCACCTCAACCCTGCAGCAGAGCATCTGCTGGGTATCACTAATCTGGAGGCTTATACCGTGCTCGCTCCTCACGAGCAATGGGGCCTCCATCGTCCGCGTATATTGGGACTGGACAACCATTCATCTTCAGACTCATTCTGGCAGATAGTCGCAACCGGTGAGGAGGTAAAGATATTTGATATGTGGTTGCGCACACTGGATAAACGAGAAATCCTGGTTAATGCCTGTTGTGCTCGTGTCCGCAATACCCATGGGCAGATCGTTGGAGGGGTCTATGTGGAACGCGATGTTACAGCGCTGCGACGATTAGAACAACGTACCCGCGCTTCGCTCGAAGCACTGCTTAAGGTAGCCGAAGTCCTCGTGCATCTCCCAGATGAATCTCGCAACACGCTTTTACATCAGACGATACTGGTCAATGAGGCGGTTCAGGAACTCGCCACATTGACACTGCAAGTTATCGGTTGTGAGCGGGTCGAGATCATCGCTATAGACCCGGAGACTGGACACCTCACCCCTATGGCACTGGCAGAGGAACAATCGGAGGTGGATATATCATGGTGGCAGGAACTAAGGCAGCATCTTCTCCAGGAGTATGTGTCACCACAGCAGGTTGAGCAGTTGCAGAGTGGTCAGATTGTGCGGATCCCACCGAAGGATGCAGGCACTCTTACTATGTCATTAGTGGCTCCGATCTCTTTGCAACAAAAACTCATAGGACTACTATGCATGAAGTACGCGCAACTGCCCCATGAGTTTCTGCCAGAGGAATACTCTCTGGAAGCCACTATTGCCCAGCTGGTAGCACTGGTGATGGAGCGAGAGCACTTGCTACAACAGCGCACCCTGTCTCAGGCACGTGAGCTGGCTTTACGTGAAACCAACCAGCGTATGGAAGCGTTTTTAGGCATTGTCGCCCATGAACTGAGAACGCCACTGACGACCATCAAAGTAAGCCTTCAGATGGCCCTGCGACTACTCAACCAATGGCAAGAGCATAGTGAGAGCGAAACCGAGCATACTATTTCCATGCTTCAGCGTGTACTGAAGGTAGCTGACCATCAAGCAGAGAGACAAACTCGCTTTGTGGCTGATATGCTTACCATCTCTCAGATTCAGACTGATCACTTTGATCTGCGCCCTCAAAAATGTGATCTGGTTTCCATCGTTGGGAAGACGGTCGAGGATCAATCGATACTCTCCCCTAACCGTCTCATTCACTGGACTTCTCTTGTAGACACGGCAGAGGTCCTCGCGGATGCCGACCGTGTGAATCAGGTCGTAACCAACTACCTTTCCAATGCCTTAAAATACTTCGAAAAAAGAGAGGCCCGTTGAGGTTCGTCTGGAACTGGTGGATGCGATAGCGCGAGTCTCAGTGCGAGACGAGGGACCAGGCCTCTCGACAATGCAACAGCAGCGGATTTGGGAGCGGTTTTACCGTGTTGAAGGTATTGAGGTTCAGCAAAGCTCCCAGATCGGTCTGGGACTGGGACTCTACATTTGCCGAACCATTATTGAGCAGCAAGGAGGTCAGGTAGGAGTAGAAAGCCAGCCGGGTCAGGGATCAACATTCTGGTTTACGCTCCCACTTTATCAGGAGGTGGAGGAACATTCTTCATAAGAGAAATCCACCAGCTTTAGACTTCAACTCTCTTTTGACTTTTCTCTGTCTCAACAGATACGTTCTCAGCCGATCCTCCACGAACCAGCACGAAACCGAGGGCAAAGAGCACAATTGGACAAGATGGCTTGTATCCATTTGCTGTCCTTCTCCGTGTTCTATCGTGAAGCACCTCATGCATGAATGCATGGGCTTTACGGGCCGGTTTGATAAAAGGAACCACTGTTATGTTTGCAATGTCCTGCACAATGCCTGGAGAAACCGCGCTGTCTCCGGCTGGATATAGGGAGAGCTTTCATGTCACAAGAACAAGAACAGAGACCTGATGGTACTCGCCCTACAGAGGAGCATAGCGCTCCGACTCCCTCAAGTCCTGGATCTGGTCAGCAGGTACAAGCATCAACAACATTTTCAGCCTTATGGCTCTGGAAGGCCGTACGCAGATGGCTCCTGGCTTTTCCCTTCAGTACTGAGAAAAACGCCTCGCATCGGCTTCATCCTGCCATAAGCTATGGAATAGCCATTGTCGTGGAAGTGATCTTTGCAGCCATAACGTTTTCCCTCCTACACATCTTCCCTTCCTCTACCTTTTCTGGAATAGTTATGATTTTAGGAGTGCTTTGTGCTGCCTTGCTGTGTGGTACAGGTCCAGGTTTACTGGCTTGCATTATTGGAGCAGCGCTTTTTAACTTTCTTGTCTTACCTCCTCCTTTTGCCTGGAATTTATCTACTGCAGAAGATCTCACAGAAACTACTCTGTTTTTGCTCATCGGGTGTATCATTAGCCTCGTGACAAGTCGGGTGGAAGTTGCACGAGCTGAGGCTGTACAGCAAGTAGAAGAGCTTGTGACTCAACTACAAGCTGAGCAGGAAACAGCCACTGCTCGTGCCAACGAATTAGAAGCCATCTTTGAAGCGCTCGCGGATAGTCTGATAGTTTATGATACTGATGGACACTTGCTTCATTTCAATCGGGCGGCCAGTGAGCAGTTTGTACTGGAGGAACAGATATATGAGTATGTAACGCAACTGCAATTACGTGATAGACATGGACAACTTCTGCCGTCAGAGCAATGGCCACATATGCGTACTCTCCGTGGTGAGGTGTTCAAAGGCTCTCAAGCAATGGATATAGTGATTCGGTCGCTCGACGGACATGACACTCATCTCAGCGTGAGCGGTGCACCCATTCATGATACACGAGGACAAATTCTCGGTGGTGTTTTGCAGGGTCATGACATCACACGGCGATATCAACTGGAAAATTTGATCGAGGAACAGGCCGCTCAACTCGCTTCTGTGCTGGAGACCGTACCTGATGCTGTTGCTGCCTATTCCGTCAATGGTAATCTGCTTTTTATGAATCGTGCTGCTCAGGCCATGTTAGGTACCCGAATGGATTTTGAGACACTTGTGAGAACGCTTGAAGATTTCAATCTTTGTGATGAGCAGGGACAGCCACTGTCCAAAGAGCAGTGGCCAATTACACGCATCTTGCGAGGTGAGGTGCTTTCCTCTGTCGATGCAACCGAAGAAACCGTGATCAGAGGTGACAGGGATAGGTATCTCAGCATCACAGGAGGGCCACTGCGCACCAGAGATGGTTCCATTGTCGGTTCGGTAACTGTCACGCGCGATGTGACCGAGCGTCACCGTCTGGCGCAACGTACTCATAATGTGCTGGAAGCATTACTCACCATCGCACAGGTGGCTGTACAAGGAATACAAGGCGAAGAGGCCGTGAATAAAGAGTCCATGGTACGGATAGTCATGCGCCGAATGGCGGAATTGACGTGTAACGTTCTGGGTTGTCAACGTGTGAGTCTGATTGCTATTGAACCTGGAACAGAGATCTTACGTCCGCTGGCTATTGTCGGACTCTCAGCAGAATTAGAGCAACAGTGGTGGAGTGACCAGATGCAGCGAGCATATCGCCTCTCAGATAGCCCTGATCCCTCTCTTATTCAACATCTGCATAACAATGAGGTATCGCTGCTGGATAGAGCGCAATTTCCCTGGAGCACCTGGCCCAACCCTTATGGCGTTCATCTTGCTCTCATTGCCCCTATGTGTGTAAATAATCACCTGCTTGGTCTCCTTTCCTTAGATCACGCAGACTACAGCCATCACTACAATACTGAGGAAATCCGACTCGCCGAAGCTGTGGCCAAGCTGGCTGCGTTGGTGGTAGATCATGAACGGTTGTTATCCGAGCAGACAGAGGCACGTGCAGGCGAACTGGCGTTACGGGAGGCCAACCGTCGTATGAACGAGTTTTGGGCATCGTTGCTCACGAAATCAGAACTCCGTTGACAACCATCAGGGCCAACGTGCAACTGGCAAAACGCTCCCTCAAAAGGATGATCACCCAGAACAAATTCTCAGAAGAGGTCATATCGATAATCAAGGCAGTGCAAGGTTTCCTTGATCGAGCAGATCGGCAGACCCATGTACAAAGTCGTCTGGTCAGTGATCTATTGGATGCGACTCGTATTCAGACCGACCAGCTTGAGTTGCATATTACACGCTGTGACCTGATGGCTATCGTTGGCGAGGCGATCGAAAATCAGCTCTCGATTACCCCAACGCGCACCATTCGTTTTGAGAGAACAACTCCCAATGAGGTTTTTGTACTGGCAGATGCAGATCGGCTGGGACAGGTAGTCAGTAATTATCTCTCGAATGCGTTGAAATTCTCGGAGGCCAGTCACCCTGTAGATGTGAGTCTGCAAGCAACAGGAACCAGCAGTGTGCGCCTGTCTGTGCACGATGAGGGACCGGGACTATCTCCAGATCAACAAAAACTCATCTGGGAACGCTTTTATCGTGTTGATAATATCATCGTGAAGAGTGGTTCCGGTGTAGGGCTGGGACTGGGTTTATATATTTGTCAGACGATTATTGAGCGGCAAGGGGGGCAGGTGGGAGTGGTGAGCCAGCCAGATCAGGGATCAACATTCTGGTTTACCTTCCCAACGGCAGATTGAAGCTATCGCGCAGGGTGTCCCCAGAAACTCTTTTCACCAGATTATTTGCATGAGTTATCCTGAACTTTTGTTTCAAAAGTTCAGGATAATGTAACTATTCAGGTCCCCTTTTCCAAATTCCTCAGCGCCACAGGCGTTTCGTAGGAATGAGTCATCCCGAACTTTTGAAAAAGTTCCCAAAACCGGGAAGTACAGAAGGCTGCCGCCCTCTGCACTCCCGCTTGCCAAACAGGTAAAAAGGGCATTTCATGTCCCGGAAAAGTTCGGGATGACTCATTGAGGGCGAGCCACCGCAGGTGGTGAGAACACCTGAATAGTTACCAGGATAACTCATGCAAATAATCTGGTGAAAAAGAATATTGCTTAAGGAATCTATTGCAGACATTTTTTCTAAGCAGTACAATAGAAGATGGACTTCAGTGCTCTCGGATGCTCAGAAAGGAGGATCTGTCTACTCATGAGCACGACACAGGTAGTTGCTACACTTTTTCAGTTGCAGCAACTTCGACCTCGAACTGGACCGCCTGTCCACCGAATACCAGGCTGTCCAAAATTCCCTTCAAGGTAATAGCAAACTACAGAAACTACGTGCAGAGTTCGACATCGCCCAACAACAATGGCAGTCTGGTCTTCAGGCACAGAAAGAAGCTGAATGGGCACTTGATGATGTCATCTCTCGTCTTAAGGAACAAGAACGCCGTCTTTACAGTGGAGTAGTGAGTAACGCTAAAGAACTCCAGCCTTTGCAGCAGGAGGTGCAAAGGCTACGCGCACTGCAAAGCCGCCAGGAAGAGGCTACCCTGGAGGTAATTGATATGGCAGAATCTTTACAAGAAATGGTACACCGGAAATCGGAGATACTCAAACAGGCCGAGGAACTCTGGAAGCAAGAAAGTGCTACACTTGTAGTACGTCGCGATCAACTAGAGGCACGACGGCAAGAGTTACAGGCGAAGCGGGCACAACTTGCAACTGGCCTCGACAGTGAACTTGTTTCTCGTTATGATACGATGAGACGTACAAAACAAGGAAGAGCCGTTTCAAAGGTCGAGCAAAATTCATGTCAATGGTGTCGTGTGATTTTGACTCCTAGTGAGTTACAACGTGTACGTATTAGCGCTGAATTGCAAACATGTACAAATTGTGGACGTATTCTGTACTACGACCGCTAAGGTCTACATAAGACCAGGAAACACCTCAACGACGAGCAAGAATGAGGCACATAGCCTCCAGGCTAGTAGGGGTAAATATTGCCCCTACAGGCCACAAAACGTTGGACTCCAGCCCCGAATGTCTGCTGACATTGACAAACCCTGGTATATTCTTGTATTCTTTATGAAAGAAACTGTTTTAACAAATTCTGGCCTGGCCAGTCAAGGAGGTGCAGGTTTATGAGAAAGCACATCTATTCATTCACTGTGCTTGTATGCACCTTGTCTACCCTGCACGAGGATAATGAGCAAACGTCGTCTGGCCAGGCTTCCCATCTTCCTTCAAACATACAAATACCTGACACACATTAGAGCCTGGCTGGTACGCTTGCTCCCTTCCCTCCACACGGTAGACATCAAACAATTTAATTCATAACCGTGTTTTTTATGCTCCTGGAGGGAAAAACGCATTGATTAATGACCCACAACAAACACTCAATGGAGTAGTGTTGAACGGCGCACATGGCATTTATGATGTACATACCGATGACGGTATTCTGCGCTGTACCCTGAGAGGCAAACTCAAAAAGGCCTTTGCTCAAGCTCAATCCACAAAATCGCCCGGTAAAACACGTCTCAACCCCAGCAAACTCGTCAGTCTCTCACCATCTGAGCGAGTACAGCGTATAGGGAAGCATGATAGTAGTGCAACACCTCTTCCCACACGTCTCTCCGTTGGTGATTATGTGAAATTGCGCCGACTCGACGCCAGCACAGGTTTGATAGAGGAGATTTTGCCACGCCAGAGTTCCTTATCCCGCAAAGATGCAGGCTCTACAGCCAAGAAATCCATCCAACAGACCATGCTGGCTAATCTGGATCAGGTTGTACTGGTGTTTGCAGTGGCCCAACCTCAACCACATTTTGGCCTGTTGGATCGTTACCTGACCATCTGTGAGTGTGCCGAACTAAATGCGCTGATCTGTCTTAATAAGGCAGATCTGGAACGGGACCCTCATGTAAATGAAGCGGCTAAACTCTATAGCAACCTGGGTTATCAGGTGATCTGGACCAGCACACAGACGGGTGAGGGGATCGATCAGCTAGGTTCCTTGCTCAAGGATCACACCTCGCTCTTTACCGGGTCATCAGGTGTAGGCAAGTCCTCACTGGTGAATGCTCTTGAGCCAGGGATGGCTCTTCGCACTGGCCTGGTCAGCGATGCAACCGGCAAGGGCAAACATACAACGACTGGTTCACAACTCTATCCCTTATCGGGAGGAGGCTGGCTGGCTGACTCAGCAGGTATTCGTGCCCTTGCCGCCTGGGACATTCCACCAGAAGATCTGGCCTCGTGCTTCGTTGAGTTTCGCCTCTACCTGGGAGAGTGTGAGTACTCCGATTGTTCACACATCGACGAGGAGGGATGCGCTATTCTTCAAGCCGTCGAGAATAACCTGATTGATGAACGCAGGTACAAAAGCTACATGCGCATTTATCTGGGTGAGGAACGCTAAAAGAAAGTGGTTCATCCTACTTGACAGGGAGCAAGGAATGTAGTATGCTATGAACTGTCGACGCGGGGTGGAGCAGTGGTTAGCTCGTTGGGCTCATAACCCAAAGGTCGGAGGTTCGAATCCTCTCCCCGCTACCAAGCTATCGACAGATTCAATGACGCGGGATAGAGCAGTGGTTAGCTCGTCGGGCTCATAACCCGGAGGTCGCAGGTTCAAATCCTGTTCCCGCTACTTCTAAAGAAAGCCTTCATACTATGAAGGCTATAGATTTATTCTATCAGCCACAGACAAGGCGGCGTAGCTCAGTCGGTAGGGCAAGGGACTCATAATCAGATTAAAGCTTCAACCCGCCTGTATCCTTGTTTCAACGTTACTCAGTTCCTTATAAACAAAGGGACTCAACAGAGACAAGGAGATTTTTTGTTATTGAAATGTTTACCTCAGCCGATATCAAAGCGTTACTTACTGCATGCAACAATGAGAACACACCTGAGTTAGTAGTCAGGGACAAAGTTATCATCATGCTACTACTTGAGACGGGCATACGAGCGGGAGAACTTTGTGGGTTGACGCTCGACAATGTTCAACTGAATCCCAAAGACCCATTTATCAAGGTATTCGGTAAAGGCCGTAAAGAACGTGAGGTTGGGTTGGGTCAAGCCGCGTGTACAGCCCTACACAAGTATATTTCTCGCTGGTGGGGAACTCTTCAAGCTTAGCCGACTCATGGGACATACAGATACAATCACCACACAACTCTATCTTAGAGCATTCAACAGTAGACAGGCTAGACAGGGTGGTATCAGCGTACTAGAGTCTATGGGTGACGTAGTTGGAGCGGTTGAGGCTAATCGTATCTCAGCGGAGGTTTACTTTAAGGCTCTAGAGGACAGCTTACCAGATGAAACGGTTGACGCGCCGAAGCTGGTCCCTACCCCTTTCGGGGTCATGTTCCCATTGAACTTTGACAGAGCACTACGCTATGCAGAGTCGAGTAAAATAGCTAACCAGGGTGTGAAACTTGGTTAATCCGACGCACGCCCGACGCTTGACATTGTAACTTACCCGTGTTATCTTTTTAAAGCTAGAGCGACGGTTACAGACCTGTAGAGAGACGGTTTTCTAGGGTCAAAGAGACCTCAGCAAGCATAAAATGGGGCTGTAGCTCAGTGGATAGAGCGTCGGTTTCCTAAACCGTGCGTCGGAGGTTCAAGTCCTCTCAGTCCCACCCTTCCACATCATACCACCTAAACCCGCTCCACAAGCCAAAAAGACCTACCACCGCGTTACACCAAGCAACCAGTGAAAAGGTCTTTTTTACATGATATTTGTCTAAACCGTATGTCGGAGAAGCCTATTTTTAACAGCATGTTTCAGGTGAACCATTGGTGGTTTACCTATTATGAACCTCACTCACTCAGCAGTGAGATATCATCAACCTTCGGAAGTCAGATTGGCACGGAGGTCGCTGTGTATCTCCAAGTCCAACGACTCCACGCTCGATGGACCAATGCATCTTGGTGGCAGGTTTCTCATGATCTCATTTTTGCGTCTGGAAACATCAACCCTTAGAGAAGGATACAATATCCTATATTCACCAGCGCTTCCTCGTTGCTGGATTACCAGCAAAGCAGTGGCCTTTCGTTATTGGGGAACTGCATACTCAGTATCGATTTTACGTGGCATATGGCCAGCGGTCGGAGATTGAGGTTGGCCAAAGAACAAATGAAGCCAGAAGTGCAGAAGATGCTGGCGGCGAAGTCAAAGAAGATGCTCACGATGAGCATGAAATCGTGAGCTTCCAAATATAAACTCGACTTCATTACCAGTATCACTCATTCGATCCAGAGATGTTGCTTTGTGGCTAGAAACTGTCCAGAGTTCGTTGCGGAAATTCAGTTTCCTTTACTCATTTGCTTGAGGTGATCATGGATATCCTCTCCCTGACCATAGTCGATTCATCCCGTGTTCATGAGAAATCGTATGAAACGTTTGAAACTTGTCAGAGGCTGTTTGCCTGACTTTTCGCTCAAGTAAGATAGGTCGCACGGCCAAGAACAGCAAGCCTCTGGCACCTTTGCTCTGTCCTGGCTCAATCGAGACGCTTTTAGGCTTTTCTGCTCGACGAGCTATGAAGAATTTCGCCGGCAGCCTGAACAACTGCCGCTTGTAATTCTGGCGGTTCAACGATAGTCACTTGAGTTCCCAGTCGAAAATAGACTTTGGCGAAGTCCATAGACTCAACGTGAAATTGTGCCTACCCACCCATCTCCATTCTCGGCCCTATAATGGTAGAGCGACCTGGCATCAATCTCTTCACGAATGGCAATCGACTTTCGTGAAAACGCAAGGTAAACGTGTAGCCAGAAACAGTTGATGCGAATTCTTGCAGGTGATGATGCCAATACGTTGTCAGATCAAAATTCTCAGAACGAGTAAAGTGTGTGTCGAGTAGAGCGATAGTATGGAACCGCGAGATACGATCGGTGCGCAGTTCTCCGTCACGTCGGGCGATGAGATACCAGGTACTCGATTTGGCAACTAAACTGTAAGGCTCAAGGATTTGTTTCGTTATGTCACCATGATGATGCTCATAGACAGCGCAAAGGCGGCGAATTCGTAGACCGCCTGCTGGATTTCTCCCAAAAGCAGCGGCTCTGATTCGTGCCACCACCAGAGTGGGTCAATATAAATACACTGGCGCATGAACTCGAGGGAAGGTTGATGCTGTATTGGTACAGCCGCCGATAACTTCAGAAGCGCATTTTCTGCTGCATTCCCAAGCCCGATATCCTTGAGAAGTTGAACGTTACTGGAAATAAAAAACGTGTGTAGTTCAGTTTCCTTTAAGCCGGTAAGTGTTACACGGTAGTTTTCATCGAGCGCAATACCACCCTCACGTCCTCCATTGGTATAAATCGGAATTCCTGCGATGGAGAGTGCCTCCACATCACGCAGGATGGTTCGTGGAGAAACTTCTAATCTGGCGGCAAGTGCCTGTGCCGTCAATTTCTTTTGGGTTTGTAACAGCAAGACAATTGCCACCAATCGATCTGCACGCATGATTTTTTGCCTCACTGGTTTATTCGATAGTTTGCATGACAAAAGGTGTCATCGAAACCAGTGTACACTATGCATCACTGATAAACAACAAGGGAGAAGAAGCTTCATTATGGTAAAAACAATAACGGGATACATTGATCTCGATGATGGGAAGCTCTATTATGAAATGGCAGGTGATGGTGATACACTGGTCTTAGGCCATGCAGCCTTTGTAGATAGCGGGATGTGGGATGCTCAGTGGGATGCCTTTACGCAGAACTATAGGGTCATTCGCTTTGACATGCGCGGTTACGGGAAATCAGATCCAGCTACAGGGCCAAGAACTCGTCGTTATGACCTCTTGCGATTATTGGAGCACCTCCACATTGAACGTGCTGCGTTGCTTGGGTGCTCGCTGAGCGGAGAAATCATGATCGACTTTGTGCTTGAGCATCCTGGGATGGCCTCAGCATTGATGATTGTCTAACCGTTCCGAGTGGTTTCCAGTTACAAGGCGACCCCCCGCCGGATGTATTAGAAATGATAACAGCCTTACAACAGGGATACAGCGCGTGCATCTGAACTGCAAATTCGCCTCTGGGTTGATGGTCCGTATCGTCAACCAGAACAGCTTAACCCAATGGTTCGTCAACGTGCTCTTGAGATGAATTGTATTCCGGTCAGGATGAAAACATGGTTAGCCGCCGATACACACGACTCAATCCGCTCGTTCCGCCTGCTAGTAGCCGCCTGAGCGCCCTTCACGTCCCCGTACTGATCATGGCAGGAGCGCTTGATCATCCTGAAATTCTCCGTGCCGCTGATGGGATGGCAGATGCGATCAAGGGAGCAAAAAAACATATCTTCTCGGAGAGCGCGCATGTACCAAATATGGAAAAACCCGAAGAATTTACTCGGTTGTGCTGGGCTTTTTAGATGGGCTGAAATAAGGGACTCTCGAAACTAAATTGTCCCATAGTCACGATAATACGTGAAGTTATTGAGCTTTCTCGTCTTCTTGATTGCTCCGTTCAAGCAGGAGTAGCAGCGATGAACGCAGGTGGCACATTCCTTCATTCCTAAAAAGGCACGGTACTCCGTTTCAATTTCGCTTTTCACTTGATACGCATCTTGCAGAAATTGCCAACCTGCTGTGGTAAACAGAATGAGCGTGGCACGATGATCACGCGGGTCGATCATCCGTTGAATATACCCTTTCTTTTCCAGATCCAATGCGAGTTGTCCCATAGACTGCTTCGTCATTCCTGCACGTTCCGCTAAAACGGTGATGCGTGTTCCTTCAAGGTCGAGATTGGAAAGTAGTGAGGTGTGGGCTAGACTCAAGCCAGTGTGCCCATGCTGCTGTAACTTCGTCATAGCCCGAACGTTGAAAGCTCGTGAGGTTTGCTGGAGCAAGCGTCCAATATGATGCTGACGCATCTGATCGAGTTGTTCGCGATCAATAGAAAGCGACTCTTCCGACATACGAATTCCCTCTTGACAAATTAGACAGTCTGACTTACTATTTAGACAGGCAGACTTTCTAATAGTATAGCACAGATCTGTGCTTCATTCACTTGAAGGAGATTTCTTTGGTGCTTATTCGTAACTCAAACATCCCGGCTAGTGGGACCCCTGGAATGTTCGCAGGAGCCTTGCCACTCCTCGTCGGGGGGCAACCGAATTTAGTGTTATCCGCCAACGTCAGGAATCAGGAGTGGCCGGTCCCTTCCACTATCACGACCGAGAAGAGGTCATGGTGCAATTTGCGGGAACTGTCACTGTTCTCGTTGGGGATGAACTGGTTGAAGTTGCCCCTGGTGACACATTGATTGTTCCAGCCCAAACACTCCAAATAGATCGAAAATACGGGTCAGGTTGAGGCTGAATGGCTGCTTATCGGACCCTCTGGGCTTCAGTTTTTCCGCCCAAATGGGGAAGAAGTCGTACCGGAGTGGGCGCAGTAAGACAACCAGAAGTCATGAGACAACGATGAATAGAGACGAAATGCATCGTTAATTATTCCTGGGTCCCTGAGA